>DATKMW010000106.1:0-20156 GCA_035541675.1 Anaeromyxobacter sp. | reverse complement strand
CGCTGCACGCGGCGCTGGGAGCCCGGGAGGTGGGCGTCCGCGAGGCGTTCTACGGCCCGGGCGACCGGCGGCTGATGTCGCGCATCGACCGGGAGGGGTTCGAGCGGCTCCGCGCCCGGTTCGAGCGCATGGGGCTGGTCGAGCCCGCCCGCGTCCCGGCAGCCGAGGCGGAGCGGCCGGCGCTCCTGCCGGCGCTGGGTGCGGCGTGACGGGCATGCCCGGCGCGCTGCGCGCCGCCTGCCGGCTCTCCCGGATCGCCGCGCTGGCCGCGGCCACGCTGGTGCGGAGCGCTGCCCAGGGGCGGAGCGGCGGCCGGGCCGCGGTGGCGCGGGCGCGCGCCGCGCTCCTGGCCGACGCCTCGCGGCGCGCCCTGGGCGTGCACGGGGTGGCCGTGGAGGTCGAAGGCGCCATCCCGCCCGGGCCGGCCCTGCTCGCCGCCAACCACCGCTCCTACCTGGACCCGCTGGTGGTGGCGGCCCAGGCGGACTGCCTGCCCGTCGCCAAGGCGGAGCTCGCCGGCTGGCCGGTGTTCGGGGCGGTGGCCCGCCGGACCGGAGTGCTCTTCGTGTCGCGCGCCGACCCGCGCTCGCGCCGCGAGCTGATGCGGGAGGCGGAGCGGGTCCTCGCCGACGGCGGAAGGGTGCTGAACTTCCCGGAGGGAACCACCTCCGACGGCTCCGCGGTCCTGCCCTTCCGCCGCGGGCTCTTCGCCGTGGCCCGCCACCTGGGCGTGCCGGTGGTGCCGGTGGCCATCTCCTATCAGCAGGGCGAGCTGGCCTGGACCGGCGACGCCACCTTCCTCCCCCACTACCTGAGGCTCGCGGCCATGGCGGCGCCGCGCGCCCGGGTCGCCTTCGGCGACCCCATCCCCTCCCGCCTCCACCCCTCCGCGGAGGCCCTGGCGGCCGCCGCCCGCGAGGGGACGCTCGCCCTCCTCGAGGATCGGACCCTATGGCTCAGGAAGACGCCCTGACCTACCTCCGCCACGGCCAGACGCCCTTCTTTCGCTTGCCGCTCAAGGTGGGCGAGGTGCCGCCCGGAGCGCGCGCCGTGATCCTCGGCGTTCCCACCGACCTGGGCGCCACCTACCAGCCCGGCGCCCGGCTGGCGCCCTGGCACGTGCGACGGGTGTCGGCCCTGGTCCAGAGCTACCACCCGGCACACGGCATCGACGTCTTCGGGGAGGTGAACGCGGTCGACGGCGGGAACGTCGCCTTCCCGCCCTTCAGCGCCCCGGCCATGCGCGAGGCGGTGGAGGTCGAGGTCTCCCGGGTGGCGGCCGCGGGCGCGGTGCCCTTCGTGGTGGGGGGCGACCATTCCCTCACCCTGCCGGCGCTGCGGGCGCTGGCGGCGCGGCACGGCCCGCTGGCCGTGGTCCACCTCGACGCCCACCTCGACACCAGCGGCCCGGAGACCTGGGGCGAGCCGTTCCACCACGGGACCCCCTTCCGCCACGCCATCGCCGAGGGGCTCGTCGCACCGGGCGCGCTCCTCCAGGTGGGGATCCGCGGGCCCTGGGGCTCGGCCGCCGAGGCCGCGCCCTCCCGGGCCCACGGCGGGCGCATCGTCCCGGCCGAGGAGGTGGGGGAGCGCGGGGCGGCGGCGCTGGGCGCCGAGCTGAGGGCGGCCCTGGGTGCGCGCCCCACCTACCTCTCCTTCGACGTGGACGCGCTCGACCCGGCCTTCGCCCCGGGCACCGGGACGCCGGTGCCGGGTGGCCTCACCACCCGTGAAGCCTTCGCACTGCTCCGGGCGCTGGCCGGCGCGGCCCTGGTGGGCATGGACGTGGTGGAGGTCGCCCCGGCGCTCGACCAGGGCGACCGGACCTCCCTGCTGGCGGCCCACCTCCTCTTCGAGGGGCTCGCCCTGCTGGCCCTGGCCGGACGCCACGGGGGGCCGGACCGGTCGGGATGACCAGACCGGGCCCGCGCCCGGCTGCCGATCCGCTATCCTGGGGGCATGAGCGGACCGAGCCCGTGGAGCGTGGTCCAGGCGGTGGACTACGAGCGCTTCATGGGGAGCGACGGGCTGGACCAGCTCGGGCCCCTGGCCGCGCTCTTCCAGGAGGCGGTGCTGGCCGCGCAGCCCGACCGGCTCCTGGTGGCCGGCTGCGCCACCGGCAACGGCCTGGAGCACGTCGACCCCTCGGTCACCCGCCGCATCGTGGCCGTGGACCTGAACCTCCAGTACCTGGGGATCGCGCGGCAGCGCTTCTTCCACCTGGGGCCGAGGCTCGAGCTGTACAACGCCGACGTCCAGGCCTTCCGCGCGGCGCCGGGCTCCTTCGACCTCGTCCACGCCGGGCTGGTCCTGGAGTGGCTGCACCCCGAGGTGCTGGTGCGCCGGATGTCCGAGTGGCTGGCGGAGCACGGCAGCTGCTCCCTGGTGCTGGAGCTCCCCGGGGGCGGGGGGCCACCGCCGCCCTCGCCGGCCCTCCTGGCCGTGGTCCGGAGCATGCGCCGGGTGCCGCCCGAGGAGCTCATCGGGCTCTTCGCCTCCTACGGCCTGACCCTGCGCCGCCAGAAGGAGGTGCCGCTGCGCTACGGCCGGCGGTTCTGGCACGGCACCTTCGGTCGCAGCGCGGCGGAGGCGCCGGGGTAGGCGGCCCGGCCGCGACACCGCCGCCGTTTGAGTTCGCGGTGCCCGCGGGTGTAGAGTCACGCCCCGCGCCGCGGCCTCTCGCCGCGGCGCCGTCGCGATCGTGGCCGACCTGAGCGTGCGAGAAGTGGCCCGCCTGCTGGGCGTGGCGGAGAAGACGGTGTGGCAATGGGTGCGCGCCGGAGAGATCCCCCACACCCGGCTGCGCGAGGAGATCCTCTTCAACCGGGTCGAGCTGCAGCAGTGGGCCCTGAGGAGCGGGCACCCGCTCCCGCCCGAGGCCGCCGGCGGCGGCGCCTCCTCGGAGACGCTGGCCGACGCCATCGCCCGCGGCGGGATCGCTCGCGACGTCCCCGGCGGCACCCGCGAGGAGGTGCTCTCGGCGGTGGCGGCGCTGCCCGGCGTCCCCGCCGGCGTGGACCGGGCGCTGCTCCGCGCGCTGCTCGTCGCCGGCGAGCGGTTCGGCTCGACCGCCCTGGGCGGCGGGTTCGCCTTCCCGCACCCCCGGGATCCCCAGGTGCTGGGGCTCTCGGTCCCCACCGTGCTGCTCGCCCTCCCCGAGAGGCCCGTCGACTTCCAGGCGCTCGACGGCCAGCCGGTGACCGCCATCTTCACCATCCTCTCGCCCACGGTGCAGGCCCACCTCGCCATCCTGTCGCGCCTCGCCTACGTGCTGCACGACCAGGAGCTGCGGCGGCTGCTGGCCGCGCGCGCCCCGGACGCCGCCATCCTGGAGCGCGTCCGCGCCGGCGAGGCCGCCCTGGCGGCGGAGCGGGCGCGCCGGAGCGACCCGGAGGAGGGCGAGGCGTGATCGCCAGCCTGTTGGCGCTGGCGCTTTCGAGCGCCGCGGCGGCCGTGGTCCTCTCCCGGTCGGGGCGGCTCGCCTTCCGGGTGGCCACGGTGGGCACGCTGGCGGCCTCTGCCCCTCGGGCGGCACGCCATCCTCGTGCTGCGGCGAGCCCGTACCTGCCCGGCTGTCCGCCGCACCCGTTCCCCCTCCTCGCCGGCCTCGTGCGCCTCCTGGGCCGGATGTGACCCTCCCCGCGCTCCTCATCGCCGCCATCGTGCTCACCTCGGTGAGCGGCCTGTTGGCCCTGGCGGTCCCCCGCCGGCCGGCGCTCGGCCAGGCGCTCGCCTGTGCGGCCCTGTGCGCGGGCGCGGTGCTCGGCTCGGTGGCGGCGGTGGGGGCGCTCCTCGCGCCCGTCCCGCCGGCGCTCACCCTGCCCTGGGGCGCGCCCGGCGGCGCCCTGGCGCTCCGCCTCGACGGCCTCTCCGCCTTCTTCCTGATCCCGGTGCTGGTGGTCCCGGCGCTGGGGTCGGTCTACGGCCTGGCCTACTTCCCGCAGGCGCGGCTGGGCCGCAAGGCCGTCCGGCTCCAGATCCTCTTCGGCCTGGTGACCGGCGCCATGGCGCTGGTGGTGACCTCCGCCAACGGCATGCTCTTCCTGGCCGCCTGGGAGGTCATGGCGCTGGGCTGCTTCTTCCTCGTGATCACCCACCACGAGGAGCGCGAGGCCCAGCGGGCGGGCTTCGTCTACCTCGCCTCGGCCCACGCCGCGAACCTGGCCCTCTTCGCCATGTTCGCGCTGCTCGCCCGTCTCGCCGGCTCGTTCGACTTCGCGGCCATGACCGGGCTCCGGGCGGCGTGGGGGCCGGCCACCGCCGTCTTCGTCCTGGCCCTGGCCGGCTTCGGCCTCAAGGCGGGCCTGCTGCCCCTCCACTTCTGGCTGCCCGGGGCCCATGCCGCCGCGCCCAGCCACGTCTCGGCGCTCATGTCCGGCGTGGTCCTCAAGACCGGCATCTACGGCCTGCTGCGCGTCACCGGCTTCTTCGAGGCCCCGCCCGCCTCCTGGGGCGCGCTGCTGCTCGCCGGCGGCGCCGTCTCGGCGGTGATGGGCGTGGCCTTCGCCCTGGCCCAGCACGACGTGAAGCGGCTCCTCGCCTACCACTCGGTGGAGAACATCGGCATCATCGTCATGGCCGCGGGGCTGGCGCTCCTGGGCCGCGCCCGCGGCGACGCGGCGCTGGTGTTCCTGGGGTTCGCCGCCGCCGTCCTCCACGTGGTGAACCACGCCACCTTCAAGGCGCTGCTCTTCCTCGGCGCCGGCGCGGTGGTCCACGCCACCGGGACCCGCGACATGGACCTGCTGGGCGGCCTGGCCCGGGCCATGCCCCGGACCGCCGCGCTGTTCCTGGTCGGCGCCGCCGCCATCAGCGGGCTCCCGCCGCTCAACGGCTTCGCCTCCGAGTGGCTCGTCTACCTGGCCTCGCTGCGCACGGTCTACGACCTCGGGCCGGTGCCGCACCCCCACTTCGCGGCCCTGGGGGCGCCGGTGCTGGCCTTCGTGGGGAGCTTGGCCGCCGCCTGCTTCGTCAAGGTCCACGGCACCGTGTTCCTGGGGCACGGCCGCTCGCGCCACGCCGCCGCCGCCCACGAGGCGCGGCCGGCCATGCTCGTCCCCATGCTGGTCCTGGCCGCCGCCTGCGTGGTCATCGGCCTGTTCCCGGCCGCGCTCCTGCCCGCCCTGGCCGGCGCGGCCGCGCAGTGGTCGAGGGTGGCGCCCGAGGCGCTGGTGGGCCCGGCCGCCTCGGCGGGCGCGTCGGCGGTGCGGGTGAGCGTCACGGCCGCGGCGCTGGCCGCGGTGGTCCTCGGCGCCTGGCTGCTCCGGCGCCACCTCCTCCGGCGCGGCCCCCTCGGCCCGCCGCCGCAGGTCGAGACCTGGGGCTGCGGGTACTCCCGGCCCACCGCCCGCATGCAGTACACCGGCTCGTCGCTGGCCGACGCGCTGGTGGGGAGCTTCCGCTGGGCCTTCTTCCCCCACCGCCGGGTGCTGCCCCCCCGGGGCGTCTTCCCGCGGCGCGCCCTCTACCGCGCCACGGTGCCCGACACCGCGCTGGAGCGGGGCATCGTCCCGGCGCTGGCGTGGACCGCCCGGATGGCGGGGCGGGCCCGCAGCCGCCTGCTCGGCGCGGTGCAGGTCCAGGCGCTGCTCCTCGCCGGTGGCCTGGTCGCGCTCCTCCTCTGGCTGGCGCTGGGAGGAGGCGCGCCGTGGTGACCCGGCTCGCCGCCGCCGTCCTCCCCTTCCTGGCCTTCCTCGGGCTCTCGCCGCTCCTGCTCGGCGCGGTGACCCGGGTGAAGTCGCTCTTCGCCGGCCGCACCGGCGCGCCGCTCCTGCAGCCCTACCACGACCTGCGCCGACTCCTCGGCAAGCAGCCCGTCTACAGCCGCACCACCACCTGGGTCTTCCGCGCCGGCCCGCTGGTGGGCCTGGGCGCGGTGGTCGCCGCCGGCCTCCTCATGTCCTTCGGCGGGGCGCCGGCCCTCCTCCCGTTCCCCGGCGACTTCATCCTCTTCGCCTCCCTGCTGGGCCTCTCCCGCTTCGCCACCGCCCTGGCCGCCCTCGACACCGGCTCCTCGTTCGAGGGGATGGGCGCCGCCCGCGAGGTCACCTTCGCCGCCTTCGCCGAGCCGGCGCTGTTCCTCTGCCTGGTGGCGCTGGTGCGGGCCACCGGCTCGCTCTCCCTCTCCGGCATGCTGCGCGAGGGGCTCCCCGAGCTGTGGCGGGCGCAGGGGCCGGCGCTCCTCCTCGCCGCCACCGCGCTGGTGGTGGTGGCGCTGGCCGAGAACGCGCGCATCCCGGTGGACGACCCCACCACCCACCTCGAGCTCACCATGATCCACGAGGTGATGGTCCTCGACCACTCCGGCCCCGACCTGGCCGTCATTCACTACGCCGCCTCGCTCAAGCTCTTCCTCTTCGGGGCGCTGGTGGTCCGGCTGGCGCTCGGCTTCCCCTTCTCCTCGCCCTGGCCGTCGCTGGGGGTCTTCCTGGGCGGCATGGCGCTCTTCGCCACGGCCCTGGGCGCCATCGAGTCCACCATGGCGCGGCTGCGGCTCGATCGGGTGCCGCAGCTGCTGGTGGCGGCCTCGGTGCTGGCGCTGTTCGCGCTGGTCCTCCTCCTGCGGTGACGGCCATGACCTACTGGACCGGGCTGGTGTTCGTGCTGGTGGTGGTCCTGGACCTCCTGGTCCTGGCCTCGAGCCGGCTGCGCGGGGCCATCCGCACCGTCGCCTTCCAGGGGGCGGTGCTGGCGCTCCTGCCGCTGCTCCTCCCCGCGCCGGCGGCCGGCGAGCACCGGGTGGTCCACATGGTGGCGCTGGCGGTCGGCGCCCTGGTGGTGAAGGGCTTCCTCATCCCCGGGATGATGCTGTGGGCCATGCGCGAGGCCGCCATCCGCCGGGAGGTCGAGCCCATCGTCGGCTTCGTCCCCTCCCTGGTGCTGGGGGCGCTGGGCGTGGCCGCCGCCTTCACCTTCTCCGGGGCGCTCCCCCTGCCCGCGCCCGAGCTCCACCCGCTGCTCGTGCCCACCTCGCTCTCCACCGTCTGGACCGGGCTCCTGCTGGTGGTGAGCCGGCGCAAGGCCGTGGCCCAGGTGCTGGGGTTCCTGCTGGTGGAGAACGGGGTCTTCGTCTTCGGCGTGCTCCTCTCCGGCTTCATGCCGCTGATGGTCGAGGCGGGCGTCCTGCTCGACCTGCTGGCCGCCACCTTCGTCATGGGCATCGTCATCTTCCACATCAACCGCGAGTTCGCGTCTCTCGACACCGGCCGGCTGACCAGCCTGCGGGACTAGGCCGTGCTCCTCCTCGCGCTCCTCCCCCTGGTCCTGGCCCCGCTGGCGCTCGCGGCGCTGGCCCTGGCGGTGCCCCGCGCCCGCTGGCGCCCGCGGCTGCTGCTGGTCGGGGCCGGCCTGCACGCGGCCGCGGTGGCCGCGCTCTGGGCGCTCCGGCCCGGGCCGACGCTCTCCGGCTGGCTGGCGCTCGACGCGGCCGGCCTCCTCACCCTCTCCACGGCCAGTGCCGTCTTCCTGGCCTCGGCGGTGTACGTGCAGGGCTACCTGGCCACCCACCCCGAGCGCGACGACCGGGTGTTCGTGGGGAGCCTGCTCGCGCTCCTCGCCGCCATGACCGGGGCGGCGCTCGCCCAGAACCTGGGGCTCCTCTGGGTGATCATCGAACTCACCACCCTGGCCACCGCCCCGCTCATCTACTTCCGGCACGACGCCCTCTCGCTGGAGGCGACCTGGAAGTACCTCATGGTCTGCTCGCTGGGGATCGCCCTGGCGCTCCTGGGGACCTTCTTCCTGGCCTTCTCCTCGGCCGGGCCGGGCGGGCCGCAGACCCTGCTCCTGCCGGACCTGATCGCGGCGGGGGACCGCCTCTCGCGGCCGTGGGTGCGGGCAGCCTTCGCCTTCCTCCTGGCCGGCTACGGGACCAAGATGGGCCTCGCCCCGTTCCACGCCTGGAAGCCGGACGCCTACGGCGAGGCCCCGGGCGTCCTGGGCGCGCTCCTGGCCGGCGGGGTGACCAACATCGCCTTCCTGGCGCTGGTGCGGGCGACCAGCGTGTGCCAGGCGGCGGGCGAGGGGCCCTTCGCCCGGTCGGCACTGCTCGGCGTGGGGCTCCTCTCCATGGGGGTGGCCGCGGTCTTCATGGTGGGGCAGCGCGACTTCAAGCGGCTCCTCGCCTACTCCAGCGTCGAGCACATGGGGATCCTGGCCCTGGGCGTGGGACTGGGCGGCGCCGCCGCCGCGGGCGCCTTCTTCCACATGGTGAACAACGGGCTCACCAAGGGCGTGCTCTTCCTCACCGCCGGGAACATCCACCGCGCCTACGGCACCAAGGACACCGACCGGGTGCGCGGGGCGGCCCGCCGCCTCCCGCTCTCCGGCCCGCTCTTCCTGCTCGGCTTCCTGGCGGTGACCGGCTCGCCGCCCTTCGCCCCCTTCTTCAGCGAGTTCGCCATCCTCTCCGGCGCGCTGGGCGGCGGTCGCTGGCTGGTGGCCGCGGCCTACCTGGCGCTCCTGGCGCTCATCTTCGTGACCATGGGCTCGACCGTCCTGCGCATCGTACAGGGAGAGCCCCGCCAGCCGGCCGAGCCCGGGTTCGGCGACGTGGCCACCACCGCCGGGCCGCCGCTCCTCCTCCTCCTGGCCGTGCTGGCGCTGGGGCTGTGGGTGCCGCGCGGCCTGCTCGACCTCTTCGACGCCGCGGCGGCGCTGGTGAGGGGCTAGCCGTGGAGCCCGGCGTCCTCAGGCTGCGGAGCGCGGAGGCCGTCCCGGCGCCGGCGGTGCCGCTGCTGGCGCTCGAGGCCTTCCAGGGGGCGCTCGCCGAGGGGCTGGCCGCCGGGCTCCGGGTGGTGGCGTACTTCGGCGAGCCGGACGGCGGCGAATCGGTGCGGATCACGGCGGTGCTGGCCGACGACGCCGCCCGGGAGCTGGTCGCGCTCTCCACCGCCGCGCGCGGCCCGGTGCCCTCGCTGTCCGCCGCCCACCCCGCGCTGCAGCTCTTCGAGCGGGAGCTGGCGGAGCAGCACGGCCTGGTGCCGGAGGGCCACCCCTGGATGAAGCCGGTCCGCTTCGAGCCCGGCCCCTCCGACCGGCCGGACGCCTGGGGTCGCCCCCGGCCGCTCGAGACCATCCCCGGCGGCTACCCGTTCTACGCGGTGGAGGGCGAGGAGGTGCACGAGGTGGCGGTCGGCCCGGTGCACGCCGGGATCATCGAGCCCGGCCACTTCCGCTTCCAGTGCCACGGCGAGGAGGTCTTCCACCTGGAGATCGTGCTCGGCTACCAGCACCGCGGCGCCGAGGCGCTCCTGGCCGCGGCCTCGAGCCGGCGGGGTGCGGCCCTGGCCGAGTCCCTCGCCGGGGACACGGCGGTGGGCCACGCGCTCGCCCACGCGCGGGCGCTGGAGGGGCTCGGGGGGATCGCCGCCCCGCCCCGGGCGGCGGCGCTCCGGGCGGTGGCGCTGGAGCTGGAGCGGCTGGCGAACCACGTGGGCGATCTGGGGGCGCTGGCCGGCGACGTCGGCTTCCTCCCGACCGCCAGCGCCTGCGGCGCCCTCCGGGCCGAGTACCTGAACGCGCTGGCGGAGCTGTGCGGGAACCGCTTCGGCCGCGGCCTGGTGGTGCCGGGCGGCGTCCGGTACGACCTGACGGAGGACGCGGCCGCGCGGCTGGCGGAGCGGATCGAGGGGGCCTGGCGGCGGACGGCCGCCTCGGCCCGGGTCTTCTTCCGGGCCGCCTCGGTGCGGAACCGGACCGACGGCACCGGGGTGGTGTCCCGCGAGCTCGCCCGGCAGCTCGGGCTGGTGGGCCCGGCCGCGCGGGCCAGCGGCGTGGCCGTGGACGCGCGGACCTCGCACCCCTTCCCGCCCTACGGCGGCACGCCCATCACCCTGGTCACCCAGGGCGGGGGCGACGTCTCGGCCCGCGCCCGGCTGCGCCGCGACGAGGCCGAGCGGAGCGCCGCCTTCGCCGCCGGCCAGCTCCGGAGGCTCCCCGGGGGGCCGGTGCTGTCGCCCCCCCCGCCGCCCCGCCCCGGCCGGCTGGCGGTCTCGCTGGTGGAGGGCTGGCGCGGCGAGATCTGCCACGCGGTGCGCACCGGGCCGGACGGGCGGGTGGCCCGCTACAAGGTGGTGGACCCCTCCTTCCACAACTGGATGGGGCTCCAGCTGGCCATGCGCGGCGGCCAGGTGAGCGACTTCCCGCTGGTGAACAAGAGCTTCAACCTCTCCTACGCGGGGCACGATCTGTGATCGGCATCCTGCTCGACCGGCTGCGGCTCGGCCGCCAGACCATCGCCTACCCCAAGGGCCCGGCTCGCTTCCCGGCCCGCTTCCACGGCCGGCCCGCCCTCCACCGCGAGCGGTGCCGGGAGGGGTGCACGGAGTGCGCCGACGCCTGCCCCACCGAGGCCATCTCCGGGATGGGGTCGCCGCGGCTCACCCTGGACATGGGCGCCTGCCTCTTCTGCGCCCGGTGCCAGGACGCCTGCCCCGAGGGCGCCATCGCCTTCACCCGCGACTACCGGCTGGCCGCGCGCACCCGCGAGGAGCTGCGCGTCTCCGGCGACGAGGCGGTGCTGGCGCGGGCGCTGGACGCGCGGCTGACCCGGCTCTTCGGCCGCTCGCTGCGGCTCCGGCAGGTGTCGGCGGCCGGCTGCAACGGCTGCGAGGCGGAGCTCAACGCCGCCGGCAACGTGCAGTTCGACCTGGCCAGGTTCGGGGTCCAGTTCGTGGCCTCGCCCCGCCACGCCGACGGGATGGTGGTGACCGGACCGGTCTCGGAGAACATGCGGGCCGCGCTCCGGGCCACCTGGGAGGCGACGCCGGCGCCGCGGCTGGTGGTGGCGGTGGGCGCCTGCGCCATCTCCGGCGGGATCTTCGCCGGGAGCTCCGCCTGCCACGGCGGCGTCGCCGCCGCCCTGGGCGTGCCGGTGGACCTCTTCATCCCCGGCTGCCCGCCGCACCCGGTGACCATCCTCGACGGCCTGCTCCGCATGCTGGGGCGGGTGGAGGGGGACCGGCTGCAGCTGGCGGAGACCGGGGGGGTCCCGCGCTGAGGCGCTACAGCCGCTTCCCCAGCGAGACCACCTCGTCCTCCCCGTAGCCCATGCGCCGCCAGAACCGCCGGGCGGCCCGGTTCCCGGCCAGGACCTGGAGGTTCACCTTGGGGCAACCGAGGGCCAGGAGGGTGCGCTCGGCCTCGGCCACCAGCGCCCTCCCCACGCCCCCGCGCCGCGCCTCCGGGTGGACGCCCACCGAGTAGAGCCAGCCGCGGTGGCCGTCCCAGCCGGCCATGGCCGAGCCGACCACGCGGCCGCCCCGCTCCGCCAGCCAGAAGAGCCCGTCCCCGAAGGCGAGCTTGCGGGCCACGCTCCGGGACGGGTCGCGCTGGGGCCTGGAGGGATCTCCGTACTCGGGGAAGACCGTGCGCCACAGCGCCACCACCGCCTCGGCGTCGGCCGCGCCGACCCTGCGGATGACGAGCGAGGTCACGCGGCGAGTGTACCACCGGCTCCCGGCGCCGCCGGGAGGGCGGAAGCGGTGGCCGGGGGCGGGGGCGCCGTCGGCCTTCAGCGCGCCCGCGCCACGGCCAGGCCCTTCTTCCCCCCGCGCGCCCGGGCGGGCTCGAGGCCGCTCGCGCCGGCGGCGCCCGGGCCCACCAGGATCTCGCCCGGCAAGGCCATGGCCAGCACGCGCTCGGTGCGCTCGGCGACCTCGCCCAGCACGGCCAGCTCGAAGCCCTCCGGCCCGCTCACGTTGCCGAGCAGCACCTCGCCCGCGTCCACCGAAGCCCGGATCCCCAGCCCGCCGCCGACCCCGGCCACGTCGTCGCGGGCGGCCCGCGCCGCGCGAAGGGCGAAGTCGGCATCGTCGGGCGAGGGGCCGGCCAGCCCGAACACCACCAGGGCGCCGGACCCGCCCAGCCGCACCACCAGCCCGCCCTCGTTGAGCGCGGCGCGGGTGAGGGCGTCGAGGCCGGCGCGGACCAGGTCGCCATCGGGCGCCGGGGAGCCGGCGGGCAGGTGGAGGGCGAGCCGGAGAAGGGCCACCCGGCGGGCCGCCAGGGGCAGCGCGTCGGTGGGCGCCGGCGAGGCCAGCCTCATCCCGCTGGAGGTGATGGAGGAGCTGGCGTCGATGCGGCCGGTGGGGCGGGACCCGCGCGCCGCGGGCGGGGTGGGGGACCGGGCCGAGGGGTGGCGCGCCCGCGACCCGCGCTTCTCCAGCCGCACCTCGGTGCGGCCGAAGCGCAGGACCGCGCCCGGCTGCAGGAGCGCCTCCTGCACGCGCTCCGAGCCGACGAAGGTCCCGTTTCGGGACTCGAGGTCCACCACCCAGATGTCGGCACCGCGCCGCTCGAACATGGCGTGCATGCTCGAGATCCACGGGTCGTCGAGCTGGAAGTGCGCCTCCGGCGAGCGGCCGACCACGGTGGGCATGTCCGGGAGCTCGAAGACCGCCCCCGCGCGCGCGCCGTTCAAGACGACGAGCTCTGCCACGCTCTTCCCTCCAAGGCATCGATTGTAACGCCGGGGGGCAAGTTGGCGAGCGCCCGGGCGATGGCGGGCGATAGCGGGCGACGCCGCACCGCGGCGAGGGGGCCCCGCCCCTCCCCGGCCGCCGGGCCGGACCCGGGACCCTAGTCGTCCTCCTCCGGCAGCGCGCCCTCGCCCTTCATGAGCTCGCGCATGACCACGGTGGCGTAGCTGCCCTTGGGGAGCTCGAAGCGGGCCCGGTAGCCGTCCGGGAGCGGCTCCAGCTCCACGGCCACGGGCAGGCGGGCGGCGCGCCGCGTCCCCTCGGCCTCGCCCCCGCCGCGGGCGAAGTCGGCCGGGAGCACCCCGGCTGCGGCCAGGACCCGCTGCTCCCGGGCCATGGGCTCGCCCGACGCCTCGCGCAGCTTGTGGCCGAAGATGGGTCCGGCCGGCGAGATCTCGAACCGGGCCACCCGGGCCCCGTCGACCGCCGGGTCCTGGCAGGTGAAGAGGCCGCCCGAGTCGAGCTTCTTCATGACCTCGCCGGCCAGCGCCGCGGCGAAGAGGCCGTCGCCGATCCGCTCCTCGAGCCAGCGGTTGAAGAGCTCGGACTGGAAGGCGGAGATGCAGAGGCGGCGCAGGAACCGGTCCCGGGCGGCGCGGCCCGCCTCGGGCGTGCGCTCGCCCAGGAGGAGCGCCCGGCCGACGGCGGCGTTCCCGCCGCCGGCGCCGAAGCGCTGCGGGCCGAAGAAGTTGGGGAGGCCGCGGGCGGCCAGGGCCTCCACGCAGGCGCGCGCCCGCGGGAGATCGCCGCCGCGCACCGCCACCGCGAAGCGGTTGGCCCGGGCGTGCCCGGGCCGGAGCTTGTTCTGGTGGCGGGAGGCCTCGAGCACCGAGAGGCCGGGCTCGGCCAGCGAGGCGAGGTCGGGGTCGCGGGCCAAGGGGAAGGAGAGCCACTGGGTGGTGACCGCGTCGCGGTCCTTGAGGCCGGCGTAGCCGGCGTCCCGCTCCGGCACGCCCAGCCTCCGGGAGAGCGCGCGCAGGACGTCCCGGGTGGTCCGCCCCCGCTTCTCCACCCGCAGGTAGAGGTGCGGCCCGCTTCCCGACGGCAGGTAGGCCGGGACCTCGTCGACGCGGAAGTCCTCCGGCGCCGCCCGGAGGGTGCCTCCCGAGCCGGGCAGGTCGGCGGTGAGGAAGGGGAGGGGGTCCATGCGCCGCCCCGGACCTCTAGCCCGCCCGGGCCAGCTCGTCGAGCGCCGCCAGGCGGGGCCGGAGCGCGGCCGAGAGCAGCTCGTCGGCCTCGCGCGAGAGCCCCTCGCCGGCCAGGAACAGGTGGAAGAAGAGGATCTCGCGCAGCGCGTTGCCGAGGAGCCGCCCGGGCCGGCCCGACGGCTCGAGCTTGGAGAGGGCCGCGCCCTGCAGCGCGGCCACGTTGCCGAGCAGGGTGTCCTCGTCGAGCGTGCCGTCGTCGCGGACCGCGACGTGGGCCCAGATCCGCGCCAGGGGCTGCGAGGCGTCGACCAGGAAGGCCCGCACCCCGGCGCGGAAGGCCGGCCGGGCGCCCTCGGGCACGGCGGCGCCCACCACCCGCAGCAGGTCGTTCATGCCGGCGGCCAGGGCGCGGAGCTGGGAGGCGGGGTCGCCGCCCACCGCCGGGTCGGCCACCGCCTCCACGTAGCCGGCCTCGGCCAGGTGGAAGAGGATCTTGGTGGCGTCGAACTCGGAGACGTGGGCGGCGGTGGCGATCTCCGTCACCGTGCGCTGGCCGTCGACCAGGCCCAGGATGCCGTGCTCCTGGGGCATGAGGGTGATGCGCCGCTTGGGCTGGCCGGGACGCAGGTAGGTGCGCGGCCCGGGGATGCGGGCGGAGAACAGGCTCATCTCGTCGATGCGCCGGATCCCGTCCATGAGCAGCTGCTGGGTGCTCACCGCAAGCGGCGCGCCGGGGCGGTCCGACCCCTCGTCGTCCACCAGCCGGAAGGTGCCGTCGCGAGAGAGGAGGATGGCGTGGAACACGCCGGTGACCTGCTCGTGGAAGCACTTCCACAGGTCGTTGGCGGTGAGGATCCCGGCGTCGACCATCGCCTTGCCCAGCGGCTTGCCGGGCTGCACCGCCGCGGCCACCCTCTGCTCGGTGGCGAACCCCAGCCGGACGGCCACGTCGCCGAGCCGCTCGCCGGTCACGTTGGACTGGGCCCGCCGCACCTCGCCGTCCTTGAAGGCGATGGAGCGCTCCGCCCCGGCGGCCGAGACGGTGAGCAGGCCCGAGACCCGGGACTGATGGACGAAGGCCACGAAGTCGGCGATGGGGAAGCCGGAGAGGTCTCCGGCCAGCAGGCATCGCGGGCGGGTGGCCGTCCCCCCCGCGGCCGGCGTGCGCAGCGCCACCAGGAGGTCGGGGACGGCGGGGAGGAGCACGAACCGGCCGGCGCGATCGGCCAGGGCCCGCCGCACCTCGTCCGACTGCGGCACCACCCGGCCGTGCGGATCGATGTCCAGGACCAGGGCCATCTCAGTCGCGCGCCCACCCGCCGTGGTTCTGCAGCCACTCCTCCTCGTCCTGGAGGGTGAACTCCAGCCAGGTGGTGGAGTTCTCGGGCAGGTCGAGGAGCCGGCCGTTCATGAAGAGCGTGGGGGTCCCGCGCACGCCCACCGACCGCCCCTCGTCCTGCACCTTCCGGATGCGCGCCTCCAGGCGCCGGCTGGCCACCTCGTCCCGCAGCGCCGAGGCGTCGAGCCCCAGGGCCTCGGCGACGCCGGCCAGCGCCTCCAGGTCGTGCGACGGGGCGGAGAAGAGCGCGTCGTGCATGGGCCAGAACTTGCCCTGCTCGCGGGCCCACTCCCCGGCCAGGGCGGCGTCGAGCGCGCCGGGGTGGCTCTCGATGGGGAAGGGCTTGAAGTAGAGCTTCACCCGGCCCGGGTGGGCGGCCACGAAGGCCTCCAGCGTCGGCCGGAAGGCCTGGCAGAAGGGGCAGGTGAAGTCGGAGTACTCGACCAGGGTCACCGGCGCCGCGGCCTCGCCCAGCTGCGGGCCGAAGCCGGCCAGGTCGATGCTGGCCCGCCGGTCGAAGGAGGAGTAGTAGCGCCCGACGAAGCGGCGGATGGAGTCCACCGTGGCGCCGGGCCGGGCGGCGACCGCCGCCGCCAGCCCCACCATCCGGGCCGCGTGCTTGCACGCCTGGTGGTGGAGGAGGCAGCTGCTCAGGGTGTGCGGGCAGCCGCAGTAGCAGTACTCGCCCCGCGCGTACTCCGCCAGGAGCTTCCGCTCGGCGGGGCCGAGCCCCATGAGCGGCAGGCCGGAGAGCGCGGCCTGGGGGTCGTCGTCGGGCGCGCTGGCCGCGGCGGGCTCGGCCGGGGGCTCCGCCGGCGCGGGCCCGGAGGCCTGAGGGGTGCGGCAGGCGAGCAGCAGGCCGGCGAGGGCGGGGAGGAGGGCGGGGGCTCGGAGGATGGTCATGGGGCCTCGTCGAGGGGCGGGATTGTAGACGACCTTGCCGCCCGGGCGGGAGCCTTCGTTCCTTTGCCCCTGGCGCCCGCGGCGTGCTCTGCTTAGACACTGCCGCCCCACGTGATCGAGGAACGCCTGACAGAGGAGCGCGGCGCCGTCCGCAAGGACCCGGGCGGGAAGCTCCGGGTGGCGCTCGTCTACCCCAACGCCTACCGCCTGGGCATGGCCAACCTGGGCCTGCACGCCGTCTACCGCCTCTTCAACGAGGACCCGGGCACGCTCTGCGAGCGCGCCTTCCTGCCCGAGGACGGCGGGGCGGCGCGGACCGTGGAGTCGGGGAGGCCGCTGGCCGGGTTCGACGTGGTCGCCTTCTCGCTCTCCTTCGAGGACGACTACCCGAACGTGCTGGCGCTGCTCGACCGCGCCGGCCTGCCGCTGCGCAGCGCCGACCGCGGCGACTGCCACCCGCTCCTGGTGGCGGGCGGGGTGGCGGTGCAGATGAACCCGGAGCCTCTGGCCGCCTTCTTCGACGCCTTCCTGGTGGGGGAGGCGGAGGTGCTGGTCGGCCCCTTCGTCGCGGCCCTCCGGGACGCCGCCCGCGCCCGCCCGGCCCGGGCCGAGCTGCTCTCGACGCTGGCAGGGCTGCCCGGGACCTACGTGCCCTCGCTCTACGACGTCGAGTACGCCGACACCCGAGACCCGCGCGGCGCCTGGGTGACCCGCTTCGCGCCGCGGCCGGGCGCGCCCGTCCGGGTGGAGCGTCGCTGGGTCCCCGACCTCTCCCGGGTTGCCACCTCCCGGGTGGTGGACAGCCCCTCGGCCCAGTTCGGCGACCTCTTCCTCACCGAGGTGGCCCGCGGCTGCCTGTGGGGCTGCCGGTTCTGCGCCGCCGGCTTCGTGCAGCGCCCCTACCGCGAGGTGGGCCTGGAGACGCTCCGGGCCGAGGTGAAGAAGGGGCTCGCGGCCGGGCTGCGCATCGGCCTGGTGGGGCCGGACACCAGCGACCACACCGGGCTCGACCCGCTCACCTGCTTCATCGGCCAGGAGGGCGGGACCTTCAGCCCCTCCTCGCTGCGGGTGGACGCCATCACCGAGTCGCTCTCCCGGCGCATGGCCGAGGGTGGCGAGCGCTCCATCACCATCGCCCCCGAGGCCGGCACCGAGCGGCTGCGCCGGGTGATCAACAAAGACTTCACCGACGACCGGATCGTCGAGGCCGCCCAGGCCGCGCTCTCGCAGGGCATGCAGCACGTGAAGATGTACTTCATGTGCGGGCTCCCCACCGAGACCGACCAGGACGTGCTGGGGATGGCCAACCTGGCCCTCCGCATCCGCGCCGAGGTGATGCTCCCCTGGGCGCGCCGACGAGGGCGGATGGGGCGCATCTCGCTCTCGGTGAACCCCTTCGTGCCCAAGCCCTGGACCCCGTTCCAGTGGGTGCCCATGCACGACCGGGCCTGCCTGGAGGGGAAGCGGCGGCTCCTGGAGCGGGTGCTCCGCCCCGAGGGCGTGGAGGTGGACTTCCTCTCGCCCCGCGAGGCCTACCTCCAGACGCTCCTCTCGCGCGGCGACCGGCGCTGCGCCGACCTGCTCGAGCTGGCGCACCGGGAGACGGGCGGCGACCTGCGCAAGGCGCTGCCGCGCTGGGGGCCCGACCCGGACTTCTTCGTGCTCCGCGAGGCGGGGCTGGAGGAGGTGCTCCCCTGGGACTTCCTCGACCACGGGCTGGAGAAGCGCTTCCTGGTCCGGGAGCTGCGGCGCGGGGTGGGGGCGAGGATCACGCCCAAGTGCGCGGTGGAGACCTGCCGCGCCTGCGGCCTCGCCTGCGCCGACCACCCCGAGCTCGCGCCCGTGGTACACAGCCCCGGGTGACCCTGGAGCAGGCCATGGGCGAGGCGCTGGCGCTGGCCCGGGAGGCGGGCCTGGCCGGCGAGGTGCCGGTGGGGGCGGTGGCCCTCCACGAGGGCCGGGTGGTGGGCCAGGGCAGGAACGGGCGCGAGGGCGCCCGCGATCCGACCGCCCACGCCGAGCTCCTGGCGATCCAGCAGGCTGCCCGCGCGCTGGGGCGCTGGCGGCTCTCGGGAGTGACGCTGGTGGTCACCCTCGAGCCCTGCGCCATGTGCGCCGGGGCCATGGTGCTGGCCCGGATCGACCGGCTGGTCTACGGCGCCGCCGACCCCAAGGCGGGCGCCGCCGGGTCGCTCCAGGATCTGTGCAACGACCCCCGGCTCAACCACCGCATCCCGGTGGAGCGGGGCCTGCGCGCCGAGGAGGCGTCGGCGCTTCTCAGGGAATTCTTCCGCTCCCGCCGCTAGGGCCGCGAACTCCTAGCCTTTCCCCCTTGGCACGCCCCCGGAGATCGGCTACATCCGCCGGCGGAGAGCTGGCCGAGCTGGTCGAAGGCGCCTGACTCGAAATCAGGTGTACCGGGAACGGTACCGGGGGTTCGAATCCCTCGCTCTCCGCACATCGGGAGGTCGCTCCGCGCCGGGCGAGGCGGAGCACCGGGGAGCCCGTCGCTCCCCCGTCGAGACTGGAGAGGTGCAGGAGCGGTTTAACTGGCATGACTGGAAATCATGTGTACCGGGAACGGTACCGTGGGTTCGAATCCCACCCTCTCCGCCAGCATGGAGGGCCGGCCAGCGCTAGAATGAGGAAGGCGTAGGAGCCGGAGGCAGTCCCAGAGCCGGCCCAGAATCCTCGGGCGACGTGGGGGTCATCGAACCCCGCCAGGCCCGGAAGGGAGCAACGGTAGGTGGTCTTCCGTGCGCCCGGGGATTGTGGGCCGGCTCCTTTGTTGCTAGCTACGACCTTTCCCGACCCGTATCCGGGGCAGCCCGGAGGGCCGACCCTTTTTCCCGCTCCCCGGCGCGCATGGCCTACCTCGTCCTCGCCCGCAAGTACCGGCCCCAGCACTTCGCCGAGATGTCCGGCCAGGAGCACGTGGTCCGGACCCTGGCCAACGCCTTCCGGAGCGGGCAGGTCGCCCACGCCTTCCTCTTCACCGGCCCGCGCGGCGTGGGCAAGACCACCGCCGCCCGGCTGGTGGCCAAGGCCCTGAACTGCGAGAAGGGCCCGACCGCCGACCCCTGCGGCGTCTGCACCCCCTGCCTGGAGATCGCCGAGGGCCGGGCCGTGGACGTGGTGGAGATCGACGCCGCCTCCAACAACGGCGTGGACAACGTCCGCGACATCGTCGAGGGAGTGAAGTACCGGCCGGCACGCGATCGGTTCAAGGTGTTCGTGGTCGACGAGGTCCACATGCTGTCGCAGGGGGCCTTCAACGCCCTGCTCAAGACGCTGGAGGAGCCGCCCGACCACGTGAAGTTCGTGCTGGCCACCACCGACGTCCACCGGGTCCCCGAGACCATCCTCTCCAGGTGCCAGCGCTTCGACTTCCGCCGCCTCACCCAGCAGCAGATCTGCGACCGGCTCTCGGTGGTGGCGGCGGCCGAGGGCATGGCCCTCTCCCCGGCGGCCCTGGCCCTGGTGGCGCGGCAGGCCGAGGGCGGGATGCGCGACGCGCTCTCCCTGCTCGACCAGATCCGCGCCGCGGCCGGCGACGCCCCCGCCGACGCCGCCGTGGCCGAGGCGCTGGGCGCGGTGGACGCGGCCGCCGTCTCCCGCATGGCCGCGGGGCTCATCCGGCGCGACGGGGCGGCGCTGCTCGCCGAGGTCGAGGCCCTCCACGCCCGCGGGCTGGAGATGCGGCGGGTGGCGGAGGAGGTGGTCCGGCACCTCCGCAACGTGGTGGTGGCGCGGCTGGTCCCGGCGGCGCCGCTGGACCTCCCCGACGCCGAGCTGGCCGAGGTGCGGGCCCAGGCCGCGGCCGCCGACCCGGCCCAGCTGACGCGCCTCTTCGACCTGTGCCAGAAGGCGGTGGTGGACGTGCGGGCCGCGGAGCAGCCGCGCTACGTCCTGGAGGTGGCGCTGCTCGCCGGCGTGTTCCTGGCGCCCGGGGAGGAGGTCGGCGCGCTCCTGGCCCGGGCGGAGGCGCTGGCCGGTGGGGCGCTGGCCCGGCCCGCCGCCGCGCCCGCGCCCCGGCCCCCCGCCCCGGCCCGGCCGCCCCCCCGGGCGCCCGCGGGGGTGGCCCCGGCGCCGCCCGCGGCCCCGGCCCCGGCGGAGGACCCCCGCGACGCGCGCTGGCGGGCCGCCGTGGAGGCGGTGGAGAAGGAGAGCTCCATGGCCGCCTCGGCGCTCAAGCAGGCGGCGCTCCTGGGCATGGGGGAAGGGGAGGTGGCGGTCCAGCTGCCGCCCGGCATGTACGCCGCCACGCTGGAGAAGCGGCGCGCCGAG
>DATKMW010000105.1:0-59798 GCA_035541675.1 Anaeromyxobacter sp. | reverse complement strand
AGGTCCTGGTCGCCTTCGTCCGCAACGAGATCGCGGTGAAGAACATCGGCGAGGCGGACGCGGACCGGTTCGTCCCCTACCTCGTCAGCGCCTTCTTCTTCATCCTCTTCCTGAACCTCTTCGGCCTCGTGCCGTTCGCCGCCACCGCCACCGCCAACCTCTCGGTGACCGTGGCGATGGCGCTCTTCACCTTCGTCATCACCCAGTACGCGGCGATCCGGTCGATGGGCTTCGGCGGCTACCTCGCGCACCTCACCGGCGGCGTTCCGAAGAGCCTCTGGTGGCTCTGGCCGATCATGATCCCGGTCGAGTTCCTCGGCCTCTTCACGAAGCCCTTCGCCCTCACCGTCCGTCTCTTCGCCAACATGGTGGCCGGGCACTTCGTCATCCTGGCGCTCCTCGGCCTCATCTTCGCCCTGGGCACCGCCTGGATCGCGCTCGCCTCGGTGCCCATGGCACTCGGGATCTTCCTGCTCGAGCTCTTCGTCGCGCTCGTGCAGGCCTACATCTTCGCGATGCTCTCCGCCCTGTTCATCGGCGCCGGCCTCGCCCACCACGGCCACGAGGAGGAGCACGGCCACGGGGACGAGCAAGCCGACGCCGGGGCGGGAGGCTCGCAGCACGGTTCACACGTGGCGGGGGCGGTCCCCGACCATGGGTAGTCGAGCGCGGTAAGCGCCCCGGGACGTGCGGCCCGGCAAGACCGCACTCGTGGAACGGAGAATCTCGACATGGGTCCCAACGCTCTCGCCTTCCTCTCCGCCGGCTTCGGTGCCGGCCTCGCCGTCATCGGCGCCGGCCTCGGCATCGGCCGCCTCGCCGGCGCCGCCATGGAGGGCTCCGCCCGGCAGCCGACCGCCCTCGGCGACATCCGCACGTCGATGATCATCGCCGCCGCCCTCATCGAGGGCGCGACGCTGTTCGCCATCGTGGTCTGCCTCCTGCTCGCCCTGAAGACCGCCTAGGAGCCGCGGCATGCCCGCCTTCGCCACGGTCCCCTCCGTCCTCGCGGCGGGGGGGATCACCGACATCAACCCGGGCCTCACCATCTGGACGGGAATCACCTTCCTGGTCCTGCTGGTGGTGCTGGGGCGGTTCGCCTGGGGCCCGATCGTGGCCACGCTCAAGGAGCGGGAGCGTACGATCCGCGAGGCCATCGAGGAGGCCAAGCGGGAGCGGGCCCAGGCCGAGAAGCTCCTGGCCGAGCAGCAGGAGGGGCTGGCCCGGGCGCAGCGCCAGGCCGCCGAGCTGGCGCACCAGAACCAGCAGGAGGTGGAGGCGCTCCGCCAGGAGCTCACCGCCCGCGCCCGCAAGGAGGCGGACGAGCTGGTGGCGGACGCCCGCCGCCAGATCGCCGAGGAGGTCTCCCGGGCCCGCGCCGACCTGAAGGCCCAGGTGGTGGACCTGGCCATCGACGCGGCGGGCCGCCTCATCCAGGCCAGCCTCGACGAGAAGGGGCAGCGGAAGCTGGTGGAGGACTACATCGCCGAGCTGCCGGCCGAGCGGGTTTCCTAGCGCCGCAGCACCGGTCCGAGCCCGGGTCCGGCCCGCGGGCCGCCCGGGCTCGTTCCGCGTCCAGGGCCCCGATCCGGCCGCCCCGCGGCCAGGGCAAGGGGTGAGAGGATGGGGGTCATGGGCCTCGCCATCGGCATCGTCGGCCTGCCCAACGTGGGGAAGTCCACGCTCTTCAACGCCGTGCTGGGCACGGCCCAGGCGGCGGCCGAGAGCTACCCGTTCTGCACCATCGAGCCCAACGTCGGGGTGGTGCCGGTGCCCGACGCGCGGCTCGACGACCTCTTCCGGGTGGTGAAGCCGGGGAAGAAGGTCCCCACCACCCTCGAGTTCGTGGACATCGCCGGGCTGGTCCGCGGCGCCTCCCGGGGGGAGGGGCTCGGGAACCAGTTCCTGGCCAACATCCGCGAGGTCGACGCCGTGGCCCACGTCCTGCGCTGCTTCGAGGACCCGGACGTGGTCCACGTCTCCGGGGCCCTCGACCCCCGCGGCGACCGGGACGTGGTCGAGACCGAGCTCATGCTCAAGGACCTGGAGTCCCTGGAGAGGAAGAGGGAGCGGACCCAGAAGAACACCAAGGCCCCGGGCAAGCCCGGGGAGCTCGCCAAGGCGGAGCTCCACGCCCTCGACCGGGTCAAGGCCGCCCTCGAGGCCGGCACCCCGGTCCGCCGCCAGCGCCTCTCCGACGAGGACCGGGCGGCGGTGAAGGACCTGTCGCTCCTCACCCAGAAGCCGGTCCTCTACGTGGCCAACGTCCACGAGTCCCAGCTCGGCCAGGAGGCGGAGGACCCCCGCGTCCGCGCCGTGAAGGACCTGGCCGAGGCCGAGGGGGCCGGGTGGGTCCTCATCTCCGGGAAGGTGGAGGCCGAGCTCGCCGCGCTCGCCCCCGAGGAGCGGGGGGAGTACCTGCGATCCCTGGGGCTCCCCGAGCCGGGGCTGGATCGGCTGGTCCGGGCGGGCTACCGGCTCCTGGAGCTGGTGACCTTCTTCACCTGGAACGAGAGCGAGTGCCGCGCCTGGACGGTGCGGCGGGGGGCGCACGCCCCGCAGGCGGCCGGGGTCATCCACACCGACCTGGAGCGGGGGTTCATCCGGGCGGAGGTGATCCGCATCGAGGACCTGGTGGCCCTGGGGAGCGAGGCCGCCTGCCGGGAGAAGGGCAAGCTCCGGATCGAGGGGAAGGAGTACCCGGTGCACGACGGCGACGTGATCCACTTCCGGTTCGCCGCATGAGCCTGCCCCGCGCGCAGGGCGGCCCTGGCGCCGCCGGGACCCCGGCCTGGTGGAAGACCGGGGTCGTCTACCAGGTCTACCCCCGCAGCTTCCAGGACTCGAACGGCGACGGCGTGGGCGACCTGCCGGGCATCACCGCACGGCTCGACCACCTCACCGCGCTGGGGGTGGACGCGCTCTGGATCTCTCCCTTCTACCCCTCGCCCATGAAGGACTTCGGCTACGACGTGGCCGACTACACCGGCGTCGACCCCATCTTCGGGACGCTGGAGGACTTCGACCGCCTCCTCTCCGCGGCCCACGGGCGAGGGCTCAAGGTCATCATCGACTGGGTCCCCAACCACACCAGCGACCAGCACCCCTGGTTCCAGGCCTCGCGGCGGAGCCGCACCGATCCCCGGCGCGAGTTCTACCTCTGGCGCGACGGCCGGCCGGGCGGAGGGCTGCCCAACAACTGGCTCAGCACCTTCGGCGGGCCGGCCTGGACCTTCGACCCGCGCACCGGGCAGTACTACCTGCACTCCTTCCTGCCCGAGCAGCCGGATCTCAACTGGAGGAACCCCGAGGTCCGTGCGGCCATGCTGGAGACGCTCCGGTTCTGGCTCCGGCGCGGGGTGGACGGCTTCCGCATCGACGTGGCCCACCACCTGATGAAGGACCCGGAGCTGCGCGACAACCCGCCCTCCACCGGCCACTCCGAGTTCCACAAGCCCATGGGCGAGTACGACTCCCAGGCCCACCTCTACGACCGGAACCACCCCGACATCCACCAGGTCTACCGGGAGATCCGCCAGCTCCTCGACGCCCACGGCGCCGGGCAGCCGCGGGTGTCCATCGGCGAGATCCACCTCTTCGACCTGCCCGAGCTGGTGGCCTTCTACGGCGCCGACCAGGACGAGATCCACCTGCCCTTCAACTTCACCCTCCTGCGCACCCCCTGGACCGCGGCGGCGGTGCGCCGGACGGTGGACGCCATGGAGGCCGCCCTGCCGGCGGGGGCCTGGCCGAACTGGGTGCTCGGCAACCACGACGAGTCCCGGGTGGCGAGCCGCCTGGGCGCGAGGGCGGCGCGGTCGGCCATGCTGCTCCTCCTCACCCTGCGCGGCACCCCCACCCTCTACTACGGCGAGGAGCTGGGCATGGCCGACGTCCCCATCCCGCCGGACCGGATCCGGGACCCGTGGGAGCGGCGCGTGCCGGGGCTGGGCCTGGGGCGCGACCCCGAGCGCACGCCCATGCAGTGGGACGGCTCGGAGAGCGCCGGCTTCACCGCCCCCGGGGTGCAGCCCTGGCTGCCCCTGGCCGCGGACGCCGCGCGGCAGAGCGCGGAGGCCCAGGCCCGCGACCCGGGGAGCATGCTCCACCTCACCCGGACCCTGCTGCGCCTGAGGCGGAGCCGGCCCGCGCTGCACCGCGGCTCCTACCGGCCGCTGGACAGCGTTCCCGGGGACGTCTTCGCCTTCCTCCGCGAGGAGCTCCCGGACCGCGTCCTGGTGGCGGTGAGCTTCGCGGCCCACCCGGTGCGGCTCATGCTCCCCGAGCGGCCGGCGGGGATCCTGGCCTCCACCCACCCCGGCCCCGCCCTCGACGGGCCGCACAGCATCTCGCTGCGCCCGCACGAGGGCCTGGTGATCGAGCTGGGCGGGTGAGCCGCCGCCGGGGGACCGGGACGCTGGCGCGCGGAGTGCCCTGGGCCCGCGGAGGCGCCGGCGAGGTGGGTCGACAGGGATCGTCGGGCGCTTGGATCGCTCGAACCGCTCGGGCTGCCGGCCGGCGCCGCGCGACCTCCTCGGCATGCGGGACCTCCTCGTCGGCCACCGCATCCCGGTGCCGTGAACCGACAGTGCTGTCGGTCCCAGCGCCCAGCCGATCGACTCCCATGGGCTCTTCGCACGCCCTAAGCCGGGCGCTCCTCCCAGGAGCTTCCCGCCACGCTGTGGCGAGGCCGAGCGAGCAGCTAGCGGTCCGCGGGCGAGGCAAGCCCCCGGACCCGGGCGATCCGCACCGCCAGCCGCAGCGCGGCCGCCATGGAGGCGGGGCTGGCCCTGCCCTTGCCGGCGATGTCGTAGGCGACGCCGTGGTCGGGGCTGGTGCGGACGATGGGGAGGCCGAGGGTGACGTTCACCGCCGGGTCCTGGCAGAGGGCGTCGAGGAGCTTCACCGGGGTGAGCCCCTGGTCGTGGTAGAGCGCCACCACCGCGTCGAACTCGCCGCGGGCGGCCCGGAAGAAGACCGAGTCGGCCGGGTAGGGGCCCTGGGCGGGGGCGCCGAGCCGGCGGGCCAGCTGGAGCGCTCGGGCGAGGAGGGTCTCCTCCTCGCGTCCGAAGGTGCCCTGCTCGCCGGCGTGAGGGTTCAGGGCCGCCAAGGCCAGCCGGGGGTGGGCGATGCCCATGTCCAGGCGCAGGGCGCGGTGGGTGATGGCCAGGGTCCGGGCGATGCGCTCCGCGGTCAGGGCGCGGCGGAGCTTCCCGAAGGCCAGGTGGTTGGTGGCCAGGGCCACCCGCAGGCGCGAGCCGGCCAGCATCATCACCGAGCGGCGCACGCGGCAGCGGGCCTCCAGCCACTCGGTGTGACCCACGAACCCGGGGAGGGCCCGGGCCACCTGGGCCTTGGAGACGGGGGCGGTGCAGAGGGCGGCCGCCTCGCCGCGGCGCACGGCCAGGAAGGCGGCCTCGAGGTAGGCGAGCTGGGCGGGGCCGCCCCCGGGGGTGGGTCGGCCGGGGCGGAGATCGCGGGCCGGGAGCCGGGTCACCGCCACCAGGGCGCCACGGGCGGGCACCTCCTCCCCGGGCTTCACCACCGGGAGGCCGAGCCCGACCAGCTCGCGTTCCGCGGCCGAGAGGTCGCCGTAGAGGACGGGGACGAGCCGGCCGCGGAGGAGGCGCAGCGCCCCGGCGGTCACCTCGGCCCCGACGCCGCAGGGGTCGCCCAGGCTGATGGCGATGCGTGGGAGCCGGGCCATGGGGCGGCTACTTCAGCTCGGGGAGCCGGGTCTCGATGAGCGCCTCGTGCCGGAGCTCGGCCACGTACTGCGTCCGGTAGCTCTCGGCCTGCTCGTTCACCAGGTGGTCGCGGATCGACTCCTTGACCTCCGCGAAGCTCTTGCCGCCGCCCTTGCGGCGGGCCTCGGCCTTGAGGATGTGCACGCCGGCGCCGGCCCGGACCGGCGCCGAGATCTGTCCGTCCCGCAGGGAGAAGATGGCCTCCTCCAGCGTCTTCTGGATGGTCCCGCGCCGCAGCCAGCCCAGATCGCCGCCGCTGTCTGCCGACGGGCCGTGGGAGACCTCCTGGGCCACCTTGGCGAAGTCCTCGCCGGAGCGGAGCCGCTCCAGGGCGCGCCCGGCCTCCTCCTCGACCCGGCGGACCTCGGAGCCGGGGGCGTTCTCGGAGAGGGGGAGGAAGATGTGGCGGACCCGGATCTCGTCCTCGCCGCTGAACTCCTGCGGGTGGGAGCGGTAGTAGCTCTCCAGCTCCTGGTCGGAGACCTTGACCCGGCCGCCCACCTTGAACTGCAGCACGGCGAAGTCCTGGAGCTGGGCGCGGACCCGCTCGCGGAAGGTGGCGCGGGTCAGCCCCTGGGACATGAGCGCCTGCTCGAGCTGGAGGTCGTCGAAGTGGTTCTGCTCCTTGATGGACTCGACCTGGGCGTCGACCTGGGCCTCGCTCACCTCCAGGTCGAGCTTCTTCACCTGCTGCTTGAAGAGCCGGTCCGCCACCAGCAGGTCGAAGGCGGCGCGGAGGGCCTCGGCGCGGGCCTTGTCGCGCTCCGGGCCGGGGGGCAGCAGGTCGGCGTCGGAGAGCGCCGAGCCGGCGGCGCCCTCCAGCTCGCGCAGGGTGATGACGTCGCCGTTCACGGTGGCGGCGACGCGGTCCACGATGGAGCGGAGGACCGAGGGGGGCGGGGCGGGTGCGGCGGCGCCCGCGGCGGTGAGGGCGAGGATGGGGAGGATGGCGATCACGGGGTCACCGAGGAGATGGCCTTCTCGTCGAAGGCGACCGAGGCGCGCTGGCGCAGCGCGGCCACGTAGTCGCTCTGGGCCTTGGCGCGCTTCTGGCGCAGGAGCTTCTCTTTGATCTCCGGGGCCGCCTTGTCGAGCGGCCTCTTCTGCGCCGGCCGCCGCTCGGTCACCTTGAACAGGTGGTACCCGTAGGGCGAGGGGGTGACCTCGGAGATGGCGTTCAGGGGGAGGGTGAAGCAGACGTCGAAGACCTCGGGGAAGCCCGACCCCTTTCCGACCAGGCCCAGGTCGCCGCCGTTCTTCCCCTCCGGGCCGATGGAGGACTTCCGGGCCATCTCGGCGAAGCTCTGCGGGTTCTTCTTGAGCTTGTCGCGCAGCTGGGCGGCCTCGTCCTTGGAGGCCACCACGATCTGCTGGACGTGGACCGACTCCGGCTCGGCGAACTCGGCGGCGTGCTCGCCGTAGTAGCGCTCCACCTCGTCCTGCGTCACCTGGATCTGCGGGAACACCTCGGTCTCGAAGAGCCGCTCGAGGAGGAGCTGCTCCCGCAGCTGCGCCTTGAGCTCGGTCTGGCTGAGCCGCTCCTGGGCGAGGAGGTCGTCGAAGTGCGTGCCCGGGTACTCGGCGCGGATGCGGAGCAGCGCTCGCTCCACCTGGTCCTGGCCGACCACGATGGAGCGGGCCCGGGCCTGCTGCAGGAGGAGGGTGCGCTCGACCAGCTGGTCGAGGATGCGCCGCTTCAGGACGTCGAGGCCGGCCCCGGCGCCGGAGGTGCCGGCCTCGGCCTCCCGGAGCTCCCGCTCCAGCGCCTCGGCCGGGACCGGCTCGCCGTTCACCGTGGCCACGGCGCGCGGCGCCGGGCTGGACTGGGGCGGTCGGGGGCCCTGGCAGCGGCCGCAGCTCGCCGCCAGGATCGCCGCCAGGGCGACGGTGACCGGGGGCGCGCGCACTACTGGGCGGCCGGAGCGGGCGCGGCCGGCGCCGCGGGCGCGGGCGCCGGCGCCATCATGTGCGCGTGGTCATGGGGCGCCATGCCGGGCATGGCGCCCGCCGCCTGGCCGGCCGGCGTCGCCGGGACCTCGACCGCGGCCAGCGCCTGCTCGTCGATGGTCACCTTGGACTGGTCGCGCAGCTTCTTCACCCACTCGTCGAACTCCTTCGACTTCTTCTCCCGCGCCAGCCGGGCGACGATCTGCGGCTTCACCTGGTCCAGGGTGCGGTTCACCTCGTCCTGCACCAGGTTGACCCGGGCGATGTAGAGGGCCTGCGGGGTCTCGATCACGCTGCCCGAGATCTCGCCCTGCTTCATGCCGAAGATGGCCTGGGACAGCTCCTTGGGGTAGGCCTTCTCCAGCTCCTCCTGGGTCTTGAGCCCCAGGTCCCCGCCGATGGTCTTGGTGGCGGCGTCGTCGGAGAGATCGGTCACGGCCTTGGCGAAGGCGCCCGGGTCCTTCTTGTCCTTCTCCGCCGCCTGCAGGGCGGCCAGGGTCTTCTTGGCCAGGGCCAGCTTCTTGGCGCGGTCGGGGGCGCCACTGGCGGCGGTGAAGACCACCACCGAGGCCCGGACGCGCTTGGGCCGGTGGTAGTCGGCGGGGTGCTCGTCGAAGAACTTCTGCACGTCGGCGTCGGGCACGTCGGCGCCGCTCGGGTCCGCGCTGAAGCTCTTCTGGACCAGCTTCTGGACCATGATCTTGCGCAAGGTCTGCTGCACGTCGGGGTCGTTGCGGTACCCCTGCTTCTCGGCCTCGCGCGCCAGGACCTCGAAGCGCACCAGGTTGTCCAGGAACTCCTTCTTCTTCTCGATCGTGTTGTATCGGGCGCGCAGGAAGGGGGACTGCTCCTCGAGGCGGGCCTTGAAGTCGTCGGCGGTGATGGTGAAGCCGTCGCCCTTGGCGACGGCGGGGCCGGAGGACTTCTTGCCGCAGGCGGCGAGGGCGAGCGCGGCGATGCCGATGCAGGCGAGACGGCGGAGCATGGACGTGGTGACTCCCGAAAGGTGTGCTGACGGAGGAAGGCGATGATGGAAACGCGCGGGCGGGCTGGCTTCTTCCTTCCTCGAGTGGAGCCAGGCGGATCGCCCGGACCGCCGAAAAGAGCACGGAACGGCGCGGGGATCAAGGATCCCGGTGACCCCTGGCGGGCGGCCGGGTGCCGACCGAGGGTGGAGGGCCGGCGGCCGATCAGGGCTCGGGCCGGGCGCAGCCCTCGAGGTCCTGGAGGGCCTCCCGGGCTGCCCGGAGCAGCTCGCGGCCGGCCGCGGCCTCCTGCGCCGGGGTGAGGGGGGCGGGCATGGCGGCGGCCACCGCCTTCTGCACCGCCTGGGCCGTCCTGGCCGCCTTGCCCTGGAGCGCGCGCGCGGGCGGGGCAGGGCGGGGGGGGGCGGCGGTGCGGACCACCAGCTTCATGTCCGGGGTGAGGCGGAGCGCGCCGCCCGAGGCCTGGACGTGCTTGGCCAGGCGGAAGGGGTCGAGGGCCGCGGCGTCGCCCAGGGTCAGGACCAGCCGGCCGGGCCCCGACTCCAGCGCGCGGATGCGCAGCGCCCGCAGGCGCACCTTGAGCGACATGACCTCGCAGAGCGCGTCCACCTCGTCGGGCGGGTCGCCGCAGCGGTCGATCATCTCGGCGCGGAGCTCGTCCAGCTCGGCGTCGGTCCCGGCCTGGGCCAGCCGCTTGTAGAAGAAGAGCCGCTGGTGCACGTCGGGCATGTAGCCGTCGGGGATCAGGGCCGGGACCGGGAGCTGGATGTCGGGGTCGACCTCCTCCCGGTGCGGCTCCCCGCGCAGCTCCCGGACCGCCTCGTCGAGCAGCTCGGAGTAGAGCTCGAACCCGATGGCCTCGATGTGGCCGGACTGGTCGCGCCCCAGCAGGTTCCCGGCGCCGCGGATCTCCAGGTCGTGGCTGGCGATCTGGAACCCCGCCCCCAGCTCGCCGAAGCGCTGCAGCACCTCCAGGCGCTTGCGGGCGTCGGCGGTGACCGGGCGCCGCGCCGGCACCAGCAGGTAGGCGTAGGCGCGCTCCCGGCTCCGGCCGACGCGGCCGCGGATCTGGTAGAGCTGGGAGAGCCCGAAGTGGTCGGCCCGGTTCACCACGATGGTGTTGGCGCTGGGGATGTCCAGGCCCGACTCGATGATGCTGCTGGCGAGGAGGACGTCGAGGTCCCGGTTCACGAACCGGCTCATCACCTCCTCGAGCTTCCCCTCGGCCAGCTGGCCGTGGGCCACGCCGATGCGGGCGGTGGGCACGAGCTCCCGCAGGAACTTCTCCATGGCGGCGATGGAGCGGACCCTGTTGTGGACGAAGAAGACCTGCCCGCCGCGCCGGAGCTCGCTCTCCACCGCCTCCTTGACCGCGCCGGGATCGAACTTCAGGACGAAGGTGCGGATGGAGCGCCGGTCCTCGGGGGGGGTGGCGATGATGGACAGGTCGCGCACCCCGGCCAGGCTCATGTGCAGCGTGCGGGGGATGGGGGTGGCGGTGAGGGTGAGGACGTCCACCAGCTTGCGCAGCTTCTTGAGCCGCTCCTTGTGGGCGACGCCGAAGCGCTGCTCCTCGTCCACCACCACCAGCCCCAGGTCCTTGAAGGAGACGTCGCTGGCCAGGAGGCGGTGGGTGCCGATGAGGATGTCCACCTTGCCCTGGGCAGCGTCGCGGAGGACCGCCTTGACCTGCTCGGGCCGCTTCATGCGCGAGAGGGCCTCGATGCGGACCGGGTAGCCCTTGAAGCGCTCGCGGAAGGTCCGCTCGTGCTGGGCGGCCAGCACCGTGGTCGGCACCAGCACCGCCACCTGCTTCCTCCCCAGGATGGCGAGCATGGCGGCACGCATGGCCACCTCGGTCTTGCCGTAGCCGACGTCGCCGCACACCAGGCGGTCCATGGGCGGCGGCGCGGCGGCGCCGCCGCCGGCCGGCTTGGGGGGCCTGGCCCGCCGCTTGGTCATGTCGGCGAGCACGTCCTCGATGGCCCGGGCCTGGTCGGGGGTCTCCTCCCAGGGGAACTCGGCCTCGAACTCGCGGAAGGTGTCCTCCGGCTCGGGGAAGGCGTGGCCGGGGCGGGCGGCGCGGGCGGCGTAGACCTCGAGGAGCTCCGCGGCCATCTTGAGGAGCTGCTCCTTCACCCGGGCCTTGCGCAGCGCGAAGGAGCTCCCGCCCAGCCGGTCGAGCCGCACCGCCTCCGGGGAGGCTCCGGTGAACTTCTGCACCTGGCGGAGCTTGGCCACCGGGAGGTAGAGGCGGTCGGCACCCTCGTAGGCCAGGACCAAGAAATCGCCCTCCACCCCCCGGATCTGCATCTTGGTGAGCCCCAGGTAGCGGGCGATGCCGTGCTCGACGTGGACGACCAGGTCGCCCTCGTTCAGGTCCCGGAATGCGGCGGCGAAGGCGTTCTCCTCCGACGCCTTGCGGGCGCGGCGCCGGACCCTGCGTCCCAGCACCTCCTCGTCGGAGACCACCGCCAGCCGGGCGGCCACGTCGACGAAGCCGGCGCTGATCTCGCCGGCGAAGACGTGGGCGTGGACGGCCGGGTCATAGAGCTCGGACCCCTGGCCGGGCGGCCCGGCGTGGAGTCGTGCCTGCTGGCGCCGGTCCTCGAGCAGCCGGCGCAGCCGCTCCGAGGCGGAGGGCGAGCTGCACACCACCAGGGCGGCGAGCCCCCGCCTGCGCCACTCCTCCAGCCGACGCGAGAGCGGGGCGAGCGCCCCCTCCTCGCCGTGTGCCGCCTCGATCTCGGCGCGGATCCCGGCCGTCTCCTCCAGCTCCAGCCGCAGGGGCTCGCCGGTCCCCATCCACACCCGGTGGCGCCGGATGAGCGGGCGCGCGCCCAGGAGCCGGAGGGCCTCCTCGCCCCCGAGGAAGTGGGCCTCCGGCGGGAAGGCCAGCTCGTCGCGGCGGAGCGCGGCCTCGTGCTCGCGGGCCAGCTCCTCGGAGAGCGCCGCCAGCGCCTCCTCCACCGCGGCCACGTCGTCCAGGTAGGCGGCGGCGCCCGGGGGCAGGTAGTCGAGGAGGGTGGAGAGCCCGCCGGGGTGGAAGCCGGGCAGGAGCGCCTCCATGCCGAAGAAGGGCGCCCCGGCGTCGATGGACTGGAGCAGCTCGCGCACCTGGGTGGTGGGCCGGTCGACCCGCTCGGCCGCGTCCCGCACCGCCGCCTTGGCGGCGGCCTTGGCCTCCTCGCTGAAGAGGATCTCGCGCGCCGGGCAGAGAAGCACCTCGGTCGCCTCGTCGCCGCTCCGCTGCGTGGTCGGGTCGAAGGCGCGGCAGCTCTCGATCTCGTCGCCGAAGAACTCGAGCCGCACCGGGCGAGCGTCGGCCGGGCTCCACAGGTCGACGATCCCGCCGCGCACCGCGAAGGTGCCGGGGTCCTCCACCAGCGGCGTCCGCGAGAAGCCGAGCGCCACGAGCTTGGCGGCCAGCTCCTCCCGCGGGATCACGAGCCCCTTGCCGAGGAGCTCGGCGCTCCCCTCGAGGAGGCGGCGGGGCACCACCCGGCGGCACAGCCCGCGCGCCGAGACCACCACCGCCGAGAGCGCCGCCGGGGAGAGGTGCAGGCGGGCCAGGGCCGCCAGCCGCTCCATCTCCACGCCGCGGTCGGGCGAGAGGTCGTCGTAGGGGAGGACGGCGTCGGCGGGCACCCGCAGGACCCGGGAGGCGCCCAGGAAGAAGGCCAGGTCGCCGCCCAGGGCGTCGGCCTCGTCCTCGTCGGCCGCCACCGCCAGGACGAGCCGGGCCCGCCCCGGGCCGGAGGCGAGCGCCTCCCGGAGGAGCAGGCCGCGCGAGGCGCCCACCAGGCCGGTCATGTCCACGGCCCCGCCCTCGGCCATCGCACGCCAGAGCGGTGCGCGCCCGGCGTGGCGGGCGCCCTCGTGGTCGGCGGCGGGGCTCTCGGGTCGGTGCGACATTTCCGGACGACGCTCTCCCGGGTATCACGGCAGCAGCCCGGTTGCACCGGGGAATTCCGGTCGGGTCCGCCCGTGACACATCCCCGTTCCTTGAAGGAGCCGCGGGTGCCGAATAGACTCCCCTGGTTGCCCGGCCGTCCCAGGGTGGACCGTTGAGCCCGTCGCCATCCCGCTCCATCGCCGCGCTCCTCGCCGCGGTCCTCGTCGTCGCCGGCTGCGGCGGGAGCGAGGCACGCCCTCCGGGCGAGGCCGCGCCGCTGGTGGTCGCGCTGGGCTCGAGCGGGGCCGGGGCCGAGAGGCTCAGGGCCGGGGAGCTCGGGGCCGCCCGCGGCGCGCTGGAGTCGGCGCTCTCCGCCGATCCCGACCAGCTCTCGGCGCTCTCCGACCTGGGCGCCACCTACCTCCTGGAGGGGCACGCCGAGTCGGCCCGGCGCCTCCTCGACGAGGTGGTGGCCCGGGGCACCCCCCGCGAGCAGCAGGGGGCGCTGCTCGACCTGGGCGAGCTCTACGCGCTGGAGGGGTACCTGGACGCGGCCTCCGCCTACCTGGAGACGGCTCGTGCCGTGGACCCCGCCCGCCCCGAGCCCTGGTACGCGCTGGCGCTCCTGGCCGACGCCCGGGGCGACGCCGCGACGGCCCGGGCGGCGCTCTCCACCGCGCTGCGCCTGGACGAGGCCGGGGTGGCGCGGGCGGGGCTGGCCTACGCCTACCCCGAGGAGCGAACCCACCTCGAGGCGGTGATCGCCGAGCAGGTCGGCGACCGTGCCGCGGCCCAGGCGCGCTGGCGGGAGCTCTCGCAGGGCCGGTTCGCGCCGCTCTCGGCGGCGGCGGAGCGGCACCTGGCCAGCGAGTGAGGAGATGCCGGGACCGGGCGGCGAGCTGGACAGGCGGGAGCGCGAGATCCTCCGCGCCCTGGTCCAGGACTACATCCAGACGGGCGAGCCGGTGGCCAGCCAGCCGCTCCTGGCCCGCCACGAGCTGGAGTGCTCCCCGGCCACCATCCGCAGCGTCATGGCCGACCTGGAGGCGCTCGGCTTCCTGGAGAAGCCGCACGCCTCCTCCGGGCGCATCCCCACCGCCCGGGGCTACCGGCTCTACGTGGACACCCTGCTCAAGGTGCGGCCGCCCTCGGCCCAGGACCGCGATCGCATCGAGCGCCTGGCCCACGACGCCCCGGACGTCAGCTCGCTGCTCGAGGGGACCGCCGACCTGCTCCACGCGCTCAGCCACCACGCCGGCGTGGTCACCACCCCGCGGCCCAAGGCCGACCCGGTGCGCCAGATCGAGTTCGTCCGGCTCCGCGAGAACCGGGTGCTGGCGGTGTTCGTCTCGGCCGCCGGCATCGTCACCAACAAGCTCGTGCAGCTGGAGTTCCCGCTCGAGCCGTCGGAGCTGGAGCAGGCGGCCAACTACCTGAACGAGAAGCTGAAGGCCCTGGGGGACGAGCCGGAGCTGGCCGCCGTGCGCGAGCGCATCCTCTCGGAGATGCGCGCCGATCAGAGCGCCCTGCACGACCTCCTGCAGAAGGCGCTCTCCCTGGCCGAGCAGGCCCTGCCGGCGCGGCCACGGGAGAACGTGCTGGTCGATGGCGAGGAGAGCTTCCTCGACGCGCCCGAGTTCACCGACGTGAAGAAGGCCCGGGCCCTGCTGCGGGCCTTCGCCGAGAAGGACCGGATCCTGCGGGTCCTCGACCGGGTGCTCACCTCCGAGGAGGTGCAGATCTTCATCGGCTCCGAGAGCGAGTTCGCCTCGGTGCCCGACGTGTCGGTGATCGCCGCCCCCTACGGCCTGAACGACCGGGTCCTGGGCACGCTGGCCGTGGTCGGGCCCACGCGGATGAACTACGCCCGCGTCATCCCGCTCGTGGACCTCACCGCCAGGCACATCTCCCGGGCGCTCTCCGCGCTCGGCGAGAAGGGCTAGCACGGCCCAGGGGACCTCCTCTGGGAGGAGCATCCGGGGGGCTTTGTCGGGGTCGAGGGCGATCCCGCTGCCGCGGCCGGCGGATTCACGGCTGCAGCGCCGCCTGGTGGTGCCGACCGCGGTAGTGATGGGCCGGGTCGTCGAGGCGCGTCGAGCCCCACGCCGGACGGAGCTTCACTGCGCGCCCAAGCAGGCCAGCTGGCTCCACATGGTCGAGATCGAGATCGGCGTGATGGTGGGGCAGTGCCTTGATCGGCGGATCCCTGGCCTGCGTCCACCGGGAGCATGGGCGGGACGCCGACAGGGGACGCCAGCTTGTGGCCTCCTGGCTTCGAGCGCCGCCCGGCGCGACTTCGGGCGTGCCTCCCCGGCCTCAGTCACGCGGCAGCCCGAGCGGGCTGCCGCGTGAAGAGGGTTCACTGTGGCGAGGTGCTTAGCGGGCCGCTCGCGCCAGCTTGGCGGCGACCTTCACCGCCACCCCGAGGTCGGAGACGCCCAGGTAGACCCACGCCTTGCGCGCCCCGGCGGCGCCCGCGTAGACGTGGCCGAGGTCCACCCCGGCGGCGGCCAGCGCGCCGGCCAGGCCGGCCAGCGCCCCCGGCTTGTCGGGCAGCTCCACCGAGAGCACGTCCAGCTCCTCCAGCCTCCAGCCCCGCTTGGCGATGGCCTTGCGGGCGGCCGGGACCCGGTCCACCACCAGGCGGATGACGCCCTCGCCCCCCTCCACCCAGGCGTTGACGGCGCGGATATCGACCTTCTCGGCGGCGAGCGCGGACGCGACCTCGCCCAGCATCCCGGGCCGGTTCTCGACGCGGATCTTGAACTCCTTGGCACGCGGCATTGAGGCCTCCTCTCGCCAGGATGCGAGCGCGACGCGCACAAGAACACAAGCGCTCACAAGGGCGCGCTCCCCACCGGAACCCGTTCCCGCGGTAGCGCCACCAGCTTGTTCGGCCCCGAGAACCTGTGCCATGATGCGGGTTTGGGGCGGTCGCCCGAGACGACCCCCGGACCCGCGATCGCCTCGCCCTAAGATGGCCGACAGCCCGAACAAGGGGGCCTTCCAGGCCGACATCCCCGCGGACGCGGTCCTGGACGCGCTGCGCTCGGTGGAGCGGGTGAAGGGCGGAGAGGCCTCGGCCGAGCCGCCGGCAGCGCCCGGGGAGGGCGCCGAGGTCGCGATCGAGCCGCAGGGCCAGGCCGCGGGCGAGGACCAGGCGACCGAGCGCGAGAGGAGCCTCGAGGCGCAGCTCGAGCTCTCGCAGGAGAAGGCGCGCGAGACCCTGGAGCGGCTCAAGGACACGCACGATCGGTACGTGCGGGCAGTGGCCGACCTGGAGAACTACAAGAAGCGGGCGCAGAAGGAGCGCGACGAGGTCCTGCGCTACGGCAACGAGAAGCTGCTCAAGGACCTCTTCCCGGTGGTGGACGGCCTCGACCGGGCGCTGGCCGCGGTGCCGGAGGCGGACCGCGGTGCGGCCACCCCGGCCCCCGACCCGCTCCTCAAGGGGGTGAGGCTGGTCCGGGCCAGCCTGGAGCAGGCGCTGGCCCGCCACGGGGTGACGAGCTTCGACGCGCTGGGGCAGGCCTTCGACCCGGCGCGCCACGAGGCGCTGCTCCAGGTCCCCACCGCGGAGGAGGCGCCCGGGACCGTGGTCATGCAGCACGCGCGCGGCTTCCTCCTCCACGAGCGCTTGGTGCGCCCGGCCATGGTGGGGGTGGCGGCGCCGCCGCAGGCGGAGCCGCCCCGGGCCGAGGTCGAGGGCGAGGCCGCGCCCGGGGGCGGCGCGGCGGACGGCAAGACGCGGACGGACGGGGGAGAGGGATGAGCAAGGTCATCGGCATCGACCTGGGGACGACCAACAGCTGCGTCTCGGTGATGGAGGGCGGCGAGGCGGTCGTCATCCCCAACAGCGAGGGTTCCCGCACCACGCCGTCGATGGTGGCGTTCACCGACGGGGGGGAGCGCCTGGTGGGGCAGATCGCCAAGAGGCAGGCCATCACCAACCCGGAGTCGACGGTCTACGTGGTGAAGCGGCTCATCGGCCGCAAGTTCGAGGACCCCGAGGTGAAGAGGTCGGCGGGGCTGGTCCCTTACCGGGTGGTGGCGGCCGACAACGGCGATGCCTGGGTGGAGACCAGCGGCAAGCGGTACTCGCCGGCCGAGCTCTCGGCCATGATCCTGGCCAAGATGAAGCAGACGGCGGAGGACTACCTGGGCGAGCCGGTCACCGAGGCCATCGTCACCTGCCCCGCCTACTTCAACGACGCCCAGCGCCAGGCCACCAAGGACGCCGGCCGCATCGCCGGCCTCAACGTCCTGCGCATCATCAACGAGCCCACCGCCGCCGCGCTGGCCTACGGCATCGACAAGCAGAAGGCGGGGACCTCGGAGAAGGTGGCGGTCTACGACCTGGGCGGCGGCACCTTCGACATCACCATCCTGGAGCTGAACCAGGGGGTGTTCGAGGTCAAGGCCACCAACGGCGACACCTTCCTGGGCGGCGAGGACTTCGACCAGCGGCTCATCGACTGGCTGGCCAATCGGTTCAAGGAGCAGACCCACATCGACCTCAAGAAGGACCGGATGGCGCTGCAGCGGCTCAAGGAGGCCGCGGAGCGGGCCAAGCACGAGCTCTCGAGCGCCACCGACACCGAGGTCAACCTCCCCTTCATCACCGCCGACGCCACCGGCCCCAAGCACCTCGCCGAGAGCATCGACCGGGCCACCCTGGAGGAGCTCTGCGGCGACCTGATCGAGAAGACGGTCGGTCCCTGCAAGATCGCCCTGAAGGACGCGGGGATCACCGCCCAGCACCTCGACACCGTCATCCTGGTGGGCGGCATGACCCGCATGCCCAAGGTGCAGGAGGTGGTGAAGCGCTTCTTCGGCCGGGAGCCGCACAAGGGCGTGAACCCCGACGAGGTGGTGGCGGTGGGCGCCGCCATCCAGGGCGGCGTCCTCAAGGGCGAGGTGAAGAACGTCCTGCTGCTCGACGTGACGCCGCTGTCCCTGGGGGTGGAGACCTCCGGCGGCGTCTTCACCAAGATCCTGGAGAAGAACACCACCGTCCCCTGCAAGAAGTCGCAGGTCTTCTCCACCGCCGTCGACAACCAGCCCCTCGTCTCGGTGCACGTCCTGCAGGGCGAGCGCGAGATGGCCGCGGACAACAAGACCCTGGGGCGGTTCGAGCTGGTGGGCATCCCGCCGGCTCCCCGCGGCGTGCCGCAGATCGAGGTCACCTTCGACATCGACGCCAACGGGATCGTCCACGTCTCGGCCAAGGACCTGGGCACCGGCAAGCAGCAGCAGATCCGCATCACCGCCTCCTCCGGCCTCTCCGAGGAGGAGATCCAGCGGATGGTGAAGGACGCCGACTCGCACAAGACCGACGACAAGGCCAAGAAGGAGCTGGCCGACCTCAAGAACAACGCCGAGGGGCTCATCTACACGACCGAGAAGAGCCTGGAGGAGTACTCCTCGGCCCTGAAGCCGGAGGATCTCGGCGAGATCCGCGCCGACCTCGAGGCGCTGAAGGGGATCCTGAACGGCACCGACGTCCCGGCCATCAAGGAGGCGCTTGCCCGCCTGGAGGGGTCGGCCTACCGCATCGCCGACGCCATCTACGCCCAGCAGGGGGGCGGCGGTAGCCAGTAGCCCCGGCAGGTCCGTCCCCCTTCACTCCGCGGCTGATTGTCAGCGTCGAAGCCTGCGTTATATTGCCCCGGGCCAGGAGGGTACTCCGGCCCAACCTCCGAGAACTCGTTGGAAAAGCGCGACTACTACGAGGTGCTGGGCGTCTCTCGCGACGCGGACGAGCAGGCGCTCAAGACCGCCTACCGGAGGCTCGCGCACCAGTACCACCCCGACAAGAACCAGGGCTCGAAGGAGGCCGAGGAGAAGTTCAAGGAGGCCTCCGAGGCCTACCAGGTCCTCTCCGACCCCGAGAAGCGCACCCGCTACGACCACTTCGGCCACCTGAACGGCCAGTCGAGCGACGACATCCCCTTCGGGACCGGCATCAACGACATCTTCGGCGACATCTTCGGGGAGATGTTCGGGGGCGGCCGGCCGAGGGCCCGGGCGACCCCCCGCGGCGCCGACCTCCGCTACCACGTGGAGATCGGCTTCGAGGAGGCCGCCTTCGGAACGGTGGCCCGCATCACCGTGCCCCGCGCCCGCACCTGCGGCACCTGCAAGGGCAACGGGGCCAAGCCCGGCACCGGGCCGCGCGCCTGCCCGACCTGCGGGGGCTCGGGCGAGATCCGCCTCACCCAGGGCTTCTTCTCCATCGCCCGGACCTGCCACCAGTGCGGCGGCTCGGGGCGGGTGATCCTCGATCGCTGCCCGGGGTGCGGCGGCGCGGGGGCGGTGAGGGAAAAGGCCGAGGTGGAGGTGAAGATCCCGCCCGGCGTGGACACCGGCACGCGCCTCAAGCTCTCGGGCGAGGGCGAGCCGGCGGCCGGCGGCGCGGGGCCGTCGGGCGACCTCTACGTGGTGATCCAGGTCCGCGAGCACGCCCTCTTCAAGCGCGAGGAGACCGAGGTCCTCTGCGAGATCCCCCTCACCTTCACCCAGGCGGCGCTGGGCGCCGCCATCGACGTGCCCACCCTCGACGGCCCGACCAAGCTCAAGATCCCGGCCGGCACCCAGACCGGCAAGGTCTTCCGCCTGAAGGGCAAGGGCATCCCCTCCCTGCAGGGCGGCGGCCGCGGCGACCAGCACGTGCGCGTCTTCGTGGAGACCCCCACCCACCTCGACCGCGAGCAGCGCGACCTGCTCGAGCGCTTCGCCCTGCTCTCCGGCTCCGAGACGAACCCCCAGGCGCGCTCCTTCTGGCAGAAGGTCTCGGACCTGCTCGGGAAGTAGCCCGGCTCGGCCGCCCCGGGCCCGGCCTCGGGAATCGTCTTCCTCCCCCGACGATTCCGCTGTAGATCCCGGAGCGTCCATGCTCAGCGCCGGCCGAAGGTTCCTCATCGCCCTCCTCCTCTCGCTGGCCGCCTGCCCGAACCGGGTGCTGGTGGTGAACGGGCAGGAGATGACCCCGGCCCAGGCGGAGGACCAGGGACGGGCCGAGCTGGAGACGGTGCGCCGGGAGGCCAAGGACCTCCCCGCCGCCGAGGCCGGGGAGCGCTTCGCCGCCTTCGCCGCCCGTTACCAGGGCACCGACGTCGCCGCCGACGCCCTCTGGCAGGCGGCCGACCTGTTCCGGGCCGCGGGCCGGCCCGAGCGCGCCGTCCAGGTGCTCTCCACCCTGCTCGCCGACCACCCCCTCTACCCCCGCGCCCTGGACGCGAAGTACGCGCTGGCGCTGTCGCAGATGGAGAGCAACCGGGTCCGAGACGGCCTCATGACCCTGGAGTCGCTCTACCCCCAGCTCCCCCCCGAGGCGCGGCCCGAGGCGGCCCGCCGCGCGGCGGCCGCCGCCGAGGCGAACGGCGAGCTCGCCCAGGCGGTCCGCTGGCAGGCCGAGGTGGCGGCCACCTCCACCGGCGAGGCCCGGGCCGCGGCCGTGGCGCGGGCGGCCGAGCTCGTGGACCAGCTCTCCTTCGCCGAGGTGGCGCAGCTGAGGGACGCGCTCCCCAAGGACGCTGCGGTGCAGGAGCCGCTCACCATGAAGCTGGCCCGCATCCACCTGCACCTGCGCGACTACGCCCGGGCGCAGGAGGCGGCGCGGGAGGTCTTCCTCCGCTGGCCCGACGGCCCCTACGCCCAGGACGCCAAGGCCATCATCGACCGCATCGCCCGGCTCACCCTGGTGAAGCCCAACGTGCTGGGCGTGGCCGTGCCCCTCTCCGGCAACTACAAGCGCTGGGGCGAGGCCATCCTGCAGGGCGTGGGGCTCTCGCTGGGCGAGGGCTCGGGGGTGAAGGTCGCCATCCGCGACACCCGCGGCGAGCCGGGGGGCGCGGCCCAGGCCATGGAGCAGCTGGTCCTGGACGAGGGGGCCATCGCCGTCATCGGCGGGGTGACCAACGCCGAGGCCGAGCGGGCCGCCGCCGCCGCCGAGGAGCTGGCCGTCCCCTTCGTGGCCCTCAGCAAGCAGGAGGGGATCACCGATGCCGGGCCCCACGTCTTCCAGAACATGCTCACCGCCCAGGCCCAGGCCCGGGCCCTGGTCGAGTTCGCCATGGCCCGCCGGGGCATGAGGCGGTTCGCCGTCCTCTACCCCACCGTGCCCTACGGCACCGAGCTCGCCAACGCCTTCTGGGACGAGGTCGAGGACCGGGGCGGGGAGATCCGCGGGGCCGAGGCCTACGCCGCCGACCGGACCACCTTCACGCCGCTGGTGAAGGACCTGGTCGGCAAGCTCTACCTCGACGAGCGCACCGACTACACGGACCAGATGAAGGACCTGGCCCAGAGGGAGAAGGACCCCTACCGCCGGCGCAAGGCCATGGAGAAGATCCGCGACAAGCTCGATCCCATCACCGACTTCGACGCCATCTTCATCCCCGACTTCCCCAAGAACCTGAAGCTGCTCGTCCCGGCGCTGGCGGTGGAGGACGTGGTCACCCTGACCTGCCTGCCCGAGGAGCTGAAGCGCATCGCCAAGAGCACCGGCCGGCCCGACCTCGTGCCGGTGCAGCTGCTCGGGGCCAACGGCTGGAACGGCGACCCGACCCTCTTCGACACCTCGCCGGGCGCGCCCGGGCGCCTGCTGCGCTGCGCCATCTTCGTCGACGGCTTCTTCGCAGGGTCCTCGCGCCCCGCCACCCGGGCCTTCGTCGACTCCTTCCAGAAGAAGTACAACGGCCAGGCCCCCACCATCCTCGAGGCCAGCGCCTTCGACGCGGCCGGCATGATTCGCGAGCACATGGCGCCCGGCCCCGGCCGGCGGGCCCAGACCCGCGAGGACCTGCGCGAGGCGCTCTCGGCCGAGAAGGGCTACCCCGGCGCCACCGGCGACATCACCATGAGCCCGAGGCGCACGCCGGAGAAGGAGCTCTTCTTCCTCACCGTGGACCAGGCCGGGGTGCGCGAGCTGTCCAAGGACGAGCTGGCCGAGCGGCTGACGCCCACCGGCCCGTGAGCCCGCTCCCGCCGCTGGCCCCCGCCGCCGCTCCCCGTTAGGCTAGGGCGATGGACGTCCTCGAGCGCGAAGTGGCGCGCGCCCGCTTCCCGGCCACCAACGTCCTGCTCTTCGCGGCCACCGTGGTGACCACGCTGTGGTCGGGCTCGAACCTGGCCACCGCGCCGGGCGCGCCGGGCGCCGCCGGGACCGGGCCCCTCGAGGTGGCGCGGGCCGTCGCCGCGGCGGCCTGGGCGGGGCTGCCCTTCGCCGGCTCGCTGGTCGCCATCCTGCTCTCTCACGAGATGGGCCACTACCTCCTCGCCCGGCGGCACCGGGTCGACACCACCCTGCCCTTCTTCATCCCCTTCCTTCCCTGGTCCATGGGCGGGATCGGCACGCTGGGTGCGGTGATCCGACTGCGCTCGCCCATGCCCTCGCGCCGGGCCACGCTGGAGATCGGCGCGGCCGGCCCCATCGCCGGGTTCGTGGTGGCGCTGCCGCTGCTCCTGTGGGGCTTCGCCCACTCGAAGGTGGTGCAGCTCGAGGCCGGCGCCGGCGGGCACGCCTGGCTCCAGTCGCCGCTGGGGCTGCTCCTGGAGCGGCTCGGGGTCCTGGCCGCGCCCTCGGGAGGGGCGAGCGGCTACGTGTTCGGGGACAGCCTCGTCACCTGGGCGGCGGAGCGGCTCACCCACGGCGCGCTCCCCGGCGGCTCGGACATCCTCCTCCACCCGGTGGGCATCGCCGCCTGGTTCGGGATGTACGTGACCACCCTGAACCTCCTGCCGCTCGGCCAGCTCGACGGCGGGCACGTGCTCTACGCCCTCCTCGGTCGCGAGCGGGCCCGGGCCGCCTCGCGGATCGCCTCCTGGGGCCTCTTCGCGCTGGGCCTCACCCTGTCGTGGACCTGGTTCGCCTGGTGGCTCGTCACCCGCCTGGTGGTGGGGACCCGCCACCCGCCGGCCATGGTGGAGGAGCCGCTCACGCCGGGCGGCAAGCTCGTGGCCATCCTCTCGCTCCTCCTCCTCGCCCTCACCTTCGCGCCCGTCCCCTTGAGCCTGGGGTAGACTCGCCGACCGACATGACCGAGGCGCAGGAGAGGAGCGCGGTCGCGCCGCTCGCCAGCCAGGGCGCCGCCTCGGAGGAGGAGGCGTGGGCCGAGGTCCGCGCCGCCTGGGGCGACGAGGCCCAGCACCGGGCCTACCTCGCCCGCTTCACCGACCTCGAGGGCCTGGCGGTGGCCGGCGGCCGCTACCGGGCCGCGCTCGGCGAGCGGCCGGACGACGCGGTGGCCTCCCGCATGCGCGACGAGGTGCTGAAGCGGGCCACCGCCTACGCGCTCGCCGCCATGCCCCGCAGGGATCCCGGCGCCCGGAGCCCCGCGGCCAAGAGGCTGCGCGCCGCCCTGGCCGTCCTGGTCGGCGCCTGCCTGGTGTGGGCGGCCTACGAGGCGATCCGGCTCCTGGGGGCGCGGTCCTGACCTCCTCCGCTCGCCCCACCGCCGCCGAGCTGCTCGGCCCGGGCGGCCGCCTGGCCGCCGCCCTCCCCGGCTGGGAACACCGCGCCGACCAGGTGGCCATGGCCGAGGCGGTGGAGCGGGCCATCGAGCGGCGAGAGTACCTGGTGGCCGAGGCCGGAACCGGCACGGGGAAGACGCTCGCCTACCTCGTCCCCGCCATCCTCTCCGGGCGGCGGGTGATCGTCTCCACCGCTACCAAGACCCTGCAGGAGCAGATCTGGGGGAAGGACATCCCCCTCATCCGCGAGGCCCTGGGGCTCGAGTTCACGGCGGCCTACCTGAAGGGTCGCGCGAACTACTACTGCCTGGAGCGGGGCGCCGAGTTCGCGCGGGCCCCCACCTTCGCGGCGCGGGAGGAGGCGGCGCTGTGGCCGCGCATAGAGGCCTGGGCCCAGGTCACCGACACCGGCGACCGCAGCGAGGTGGACCTCCCCGACCAGTTCCAGACCTGGCGCGACCTCTCGGCCACCAGCGAGAACTGCCTGGGGCGCGAGTGCCGGCGCTACGAGGAGTGCTTCGTCACCCGGGCCCGAGCGCTGGCGGCGCAGGCCGACGTGCTCCTCGTGAACCACCACCTCTTCTTCGCCGACCTGGCCATGCGCACCTCGCGGGCCGGGGTGGAGATCCTCCCCGACCACGACGTGGTGGTGTTCGACGAGGCCCAGGCGCTGGAGGACGTGGCCACCGAGTACTTCGGGCTCCAGGTCTCGTCCTACCGGGTGGAGGAGCTCTCCCGGGACGCGCTGCGGGCGGTGGCCGACCGGCCCGACCTGGCCACCATGCTCAAGGAGGCCACCGGGGAGCTGCGGCGCTCGGGCGAGAGGCTCTTCCAGGAGGTGGCCGACGCGCTCCGCGACGCCGACGGCGCGCCCCGCCGGGCCGGCCACCTGCACCGCCACCCCCACCGCGGCGGCGGCTTCGGGCGAGGCCGTCGCCTCGAGATCGAGGAGGGGGCGCGGGCCGCCCTCTCGGCCGAGCTGCTCGAGCCGGCCCAGCGGTCGCTGGCCCGCCTCGACGGCGCGCTCTCGGGGCTGCGCGACCTCCTCGCCGACGCGCCCTCGCCGGCGCTCTCGCAGATCGCCCGGCGCGCCGGGGAGCTCAGGGTGGAGCTGGCCGCGGTCACGGCCATGAAGGAGCCCAGCCGGATCTACTTCGGCGAGGTGCGCGGGCGCGGGGTGTTCCTCCGGGCCGCCCCCATCGGCGTGGCCGAGGAGCTGCAGGAGCGGCTCTACCGGCACACCGACACCATCGTCTTCACCAGCGCCACCCTGGCCGCCCAGGGGCGCTTCGACTACTTCCGCCGGCAGGTGGGGCTCGACCCGGAGTTCGAGGTGGAGGAGGCCCGCTTCCCCGGCCCCTTCGACTACTCCCGCCAGGCCGCGCTGGTGGCGCCGGACGGCCTTCCCGAGCCCAACGACCCGGACTTCGCCCCCGCCGCCGCCCTGGCCATCGAGGCGCTCACCGCCGTCACCGGGGGCCGGGCCTTCGTGCTCTGCACCTCGAACCGGAACATGGTCGCCTTCCACCGTGCCTCGAGGCACCTGCCCTACCACCTCCTGCTCCAGGGCGAGCGGCCCCGCACCAAGCTCCTCGAGGAGTTCCGGGCCGAGCCCTCGGTGCTCTTCGCCACCCAGAGCTTCTGGGAGGGCGTCGACGTGCCCGGCGAGGCACTCTCCCTGGTGATCATCGACCGGCTCCCCTTCGCGCCCCCCGGCGACCCCGTGGTGGCGGCGCGCCTGAGGGCCTTGGAGGAGCAAGGGCGCGACGGCTTCTCCGAGCTATCGGTGCCGGCGGCGGCCCTGGCCCTGCGCCAGGGGTTCGGGCGGCTGGTCCGGCGCCGCACCGACCGGGGGCTGGTGGCGGTGCTCGACCGACGGCTCTTCACCAAGAGCTACGGGCGGGCCTTCCTGGCCACCCTGCCGCGCTGCCCGCTGCTCCGCTCGGTGGAGGACGCTAGGCGGTGGTGGGAGACGGCCGGCTAGGCTCCGCCGCCCGTCCCCCTCGCGGGAGGAGCAGCGCCACCGCGGCCTCCGCGGGAGAGCAGAGCCCCACCCAGGCGAGCGCCCGGGCCGGGCTCCCGCCGCGGGCCGGGTCGGCGGCCAGCCAGGGCAGCCCCATGAGGCCGAGGGAGGCGCGGCGAGGAGGTTGGCGGTGAAGTGCGCCCGGCGGGCGCCGACCCGGTCGCGTGCGGTGCCCGCGGGGAGGAGCGTCGCCGCGCCGGCCAGCGTGGCCAGGGCGTGGGCCCCGCCCATCCCCAGCGCCGAGGACGGGCGGCCGAAGAGCTCCGGGGTGAGGAACTGCACGGCCACACCGATGCAGGCGGAGAGGCCCTGGATGGCGAGGAGGGCGGCGAGCTGCCCGGCGAAGAGCGGCGCCAGCCGTCCGCCCAGGGCGCGGCAGGCGCCGGCGTAGGCGAGCTGGGAGAAGGCGAAGACCAGGTGGCCGCCGGCCAGGAGGAGCGCCAGCGCCCGGTCCCGGCCGCACCCGCGTGGCCCGCGCCCGAAGGGTGGAAGGCGGCCGAGCCCGCCGAGGCGACGAGCATGAGCGAGGGCAGCAGGGCCGGGGTGGTGGCGTAGGGGAGGAAGCAGACCGCGCCCGAGGCGATCACGCCCAGGGCCAGGAGCCAGCGGCGGTGGCCGCGGTCGGCCATGGGGCCGAAGGCGAGCTGGAGCCCGTTTCCGGCCGGCGTGCAGGCGGTGGCGATCCCGCCCGCGGTGGGCAGGTCGAGGCCGGCCAGGGCCTTGTACACGGGCCAGACGCCTGCGCGGGCGTCCACCGAGAGATGGCCCAGGGCCACGCCCAGGACGCCTGCCCAGGGCGCTGGCCCGGCCCCCTCGTCGCGCTCGGTCACCGCCGCGCCCCGGTCTAGGGATGCGAACAGGCAAGGCCCCCCAGCGCTCGGCCCGCGTCGAGGCGAGGAGCCCACCCACACAGAGGGCGGTCCGGGGCGGGCCGCGAAGGGCCAGGAGGAGCTCGCTGACGGCGCTCACCGCGATGACGACGGGAAGGCGGAGCTCGGGGAGCCACCGCGGCCGCTCGATCGCCTCCTCGGCCGCACCTCCGGCCACATCATGCCCGGCAAGGGCATTCGGGTCTCGATTTCCCGCCCCTAAAGGGCCTAGTGTCTGGTCCAGGGGCGGCGCAGGTCAGCCGGGCGGCCCGCCGGGGCGATGGACGGACGGCTCCGATATCAAGCAGTCCTTCGGGGCAGGGAGCCGAGGCATCGGGCAGCCTCGAGGGCGGCGAGCGAGCTGCGCGCGCCCTGTCGCGGCGTGCAAGCGGCCGCCAGGCCACAGGGCAGGCCGGGGATCGGCTAGATTAGCCGGAGGAGCCGCGGCTACACTCGAACGCCGGGAAGCCCCGACATGGTCCAGTTCAACGAGGAGTCGCGGGAGATCGCCGTCAAGGTCGTCTACTACGGCCCTGCCCTCTCCGGTAAGACCACCAACCTCCAGGCCCTGTTCCAGAAGATCGACGGCAAGGTGCGCGGGCGGCTCATGACGCTCGACACCAAGGACGACCGCACCCTCTTCTTCGACATGATGCCCGTGTTCTTCAAGACGCGGGCGGGCGTGAAGGTGAAGCTGAAGCTGTACACGGTGCCCGGGCAGGTGATGCACGAGTCCACCCGGCGCATCGTGCTGCAGGGGAGCGACGCGGTGGCCTTCGTGGCCGACTCCCGGCGCAGCGAGGCGGCCTCCACCGTAGCCTACTGGCGGAACATGCTGGCCAACCTGGAGGCCAACGGGCTGGACTACCGCACGCTTCCCCTGGTGGTCCAGGCGAACAAGCGCGACCTGCCCGACGCCTGCGGCGAGGAGGAGCTGGCCAACCTCCTCGCGGAGGTGCAGGCGCCCGTCGAGCCGGCCGTCGCCATCCGGGGGGAGGGCGTGGTGGAGACGCTCCACACCTTGCTACAGCTCTGCTACCGGAGCCTCGACCGCACCTTCGGGCTGGAATCCAACTGGCAGATCACCGAGCGCGAGTTCCTCGGCCAGATCTTCTCCCACGTCGACCTGCGGGGCACGCGCCTCCCGTCGGAGGCCGAAGCGAGATGAGCCTCAGCGCGTCGTTCCTGAACCAGCGGCTCCCGCTCGCGGACCTGCTCGACCTGCGGTCGTTCGCGGAGGTGTGCCACTCGTTCGCCGAGCTCTACCGGGTGGGGCTCAAGGTCTTCGACGAGGCGGGGAACAAGCTGGTCGACGTGAAGGTCGGCAACGCCGACTTCTGCGGGTACATCTGGTCGAAGCCGCTGGGGCGCGAGGGCTGCATCGCCACCGTGGGCCGGGTGAAGTCGGATCCGGTGGGCGAGGAGTCGGAGCCCACCGTCATCCACTGCTTCTCCGGCTGCCGCTACGTGGTCCAGCCCATCCTCTACGAGGGCGACGTCATGGGGCGGGTGGTGTTCGGTCCCTTCGTGCCCGAGGACGCGCCCGACATCCCCACCACCCTCAAGTCCATCGCCGAGGACTTCGACGAGAAGTCCGCCCGCCTCTTCCAGGCGAAGATCCGCCAGGTGCCCATGGGCACCGCCGAGAAGATCCTGAAGCACTTCATGGACCTCCTCGACGTGATGATCTTCACCGGCCACAAGAACCTCATCGCCGCCAAGCTGCACATCGAGGCGGTCCAGGAGAGCTACCGCGAGCTGCAGGACAAGAACGCCAAGCTCGAGGACAGCTACCAGAAGCTCAAGGAGCTAGACCGGCTCAAGTCGAACTTCCTCGCCACCATGAGCCACGAGCTGCGCACCCCGCTCACCAGCGTCATCGGATACTCGGAGATGATGCTGGAGGGGCTGGGGGGGCCGCTCACCGCCGAGCAGCGCGAGTACCTGGGCATCATCATGGAGAAGGGGGAGAACCTCCTCCAGCTCATCACCTCCATCCTGGACATCTCCAAGATCGAGGCGGGACGGGTGCGGCTCGTGCTCTCCGAGGTGGAGCCGGCGGTGCTGATGCGCGACGCGGTGGCCACGCTCCTGCCCCTGGCCCGCAAGAAGGGGCTCAAGGTGAGCTGCGAGCCGGGATCGCTGCCGCGGGTGGTGGCCGACCGGGACAAGCTGCGCCAGTGCCTGGTGAACCTCTGCTCCAACGCGGTGAAGTTCACCCCCGCCGGCGGCAGCGTCACCGTCCGCGGCGAGACCCTGGTCGGCGACCGGCTGGCCATGCACGTGGCCGACACCGGCATCGGCATCAGCGCCGAGCACCTCTCCAAGGTGTTCGACGTCTTCTACCAGGTGGACGGCTCCTCCACCCGCGAGTACGGCGGCGCCGGCCTGGGCCTGGCCATCGTGAAGAGCTTCGTGGAGGCCCACGGCGGCGAGGTGAAGGCCGAGTCGGTCCCCAACGGCGGCTCCACCTTCACCCTCATCCTCCCGCTCCGACCCGCCGGCGCGCCCGCGGTGCAGGCGGCCCCGCCGGCCGCGGTGAGCGGCTAGCGGCCGCCCGTGCCCCCGCCCCCGGGCGAGTTCGACCTCATCGCGCGGATGGCGCGGATCCTTCCCCTGCGCGGCGAGGGGGTGGTCCTCTCGGTGGGCGACGACGCAGCCCTGCTCCGGCCGCCCGCGGGCGAGGTCCTGGTCGCCACCGTCGACGAGGTGGTGGAGGGCGTCCACTTCGACGCCCGCTTCACGCCCGCCGACATCGGCTGGAAGGCCATGGCCGTGAACCTCTCCGACCTGGCGGCCATGGGGGCGCGGCCGCTCTGGGCGCTGGTGGCGCTGGCCTTCCCCGGGGAGACGCCGGCCCGGAGGATCCTGGGGGTGATGACGGGCCTGGCCGCCTGCTCCCGCCGGCACGGGATCGCGGTGGTGGGGGGCAACGTCTCGCGCGGCCCGGCGCTCTCCCTGGCCATCACCGCGGTGGGGGCGGTGCCGGAGGGCCGGGCGCTCACCCGCTCCGGGGCCCGGGCCGGGGATCTGCTCCTCGGCTCCGGCGTCTTCGGGGACGCGGCCCTGGGGATGCTGCGCGGGGCCGCCCCCGCCCTGGCCCGGCGGCAGCGGCGCCCCACCCCGCGCCTCCTGCTAGGCCGGGCGCTGGCCGGCCTGGCCCGTGCCGCCATCGACGTCTCCGACGGCCTGGTGCAGGACCTGGGGCACATGGCGGCGGCCTCGGGCGTGTCGGCCGTCCTCGAGGCGGAGCGGATCCCCCTATCGCCCGCCTACCGCCGCCGGGCGCGGCGGCTCGCCGACCCGCTCTCGGCGGCGCTCTCGGGGGGAGAGGACTACGAGCTGCTCCTCGCCGTGGCGCCGGGCGACCTCCCCGCGGCGCGCGCGGCCGCGCGCCGGGTGCGCACGCCGCTCGCCGTCCTGGGCCGGTTCGAGGAGGGGTCGGGCGTGCGGGTGGTCGCCGGCGGAAGGCCGCTGGAGGTGCCTCCGGGCCACGACCACCTCCGCGCACCCGCACCTCCAGGGCCCTCGGCCCGGCGCCGCGCGACCCGGCGGGCCGCGCCCCCGCTTTGACATCACCCCCCGTCCGTCTAGGATCCCTCGCGGTGGGTGCGAGCGCGGTCGGCTGGCTGTCCCGCCCGAGAGCGAGGAACCGGTGGCACGATCCAGAGGCGACGACCGCCTGCCGACGCGGCCGAGCGCGCGCACCCCCGACGCACCGCACCTGGTGGCCCTGCGCGGACGGGCCGCCGAGCCGGCCCTCCGCCCCGCCCCCCGGGCGGCCGGGCTGGAGTTCTCGCTCCAGGCCAAGATCCTGGGCAGCTACCTGATCCTGGGCCTGGTGCTGATCGTGGCCATCCCGGTGATCAACCGCTTCATGGGGAGCCCGCTCCTCGCCGGGGCCATCACCCTCCCCGCCACCCTGGTCCTGGGCTGGGCCCTCACCCTGGGCATCGCCCGCCTGTCCCGCGTCGGGCGCCTCAAGGCCAGCGCCGTGGAGATCAGCCGCGGCGACCTCTCCCGGGCGGTGGTCTCCGAGGAGCAGCGGCAGTTCCACGACGAGATCGACGACCTCACCGAGGCCATCCGCACCATGCAGGAGAACCTGCGCGATTTGGTCTCCCGCATCCAGCGGACCGCCCAGTCGGTCTCGGAGCGGGCCACCGAGCTGCAGAACTCGGCCGAGGAGGTGAACGCCTCCACCGACGAGGTGGCCAGCTCCATGGAGAAGATCGCCGAGGGCGCCGGGCAGCAGTCGGACCTGGTGGAGCGGACCTCCAAGGTGATCGGCGAGATCGCCGGCTCCATCGAGCGGACCGCCATGAGCGCCGAGGAGGCGGCCCGGGCCTCGGCCGAGACCAGCTCCTCGGCCGCCTCGGGCGGCGAGGCGGCGAGGCTGGCGGGCGAGAAGGTGAAGAAGGTCTTCGCCCGGATCGAGGCCGCCAGCGAGCAGGTGTTCGCCTTCGGCGAGCGGACCAAGGAGATCTCCAAGATCGTGGAGGCCATCACCTCGGTGGCCAACCAGACCAACCTCCTCGCCCTGAACGCCACCATCGAGGCGGCCCGCGCCGGCGAGTACGGCCGCGGCTTCGCGGTGGTGGCCGAGGAGGTGCGGAAGCTGGCCGAGTCGGCCGGGCGCTCCGCCGAGCAGATCTCCTCGCTCGCCACCGACATCGCCGGCCGGGCCACCAAGGTGGTCGAGACCATGCAGGAGTCGGTGGCCGAGCTGGGGGAGGGGCGCGAGGACCTGAACGCCATCATCCGGACCCTGGCCGACATCGCCACCATGGCCGCCACCGGCGCCGCCAAGGTGGGGGTCATCTCCCAGGCCGCCCGCGACCAGCTCAAGGGCTCGGCGGACATGGTGCAGGCCATGGATCACATCTCCGACGTGGCCTCGTCCAACGCCAGCTCCACCGAGCAGGTGCGCAAGGTGATGACCGAGCAGTCGGCCGCCGTCTCGCAGATGGCGGGCGCCGCCCAGGAGCTCACCAACCTGTCGATCGAGCTGCAGACGGTGGTGTCGCGCTTCCGGCTGGGGTGAGGCCCCCTTGCGCCACGTCGTCTTCCGGGTGTCGGCGGAGCGCTTCGCGCTGCCCCTGGAGGCGGTGCGGGAGGTGGTCCTCCCCCAGCCGCCGTTCGCGCGGGTGCCGCGGGTCTCGGAGGCGGTGCCGGGGGTGATGAACCTGCGGGGTCGCGTCCTGGCCGTGGTGGACCTGGCGGCGCTGGTGGGCCTGCCCCCCCAGCCGCTGCGCGAGGGGAGCGGGCAGGTGCTCATCCTCGACCAGGGCAAGCGGGCCCTGGGGATCCTCATCGGTGGGGTCCAGGGGGTGGAGGAGATCGAGCCGCCGCAGGGCGAGGACAAGGTCCTGGTGCGGGGTGTCACCGCGGCGGGGGCGGGGGCGGTGTCGGTGCTCTCGCCCGAGGCGCTGTTCCAGGCGGCGATAGCCCTGTTCGGCGAGCACTGAAGGTCCTACGCCGGGCGCCGGGGAGGGTCGGAGTGGCAGCGAGTGGTTGCGGCCGGATGGGTGGTCGCTTCTTGTCCCATGAGCGACTTGGGTGGTACCTTTTCCCGGAAGACGGGGAGGAGCCGGAATCTCTATGCCGAAGAGAGTCCTGATCGTCGACGACGCGATCTTCATGCGCAACATGATCAAGGACATCTTCTCCGGGTCCGGCTTCGAGGTGATCGGCGAGGCGGCCAACGGGCTGGAGGCGGTGGAGAAGTTCAAGGAGCTCAAGCCCGACCTCACCACCATGGACATCGTGATGCCGTTCAAGAGCGGCATCGAGGCCACTCGCGAGATCATCAAGCAGGACGCCAAGGCCGTGATCGTGATGTGCAGCGCCCTCGGCCAGGAGTCCCTGGTCATGGAAGCCATCGAGGCGGGGGCGAGCGACTTCATCGTGAAGCCGTTCAAGTCCGAGGACGTCCTCTCGGTGGTGAAGAAGGTCTTGGGCGAGGCCTAGGCCCTCCTTGGGAGGGCGAGTGGATCTCCGTCGATACCTCCCGCTGTTCGTCTCGGAGGCTGGCGAGCACCTGGCCGGCTACGCCCGGGATCTGGTCCGCATCGAGAAGGGCGTCCGCGAGGGTGCGGAGGTCAAGCCCATCATCGACAGCCTCTTCCGCCACGCCCACAGCGTGAAGGGCATGAGCGCGTCGATGGAGCTGGAAGGGGTGAGCAAGCTCGCCCACCGGGCCGAGGATCTGGTGGACGTCTTCCGCAAGGAGCCGAAGAGCCTCGACGCCGCTGCCGTGGACGACCTCCTGGCCGCCGGCGACGCCCTGCAGGCCATGGTCCAGGCGGCCGCCACCGGGGAGAAGCCGGAGGCCGAGCCGGCCATGCTGGCCCGCCTGGCCGAGGCCGCCCGCCGGTGTCGGGCGGGCGAGCCCGCCCCGCCCCGCCCCGACCCGGCCCGGGTGGGGCCGGTCCCGGAGACCCGGCAGCCGCCCGTGCCCGAGCCGCCCGCCCAGGAGCCGCTCCCCGCGGCGCGCCATCGCCGGCTGCGGGTGCAGGTGGAGATCGCCACCGGCTGCCCGGTCCCGGCGGTCCGGGCATTCCTGGTGGTGAAGAAGCTCGCCGGCCTGGGGGCGGTGGTCCAATCCACGCCCGGGGTAGACGACCTCAAGGCCGGCCGCATCCCCGGCAAGCGGCTGGAGGTGCTGCTCGACACCCCGGAGCCTGTGCCAGCCCTGGAGAAGACGCTGGCCCAGATCTCCGACCTGGCCTCGATCTCCGTCCGTGTGGCCGAGGCCCAGGCGCCTGCGCCGTCGCCCGTGCCGCAGAAGGCCCCGGCCGTGCCCGACGCCTCGCTGGAGGCCCTGCGCACGGTCCGGGTGCGCACCGAGATCCTCGACGAGTTCCTGGACTCGGTGGGCGAGCTGATCCTGGCCACGGCCCGGGTCCGGGAGCTGGGCAAGACGGTGCCGCCGCAGCACCGGCCCGGGCTCCTCGAGAACGTCGACCGCCTGCACGCCATCGTCAAGGACCTGCACGACAAGGTCATGACCGTGCGCATGACCCCGCTGGCGCTGGTCACCGAGCGCCTGCCCCGGGCGGCCCGTGATATCGCACGAAAGGTGAACAAGCAGGTGGAGGTCGAGGTGAGCGGGGCGGAGATCGAGCTCGACCGGGCCATCCTGGAGGAGCTCTCCGACCCCCTCCTCCACCTGCTCCGCAACGCGATCGACCACGGGATCGAGCCGCCGCACCTCAGGCTCCTGGCGGGCAAGGCGGCCACCGGACACGTGGCCGTCCAGGCGCACCGCGAGCGCGACCGGGTGATCCTGGAGATCGCCGACGACGGCCGGGGCATGGACCCGGCCAAGCTCCGGGCCGCGGCCGTGGCCCGGGGGGCGCTGGCCCAGGAGGCGGCCGCCGGCCTCTCCGACCGGGACGCCATGATGCTGGCCTGCCTGCCCGGCGTCTCCACCGCCGAGGCGGTGACCGACGTCTCCGGCCGCGGGGTGGGGCTCGACGCGGTGAAGCGCACCGCCGAGGCGGTGGGAGGAACCCTGGAGATCGACTCGGTCCCGGGGCAGGGCACCCGCTTCACCCTGCGGTTGCCGCTCACGGTGGCGGTCCAGCCGGTGCTCCTCGTGGGGGTGGGCGAGGAGGTGCTGGGCCTCCCCATCGGCAAGGTGCACGGCGCCGCGCAGGTGGCGCTGAGCCGCCTGGACCGGGCCCGGGGGGCGCCGGTCCTGCCCTACGACGGGCAGATGCTGCCGGTGCACGACCTCTCCCACCTCTTGGGCTTCCCCGAGCAGCGCGACCGCGACGAGCGGGCGGTGGTGGTGGCAGAGGCCGGCGAGGGAACCCGGGTCGGCCTGGCCGTGGACAAGCTCATCGGCCAGCAGGAGGCGGTGCTGAAGCCCCTGGGCCAGCCGCTGGAGAACGTGTCCGGCATCTCCGCCGTCACCGTGCTCGGCAACGGGCGCCCGGTCTTCATCCTCGACGTGCAGCGGCTGGGGGTGGCGTGAGGTCGGGGACCTTCGGCCCGCGCCAGGTGGACGCGCTCCAGGAGCTGGCCTCCATCGGCTGCGGCCAGGCCATCACCGCCCTGGGCAAGCTGTGCGGGCGGCGGCTGGAGATGGACGTGCCCGAGGCCTGGGTGGGCGCCGAGACCGGGGCCATCGCCTCGTTCCTGGGGGCGCTCGGCCGGGACGTCCTGGCGGTGGGGGTGAAGCTGGAGGGGCGGCTGGCCGGGGACCTGCTCCTGGCGCTGCCCGAGGGCGACGCCGAGGCGCTGGCGGAGATCCTGGGGTTCCCGGTGGACCGGAGCGCGCCGGCGGGGTGGGCAGGGATGGCCGAGAGCGCCCTGCTCGAGTCCGGCAACATCGTGGGCAGCGCCTTCGTCTCGGCGGTGGCCGCCCTGGTGCACGAGAAGCTGCTCCTCTCCGTGCCCCGGCTGGCCCGGGGCAGCGGCAAGGCCTGCATCGAGGAGCTGGTGGCCCACGCCGGCTCGGTGGCCCTGGCCACGCGCTTCTCCTGCGGGGCGGAGGGGACCGGGCCGGGCCTGGAGGGGCTCATCCTGGTCATGCCCGATCCCGGGGGGATCGCCGCGCTGGTGGGCCACCTGCTGGCGGAGCACGGGGACTAGCGGGTCCCTGGGTGACGGCGAGGGCGCTCCCGGCTACTCTCCACCGCCCATGGACGAACGGACCCTCCGCGCCCTCCTCTCGCGCCTCAAGAGGGGCGAGGCCACGCTCGAGGACGCGGTGCAGGCGCTCAAGCACGCGCCCTTCGAGCGCCTGGGCGACACCGCCACCATCGACCACCACCGGACCCTGCGGGTGGGGCTGCCCGAGGTGGTGCTGGCCGAGTCGAAGACCGCGGCCCAGGTCGCCGCCATCGCCAGGAGCGTGGCCGCCCGCGGTCCCCTGCTCGTCACCCGGCTCTCGCCGGAGAAGGCCGGCCCGGCCCGGCGGGCGGTGCGGGGCTCGACCTACGACCCGGTCTCCCGGACCCTGCGCAAGGGGCGGATGGACGTCCCGGCCCGCGGGCCGGTGGCGGTCTGCTGCGCCGGCACCTCCGACATCCCGGTGTGCGAGGAGGCCGCCGCCACCCTGGACGTCATGGGCGTGACGGTGCGGAGGATCTACGACGTGGGGGTGGCCGGGATCCACCGCCTCCTGGCGCGCCGCGAGGAGCTGGACGGGGCGCGGGCGGTGATCGTCGCGGCCGGGATGGAGGGGGCGCTGGCCTCGGTGGTGGGGGGGCTGGTGGGGAAGCCGGTCATCGGCGTGCCCACCTCGGTCGGCTACGGCGCCTCGCTGGGCGGGCTGGCGCCGCTCCTCACCATGCTCAACTCCTGCGCGCCCAACGTCACGGTGGTGAACATCGACAACGGCTTCGGCGCGGCGTTCGTGGCCGGGCTCATCGCCAGAGGGTAGGTCCCGGCCATGGACAACCTCCTCCTGCTCGAGCCGGTGGGCGGCATCGCCGGCGACATGTTCCTGGCCGCGGCGCTCGACCTGGGGGTCGACCGGGCCGCGCTCGAGGCCGCGCTCGCCACCCTCCCGCTCCAGGGCTTCCGCCTCGAGGTCTCGCGCCGCAGGGACAGCGCCATCGAGGGCACCCACCTCGACGTGGTGGTGGAGGGCGAGCAGCCCCACGGGCGGCGGCTCGAGGAGATCCTGGACCTCATCGCCCGGAGCGGCCTCGCCCCGCGGGCCAAGGAGGCGGCCCGCTCGCTCTTCGCCCGCATCGGCCAGGCCGAGGCCAAGGTGCACGGCGTCCCGGTGGGCGAGCTGCACTTCCACGAGGTGGGGGCGGTCGACTCCATCGTCGACCTGTGCGGGGCGGCGGTGGTCCTGGACCTGCTCGGCTGGCCGCGGGTCGTCTCCGCGCCGCCGGAGCTGGGCCGGGGCATCGTCCGGACCGCGCACGGGCCGGTGCCGGTCCCGCCGCCGGCGGTGCTGGAGATCCTCACCGGCAAGGCGGTCCGGCCCGGCGGGCCGCAGGGCGAGGCGGTGACGCCCACCGGGGCGGCCATCCTGGCCGAGCTGTGCGAGATCGGGCCGGCGCCCGCCATCCGGCCGAGCCGGGTGGGCTACGGCCTGGGGACCCGGACCTGGCCGGACCGCCCCAACCTCTTGCGCATGACCCTGGGCGAGGAGGTCCGGGAGGGCCAGGCGGCCGGCTCCGTGGCGGAGGAGGCGCTCTGGGTCCTGGAGGCGAACCTCGACGACTGCACCGGGCAGCTCCTCGCCCGGGCCATCGAGGCCGCGCTCGAGGCCGGAGCGCTCGACGCCTGGGCCGCGCCGCTCACCATGAAGAAGGGGCGGCCCGGGGTCCTCCTCGGCGCGCTCTCCACCGAGGCCCGCCGGGAGGCGGTGACCGCGGCCCTCTTCGCCGAGACCACCACCCTGGGCGTCCGCCGCCACCCGGTCGAGCGCGAGGCGCTGGAGCGGCGGGAGGAGACGGTGGAGACGCCCTACGGGCCGGTGCGGGTCAAGGTGGCGCTCCGGGACGGGCGCGAGCTCGGGGCCCAGCCCGAGTACGACGACTGCCTGGCGCGAGCGCGGGAGGAGGGCGTCCCGGTGCGGGCGGTGATGGCGGCCGCGCTCCGGGCGAGGGGGGCGTAGGGGGTCCGGGCGCTACCAGATCCCGGGGATCACCATGGAGGTCCTCCGGGCGTACCCCTCCCAGCGCGCCCCGAAGTGCTCGGCCAGGATGCGCTCCTCGACGTCGATCCGCTGGGCGAGCTGGGCGAGCGTGGCGGGGAGGAGCAGGAGCAGCCCCGGGAGGCTCGGGTTCCACAGGCCCAGGCCGGCGCTCCACAGCAGCATCCCGGTGTAGGAGGGGTGGCGGACGAGGCGGTAGGGGCCGGCCTCCACGAGCTCCTGACCCTCGGCGACCTTGAGGTCGTAGCTGGAGGCTCCCGCCAAGGTTCGCATCGACCAGAGCCGCAGCAGGACGCCCGAGAGGCCCACCGCCACCCCCAGGGCCCTCACGCCGGTCCCCTGCCAGGGGGTGAGGTGGGCGCGGAAGGCGTCGACCACGCTCACCGCGAGGCCGAGGAGCCAGGCGGCGCGGGCCAGGACCCCCCGGCCGCTCCGCGGCACCCGGTTCTCGAAGGAGCCGGCGATCCCGCGCCACTCCACCAGCCAGTGGACGGCGATGAGCGAGAGGCCCGCGATGAGCCAGCCGGTCGCGGCGCCGCCCCGGCCCGCCCCGCAGAGGGGCGCCGTCGCCAGGAAGGCGAGGAAGGTCGCGGCCGGGTGGGCGTGGCGGCGAAGGAGGAGCGAGGCCAGGCGCGGGGAGGATACCGCGCGGGCCCTGCCGCCCTAGGAAGATCGGCCGCCGGTCCCTCGGGACCGGCGGCCGACCTCGAGCTAGGAGCTGGGACGGATCTTCAGTTCTGGAACTTGTCCGGCGTCTGCAGGAGCTTCTGCACCTGGGGCGACTTCACGTTCTCGGGGGTGATGAGCACCGGCGGCAGCAGGATGTTCTTGTTCTTGATGGGCTGCTTCTTGATGAAGGCGTCGATGGCGGCCACGCCCTGGTAGCCCATCTGGTAGGGGTCCTGGGCGATGAGGGCCTGGATGGTGCCCTCGTCGAAGAGCGGCAGGATCTCCGGGCTGGGGTCGAAGGCCACGATCTTCACCTTGCCCTTGAGCCCCTTGGACTTCACCGCCTCGGCGTCGCCGCCCGACGCTGCGCAGGCGTTGAAGATGCCCTTGAGGTCGGGGTGGGCGGTCAGCTCGTCGGTGGTGATGTTCATCGACTTGGCCGTGTCGGCGTCGGTCCACTTGGTCTCCAGGGCGGTGAGCCCGCCCTTCTTGGCGGCCATCTGGAAGCCCTTGCTCCGGCCGGCGCTGACCGACCCGGCCTGGATGCCGTGATCGGCCACCAGGCCCTTGCCGCCGAGGAGCTTGGCCATCTCCTCGCCGGCCATCATGCCGCCCTTCATCTGGTCGGTGAGGATGGAGGCCACCGGGGCGTCGCTGTCGATTCCCGAGTCGACCATGGCCACCGGCACGCCCGCCTTCATGGCCTCCTCCACCGGCGGGATGAGCGCCTTGGAGTCGAGGGCGGCGAGCAGGATGCCGGCCGGCTTGCGCTTCACGATGGTGCGCACGAAGTCGACCTGGGCGGCCACGTCGGCCTCGGTGGCCGGCCCCAGGTACTGGACCTTGTAGCCGAGCTCCTTGGCCTTGTCGGCCGCGCCCTTGACCAGGAACAGGTAGAAGGTGGCGGACGTGGACTTGGGGATGAAGACGATCGTCTTCTCCTGGGCGAACGTGCTGGTCGCGAGGGCCAGCAGGACAGCGACGAGCGTGAGCCTGAGCTTCATTGGGATACCTCCGGTTGGCTGCCTGACCACTGCTAGGACTGCTGCTACCGCCTCCGGCGGAACTGGTCCGCCGCCACCGCTCCGATGATGACCAACCCATTGACTACGTACTGCCAGAAAGCATTCACTCCCAGGATGTTGAGGCCGTTGCGGATGGTGGTGACGATGATGGCCCCGATCAGGGTGGCGACGATGCTCCCCTCCCCGCCGAAGGTGCTGGCCCCGCCCACGATCACCGCGCCGATGGCGAGGAGCTCGTAGCCGTTCCCCCCGGCCGGCTGGACGATGCCCAGGCGGCCGGCCTCGATGATCGAGGCCAGTCCGGTGAGGAGGCCGCAGGTCGCGTAGATGCCCATCTGCGTCCGGCGTACCGAGATGCCGGAGAGGCGGGCCGCCTCGGCGTTGCTGCCGATGACGTAGGTGAACCGCCCGAAGCGCGTGTAGGTGAGGACCAGGTAGCCGAGGACGAACACCACCAGCACGATCACGGTGGGGACGGGGATGATCTGGAGGACCTTCCCCTGGCCCAGGAACTTGTAGCGCTCCAGCCCGTAGATGGGCACGCCGTTCACGAAGATGAGCGCGAACCCCCGGGCGATGCCCATCATGCCCAGGGTGCCGATGAAGGGCGGGACCCGGAGCAGGGTGATGAGCAGGCCGTTGGCCAGCCCGTAGAGCGCCCCGGTGCCGGCGGTGGCCAGGATGGCCAGCACCAGGCTGTGGGTGTGGGTGAAGACGATGCCCCCCACGATGGCCGAGCAGGCGAACACCGAGCCCACCGAGAGGTCGATGCCGCCGGAGAGGATGACGAAGGTCATCCCCGCGCCGATGATGGCGATGACCGCGGTCTGGAGGGTGATCTCGAAGAGGTTGTCGACGGTGAAGAAGTAAGGGGAGAGGAAGCCCAGCACGATCCAGAGCAGGGCCAGGATGAGGAGCATGGAGAAGGCCTGGTTCCGCACCAGGGCGCGCAGCCCGGCCAGCGCGGCCAGCGAGCCGCTCCGGGTCGTGTTCTCGGTCCCGTTCTGCGAGAGCTCGGTCATGCCTCCACCCTGGCCCGGCCCAGCCGGCTTGCGTACTGCAGGATCTCTTGCTTGCTGGTCTTGGACGGCTCCAGCTCGCCCACGATCTCCCGGCGTGCCATCACCAGCACCCGGTCGGACACCTCCAGGATCTCCTCCACGTCGCTGGAGATGAAGATCACCGCCCGGCCCTCCTGGGCCACGAAGGCGCGGATGAGCCCGTAGATGTCGCCGCGGGCCCCCACGTCGATGCCCATGGTCGGCTCGTCCAGGAGCAGGAGCCGGCAGCGGGCGTGGAGCCACTTCCCGAACACCACCTTCTGCTTGTTGCCGCCGGAGAGGTAGCGGACCAGCTGGGAGATCCCCGACACCTTGAGCCCGACCGAGGAGACGAGGTCGGTGGCGGCGCGCCGCTCCGCCGGGATGCTGAAGAAGAGCCCGGTCTCCTTGGCCAGCGCCACCAGCGAGACGTTCTCCTTCACCCCCAGGCCCAGGCAGAGGCCGTCCACGTCGCGATCCTCGGAGAGGTAGCCGATCCCCAGCTCCACCGCGGTCCGGGGGGAGTCGATGCGCACCGGCCGGCCCTCGAGGAGGAGCTGGTCGACGCGGGATGGGTCGATCCCGAACAGCGCCCGCGCCAGCTCGGTCTTGCCCGAGCCCACCAGCCCGGTCACCCCCAGGATCTCGCCGGGGGCCACCTGGAGGTCGAGGGGGCTCGAGAACACCTCGCTCTTGAGGCCGCGCACCGAGAGCACCGGGGCCCGGGTCGGGTCGGCGCGGCGCTCCCGGGCGCCGCGCCGGATGAGGTCCTTGCCGATCATGAGGGAGATGACCTGGCCCAGGTCGGCCTCGGCGGCGGGGAGGGTGGCGACCTTGACCCCGTCGCGCAAGACCGAGATCCGGTCCCCGACCTGCTTCACCTCCTCGAGCTTGTGGGAGATGTAGATGACCCCGATGCCCCGGCCCTTGATGTCCCGGATGATCCGGAAGAGGTGGTCGGTCTCCCGGCGGCTCAAGGCGGCGGTGGGCTCGTCGAGGATGAGGATGCGCGCGTTCTTGGAGAGGGCGATGGCGATCTCCAGGAGCTGCTTCTGCGACACGGGCAGGTCGGCCACCCGGGCCCCGGGGTCGATGCCCAGGTCCACCCGCGAAAGCGCCTCCCGCGCGTGGGCGTGCACCTGCCTCCAGCGGATGAGGCCGGACCGCTGGTGGACGAAGCGGCCCAGGGACAGGTTCTCGGCCACGGACAGGTGCGGGACCAGGTGGAAGTTCTGGTAGACGGTGGCCACCCCGGCGTCCTCGGCCGACCGCGGGTCGTGGGTGGCGAGGTCGACGGGCCGCCCGCCGATGGACATGCTGCCGCCGTCGGCCGCGTAGGCGCCGCAGAGGATCTTGATGAGGGTGGACTTCCCCGCGCCGTTCTCGCCGAGGAGGACGTGGACCTCTCCCAGATCGAGGTCCAGGTCGACGCCCTTCAGGACGCGGACGCCGTAGAAGGCCTTGGTGATGCCGGTCATCTCCAGCAGCTTGGCCAAGGGTCGGTCTCCGCGGGCGCAGGGGGCCATATGAAAACGTTTTCATCGGCTGTCCGCAAGGGGGGCGTGGGTCCCTCCTTGGGGGGAGCCTCCAGGTGGGGCATGCCCCGCCGGCGGAGGCCTCGGCTCAGGTCGCGAGCGAGAGCACGGCGTATCCCTGGAAGCTCGGCAGCACGGTGGAGAGCGAATAGCCGCTGGGGTTCAGCGGGATCCGCACGTCGCTGCCGTCCGACGACAAGAAGCGAGCCCGGCGCACGCCGCCGGCGAGGTGCGCGCCGAGGAAGAGGGTCACCCCCTGGGCGCGGTCCGGGCCCAGGGAGGCGAGGTGCACGTCCAGCGCCTCGCCGGTGCGCAGGAGCACCGCGAGGAGCGGCGACCGGCCGGAGACGCCCGCGGCGCGCCGGGCCTTGCCGAGGAGCGCGGCGAGGGCCTTCTCCAGCGCGGCGGCGTCCTGGGGCTCGGCAGAGCCCTTCTCCGGCGCCAGGGAGGGCAGCTCGGCCAAGGTGCCGCTGCCGACCTTGACCCCGCCGGCCTTGCCGCCCGGGAGGAAGGCACCGGCCGGCCGGCCCAGCTCGTCCACCAGGCCGGGCTCGCCGAAGGCCAGGACCGAGGTTCCGCCCTCGAGGCGGCGCTCGATCTCCTTGGCCTCGGGGGCGGAGAGGGCCACCGCGTCGGCCAGCACCAGGGCGGCCTCCGGCGGCGCGTCGTGCACGCGGGTCACCACCGGCACCTGGAGGTGCAGCGCCGCCAGGGTCTCGACGGCGCGGGCCACCGAGAGCCGGTGGCGGCCACGGGTCCACAGGTCGGCCTCGGAGGACTAGAGGACGCAGCACTCCGCCACCGGCGTGGCCTCGGCCGGCGGGCGCCCGGGCTGGCGCGCCAAGCGCCGCACCTGCGCCAGCTGGGCGCCGCTCCTGTCCGCGGGCTCGAGCCCGGAGATCTCCACGCCGCAGGTGGCCGCCACGGCGGCGAGCCGCACCAGGAGCGGGCCGGGGGTGGGCGCCGGCCCGCCGGGCGGGGCGATGGCCACCGGCCGCCGGCCCATCACCGCCCGCAGGAGGCGGACGTGGCCGATGCCCACGCCGGCGACCTCCGGCCCGGGGAAGACGGCGGCGTCGAGGTGGCGGGCGGCGCGGATCTGCGCCGGGCCCAGCGCCTCGAACTGCGCCACCACCGCGAAGGGGCGCTCGAGCAGGCGCGCCCCGTCGCGGGCGCCGCGCACGTAGGCGCGGACGGCGCCGTCGAGGCAGTCGTTGCGGAAGCGCCAGAAGTCGCGGCCGAAGGGGAGCTGGTCGAAGCTGACCGCGCCGGAGGAGGCGGTGACCGCCTCGCGGGCCACCGCCAGGTAGTCGAGCGGCTGGAAGTGCTCGCCGTACTCGCGCGACAGATAGCGGTCGAAAGCGGCGAGGCATTCGTGGCAGAAGCCCGCACCCAGCAGACCGAGGGCCAGGGGGGCATCCGGCCGGTCGAGGCAGATGCCGCCGAAGCCCGCGGCCAGCGCCGCGTGGGCCGCGGAGGCGACCTGGTCCTGGTGGTGCGACGAGGCCAGGCAGGCGCGGGGCGGGCCGGAGAGGCCTGCCGGCGAGCCGTCGGCGGCCCGGCAGGCGTCCCCGGGCGTCGGGGCGCGCCCGGCGGCGACATCGGCCAGGGCGCTGCCCGCCAGCGTCCCCGGCAGCGCGGCCCCGGAGGTCGCCACCATCGGCTCGGCGGCGAGCTGCTCGGCCCGGCGCGCGGCCTCCTCCGGCACCGCACCCGGGGTGAGGCGGTACGGGGCGAAGGCGGATTCGAGGGCCATGGTGGGGGCGGGCGAGCGTACGACGGCGCCCTCACCGTCGCAATCGCCGGCCGGGGCCGCGGGAGGCGCCGGCCGGGGCCCACCGGCGGTGTGGGGCAGGTGCGTTTCTTCAGTACCCTCGCCGCGTTGACGCACTGGAAATCCCCGTGATAGGGGATCGAGGACCCGGGCGAGCGCGCGATCGCGGGGACGACCGGCGCGCGGCCCACCTCCAGAGGACGGACCGGTCATGGGCGACATGTTCGGGCAGCTCGCGAAGCACTACCACGAGGGCGGGTGGATGATGCACCCCATCCTCGTCGCGCTCGGCTTCACCGTGGTGCTGATCGTCGACCGCATCATCGCCCTCTACTTCCAGACCTGGATCAGCAAGGAGGCCCTGCTCAAGGGGCTGCGCGAGCACATCTACCGGGGCGACCTCGACCGGGCCATCAGCTACTGCGCCTCGCAGAAGAAGACGCCGCTCGTCTCGGTGATCAAGGCGGGCCTCATCAACGTCCCCAAGGGCGAGGCCGACGTGCAGGCGGCCATGGACGAGGCCACCCTGCGCGAGTCGCCCAAGATCGAGAAGCGCACCGGCTACCTGGCCATGCTGGGCAACGTGGCCACCCTGCTCGGCCTCCTCGGGACCATCGTCGGCCTCATCGGCGCCTTCGCGGCCGTGGCCACCGCCAGCCCCTCCGACAAGGCCACCATCCTCTCCCGGTCGATCTCCGAGGCCATGAACTGCACCGCCTTCGGCCTGATCACCGCCATCCCGGCGCTGGTCGCCTACTCGGTGCTCCAGGGCCGCTCGCAGCTCATGCTCGACGACATCAACGAGTCGTCGGTGGCGGTCCTGAACCTCATCATCGCCAACCGCGACAAGATGAAGATGCCGGCCTCGGTGGGCGAGGAGGCGGCGGGCTAGCGCCGCCCCGGCGGGCTGGCGGGCGTCGGTCTCTTCACGGAGCGGGTCGAGAAGGAGAGGTGAGGCATGGCGGGCGGCGGCGCGATGCCGGAGCAGGGCGGCGGCGGAAGGCGGCGCAAGAAGTCGCTCGACGCCGTCATCAACGTCGTCCCGGCCATCGACCTCCTCTCCTGCTGCATCACCTTCCTGCTCTACACCGCCGTGTGGACGCAGATCTCCCGGCTCCAGGTGCAGCAGTTCGGCTCCGGCGCCCCCGAGCCCCCCGGCGAGCAGCAGAAGGCGCTCCTCGTCACCCTGCAGGTGGGGGAGCGGGGCATGAACCTCTCCACCACCGCCGGGCTGTCGGTGGACATCCCGGTGGAGCGGGTCGGCGGCGAGCTGCACCAGGACCTCCGGGCCCTGGGCGACCGGCTCAAGCAGCTCCGCAGCGACTACCCCGAGGCCACCGCGGTGACCGTCTCCTCCGAGGACACCATCGCCTACGGCGAGCTGGTGCAGGTCATCGACACCTGCATGGGCCAGGGGCTCATCTCGGTGTCGGTGACCGGAGTCTAGACCATGCCCATCGTCGCCCCGGGCAAGCGGCCGGCCCCGCGCTTCGAGAGGTCCCACGTCCTGGGCGGGAAGATGAAGCGTGGCCGCAAGGCCACCAACGCCGACCTGAACGTGGTCCCCATGGTCGACATGATGACCATGCTGGTCATCTTCCTCCTGCAGCAGTTCTCGTCGACCGGCGAGGTGCTGTACATGCAGAAGGACATCAAGCTCCCCGACGCGCAGCACGGCCAGACCATCGAGGTGGCGCCGGTCATCGCCATCAGCCCCAGCGAGATCGCGGTGGTGGGGGTCAAGGTCGCCGACCTCTCCGAGCTGGAAGGCGACTCCGGCTACCTGAACATCCCCGGGCTGGAGGAGAGGCTGCGCGACGAGAAGAAGCGCTGGGACTTCATCCACCAGCAGGACCCGGACAAGAAGTGGGAGGGGACGGTCAACATCCAGGCCGACAAGACCATCCCCTTCCGCATCGTGAAGCGGGTGATGTTCTCCTGCGGCGTCGCCGGCTACTTCAGCGTGAACCTGGCCACCCTCGACGTCGGCTCCTACGCCAGCACCGCCGCCCGGGAGGCGCCCGGCGGCCCGTGAGCGGCCGGGTCGTCCCGGCCGGGGTGCGCCGCGCCGGCTTGCCGGGCGGCTCGCGGGGGCGTATCTCCTGCCGGCGGGGGGCGGCGGCGAGAGGCGGCATGGGCGAGTCCTACGAAGACGCGGATCGCCTGCAGGCGGTCCGCCGGGCCTTGAGCGCGCTCAAGGTGTTTCCGCTGCACGGGGTGGCGGTGCTCCCCGGCACCCCCACGCCGCTGCACGTGTTCGAGCCCCGCTACCGGGCGCTGGTCCGCGACGCCCTGCGCGGCGATCGGGTCCTGGCCGTGCCCCACCTGATCAACGCCGAGGGGCTGCGCGAGCTGCACCCTCCGGTCCTGCCCGTGGCCGGTGTGGGGGTCATCGAGCGGCACGAGCAGCACCGCGACGGTCGGTACGACATCGTGCTGCGGGGGGTGGCCCGGGTGCGCCTGGCCGAGGAGCTGCCCTCCGACGCCGCCTACCGCGTCTTCCGGGCCGAGCTCCTCGAGGACCGCTGGCCGGCGGGCGGCAGGGCCGAGATCGAGCCGGAGCTGGAGTCGCTCCGGCAGCTGGCCTACGAGCTGGCCACCCGGCTGCCGCCGCAGTCGGGCGCCGCCGAGCTGGCCGAGGCGGTGGCGCGGCTCGAGGACGCCTCGGCCGCCGCCGACCTGGTCGCGGCCGCGGCGGTGTCCGAGCCGCAGGCGCGCCAGGCGGTGCTGGAGGAGCTCGACGTGGGCCGGCGGCTCTCCCGGGTCATCTCCGAGGTGGCCTCGGTGGTGCTGCTCCTCTCCCGGGGCCGGAACGTGCAGGCCTGAGCGGGCTACCCCGCCTCGCCGGACCGCCCCACGCCGTAGTAGGTGAACCCCGCCTCCCGCGCCCTTCGCGCGTCCCAGACGTTGCGGCCGTCGAAGAGCACCGGCTCCTTGAGCAGGCGGCGCAGCCGCTCCCAGTCGGGCTGGCGGAACTCGTTCCACTCGGTGACCAGGAAGAGCGCGTCGGCCCCCTCTACCGCGTCGTAGGGCGCCTGGCACAGCTCCACCCCGCGCCCGGCGAAGAGCCGGCCGGCCACCTCGGCCGCCACCGGGTCGTGGGCCCGCACCCGGGCCCCGGTGCCGAGGAGCCCCTCGATGAGGGTGATGGAGGGTGCCTCGCGCATGTCGTCGGTCTTGGGCTTGAAGGCCAGGCCCCACACCGCGAAGGTGCGGCCGGCCAGGCCGCCGAAGTGCTTCTGCGCCTTCTCCAGGGGCCAGCGCTTCTGCCGCTCGTTGACGCGCTCCACGGCGCGGAGCAGGTCGAAGTCGAGGCCGAGGTGGCGAGCCATGGAGATCACCGACCGCAGGTCCTTGGGGAAGCAGGAACCCCCGAAGCCCGTCCCGGGGAAGAGGAACGGGTGGCCGATGCGGCGGTCGGAGCCCAGGCCGCGCCGCACCTGGTCCACGTCGGCGCCCAGCCGCTCGCAGAGCGTGGCCATCTCGTTCATGAAGGAGATGCGCGTGGCCAGCATGGCGTTGGCGGCGTACTTGGTGAGCTCGGCCGAGCGGACGTCCATGAAGAGGATAGGCTGCTCGGCGCGGACGAAGGGGGCGTAGAGCTCGGCCATCACCGCCCGGGCCCGCTCCGAGGAGACACCCACCACCACGCGGTCGGGGCGCATGAAGTCGTCGATGGCCGCCCCCTCCTTGAGGAACTCGGGGTTGGAGACCACGTCGAAGGGCTGGGCGGTGTTCTGGCGGACCACCTCGGCCACCTTGTCCGCGCTCCCCACCGGGACGGTGCTCTTGTTCACCACCACCGTGTAGCGGGTCATGTGGCGGGCCAGCTCGGCGGCGGCGGCGAGGACGTGGGAGAGGTCGGCCTCGCCGGTCTCGCCCGGCGGCGTCCCCACGGCGATGAAGGCGATCTCCGTCCCCTGCATGGCCTCGGCCGAGGAGGTGGTGAAGCGGAGCCGGCCCTCGCGCACGTTGCGCCGGACCAGCTCCTCCAGCCCTGGCTCGTAGATGGGCAGCCCGCCCGCCCGGAGCGTCTCGATCTTCCGGGGGTCGATGTCGACGCAGGTGACGGTGTTGCCGGACTCGGCGAAGCAGGTCCCGGTGACGAGGCCGACGTATCCGGTGCCGACGATGGCGATATTCACGCGAAGTACTCCTCTGGCGAGCGGCTCGCGGCGCGCTGCGAAGCCGCGAGCCTACCACGGGCCTCAGGGCGCGACGACGAGCCGCGCCACCTCCTCCGCCCCGCGCAGGTGGCGCAAGCGACCGGGATCCATGGCCGCCTCCACCACCCGCTCCACCGCCACGCGCTCCGCCGCGCCGAGCTCGGGGGCTACGGCCGCCGCCGCCTCGGCCACCTCGGGGAAGAAGTGCGACAGGAGACGACAGGCGCCGTGGAGTGCGCGGGAGAGCCCCGCCGCCCGGGCCCGTTGCCGGACGTACCCGGCGTCAAGGGGCAGCCGGACCAGCTCGCGCAGGTCGACGAAGGTGATGAGCGGCGCCATGAGCCCGGCCAGGGCCTGATCGCCCACGGTGGCGAGCAGGGCGTCCTCGGCGGAGGGGCGCGCAGCCCTGGGCCCGAAGGCCGGGTGGGGGCGACGGCGCTCGAAGAGCGGGCCGTCAGCCGGGCCGCCCGGCCAGAGCCCCTCCTGCGCGGTCAAGGTGATGCGGCCGTCGGTGAACACCGCCACCCGCCCGCCGTGCTCGGTGCGCTCCAGCGCCAGCTGGCCCTTCACCGCCTCGGCGAAGCGGCTGCCGTCCTCACCCCGAAGGGCGATCCGCAGCCCTCCCACCGGCCGAAATGCCAGGTGGGGGTACAGCCAGTCCACGTAGGCTGCGGCCTCGAGCAGCACCACCGGCACCTCCGAGGCAGCCCGGAGGGAGCCGCGCAGCCCGACCAGCTTCAGCACATTGTCGTTGGCGACGCCCTGATACTGTCCCAGGAGCGCCTCGCGGAAGGAGGCCGGCAGCGACGCGCCGAGCCGGGTGTGCTCGACCTGGTAGGACGCGAGCGGGGCCAGCCCGTGGGCGGTCAGCACGTGCGCCAGATCCTCCAGGTCGCACGGGGGGAGCTCGGACGGCGGGGAGAAGGAGGTGACGGCGCGGAGGGCGTCGAGAAGGGGCACGCGCGCCTCATAGCCCGGGGCGCGCGCGGCGGCAATTCGCCGTCCGCCCGGGGCGGACGCAGGGCTGTGCGCCGGGCGGAGAGACCGCCCGGATCGAGGCGGGACATGACCACGCTGGACGGGACCCTGGGCGAGCTGGCGCGCCTGCGCAGCACCGGCGAGCCCATCGTGAGCCTCTACCTGGACGTGCGCTTCCTGGACGGGCAGCAGCGGGGGCGCATCCGGCTCTTCCTGCAGGACGGGATCCGCCGCGCCCTCTCCCGCTACCCGCCGGGTGCTCCGGGCCGCGAGGGCCTGGCCGGCACCCTGGAGGACGTGCGGGAGTACGTCTCGGGCCTGCTCGCCCAGAAGCACGAGCCGGGCAAGAACGGGCTGGCGCTCTTCGCCTCGCGGGCCCTGGGCCTGTGGCGCCCCCACTTCTTCCGCCGCGCCTTCCAGCCCGAGCTGTGCACCGACCACATCCCGCACCTGGCCCAGCTGGTCCGGCTCTCCGCCGACCGCGAGCCGGCCATCGTGGTGGTGCCCGGCCCCGAGGGGGCCGACATCTACCAGCTGCTCCTCGGCGACCTGGCGGTGGAGGAGAGCCTGCGCGGCTTCGTCCCCCGGCGCGAGCGGGACGAGGGGAACCCGGGGGAGGCCCAGCACGGCCGCCACCACGAGCGGGTGGAGAAGGACGACCGGCACGCCGAGGCCCACGTGCTCCGCAACCGGCGGCTGGCCGCGGCCCAGGCGGCCACGCTCTTCGACCGCACACCGGGGGCGCACCTGGTGCTGGTGGGCACCTCCGAGGCGGTGGCGGCCTTCGAGCGCGAGCTGCCCGAGCGGATGCGGGCCGCGGTGGTGGCCCGCCTGCCGCGGCCCCGGGAGTGGGAGTCGGGAGAGGGGCCACGCCGCGACGGGGTGGTGAGCGGGGCGGCGGTGGCCATGGCCGCGCACGGGCTCGAGGTGGGGCTGCGCAGCGTGGAGCGGGTGGTGGGCGAGTCGCTCCGGGGCGGGCCGGCGGTGCTGGGCCCCGAGGACGTGGTCCTGGCGCTGAACGAGGGGCGGGTGCAGCAGCTGGTCCTGGAGGAGGACTTCGCCCGGGCCGGCTGGCGCTGCACCAACTGCGACGCCTTGGGCGCGAGCGCCCCTCTGGCCCAGGCTTGCCCCTATTGCGCCGGCGCGCTGGCCGCGGTGGGGGACCTGGGGGAGGCCATGGTGGCGAGGGCCCTGGGCGAGGGCGGCGGGGTCGAGGTGGTGCCCCACTCGCCCCGTCTCCACGGCCACGCCGGCGTGGCCGCCTTCCTGCGACGCGCGCCGGGCAGGGGGCGAGGGGCGGCGAGGGGCCGAGGGGCGGGATAGCGCGAGGCTTCCCGGGGAGGGCAAAGCTGCCGGGACGTCCCCGACGACGCCCGCCGCCGGCCCCGTGGTGCGGGCCGCCGCCGAGGGAGCGACGCCGCCCCGTCTCCGGGTCGCCTCGCCGCGCGGCGATCCCCGCTCGTGGCCCCGGGACGCCATCCGGACCGGTCGCCGTCTCACCGGCCAGGGAGGTCCTTGAGGAGCGCGAGGCGCGGAGGGGGGTCGGCGCCGCGGTGCAGGAGCGGCTGCTCATCGGGAGCGGGTGCTGACCCGGGACGGCGGACCGGCCCTCGGGGACGGGACACGGAGATCGCCGCCGGGGGAGGCGCGGTCCCCTCCCGGCCGCGGACCCAGCTACTTGGCCGCGTCCGGCCAGGCGATCACGGTGAGGAAGAAGGCGCTGCCGTTCTTCTCGCCGCTCACCTGGTGGACGATGCGCTGCCCCCTCTCCACGGTGAGCTTGCTCTGCGTCTTGCGGGAGGCCACGGTGACCTCGAAGGTCACCTTGTCCACCTGCTCCTCGGCGATGGCCAGCATCACCTCGTCGCCGTCGGGCAGCTTCACCGTCTCGACCTTGCCCTTCTCCATGGTGCGGCGGTCATCGCTGGTCAGCTCCCAGCGGACGTAGGCGAGCGAGGAGAGCTGGCGCTTCAGGGGCTCGAGGGAGGCGTCGAGCTTGGCGGGCCCCTTCTTCGAGCCCTTGATGACCCGGAGGTGAACCGGTACGTCGGCCAGGGCGAGTGCGGGGAGGACCGCGATGTGGAGGATTCCAAGGGCGAAGGCGCAGGCGATCCAGCGGGTCATGTCCGAGTCGAGCCTCCTGGGCGCGGCGCCCTAGCCGCCGGTCTCGTCGTCCGGCTCGATCAGGACCACGGGGCCGTCCGATGTCTGCAGCACGATGTTCCCGCCCTCGAGGTCGACCTCCAGGGCGGCGAGTTCCTCGGGCCTCTCGGCGCTGCGGTGAACGTACAGGAAGGCGGACACCGCGGCCAGGAGGCCGACCACGGCCGCCGCGGCGACGGCGGTGAGCCTCCCGTGGCCGCGCAGGAAGGCGAGGAGAGACGGACGCCGGCGCACCTGCTCGAACGCGGGGCGGGGCCGGGCGCCGACCCTGGCCATGACCTGGTCGACGAAGGGGGCGAAGTCGCGGGAGTTGGCCCGGGCCATGAGCGCGTTGCCGAGGAGCCCCTCGGTCGCGGCCAGGTCCCTGGCGATGGCCCGGCAGCGCGGGCATGCGCCCAGGTGCGCAGCCAGCGCCCGTGCCTCATCCTCGGGCAGCTCGCACTCCTTGGAGCCGATCATCGGCGCGAATCGGACGCAGGTCCTCATCTGCTAGCCCTCACCCTCGACCTTGCTTGCGACTTCGGTGCCACCCGAGAAGCGGGCCGGCTCGATCTCTGCGTAGGGGCGCAGGGCGGCCTGCATCTTCCTCCGGGCGTGGAAGAGGCGGCTCATCACCGTTCCCTTGTGGATGCCGAGCCGCTCGGCCAGCTCCTCGTAGGACAGCCCCTCCACCTCCCGGAGCACGAGGATGGTCCGGTGCTTCTCCGGAAGCGTGGCCAGCGCCGCCTCCATCTTGTCGGCCAGCTCGCGGCGCAGGAGCGTGTCGGAGGGGTCGCTCCCCAGGCCGGTGGAGAGGATGCCCTCGCCGGCCTCCTCCATGTCGATTTCCCGGACCTCGTCGACCTCGTCGCGCTGGTGGGTCCGCTCCTTCCGGACGCTGTCGATGGCGACGTGGGAGGTGATCCGGAAGAGCCAGGTGAAGAACGACGACTCGCCCTTGAACCCGTCCAGGCCCCGGTGGACGCGGACGAACACCTCCTGGGCCACGTCCCAGGCCAGGTCCGCATCTCTCACGATGCCCAGCGCCACAGCGTAGACCTTCCTCTGATGACGAACGACCAGGGCGCGAAAGGCGTCCACCTCGCCGTCCCTCGCGCGCTTCACGAGCGCGAGGTCGTCATCGTCCTCGCTGGGGACGGGCTGTCGGAACCTGAAATTCACGCTGGGCCTGCGCCACGGTAGCACGCCCCAGAACCAGGGGCGGGCCGTGACCGATCAAGAGAACACGGGGTATCCTACCACCCAAAGAGGTTAGCCCCGGGCCCCCGGAATGGCCGTCCCGCGCCGAGCCCCTTCCCCCGAACACGGACTGCGGGAAAAGCCGGCCGGGTCGCCCGGGCGCAGGTCGCGCGTTATCCTCCGGGGACGTGCCGGGGACGGCGTCCGCCGAGGCTGGCTCGAAGGTCGACATGACCGGCGCCTACGCCGAGATCGCGCGCCTGCTCCGTGGGGCGCGGCGACGCCAGACGGGGATCGCCCTGGTGGCCCGCGGGGGCACGGGGCTCGCGGCGGCGCTGCTGTGCGTCCTCGCCGGAGCGATCGGCCTCCTTTCAGGTGCCCGCGCCCCCATCCGCTGGGTGGCGCTCTCTGGGGCCCTCCTGGCCCTGCTCGTGGCCGCGGCACGCGCTGCCCGGGATCTGGTCGGCGGGCTTTCGACCGACGAGGCCACCGCCCGGACCGTGGCCGCCTCCGAGCCGGCGCTGAGGTCGGCCCTGCAGAGCTCGGTCGAGCTCACCCGGGAGCGAGGGCGGATCGCGGCGGAGGGGCAGCTCTCGCTGGCGCTCCTCGACGCCCACGTGGCCCAGACCGCGGCCCGCGCCCGCGCGCTCGACCTGGCCCGGGCGCTCCCGGCCCGCGACGCCCGGCGCGCCGGCTGGCTCCTGGCCGCGGCCGTGGGCGCGCACCTCCTCGCGCTCGCCGCCCTTCGGGCCCCGCTCGCCGGCGCCTACCTCCGCGTCCTGCGCGGCGACCCGCCCGGCGCGCTCGTGGAGCGCGACCCCATCACCGGCGACGTCGAGATCACCTACACCTACCCGGCCTACATGCACCGCGAGCCGCGAACGCTCGCCGGGACCGGGGGGGAGATCCGGGCCCCCCGGGGGACGGAGGTCGCGCTGCGCACCCGGGCCGACCGGGTGGTGGCGGCGGCCGAGCTCGACGTGGCGGCGGAGCCGCTCTCGCCGAAGGCCGGGGCCACCGCGGCGGTGGCCCGTGCCTCGCCGGCCGCCCCCGCGTCCCCCGCCGCGCGCTACTTGCTGCAGGTCGAGGGCGGTCGGGACCTGTCCGGCGGCTTCCTGGTGACGGGCGCCGGGAGCTACCGGTTCCGCTTCCTCGGTCCCAAGGGCAAGGTCCTGGCCGAGGGCCCGCCCATCCCCATCGCCGTCGAGCCCGACGCCTACCCGACGGCGCGCATCACCGCGCCGGAAAGGGAGATCGAGGTCGACCCCGGGGCGGTGGTGGAGATCGGCTGGCAGGCCGAGGACGACGTGGCGGTGGGCGAGGTCGCGCTCCTGGTGAAGCCGCCCGACGGCGAGGAGCGGCGGATTCCGCTCCGCGGCGGGGACCCGGTCCGCCGCGACGAGGGGAGCTACTCGCTGGCCCTGGCGCCGCTCCACGCGCCCGAGGGAGCGCGCATCACCTACCGGGTCGAGGCCCGGGACACCGACGACGTGTCCGGCCCCAAGGCCGCCTCCTCCGACACCCAGACCATCCTCATCTACTCCGAGGCCGAGCACCGCCGGCAGGCGCTGGAGCGGGCCCGCCAGGCCTACGAGGAGCTGGTGGCGGTGCTGGGCGACCGGCTCGACCTGGCCGCGCAGCCGGTGCCGGCCGCGCCGGGGCCCGACACCCGCCTCCCCTCCTGGCAGGCGCTCGACGGGCGGACCCGGCTCCTCACCGACCACCTGCGCGAGGCGGCCCGCGCCATCCGCAAGGACCCGGCCGGCCCGCGCGAGGTGGCCCGGGCCCTGGAGAACGTGGCCCAGGACGTCCGCTTCGCCGTCGAGGGCGCCATCGGCACCCGCGCCCGCATGGCCATGGCCGCCCAGCTGGAGCGGGGGGCGCCCGACGAGCTCCGCCGCCGCCGCGGGCGCGAGGAGGGGCGCATCGCCCAGGCCATGATCGACAGGGACGACGCCGCGGTCCAGGGCGCCATGGAGAAGGGGGTCCTCTACCTCGACCAGCTCCTCGACAAGCAGCGGGCCGAGGACCTGGTCCGCCTGGCCAAGGACCTGTCGAGGAAGCGCCGGGACCTGGCCGACCTCATGGAGCGCTACCGCAAGGCGCCCAGCGAGGCGGCCAAGCAGGACCTGCTCGCCGAGGTGCGGCGGATGCGCGAGCAGGTGCGAGACCTCCTCTCCCGCATGGCCGAGCTCTCGAAGGGCTTCAACGACGAGCACATGAACGAGGAGGCCCTGGCCGAGCTGGCCAAGTCGCAGGACCTCATGGGCGGGCTCGACGAGGTGGAGAGGAAGCTGGCCCAGGGGGACGTGGAGGGGGCCATGAAGGCCCTCGACGAGATGGCGAGCGCCATGGACCGCCTGGCGGCAGGCCTGGATCGCACCGCCGGCCTGCCCGACGAGAAGGCCCAGGAGCTGCTCCAGGAGATGCTGGCCTTCAAGGAGCAGCTGGAGAAGGTGGAGCGGGACCAGCGCGGCGCGGCCGACGAGACGGAGAGGATCCGGGCCGAGTACCGCAAGAAGGTGGCCGACCGGCTCCGGCAGGCGGAGGAGCTTCTCGCGCACCTGCACGCGCTGGCGCAGGGGGCCCAGAAGGACGTCGAGGGCGCGAGGCCCGGCATCACCTTCCGCGGCGAGCCCGACTACGAGGCGGCGGGCGAGGCGCTCTCGGAGCTGGAGAGGGCGCTGGCCATGCGCGAGCTCGACGGCGCGGCCGACGCGGTCCGGAGGACCCAGCCGCCGCTGGAGCGGCTCTCCGGGACCCTGGACGAGGACGCGGGGAACCTCCTGGGTGCCCCCGGCGGGAAGAGCCGGGCCGAGGTGGACGAGGCCGGGCGGAAGGTGCACGACGCCGTGCCCAAGGTCCGCGAGATCAAGGACCAGCTCTCCCGGATCTTCCCCGACCCGCGCTCGGTCCTGTCCCGGGAGGATCAGAGGCGCCTGGGCGAGCTGGCCCGGCGCCAGGGCGATCTGGAGAGGGAGGCGGGGAGGCTGCAGGAGGAGCTCGACGCCCTCTCCCGGAAGGCGCCCATCTTCCCGCCCTCCGCCCAGGGGCAGCTGGGCGAGTCGCGCGGCCACATGGGGGAGGCGGCGGCCGAGCTCGGGAACCGGAACCCGCAGCGGGGCCACGGCCAGCAGGAGCTGGCCCTCGACGCCCTGGACCGGTTCAAGAAGGGGCTCCAGGACGCCGCCAAGCAGATGCAGCGGGGCGGCGGCCAGGGGCAGGGCTTCCCCTTCCCCTTCGCCGAGAACGGCGGCGACGACAACGGGCCGGGCGGCGACGGCCTCGACCCCTCCCGCGAGAAGGTGAAGATCCCCGGTGCCGAGGCGCACAAGGTGCCGGAGGCCTTCCGCAAGGACCTGCTCGAGGCCATGAAGCAGGGGACCCCCGAGCGCTACAAGCCCGACGTGCAGCGCTACTACGAGGAGCTGGTCAAGTGAGGAGCGCGGCCTGGACCTCCCTCGCCCTGGCGATGCTCCTCGCCCCGGCTGCGGCCCTCTCGGCCGCGTCCGACTTCCACGGGAGGGACGGCCCCCTGGCCATGCAGGCCCTGGCCCTCCTCGGCAACGAGGACGTGGAGGGGGCAGGGGCCCTGCTCGAGCCGCGCCAGCCGTTCGGCAAGGCCCCGGCCCCCATCCGCTACGCCGCCGGCGTGCTCCGCTACTACCAGCAGCGCTACCCCGAGGCGGTGGAGCTCATGGAGGGCGCGGGCGCCGGCGACCTGGGCGGCTACCTGGGCCTGGCCCGGGCGGCGCGCCAGGTCACCGAGGGCGACGTCCGGACCGAGGGTGAGCACTTCGCCGTCTCCTGCAAGAAGGGCAAGGACGAGATCCTGGTGCCCTACCTCCTGGAGACGCTGGAGCGGCAGCGGGCGGCCCTCCTCGAGGGGCTGGGCTCGGTCCCGGAGCGCAAGGTCACGGTGGAGGTGGTGAGCGACGTCGGGGAGCTGGCCCGGCTCAGCACCCTCACCGAGGGGGAGGTGCGGACCTCGGGGACGGTGGCGGTGGCCAAGTTCGGCAAGCTCATGATGCTGTCGCCCAAGGCGCTGCTCAAGGGCTACGACTGGCTGGACACCGCCGCCCACGAGTTCACCCACAACGTCATCACCGCCCGGACCAAGAACCGCGCGCCGCTGTGGATGCAGGAGGGGCTGGCCAAGTGGTTCGAGGAGGCCTGGCGCGGGCGGCACGAGCCGGTGACGCCCTGGTCGGCGGCCCTGGTCAAGGAGGCCGTGGCCAAGAAGGATCTGGTCGGCTTCGCCGAGATGAACCCCTCCTTCGCCAAGCTCCCCACCCAGGAGCGGGCCGCCCTGGCCTACGCCGAGGTTTCCATGGCCGTGGAGTGGCTGGTGAAGCAGAGGGGGCCCGGGTCGCTCGTGCGCATGACCGGGCTCCTCGGCGAGGGGCGGTCGCCGGAGGAGTCGGTGGCCGAGGTGGCCGGGATGCCCTTCCCCCGCTTCCTCCAGGAGTGGAACCGGTACATGGCGGCGCGGCCGCTGCCCCGGGGCGGGGACCACGAGCTGAGGAAGCTCCGCTTCAAGGACGACCCGGTGCACGGGACTGCCTACGCCGAGTGGTCGGAGATCCCCGACGAGGAGTCGCGCGGCTTCGCCCGGCTGGGCGAGATCTTCCGGGCCCGCGGGCGCTGGACCTCGGCGCGGGTGGAGTTCGCCCGGGCCTACCAGAAGGTCGGGGCGCGATTCCCCATCCTCTCGGGCCAGTACGCGCTGGCGGCGTCCATGTCCGGCGACAAGGGCGAGGCGGAGAAGGTGCTCGACGAGGCGCTCTCCTGGGATCCGGACTACCCTGCCCTGAACGTGCAGCTCTCCCGCCTGCTCTTCGAGAAGGGCCAGCTCGCCCCGGCCCGCGATCACCTGCTCGCCGCCAACCGCCAGGACCCCTTCGATCCGGAGATCCACGCCGGGCTGGCCAAGGTGCTCCAGGGCCTGGGCGACGCGCCCGGCGCCGAGCGGGAGGCGCGCTTCACCGCCGTCCTCACGGGCCAGGAGGCCCCGCCGCCATGACCGCCACCCCCGACCCCGCCGGCGAAGCCACCCAGCGCATCTCCACCCCCGAGTCCGACCTCCACGCCGTGCAGGAGCTGCACGAGGCGCGGCGCATGCTCCTGGGAGAGCTGGAGAAGCGCATCGTGGGGCAGAAGGAGGTGGTGGACTCGCTGCTGGTGGCGCTCTTCGCCCGCGGCCACTGCCTGTTCGTGGGGGTGCCCGGCCTGGCCAAGACCCTGCTCATCTCCACCGTGGCCGAGGTGCTGGACCTGTCCTTCAACCGGATCCAGTTCACCCCCGACCTCATGCCCTCGGACATCACCGGCACCGACGTCCTGGAGGAGGACCACACCACCGGGCGCCGCGCCTTCCGCTTCGTGCGCGGCCCCATCTTCGCCAACCTGCTCCTGGCCGACGAGATCAACCGCACCCCGCCCAAGACCCAGGCGGCGCTGCTCCAGGCCATGCAGGAGTACCGGGTGACCGCCGGCGGCGAGACCTACCCGCTCGACCTGCCCTTCCTGGTCTTCGCCACCCAGAACCCCATCGAGCAGGAGGGGACCTATCCCCTCCCCGAGGCCCAGCTCGATCGCTTCATGTTCTACGTGAACGTCTCCTACCCCTCGGCCCAGGAGGAGCAGGAGATCGTCCGCTCCACCACGGTCTCCTCGCGCCCGCCCCTGCACCGGGTGCTCTCGCCCCACAAGATCCGCGACCTCCAGGACCTGGTGCTGCGCGTCCCCGCCGCCGATCACGTCATCCGCTACGCGGTGGAGCTGGTCCGCCGCACGCGCCCGGGCGAGCCGGGGTCGCCGGCCTTCGTGAAGGAGAACGTCTCCTGGGGCGCCGGCCCGCGGGCCAGCCAGAACCTGGTCCTGGGCGCCAAGAGCCGCGCCATCCTCGACGGCCGCATGGCAGCCAGCGAGGAGGACGTCCGGGCCCTGGCCAGGAACGTCCTGGTCCACCGGGTCATCACCAACTTCCGGGCCGAGTCCGAGGGCGTGACCTCGGCGCAGATCGTGGAGCGGCTGGTGGAGGGAAAGGGGTGAGCGCGCTCCCCCTCTCGTCGCATGCCTGAGACCCCGCACCCCTCCCTGCTCGACCCCAAGGTCCTGGCCCGGCTGGGCAGCCTTCACCTGCGGGTTCGCGCCATCACCGAGGGGGTCCTCTCCGGCCTCCACAAGTCTCCCCACCACGGGCAGTCGGTGGAGTTCGCCGAGCACAAGGAGTACGCCCCCGGCGACGAGATCCGGCTCATCGACTGGAAGGCCTACGGCAAGTTCGACAAGTACTACGTGAAGCGGTTCGAGCAGGAGACGAACCTGCGCGCCTACCTGGTGGTCGACGCCTCCGGCTCGATGGGCTACCGCAGCGATCCCGGCCGCCTGACCAAGCTGGAGTACGCCAGCGCCATGGCCGCCTCCCTGGCCTACCTCCTGGTCCGCCAGCAGGACGCCGCCGGCCTGGTGGTGGTCTCGGACAAGGTCCGGGCCGCCCTCCCGCCCCGGGCCACCGCCGGCCACCTCCTGCCGCTGGTGGGGGCGCTGGCCGCGCTCGCGGCCGAGGGCCCCACCGAGGTGGGCACGGCCGTGGACTGGGTCATGGAGCACGCCCCGCGCCGCTCCTCGGTGCTCGTCTTCAGCGACCTCCTCGACCGCGACGAGAGGGTCCTGCGCCGCATGGCCCAGCTCGGCAAGCGGCGGCACGAGGTGACGCTCTTCCACGTGCTCGACCCGGCCGAGCTCGAGTTCCCCTTCGACGACCCGACCCTGTTCCTCTCCATGGAGGACGGGCGGCAGGTGGAGGCCAACGGCCGCGACGTGCGGCGGGGCTACCTGGAGCTCATGGGCCGCTGGCTGGCCGAGGTGCGCCGCACCGCGCTCGAGTCCGACGTCGACTACTCGCTGTGCCGGACCGACGCCCCGGTCGACGCGGTGCTGATCCCCTTCCTGGCGCGCCGGGAGCGGAACGCGGCATGAACCTGGGCTTCGAGCACCCGGGGCTGCTGTGGGGCCTTTGCGCCGCGGCCATCCCCGTGGCCATCCACCTCTTCTTCCGCCGCCGGCCTCGCCCCACCCCCTTCCCGGCCATCGACTTCATCCTCCGGGCCCGGCGCGAGACCCAGCGAAGGCTCCGGCTCAGGAAGGTCCTGCTCTTCGCCGCCCGCACGCTGCTCCTCGCCGCCGTGGCCACCGCCATCGCCCGCCCCCGCGCCCAGCAGCCGGGGGGCGGCCCGCCGGTCCTGGCCGGGCCCCGCGCCACCGCCATCGTGCTCGACGCCTCCGGGTCGATGCGCTACCGGCTCGGCGGCCGGACCCTCTTCGAGCGGGCGATCTCCGACGCCGGCCAGGCGCTGGCCTCGCTCTCGCCGGAGGAGCCGGCCACGGTGCTGGTCTGCAACGGCGATGGCCGCGCTCCCGAGCCGCCCACCTTCGACCGGGCGGCGGTGCGGAGGTGGCTGGACCGGGCCCAGGTCTCCGCCGGCTACGCCGACCTCACCACCTGCGTGCAGGCCGCAGCCCGGGCCCTCTCCGCGGCCAAGGCGCAGGAGGGGCTCCAGAAGCGCATCGTGGTGGCCACCGACCTGGCTGCCAGCGCCTGGCGGCTCGACGCTCCCCCGCCCACGGTGGACGGCCCCCAGGGACCGGTCCGCCCCGAGGTCTCGGTGCTCGACGCCGCCCGGGGAGAGGAGCTGCCCAACCGCGCCGTGGTGGGGCTCGAGGCAGAGCCCGACCCCGCCGCCGGGCCCCGCGGCTACCGCTTCACCGCCACGGTGGTGAACCACGGCCCGGAGCCCGTCCGCGAGCTGCCGCTCACCCTCACCACCGGCCTGGGGCCGGCCCAGAAGGTGGCCATCCGCGCCTTCACCGAGGTCCCGGCCGGCGGCACCGCCCGCAAGAGCCTCCTCCACGCCTTCCCGGCCGGCGGGCCGGCCGCGGTGCAGGTGGCCCTGCCCGCCGACGCGCTGCCCGACGACGATGCCCGGGCCCTCCTCGTCGACGTGCCCCGGGACCTGCGGGCCTTGGTCGTCGACGGCTCTCCCTCGCCGGTGAAGTACCGCGACGAGGCCTACTTCGTGGAAGCGGCCCTGGCCTCCCCGTCGTCGCCGGTCCGCCCCCACGTGGTGGACGCCGAGGCCCTCACGCGGGAGGACCTCGCCGGCTACGACCTGGTGTTCCTCCTCAACGTCCGCTCGGTGGGGCCGAAGGCCGCCGAGCTGCAGCGATTCGTGGAGGGGGGCGGCGGGCTGTTCGTGTCGGTGGGCGACCAGGTGGACCCCGAGCTCTACGGCCGGGAGCTCTCGGCGCTCCTCCCCATGTCCATCGTCTCGGAGAAGACGGCCAGCGTGCCCCGGGCGGCGGGGGGCGGGGCGGCGGGCCCGGGCGCGGCCCGATTCGCCGAGGTCGACTTCGACCACCCGGCCCTCTCGGTGTTCACCGGCGAGGCGCGCGAGGGCCTGCTCGGCACCCGCACCTACCGCTACCTCCTCCTGCGGCCGCTGCGGGCCGCCCCCCCCGCCCACGTCCTGGCCGCCTTCGACGACGGCGCGCCGGCGCTGGTGGAGAGCCGCCGCGGCAAGGGGCGGGTGCTCCTCTTCAGCTCCAGCGTCGACCGCGACTGGACCGACTGGCCCATCCGCACCAGCTTCCTCCCCGCCCTGCAGCGCTTCGCCGCCTGGCTGGCCGGCGGCCTGGAG
>DATKMW010000104.1:0-64252 GCA_035541675.1 Anaeromyxobacter sp. | reverse complement strand
CCACCCGGTGCTGGTCCTGCCGCACGCCCTGGGCAGCCGCCCGGTCACCTGCGGCGAGTGGCTGGGCTTCATGGAGGACGGAGGGTACGACCGGCCGGAGCTCTGGATGTCGGACGGATGGGCGGCGGTCCACCGGCAGCTCTGGAAGGCCCCCCTTTACTGGGAGGCCACCGGGGAGGGATGGCGCCAGTTCACTCTCGGCGGCATGCGCCCGCTGGATCCGGCCGAGCCCGTGGCCCATGTGTCCTGGTACGAGGCCGACGCCTTCGCCCGCTGGGCGGGCGCCCGCCTGCCCACCGAGGCGGAGTGGGAGCTGGCGGCCGCCGAGGCCCCGGCCGACGGCACCTTCGTCGAGAGCGGACGGCACCACCCGGCGGCAGCCGGCCCGGGGGCTCGCCAGCTCCTGGGAGATGTCTGGGAGTGGACCTCGAGCGGGTACGGGCCTTACCCGGGGTTCCGGCCGCTGGCCGGGGGCTTGGGCGAGTACAACGGCAAGTTCATGGTCAGCCAGCTGGTGCTGCGCGGGGGCTCGTGCGCCACCCCGCGCCGCCACGTCCGGCCGGGGTACCGGAACTTCTTCTACCCCGACGCCCGCTGGCAGTTCAGCGGGCTCAGGCTGGCGAGGGATGGATGACGGACTCCACCGCGCAGGTGCTGGGCCGGGACGCGGGCGACGGGGGCGAGCGCTTCCTGGAGGAGGCGCTGGCCGGGCTCACCGCGCCGCGCAAGCGGCTCTCGCCCAAGTGGCTGTACGACGAGCGCGGCTCGGCGCTCTACGAGCGCATCTGCGCGGTGCCGGAGTACTACCCGGCCCGGACGGAGCTGGGCATCCTGGAGCGGCACGCCGCGGAGCTGGCGGCGGCGCTGGGGCCGCGCGCCCTGGTGTTCGAGTTCGGCGCGGGGGCGGGAAGGAAGACCGAGCTCCTGCTCGGGGCGCTCGAGGAGCCGGCCGCCTACCTGCCGGTGGACATCTGCGCCGAGGCGTTGGCCCGCTGCGCGGCGGCGCTGGCCCGCCGGTTTCCGCTCCTCGAGATCCGGCCCGTGGTGGGCGACTTCACCGCCGGGGTGCGCCTGCCGAGGGTGGCGACGCCCTGGGCGAGGCGGGTGTCGTTCTTCCCCGGCTCCACCATCGGGAACTTCGATCCACCGCAGGCGGTGGCGCTGCTCCGGCGCATGGCCCGGGAGGCCGGCCCGGGTGGCGCCCTGGTCGTGGGGGTCGACGCGCCCAAGGACCGGGCCACGTTGGAGCGGGCCTATGACGACGGGGGCGGCGTGACCGCCGCCTTCGACCTGAACCTGCTGGCCCGGATGAACCGGGAGCTGGGCGCCGGCTTCCGCCTCGCGGCCTTCCGCCATCGGGCGCGCTGGGACCCGCGGAGATCCCGGGTGGAGATGCACCTGGTGAGCCTGGAGGACCAGGTGGTGCGCCTGGCCGGGCGCCGCATCTCCTTCCGGGCCGGCGAGGCCATCCACACCGAGAGCGCCTACAAGTGGGAGGCGCGGGCCTTCGACCTGCTGGCGGCACGGGCGGGATGGCGGCCTCTGCGTGCCTGGACGGACGCTCGCGCCTGGTTCTCGGTGCGTCTGTACACCATCGGTTGACGGTGTGGCATCGGGGCGAACGGGTTCCGGAACGCCGTGCGTCCCGGTCTACACCACCCCGGCGGGCTCCGCCGCGCGCTCGGTGCGCGGGGGCTGGGCCGGCGGACGCCCGGGCGCGCGCGGGCGGAGCTCGTCCACGGTGAGCCCCAGCCCGGGGACGCCGGCCTCGAGCCAGGCGTGCCGCCCATCCAGCACCTCTCTCCCGACCGCGTAGGCGGCGCTGTCGTCGTTCCGCCATAGCGCCGCGAAGAGCCCGTCCACCGTGCGCCGTGCGCCGCGGCAGAAGTGGTCGGCGAGCCGCCTGCTCCCTTCGGCTTCCGGCCGGCCGGCGCGGCGCAGTGCCTCGGCCCGGCTCAGGCTGGCGGCCATGGCCATGAGCTCGTTGGCGATGTCCACCAGCCGGAACAGGAAGGCCTGCTTCCGCTCGGCCCGCGCCCCGAACACCACCATGCCGCGGAAGATGGCCCGGGCCAGCCGCCGGGAAGCGCGATCCACGAAGCGGACGTGGGTGGCCAGGGCGCCGAACTCGCCGTGGCGCGAGGGGAGGAGGCCGCGGAGCCACAACCCCAGGTACCAGCTGGCGTAGAAGGCACCGATCCGGGGCAGAAGCGCCAACTTCTTCCCGGCGGGGACCTTGGGGTCGATGAGCGGCCCGGCGATCTGCAGGTGCTTGTCCACCGCCTCGCGGGCCATGAAGAGGTGCATGATCTCCGAGGAACCCTCGAAGATGGTGTTGATGCGGCAATCCCGCATCCACCGCTCCACCGCCACCGGGACCTCGCCCCGCGCCTCCAGCGAGCGCTCGGTCTCGTAGCCGCGCCCCCCGCGAATCTGCATGACCTCGTCGAGGAGGTGCCAGGTGCGGACCGTGTTCCATTCCTTGGCCGCGGCTGCCTCCAGGCGGATGTCGTAGCCAGGACGGTCGGCCAGCGACTGGACCAGATCCGAGACCGACTCCAGGGCGTAGGCGGTGGCGGCGATCCCGGCCAGCTTGTGGGCGATGGCCTCGTGCTTGCCGATCTCCTGTCCCCACTGGGACCGCGCCGCGGCCCACTTCCGCGCCAGCTCCAGCGCCACCTTGGCCCCGCCCGAAACCGCCGCGGGCAGGGAGAGCCGGCCGGTGTTGAGGGTGGTGAGGGCGATCTTCAGGCCGCGCCCTTCCTTGCCGATGAGGTTCTCGGCCGGGACCTTCACGTCGGTGAAGCGCAGGGCGGCATTGCCCATGGCCCGCAAGCCCATGAAGCGGCAGCGGTGGGTGACCTCGACGCCCGGCCAGTCCGTCTCCACCACGAACGCGCTGATGGCCTCGGTGCGCGGGTCGCGGGCCATCACCACCAGGAGCTCGGCCAGGGTGCCGTTGGTGCACCAGAGCTTCTCGCCGTTGAGCAGGTAGTGGGATCCGTCGGCGGAGCGCTCGGCGGTGGTGGCCAGGCGGGCCGGGTCGGAGCCGACGTTGGCCTCGGTGAGGGCGAAGCCGGTGATGGCACCGCGGGCGATGCGGGGCAGGTACTTGGCCTTCAGGGCCTCGGATCCGAAGAGCTTGAGCGGCTGGGGGACGCCGATCGACTGGTGGGCCGAGAGCAGCGCGGTCAGGCTGGCGTCGACGCTGCCGAGGAGCGTCATCACCCTGCCGTACTCGACCTGGGAGAGGCCCAGACCGCCGTGCTCGGCGGGGATCTTCATGCCGAAGGCCCCCAGCCGCCTGAGCCCGGCCAGCAGCTCGGGCGGGTACTCGCCGGTCTCGTCCATGCGTGCCGAGTCGACGCTGTTGGCGAGGAAGTCCGAGAGCTCGGAGTACCAGCGGGCGAACTCGGGGCGGTCGGCGCCGCCGAGCGGGTAGGGGTGGATGAGGTCGAGCCGGAGCCGTCCCAGGAAGAGGTCCCGGAGGAACCCGGCCCCCTGCCACGCGGCCTCGCGCGACGCCTCCGCGACCTCTCGTGACCGCCTGATCTCGTCGACCGCCTGGGGAACGCTCTCGGACATGGTGGCCCTCGCTCGCCGCGGATGTGCGTCCGCGAACGATTGATTCTGTAATCGACTTGACGCACCGCGGCCATCCGGCAGGGGCGGCGTCTCGGCGGCGAATTCGGGTCATGCCCGAAAGGAGGTCAGCGTTCGTTCCCGGCGCAGCGTGCAGCGAGCCGCCCTGCGGCTCCCCCTTCGAGGGGCCGGGACGGTTCAGGTTGCCTGCCTGCCTCGTCGGCATGCATTCTCCCGTTCCACAGGAGACTCGCGGACATGACGCACCCCACCGCAGAGAAGAGCTTCCGGCTGTCCCCTCAGGTGCGGCCCACCGCCTACGACGCGGAGATCGCGGTCCACCCTGAGGCGAGGCGGTTCGGGGGCCGCATCCGGATCTCGCTGGTCCTGGGCACGGCCTGCGACGAGATCGTCCTCCATGCCGCCGAGCTCAGCGTCGGCCGCGCCTCCCTCTCCGCCGGAGGGCGGGACCGCACGGCGGCGGAGCAGATCCTGGTGGCGGCCAGCGAGACCCTCCTGCTCCGCTTCGCGGAGCTCGTGCCGGCGGGAGAGGCGGTGCTCGAGCTCACCTTCGAGGGCGACATCTCCTCCGGCCTGCGGGGCCTGTACCTGGCCGGCCCGGGGCTGGCGGCCACCCAGTTCGAGGCCGCCGACGCCCGCCGCGTCTTCCCCTGCTTCGACGAGCCCGGCTTCAAGGCCCCGTGGCGCTTGATCGTCGAGGCGCCCCTGGGCGTGCCGGTGCTCTCCAACGGCAAGCCGATGGCCGAGGAGGACCGCGGGGCCACCCGGCGCATCACCTTTGCGCCCACCCCGCCCCTGCCCACCTACCTGGTGGCGCTGGTGGTGGGGAACGTGGAGGCGCTGCCGGCGGTCACCTCTCGCGGCGTGCCGGTGCGGACCTGGGCCACGCCGGAGAAGCTGGCGCTGACCGGCTTCGGGCAGGACGTGGCGGTGGAGGTGCTGCCGCGGCTGGAGGACTACTTCGGGGTGCCCTACGCCTTCGGGAAGCTGGACCAGGTGGGGCTGCCGGAGTTCGAGGCCGGGGCCATGGAGAACGCTGGTCTCATCACCTTCCGTGAGGTGGCCTTGCTGCTCGACCCGGCCACCGCCTCGCTGGCGCAGAAGAAGCGGGTGGCCGAAGTGGTGACCCACGAGCTCTCCCATCAGTGGTTCGGGAACTGGGTGACCATGGCCTGGTGGGACGACCTGTGGCTCAACGAGTCCTTCGCCACCTGGATGGCCTACAAGATCGTCGACGCCTGGAATCCGGGCTGGCGGGTGTGGCTCGACTTCGACCAGGGCAAGGCCGCGGCCATGCAGCTCGACGCCCTGGTCTCCACCCATCCCATCCGCGCCGAGGTGCGCAGCGTGGCCGAGGCCGGCGAGGCGTTCGACCTCATCACCTACGAGAAGGGTGGGGCGGTCCTGCGGATGATCGAGGGGTACCTGGGCGAGGAGCGCTTCCGCGAGGGGATCCGCCTCTACATGCGCCGCCACGGCCGGGGCAACGCGGTGGCCGACGACCTGTGGGGCGCGCTGGCCGAGGCCTCCCGCGAGCCGGTGGTGGAGCTGGCCAACGCCTGGATCCGCAAGGCCGGCTTCCCGCTGGTAAGGGTGACGCGCGCGGGGCGGAAGGTCCGGCTGGAGCAGCACCGCTTCTGGTCCGACCCGGCCACCCGTGGCGAGGACGCCTCCTGGCCGGTGCCGCTGGTCCTCAAGACGGGGCGGGGCGCGGAGGTCGAGGAGCGAAGGGTCCTCCTGCGCGAGCCGGTGGCCGAGCTGGAGCTCGCGGAGGAGCCCGACTTCCTCTTCGCCAACGGTGGGGCCACCGGCGTCTACCGCGTGGCCTACGACGCGCCCGGCCTCCTGGCCCTGCGGGGCCACCTGGGGGCGCTGGCGCCGGCCGAGCGGATCCAGCTCCTCTCGGACGAGTGGGCCCTGGTCCGCGCCGGGACGCGCGACGTGGCCGCCTACCTCGACCTGTGCGCGGGGTTCGGGAGCGAGGCCGACCACGCGGTCCTGGACGAGCTGGTGGGGCGGCTGGCCGCGATCGAGCACCGCGTGGTGGCCGATCACGACCGCCCTGCGCTGCAGCGCTTCGTGGCCGACCTCTTCCGGCCACAGCTCGAAGCCACCGGATGGAACGCGGCGCCAGCGGAGCCCGACGCGGTGCGCCTGCGCCGCGCGGCGGCGGTCCGGGCGATGGGGCTGGTGGCCCGGGATCCGGAGGTGGCCCGGGAGGCCGTGGCCCGCCTCGACCGCTGGCTGGCCGGCGATCGCCAGGCGCTCGAGGCCAACCTGCACGAGGCGGCGGTGGCCCTGGCCGCCAGGGCCGGAGATCGCGCCCGCTTCGAGGCCTTCCGACAGCTGTTCCGCGAGGAGCGGGATCCCGCCTTCCGGCGCCGCTACCTGATGGCGCTGGGCGCCTTCGAGGACCCGGCGCTGGCCGCCGCGGGGCTCGAGTTCCTGTACGCCCCGGAGGCGGTCCCGCTGCAGGACGTCGCCTTCTACGTGGGCGCGCTCCTGGGCAACCGGGTGGCCCGCGAGCCGGCCTGGGCGCGGCTGCGGGCGGACTGGGAGCCGATCTACGGGCGGATCAAGGGTGCGCCCATGCTCACCCGGCGGGTGGTGGAGTCCCTGGGAGCCCTGATCGACCGGCGCCACCTCTCCGAGGCCGAGGCCTTCCTGGCTGACCACCCGCTGGAGGAGGCGCGCCAAGCGATCGCCCAGACCCTGGAGCGCCTGCGGCAGGAGGTGGCGCTGCGCGAGCGCGCGCAGGATGTGCTCTCGCGCTGGCTGGGACGGCCGCGCTAAGCTGCGCCGCCCATGAGCCGATCCGATCCGGCGCCCCTGCGCCCGACCGCGCCTGCCGTCTTCGCCGCCACCATCGTGCCCTTCGCGGCCGCGGTGGGCTACGGCTCGCTGGCGGTGCCGCGCTGGCTCGAGGACGAGCACGTATCGCTCGCGGTCATGGGAGTGGTCTCGGCGATCACCATGGCGCCCCACGCGGTGAAGGTGCTCTGGGCCCCGCTGGTCGATCTCGTGGGCGGGCGCAAGGCCTGGTACCTGTGGACGACCCTGGCCACCGCCGCGCTCCTCGGGGTCCTGGGCCTCTTGCCCGACCTCACCGGCCACCTGGTCCTCTTCACGGTGCTGTGCACCTCGGCCCAGATCGCCGGCACCACCGCGGCGGTGGCCGCCGACGGCCTCATGGCCTCGACCACCCGCACCGGCGACAAGGGCAAGGCGGGCGGGTTCCGGATGGCCGGGAACGTGGGCGGGACCGGGGTGCTCGGCGCTCTGGCCATCGAGCTGGCCGCCCACGCCGACCGGCGGGCGGCTTGCCTGGTCCTTTCGGCGGTGACGCTGGTCTCGATGGCCGCGGTGCTCCCCATCCACGAGGCCCGGAGGGCCCGCGGCGAGGCGGCCGCGCTCCGGGAGGCCCTGCACCGGCTGCGCGAGATCGTCGCCGACCTGTTCCGCACCCTCGTTTCCCGCCAGGGCTGGACGGGGCTGGTGATCTGCGCGGTGCCGGTGGGGGCCGGCGCGCTGACCAACCTCTTCTCGGGAATGGGTGCCTCCTACCATGCCTCCCTGGAGGTGGTGGCGCGGGTGAACGGGCTGGCCGGCGGGGCGCTGGGGGCGCTGGGGTCCTTGGCCGGCGGCGTGCTGGCCGATCGGATGAACCGCCGCCTGGCCTACGCAGTCTCGGGCGGGCTGACCGCGCTGACGGCCATGGGGATGTTCCTGGGTCCGCTCACGCAGGGGACCTACGCCTGGGGGACCCTGGCATACAACTTCGCCAACGGCATGGCCTTCGCCACCCTGGCGGCGCTCATCCTGGACATGGTCGGGCACTCACCGGCGGCGGCCACCAAGTACACGGCCTTCATCGCCGTCTCCAACCTGGCCTCGAGCTACGTGACCTACTTCGACGGGCTGGGCAGTGAGGTGGGCGGCCTGGGTGTTCGGGGAACGGTGCTCGCCGACGTCGTCATGACCGCGCTCGGCATCGTGGCGCTGCTTGCGATGGTGGCCGTCACCCGGCGGGAGGGCGCACGGGCGAGAGGGGGCGATGGCCGGGCGCTCGCGGGAGGGGCGGAGCCGTCCTAGAGACGCGAACAGCTGCGATGGCCAAGGGATCGAGATCTCGAGAGCGCCTCCTCGCGCAAGGTCTTTGAAACTGACCAGATTCCGGCCAGGTGTGCCTCGGCTGGCCGCATCCACCGGGGCGGGACGCGGGCCGCCCGTCCGGGGCAGCCGGAGAGGGAGCGGTCAGCGCGCCTCGGCCGCAGCGGGCGGGGGAGGGCGATGGTCCCGGGCGCGAGCGTGCTCGCGCCAGAGGAGGCCGCCGGACAGGACCAGGGCTGCGAGCAGCAGCGCGGCGAAGGCGCCGGCAACTCGCAGCCGCTCCTCCTGGATGAGCCCGCTCCGGGTCGCGAACCCCTCGACTGGAACGGGGACGCTCTTGGCCATGGGCGCCTCCGTAGCAACGCTCGTGCCGCGAGCTGGAGCATCGAACGCCGAGGGATTTCGCCGCCGGGCGAGGCAAGCCAGCAACGCTGTGCGTGGCACGGGCGACACGCCCCGGGACCCACGGGGTGAGGGAACGGAGGGGGGCGCGCCCCGCGGCCGGGCTCAGGTTGCACCCCCCGGACGCGGTCCTCTAGGCTCCGGCGAGTGATCGAGCTGGTCCTTCACCAGCGGCGGGTGGCGCGCCACGCCCTGAACGTCCTGCTGGGCGCCGTGGAGTCGTGCGCCGACACCGCGGCCATCCCGGCGGTCCTCGCCCGGGGGGTCCCGGAGCTGGCCCGCGCGGTGGGAGACGCCTGGAGGGCCGGCCGAAGGCCCGTGGTCGCCTGGTCGTTCTACACGGCCAGTTTCCCCGAAGCCGCGGCAGAGCTGGCGGAGCTGCGGCTCCGTTCGCCGTCCGGCGCCCGCCCGCTGCACGTGGCCGGCGGCCCGCACGCCAGCGCCGAGCCCGAGGAGGTGCTCCGGGCCGGCTTCGACCTGGCCGTGCTCGGCGAGGGCGAGGAGACCTTCCCGGCGCTCCTGCGGCGACTCGACGCGGGCGAGGGGCCGGGCGGTCTCCCCGGGCTCGCCTGGATCGAGGGGGGCGCGCTGCGGACCACCGGACGGGCACCGCCGGTGGACCTCGACGCCTTCCCGCCCTGCGCCCCTCGCGCGCGCCGCATCGGGCCCCTGGAGATCACCCGCGGTTGCGCCTGGGCCTGCCGCTTCTGCCAGACGCCCTTCCTGTTCCGGGGGCGCTTTCGCCACCGGTCGCTGGAGGGCGTCCGGCGCTGGGTGCGCTACCACCGCGAGATCGCCACGCGGGACCTGCGGTTCCTGAGCCCCTCGGCGCTCTCCTGGGGGTCGCAGGGTCCGGGCTGCGATCTCGAGGCCATCGAGGCGCTCCTCGCCGCCGCCCGCGAGGAGGCGGGCCTCGATCGCCGGATCTTCTTCGGCAGCTTCCCCTCGGAGCTGCGGCCCGAGCACGTGAGCCCGGCGGCGCTTTCGCTGGTGCGCCGGTACTGCGACAACCGGACGGTGATCCTCGGGGCGCAGTCCGGATCGGAGCGGATGCTGGCGGCCATGGGGCGAGGGCACGGCGCCGAGGAGGTGGTTCGGGCGGTGGCCCTCTGCCGGGAAGCGGGCCTGCGGGCCAGCGTGGACGTCATCCTGGGCTGCCCCGGGGAAGACGAGGACGACCGGGCGGCCACCCGGGCTCTTCTTCGGCGGGTCAGCCTGGAGGGGGGTCGCGTGCACGCCCATGCGTTCATGCCGCTCCCGGGCTCGCCCTGGGCCAAGGCCGCGCCGGGCAATGTGGATCCGGCCACGCAGGCGCTGCTGGAGCGCCTGGAGGCCGAGGGAGCAGCCCACGGCCAGTGGCGGGCGCAGGCGCTTCGGGGCAGGGTGCGCGGCGGATCGTCGCCGATGTTGATCTGAATCAAGAGGACGGGATGTCGCAGGGCGTAGCTTGTCCGCCGCGGAGCGACGCCCACCCCCATGCCCACGCCCATGCCCCGAACGATCGCCAAGCTCGTCCTCGCCGCGGCGCTTCTCGGCCCCGCGGCCACCGGCCGCGCGGCCGAGGCCGGGACGCCCGCCGCCGGGCCGGCCGGCGGCCGGGAGAAGCTGGTCCAGGCCGAGACGCCCCCCTTCTCCGAGGGCATCTTCCCATGCAGCTCCTGCCACGGGGATCTGCCCAAGAACGGGGCGCGGCGCGAGCTCGCCTTCCACGACGAGCAGCAGTCGATCTTCTCCCACGACCCCGAGCACCTGTGGTGCCTCGACTGCCACGACCTGCAGGACCGGGACGTGCTGCACCTCATCAACGGCACCAAGGTCCCCTTCGCCGAGTCCTACCGGCTCTGCGGCCAGTGCCACGGCGACAAGCTTCGCGACTGGCGGTTGGGGATCCACGGGAAGCGGATCGGCCAGTGGGATGGGGCGAAGGTCTATTTCCTGTGCGTGAATTGCCACAACCCCCACTCCCCCCGCTTCAAGGGGGTGACCAACGTGGTGGTGGAGGGGAAGGCGACGGTGGCTCCCTCGCTCGAGTTCCTCAAGCCCGAGCCGCGGCCGAGGCGGCCGGAGGAGCAGCGCCGATGAGCTCGCGCCGATGGCCAGCAGGGGAGGACGGGGAGGGGGCGCCGCGCCCGGCCGGGCCGGTGCAGGTCGAGGAGCTGGCCGCCGGGCGGCGGTCCTTCCTGCGCACCGCCGCCGCCGGCGCGGCCGTGGCCGCCCTCTCCGGTTGCGGCGACAGCCTGGAGGACTTCTTCCGCAGGCGCTTCAAGGAGCTCTCGCCCGAGGAGGTGGCCAGGGTGCTGGAGCGGGTGGAGCGCCGGAACAAGGAGCGGTTCGGGAAGGACACCACCGTCCGGGCCGACGGGGCCCGGCCCGGGGTGGAGTTCGGCTACGGCCTGGACATCTCCCGCTGCGTGGGCTGCCGCCGCTGCGTCTACGCCTGCGTGAAGGAGAACAACCAGTCCCGCGAGCACCCCCAGATCCACTGGATCCAGGTGCTGGAGATGGAGAAGGACCACGGCGTCGACCTGGCCCACGCCGACCTGTACTACGAGGCCGATGCGGTCCCCCGGCCCGGCAAGTTCTACTTCCCGGTCCAGTGCCAGCAGTGCCGGAATCCTCCGTGCGTGAAGACCTGTCCGACCCAGGCCACCTGGAAGGAGCCGGACGGGATCGTGGTGATCGACTACGACTGGTGCATCGGCTGCCGCTGCTGCATGTCGGCCTGCCCCTACGGCGCCCGCCACTTCAACTGGGCCGTGCCCACGCTGCCGCCGGAGGAGCTGAACCCGGACCAGCACTACCTGGGCAACCGCCCCCGCCCCAAGGGCGTGGTGGAGAAGTGCACCTTCTGCATCCAGCGCACCCGCCGGGGCCGCTACCCCGCCTGCGTGGAGATCTGCCCGGTGGGGGCTCGCAAGTTCGGCAACCTGCTCGATCCCGAGAGCGAGATCCGCAAGGTGATGGAGACCAAGCGCGTCTTCATCTTCAAGGAGGACCTCGCCACGCACCCGCAGTTCTACTACTTCTACGCCACCTGAGGCGCCCATGTCCGGCGTGAGCGAGTTCCTGCGGGGCAGCGTCCGGGAGGTCACCACCGGGAAGCGCGGCTACTGGCTGTGGGTGGGCTTCCTGCTGGCGGCGGTGGTGGTGGGGGGCGTGTCCTACGCGCAGCAGGCGCGCCAGGGGCTCATCGCCACCAACATGCGCGACGACGTCTCCTGGGCGTTCTACATCGGGAACTTCACCTTCCTGGTGGGCGTGGCCGCAGCCGCGGTGCTCCTGGTGGTGCCAGCCTACGTCTACCAGTGGAAGCCCATCAAGGAGGTGGTGGTTCTGGGGGAGCTGCTGGCGGTCAGCGCCCTCACCATGTGCCTGCTCTTCATCGCCGCCGACATGGGCCACCCCGAGCGCTTCCTGCACATCGTCCCCATCGTCGGCTCGCCCAACTGGCCGCGCTCGATGCTGACCTGGGACGCGCTGGTGCTGAACGCCTACCTGGTGCTCAACCTGGTGCTGGTCCTCTACCTGCTCTTCCGCACCTACCGCGGCCAGCCCTACCACCGGAAGGTGTTCCTGCCGCTGGTGATGCTCTCCATCCCCACCGCCATCTCCACCCACACGGTGACGGCCTTCCTCTACAACGGCATGGCCTCCCGCCCCTACTGGAACGCCAGCATCCTGGCCCCCCGCTTCATCGCCTCCGCCTTCTGCTCCGGGCCGGCGGTGATGATCGTGCTCTTCCAGCTCCTGAGGCGCACCTTCCGCTTCGAGATCAAGGACGAGGCCATCTGGAAGATCGCCGAGCTCATGGCCTATGCCATGTTCCTGAACCTGTTCCTGCTCGGGGCCGAGCTCTTCAAGGAGTACTACTCGGCCGGGGAGCACCTCCTCTACACCCAGTACTACTGGCAGGGGATCGGCGGGCACCGGGCGCTGGTGCCCTACGCCTGGCTGTCGCTGTCCTGCAGCGTGTTGGCCTTCGTGCTCTTCCTCGTCCCGCGGACCCGGCGCAGCTTCCCCACGCTCAACCTGGGTTGCCTCCTCATCTGGGCCGGGGTCTACATCGAGAAAGGGATGGGCCTCATCATCCCGGGCTTCACCCCCTCCACCTTGGGGCAGATCTACCCGTACACGCCCACGGCCGTGGAATGGGGCGTGGCGATCGGGGTGTTCGGGGTGGGCTTCCTCGTCTTCACCGTTCTGGTGAAGATCGCCGTGCCCATCCTCGTCGGTACGTTCCGGGCGCCGGGAGCGATCGCAACCGGGCACGACACCCCGGAGGGGCCTGGGGCCCACTGACCGCAGCCACCTCAGCCATGGAGGAGTTCCTCGAATGAAGAGCCTCATCGCCGCCGTCGCGTTCCTCGTCGCCACCGCCGCCAGCGCCCAGGACGCCGCCGCGCTGTTCCAGGCCAGGTGCAAGATCTGTCACGGGGCCGACGGGAAGGGCACGCCCTCGGGCATCAAGCTGGGCGCCAAGGACCTCACCGCCGCGAAGATCTCCGCGGCCGACGCCAAGAAGGTCATCACCGAGGGCAAGGGCAAGATGATCGGCTTCAAGGGCAAGCTCTCCGACGCCGAGATCGACGCGGTCGCCGCCTTCGTCGCCAACGGCCTCAAGTAGGCCGGCCCCGGACCGCGCGCGCTGCCGCCCGCCCGCGGCGGCGGCGCGACCGCAGCCGTGCTATCAAGGCGGCGGCTTGTCCGCGCCCGCCTCCGCCTCACCCCTCCCCGGCCGGCCGCCCGCGCCCTCCGCGTCCTTCGCGGCGGCCCCGCGCCCGCGGCTGGCAGCCCTGGACGCGGCGCGCGCCCTGGGCGTGCTGGCCATGGTCTGCGGTCACACCCTGGACGCGGTCCTGTCGCCGCAGGCGCGCGACACCGGGGCCATGACCACCTACTGGCACGCTCGCGGGTTCACCGCGCCGCTCTTCCTGGCGGTGTCGGGCTGGGCGGTCACCCTGGCCATCGCGCGAAGCGGCGCCCGCGGCTGGGCCGTCCCGCTGGGCCGCGCGCGCCGGGTGCTGCTGCTGCTGGTCATCGGCTACGGGCTGCGCTGGCCCGGGTGGGCGCTGGACCGGTTCCTGGCCCTGGACCGGGACGTGTGGGCCCACTTCCTGGCCTTCGACGCTCTGCACACCATCGCCGTCGCGCTCCTTTTGGCCTCCCTGGCCCTGGCGCTGCCCTTGGGCAGGGCCGCCCGGGCGGCGGTGCTGGCGGCGCTGGGCGCGCTGGCGGTCTGGCTGGGGCGCGGGGCGGGCATCCCCGGCGCCGAGCCGGCCACCGCCGCCGGCCTCCCCGCCTGGCTGCCGGCCATGGCGCTGGCCCAGGCGGTGGGCGGCACCTCGGCGTTCCCGCTGGTGCCGTGGTCGGCCTACTTCTTCGCCGGCACGCTCATCGGCCTGCTGGCCCCGGCCGACCGGCGCGGCGCCGTGGGCACCGCCTTCGCGGGCGCGATCCTGGTGGGCGTCACCGTGCTCTGGTCGGGCCTGGGAGACCGCGCCCCGGGCGACCCGGTGCTGATCGGGTTCCGCCTCGGGGTGGTGCTCCTGGTGCTGGGGGCCCTGGAGCTCGTCCCGGCCCGCTGGGCCGCGCGCGCCGCGCCGCTGGGCCGGAGCTCGCTGGGCGTCTACGCCATCCACCTGCCCATCGTCTACGGGTGGTCCACCGTCCCCGGACTCTCCTTCCGCCTCGGGCGGACGCTGGGCGTGGGGGAGGCTCTGGCCGTCGCCGCCCTGGTGCTCGGGGCCAGCTTCGTGCTCTCCCGGCTCCTGGCGCTGGCCGGCCGCCTGGCCACGGCGGGGATCAAGGGGCTCCGCCGCCCGGCCCCGCCGCCAGCTGGCTGAGGAAGGCGGCGGCGCGCTCCTCGGCGAAGAAGTGCGGGGCGGCGGGCGTCCCGGCCACGAAGCCCACGTGGCCGCCCTTCGGGGTGGCGAGGAGGGACACCAGGGGGTTCTCGCGCGCGGCCGCGAGGGGGAGGCTCTCGGCCGGAACCAGCGGGTCGTCGAGCGCCGAGACGGCGAGGAGGGGCCGGCCCACGCCCGGGAGGAAGGGGCCGGAGGAGGAGCGCGCCCAGTAGTCCTCGGCCGAGGGGAAGCCGTGGAGTGGGGCGGTGACCGCGGCGTCGAAGGCCGCGAAGGTGCGGGAGGCGGCGACCGCCGCGCGGTCCAGCAGGCCGGGGAAGCGCCGCTCCTTGCGCATGGCCTTGGCGCGGAGCGAGCGCAGGAAGCGGCCGCGGTAGAGCCGGACCCAGCCGCCGGGGCCGTCGAGGGCGCGGGCGCAGGCGGCCAGGTCGAACGGGACGGAGACGACCGCCGCTCCCTTCACCTCCTCGGGGACCCGTCCGCCGCGCTCGCCCAGGTACTTCACCACCACGTTGCCGCCCAGGGAGAAGCCGGCAAGCACCAGGGCTCGCCCCGGCCGCTCGGCGCAGAGCCGCGCCACCACCTCCGCCAGGTCGGAGGTCTCCCCCGAGTGGTAGAAGCGGGGCAGGCGGTTCTCGGCCCCCGAGCAGCCGCGGAAGTTCGGGGCCGCCACCGCCAGCCCGGCGGCGCGCGCTCGCGCCGCAAGGCCCCGGACGTACGGCGCCCGCGACGAGCCCTCCAGCCCGTGGCAGACGACGAGCACCGGCGCGCCCTCGCTTGGGCCCTCCAGTCGATCGACGTCGAGGAAGTCGCCGTCGGCGAGCTCCCAGCGCTCGCGCCGGAAGCGCGGTCGAGGGAACGGGCGCAGGAGCGCACCGTAGAGGGTCATGGCGTGGGGGCCCGGGAGCCAGGGGGCGGGAGCGTACTCCACCGCCCGCCTCACCGGAACTGCGGGTGCGCGCGGATCCGGGCCAGGGCGTCGGCCGGCGCGTCGGCAGGGAAGGGCGACGAGGACCGGGCCAGCCGGTCGAGCCAGCGGCCATCCAGCGGGCGCGCCAGGAGCGAGGGCTCCGTGGCCGCGGCGGTGGTCTCCTGCTTGGGGCCGCTGGGGTCGCCCGCGCCGGCGAAGAAGCCGGCCAGGAGCAGGGCGACGCGGACCCGTGTGGAGGTGCTGTAGGTGAAGAGCGTGGCCTGCGGGCCGCAGCGCTCCCGCACCGCCCGGAAGGCTGCCACCGTCCAGAGCTCGGGGTTCACCCGGGGGCTGTACGGGTCCCAGAAGACGACCTCGGCCTCCAGCGGCTCCTGGGGCAGGGTCAGGAGCAGGTCGCCCAGGACGAGGCGCCAGGTGGCGCCCTCCTCCTCGTGGCCGCCCCGCTCGAGCAGCCCGCCCAGGGCGGCCAGGTCCAAGGGCCCGAGCCCCAGCGCGGCGGCGCCTGCCGGGGAGGCCGAAAGCGCGGCCGCGCCCAGCTCGCGCTCGAAGCTCACCAGTTCCAGGCGGCGAAGGGCGGGTGCGACCGCCCGGGCGGAGCGGGCGGCGCGCAGCGCGGCCAGGGCGTTCGAGGCCGCTCCCAGCCCCACGTCCAGGGCCACCAGCGGCGGGCCCGGTCGGGCCAGGCGCTCGGCGAGGCGCGACTGCGCGACGTAGAGCCGGTCGGCCTCCGCCGCGGCGCCCACCACCGGGTGCATGACCTCCCCGGCCGCGGCGTCCCGCACCGCCGGCGCGCCGCTCGAGGTGAGCACCAGCTCGAAGCGGGCGGCGCCCGGCGGGGCCGGGGCCGGCACGGGCGGTGCGGCCCGGCGCCCCGGCGGACGCCGGCTGGGGTCGTGCTCGTGCCGGTCGATGGCCTCGAGCTGCGCGCGGGCGAAGGCCGGGTAGGTCCCGGCCTCGATGGCCGCCCGCGCGCCTGCAAGGAGGTCCTGGTAATGGGCCAGGTTGTGGACCGAGAGGAGCCGGGGGCCGAGGGGCTCGCGGCACTTCACCAGATGGTGGAGGTAGGCGCGGGAGTAGAGCCGGCAGGTGGGGCAGAGGCAGGCGGGGTCGAGGGTCTCCTCGCGGAGGCGGTGATCGGAGCGGGTGAGGCGGACCCGTCCGCGCGAGGTGAAGGCGGTGCCCTGCCAGGCCAGGGTGGTGGGGAGCACGCAGTCGAACATGTCCACGCCCTGGCCGATGGCCTCGAGCACGTCCGGCGGCGTCCCCACGCCCATGAGGTAGCGCGGGCGCTCCGGCGGCAGGGTCGCCGCCGAACGGGCCACCACCTCGGCCCGCTCGCCCCGGGTGTCGCCCACCGCCACCCCGCCGATGGCGAAGCCGTCGAAGGGATGGCGCGAGAGGAAGGCGGCGGACTCCGACCGGAGCTCGAGGTCGAGCCCCCCCTGGACGACGGCGAAGAGAGCCTGGCCCGGGGGGCGGGGCGCGGCAAGGCTGCGGAGCGCCCAGCGGTGGGTGCGCTCCATGGCCGCCCGGACCTGGGCCCGCGGGGCGCCGGAGTCGATGCATACGTCGAGGACCATGGCCACGTCGGATCCGAGGGCGGCCTGCATCTCCATCGAGCTCTCGGGCGAGAGGAGGTGGACCCGCTGGTCCACGTAGCTCCGGAAGGAGGCGCCCTCCTCGCCCACCGAGCGGTCGCGAGCCAGGGAGAAGATCTGGAAGCCGCCCGAGTCGGTGAGGACCGGCCCGTCCCAGCGCATGAAGCGGTGGATGCCGCCCAGGCGCCGGAAGGCCTCGGGGCCCGGCCGGAGCAGGAGGTGGTAGGTGTTCCCCAGGATGATCGGGGCGCCCACCGCCCGCAGATCCTCGGGGGTGAGCCCGGTCACCGAGGCCCGCGTGCCCACCGGCATGAAGCACGGCGTCTCCACCGCCCCGTGGGGCGTGGTGAGCGTGCCGCGCCGGGCGGGGCCGGAATAGCCGGGGGCGGGGGGGTGGAGCGCGAAGGGCATGCGCGCCGGTGTCTACGGCAAGTCCGCCGTCGGTGGCAACGGATCCCGGGTCGAGGCCGGGGTCACACCCGGTACCGGGCCACCGCCTCGGCGAGCTGCTTGGACATGCTGGAGAGCGAGGCGGATCCCTGCTCGATGACCCGGGTCCCCTCGGCGGTCTCGCTGATGGCGGAGGAGAGCTCGGAGACAGCCGAGACGATCTGCTCCACCCCGATGGTCTGCTGGCGGGTGTTGGCGGCGATCTGGCGGGCGGCCAGCGCCGAGTCCTTGATGACCAGGGCCAGCCCCTCGATGGCCTCGCCGGCGCTGCGGGACAGCTTCACGGCGGCGGCGGCCCGCTTGGCCCCCTCGTCGGTGACCGCGGCCGCGTCGCGGGTGCCGCGCTGGATCTCCTGGAGGATGGAGCGGACCTGCACCGCCGCCTGGCGGGACTGCTCGGCCAGGTTCCGCATCTCCAGGGCCACCACCGAGAAGCCGCGGCCGTGGTCGCCGGCCTTGGTGGCCTCGATGGAGGCGTTGAGCGCGAGGAGGTTCGACTGCTCGGCCAGGTCCTTCACCGAGGCGATGATCTCGCCCACCTGCTGGGTCCGCTCGGAGAGCTCGGCCATGGTGGCGGCGATGCGGTTCACCTGCTCGCCCAGCGCGGCGCTGGCCTTGACCGCCTCCTCCACGGTGCTGAGGCCGGCGCGGGAGAGATCGTCGGAGCGCTGGGTGATCTCGATGACCGAGTTGGCATGCTCGGTGGCCTGCCGGGAGGTCTGGGCGATCTCGGAGGCGGTGGTGGAGGTCTCGTTGATGGCGGCGGCCTGCTCGGCGCTCATGGCCGCCAGCCGCGCCACGCTGGCCAGGATGTCGCCGGCGCCCCGCCGGGTGGTATCGGAGGCCTGCGCCAGCTCGGCCACGAACTGGCGCAGGTTCAAGGACGCCTGGAAGAAGTACTCCGCCAGATCGCTCAGCTCGCCGCCGGCCTCCACCCGCGACACGCGCGAGAGGTCGCCGCTGGCGATGCCGCGGGCGGCGTCGCGCAGGGCCCCCACCGGCCGGACCATGGTGGCGGCCACGGCGTAGGCCAGCGCGGCGAAGACGACGACCGGCAGCCCCACCCCGAAGAGGGTCGACGCCAGCGGGCTCCAGGCCCCCACCCGGGAGAGGAGGCGCTCCGACAGCCCGCTCGCCAACGCCGCGAGGGCGACGAGGAGCGTGATCCTCCACCGGAGCGGCACGCGGACCAGGACACGAGCCATACGCGATCTTTACCAGGGAGCGCGCCGCCCCGGAAATCCGGGGCCGGCCGACCCGGGTGCGGTCGCATCACACCCGGGTCCTGCCTCGAAGGGGTGGTCCGGCCGCTCGCCGGCGCGGCGCCCGAGGCCCGGAAGTGGTCCACTCCCCGTGCGCAGGGCCCCGCGGGATGCTAGAGGTCTCAGAAGGGAACGCTCACGTGCCCCTCGCCCTGAACCTCCCGCCCCGCGTTCCGCTGGCCCGGCTCCCCACGCCGCTCGAGCCCTCCGCCCGCCTCGGCGCGGCGATGGGCATCGATCTCGTCTACAAGCGAGACGACCTCTCCGGGCTGGAGCTCTCGGGCAACAAGGTGCGCAAGCTCGAGTACCTCTTGGCCGAGGCGGAGGCCCAAGGGGCCCAGGTGATCGTCACCTGCGGCGGCGTCCAGTCGAACCACTGCCGGGCCGCCGCCTTCGCCGCGGCCCGGCGCGGGATGGCCTCGGTGCTGCTGCTCCGGGTGGCGGACCCGGCCCACCCCCCGGCGCTCGAGGCCAATGCGTTCCTCGACCACCTGGTGGGCGCCGAGATCCGCTGGGTATCGCCCGACGAGTACCGCCACCGGACCGAGCTGCTGGCCGCCGTGGCCGCCGACCTTCGCGCCGCCGGGCGCCGCCCGTACGTGATCCCGGAGGGCGGGTCGAACGGGCTGGGGAGCCTGGGCTACGTGCTGGCCATGGCCGAGCTCAAGGCGCAGCTTCCCGACGACTGGGTGGAGGAGCCCATCGCCATCGCCTACGCGGCGGGCTCGGGGGGAACCGGGGCGGGCATCGAGCTCGGCGTCCGGGTGCTGGGGTGGGAGCAGGCCCGTCCGCTGGGCTTCGCGGTGTGCAACGACGCCCTCTACTTCCGCCGGGCCATCGAGGCCATCTGCGTCGACGCGCGGCGGCGCTGGCCGACCCTGCCGGAGGTGGCCGCGGGCGAGGTGGAGATCGACGACGGCAGCGTGGGGCCGGGCTACGCGCAGGCGACGCCCGAGGGGCTGGAGCTGATCCGGCAGGCGGCCCGCCTCGACGGCGTGATCCTCGACCCCGTCTACACCGGGAAGGTCCTGCTCGGGCTGGCCGCGCGGGCGAGGAGCGGGTCGCTTCCCTCGAGGCGGGTGGTGTTCGTCCACACCGGCGGTGCGTTTGGGCTGTTCCCCTTCGCTGCCGAGCTCTCGGGGTGAGCCGGTTCGCGCGATCGCCGGACATGCCGCACCGCGGCGCCGTGGCTAAGAGTGGGTCGTGCACCTCGGTCTAGTCCTCACCGGCGGAGGCGCCCGCTCGGCGTATCAGGTCGGGGCGGTGCGGGCGCTGGCCGAGCTCGCTCCGCCGGGCCCGATCCCCTTCGATGTCCTGGCGGGCATCAGCGCCGGCGCCATCAATACCGCGGCGCTCGCCAGCGGTGCCGAGGACTTCCGCCGCTCCGCCGAGCGGCTGGCGAAGACCTGGATGGGTCTTACCCCGGCGAGCGTGTACCGCACCGGGACCCTGGGCCTGGCGGGCATCGGCGCCCGGTGGATCCTGGGCCTGTCCTCGGGCGGGCTGGCCGGGGCCGGTGGCATCAACTACCTGCTCGACGCCTCCCCCCTGCGCGCGCTCCTCGCCCGGGAGATCCCGGTGGCCCGGATCCGCCGCCACCTTCGGTCCGGGCGGCTGCGGGGGGTGGCCATCTCCGCCACCAGCTACCAGACCGGCACGGGCGTGAGCTTCTTCGACGCCGCCCCGGAGGTCGCCCCCTGGACCCGGGCGGCGCGCGTCGGCGTCCGGGCGCGGCTGACGCTCGATCACGTGATGGCCTCGGCCTCGATCCCGGTCTTCTTCCCGCCGGTGCGGATAGGGCGCGCGCACTTCGGCGACGGCTGCGTGCGCATGGGCTACCCGCTCAGCCCGGCCATCCACCTCGGCGCCGACCGGATCCTGGCCATCGGCGTCCGCCACCAAAGGGGGCCCGGCGAGCCCTGCTGGCGTGCCGAGCCCGCCGGCGCCGGCCCCCTGCCCATCTCCTCCATCGCCGGGGTGCTCCTCGACTCGGCCTTCCTCGACGCGCTCGACGCCGATACCGAGCGGCTCGAGCGGATCAACCGCACGCTCTCGCTGGTGCCGCGCGAGCGGCTCTCCCGCGGGGAGGCCGACGTCCGGCCGGTCGAGGCGCTGGTGCTGCGGCCTTCGACCGACCTGGGCCAGCTGGCCACGGGCGAGTACCGGCGCTTCCCGGCCATGCTGCGCTACCTCTTGCGCGGGGTCGGGGCCCAGGGCAGGGCCGGCGCGGATCTGCTCAGCTACCTGGCCTTCGAGCCGGTCTACGTCCGCCGGGTGATGGAGCTCGGCTACCGGGACACGCTGGCTCGCCGGGGCGAGATCGAGCGCTTCCTGCGCGGCGCGGCGGGGGCCGGGGAGCCGGCGGGCGCGCTGGCGGGCTAGCGCCGGGCGCCGGCGACGACCGGGACCGCCGTGCGCCAGGCGGTGGCCGCGAGCACGATCGCTCCGCCGCCGATCGCCCAGGGCCCCGGGCGCTCCCCGGTGAGCAGGAAGGTCCAGACCGGGTTCAGCACCGGCTCGAGCAGCACGAGCAACGATGCCTCCAGCGCCGGCACCCGGGCGATTCCCCGGGCGAACCAGAGATAGGCCAGGCCCAGCTGGAAGACCCCGAGGAAGGCGAGGAGCGCGAGGTCCCCCGGGCCCGCCGAGGGGCCGGCGGGCCACAGCGGCAGCGCCACGGCGGCAGCGAGGAGGTTCCCCCACACGATCGCCGCCGTGGCGTCCTCTCCGGCGCGGCGGAGCCCGACGATGCACAGGCCGAACGAGAGGCCGGCGGCCAGCGCCAGGAGGTTCCCGGCGAGCTGCCCGGGCGAGAGCTCGTCCAGGAAGAAGAGGGCCAGGCCCAGGCCGTAGATGGGGATGGCCAGGAGCTCGCCGCGGCTGGCGCGCTCGCCCAGGAGCGCCGGCGACAGGATCAACACCCACAGCGGGGCGCTGTCCTGGATGAAGATGGCGTTGGCGGCGGTGGTCAGCTTGTTGGCGAGGGTGAAGAGCACCACGGTGAAGGCGTAGCCGCCCACGCCCAGAGCCATCCGCACGGTAGGCCGGCGGCGGACCTCGGGGAGGGCGATGAGCAGGAACAGGCCCGCCACCAGCGAGCGCCCCCCGGCGATCTGGAAGCCCGAGAGGCCGCACAGCTTCATAGCCGCCCCGGCGGTGGACCAGAGCACGGCGGCGCCGAGGAGGAGGAGTCGGCTGCGGAGCATGGAGCGCGCAGTCTACCCCGCCGCCCGGCCCGCCGAGCGAGGACCGGACCGAATGCGCACCGCCGGAGGCCGCGGCCGCCGGGCCGGCGAGGGCCAAGCCAGGCTCGCGCTCTCCGGGGGGTCGGCCGTCGGCACGGCCTCGGACCGCCGGGGGCCGTGAGCGCCTTCCCGCCGGAGCGCTTCCCGCCGCCACCCGACTGGCGGCCTGGGCCGCCGGCGAGGGCGTGGCTAGGTTCACGCGCAGGAGATCGATGCCGGAGCGTCGCGACGCTTTGGGCGGAGTGTGGCTCCCTCCCGCGTCGTGGCCCGGCGAAAGGAAAGGACATGAGGCAGACATTCATACGGGCGGGCCGGGTGGCCGCCGCCCTGGCGCTTGCCCTGGCCGGGGCACCGGCCTTGGCGGCGGGGATGAACGGCGCCATGAAGGGCAAGGTGGCGCTCCTCCTCCCGGAGACCAAGACCACGCGCTACGAGACCGCGGACCGCCCGGACTTCGAGGCGGAGATGAAGACGCTCGCCCCCGGGGTGGAGGTCATCTACAGCAACGCCGATCAGGATGCCGGGCGCCAGCTCTCCCAGGCCGAGGCCGCCCTCACCAACGGCGCCCAGGTGCTGGTGCTCGACCCGGTCGACTCCGCCGGCGCCGCGGCCATCGCCGAGAAGGCCAGGGCCCAGGGGGTGCCGGTCATCGCCTACGACCGGCTGATCCTGAACTCGTCCGGGGTCGACGCCTACGTCTCCTTCGACAACGAGCAGGTGGGGAGGCTCCAGGCCCAAAGCCTGGTGGACAAGCTCAGGGCCGAGAAGATCGCCAAGCCGACCATCGTCATGATCAACGGCGCACCCACCGACAACAACGCCGGCCTGTTCAAGCGCGGGGCGCACGAGATCTTCGACCCCCTGGTGAAGGCGGGGAAGCTCACCATCGCCAAGGAGTACGACACGCCCGACTGGAGCCCCGATCAGGCCCAGACCGAGATGCAGCAGGCCCTGACCGCGCTCGCTGACAAGGTCGACGGCGTCTACTGCGCCAACGACGGCACCGCCAGCGGGGCCATCGCCGCCATGCGGGCGGCGGCTCTCTCCCCGCTTCCGCCGGTGACCGGCCAGGACGCCGAGCTCACGGCCGTCCAGCGGATCGTCGACGGCCAGCAGTACATGACCGTCTACAAGCCCATCCGGCCGGAGGCGGCCGACGCCGCCCGGATGGCGGTGGACCTGCTGCGGAAGCGGGCCATCCCGGCCGGACTGACCCACGGTCACACGGTGGCCAACGGGAGCAAGGAGGTGCCGGCGGTGCTGCTCACGCCGGAGGCGGTCACGCGGGCCAACGTCCGCCAGACCGTGGTGAAGGACGGCTTCTGGACCGCCGAGCAGGTCGGGCTGGGCCACGCCGAGACCAAGCGCGTGGGGATGAAGTAGGCGGGGATGGCGTGGCCACCGGGGCGCACCCGTGGCTGCTGGAGCTCCGAGGCGTGGTGAAGCGCTTCGGGGCGGTGCAGGCCCTCGCCGGCGTGGACTTCGAGGTGGACGCCGGGGAGGTGGTGGGCCTGGTGGGAGACAACGGGGCGGGGAAGTCCACGCTGGTGAAGGTCATCTCCGGCGTCCACCCCGCCGACGCCGGGGAGTACCGGTTCGCGGGGCGCCGGGTGCAGGTGGCCACGCCCCGCGCCGCCGCCGAGCTGGGGGTGCAGACCGTCTACCAGGACCTGGCCCTGTGCGAGAACCTCGACGTGGTGGCCAACCTACACCTGGGGAGGGAGCGGGCCCGTGCCCTGTTCGGTCCACTGGCGGTGCTGGACGAGCTGGCGATGGAGCGGCGGGCGTTCGAGCTCGTGCAGGAGCTGCACGTGCGCATCCCCACGCTCCGCACGGCGGTGGCGGCGCTGTCGGGGGGCCAGCGGCAGTCGGTGGCGGTGGCGCGGGCGGTGATGTGGGACTCGAAGGTGGTGCTCCTCGACGAGCCCACCGCCGCCCTGGGCGTCGAGCAGACCCAGCAAGTGAAGGAGCTCATCCGGAACCTCCGGAGGCGCAGGCTGGGGGTGGTGGTGATCAGCCACAACCTGGCCGACGTGTTCGAGGTGACCGACCGCATCGTGGTGCTGCGCCAGGGGAGGCGGGTGGCGAGCTTCGACACCGGGAGCGCCACGCACCAGGGTGTGGTGGCCTCCATCACCGGGGCGGAGTCCGGGGCGGTCGAGCCGCCCGCGTAGGTGCTCATGGACGCGAGGTCCGCCAGCGGGCCGGCCAGGGGAGGGGCGTCGCGCCCCCGGCCGGGAGCGCTCGGGGCGCTGGGGGTGCGCTTCCGCCAGGGCGAGCTGGGGGCGCTGCCGGTCGTGCTGGGGCTCCTCCTCATCGCGGCCGTCTTCCGGCTCGCCAACCCCTATTTCCTCACGCCGCTCAACCTCACCAACCTGCTCGTGCAGATCGCCGGGGTGGGGACCATCGCGGTCGGCGTCGTGCTGGTCCTGCTCCTCGGCGAGATCGACCTCTCGGTCGGGGCGGTGAGCGGCTTCTGCGCCGCGGCGATGGCGGTGCTCTCGGTGAAGCACGGGGTCCCGGGCCCGCTGGCGGTCGCCTCGGGGCTGGCGCTGGGGCTTGGCATCGGCCTCGCCCAGGGCGCGTGGGTCACCAAGCTCCGCGTCCCGTCGTTCGTGGTGACCCTGGCGGGCTACCTGGGCTGGCAGGGTGCGCTCCTGTGGATCCTGGGGAGCACCGGCACGATCAACCTCTCCGACCCCTTCATCGTGGGTCTCGCCAACGCGCGGCTGCCGGTGTGGCTGGGGTGGGTGGCGGCCGCCCTCGCGGTGGCGGTGCTCTGGGTGGGGGGCGAGTGGGGGCGGCGCCGGCGCGCCGCCGCCGGGCTGCCGGCTCGCAGCGCCACCGCGCGGGCGGTGCGCGACGCCTTCATCTCCGCGGCGATCATCGGCGCGGTCTGGCTCATGAGCGTGAACCGCAACCCGCGGGGCGACCCGCGCATCGCCGGCATCCCGGCCGGGGTGGCCGGGTTCCTTGTCCTGGTGGTCGCCCTCGACCGGGTGACCCGGAGGACCCGCTTCGGCCGCTGGATCTACGCGGTGGGCGGCGGCGCGGAGGCGGCGCGTCGCGCCGGGATCCCGGTCGACCGGATCCGCACCGCCGTGTTCGCGCTGGCCTCGGGCCTGGCGGCCGCAGGCGGCATCCTGGCCGCCTCCCGCCTCTTCGCGGTCAATCAGTCCTCCGGCGGCGGGGACATCCTCCTCGACGCCATCGCCGCCGCGGTCATCGGCGGCACCAGCCTCTTCGGTGGCCGGGGCACCACCTGGTCGGCGCTCCTCGGGGCGCTGGTCATCGGCGCCATCACCAACGGCATGGACCTGCTGGCCTTCGCCTCGTCGGCGCGCTTCGTCATCACCGGCGCGGTGCTGCTGGTGGCGGTGACCATCGATGCCACAGCCCGGTACCGCCGGGAGCGGTTCGGGCGCTGACCGCCCGCGCCCCCGCTCAGGCGGTGACCCACTCCCGGAGCACCCGGTCGATCTGCTCCTCGGAGAGCTCGCCCTTGTCGGCCATCTCCTTGATGCGCCGGGTGATCTCGCGCAGCTCGGACTCGCCGAAGGTGATGCCGATCTCCCTCGCCCGGTAGGCGATGGCGTGCCGGCCGGTGAGCCTGCTGCCCAGGACAAGCCGGCGGGAGAGGCCGAAGGCCTCGGGGGGGAAGATCTCGTAGGCTCCGGGGTTGCTCATCATCGCCTTGAGGTGCATGCCCGCCTTGTGGGCGAAGGCGGTCTCCCCGGTCACGTAGTTGTTGAAGGGGACCTCGACCCCCACCACCCGCGCCACCAGCCGCTCCAGCTCCCGGAGCTGCCCCAGACGGTAGCGCTCCGGCACCGCTTGGGGCTCGAGCGAGAACATGCGGGCCACGAAGCCGCCCAGCGGCGTGATCCCCACCCGCTCGCCGATCCCCAGCACCGACACGTCGACGTGGGTGGCGCCGGCGCTCACCGCCTCGTAGGCGTTGGCGATGGCGCAGCCGGCGTCGTTGTGGCCGTGGAACCCGATATCGCAGCGGACGGCGCGGCGCGCCTCGCGCACCAGGGCGTACACCTGCCGCGGGGTGGCGATGCCGACGGTGTCGGTGACGTGCACCCGGTGGACCCCCAGCTGCTCGGCGGCCCGGTAGACGGCCAGGAGGTCGGCCACATCGCTGCGGAAGGCATCCTCGGCCGAGAAGCGCACCTCCAGCCCGCACTTGATGGCCAGCTCGATGGGCGGTCCCATGAGGTCGATGATCTGCTGGATGGAGCGGCCGTGGGAGGTGTCGCGGAGGATGCGGCTGGTCGCGAAGAGCAGGCCGATCCCCCGCACGCCGCTGTCGACCGCGGCCCGGACGTCGTCCACCACGCAGCGGGAGTGGGTCACGACCCGGGCCGAGAGGCCCAGCTTCACGAGCTGCGCGGCGTCGCGCTGCGACTGGGGCGAGGCGGCCGGGCTGGTGACCTCCACGTACTCCACCCCGAAGGTGTCGAGGGCCCTGGCGATCTCCAGCTTGTCCTCGGTGCGAAAGGAAGCCTTGGAGAACTGCTCTCCCTCGCGGAGGGTGGTGTCGATGAGCTTCCAGGGGGTGGAGTTCATGGCGAAGCTCAGGCGGGGTAGAGCTCGAGTTCCAGGTCCCGGACCAGCCCGCCCGAGGTCGGGTCGGTGCGGAAGCCGAAGCGGCGCAGGTAGCCGGGCTGGAAGAAGCCGGTCTCCAGCCGCCGCACGCCCCGGGCGCGGAGGCGGCGGAGGAAGACCCGCATCAGGCCGTCGGAGACGCCCTTGCCGCGGTGGCGCCGGGCCACGGTGATCTTCTCCATGTTCACCCGATCCGGCCCCACCTGCCGGTAGTAGAGGCCGCCGATGACCGCCTCCTGCGGGTCGAGGCAGAGCAGGAACTCGTGCTCAGCCGAGAAGGTGACCTGCAGGTTGGACTCGTGGAAGAGCTGGAGCAGGCGGGCCACCTCGCGCGGGGAGACCGGGCCGCGCACCGAGAACCGCTCGCCGGCCTCGTCGGTGAGCGCCACCACCACCTCGGTGACGAAGTGCCCGCCGGCCGGCATGGAGATGAGGGCCACCTCGTCGGTGGGCGCCAGGTAGCGATAGGTCATGCGGGCCAGGAAGTAGTCCTCCTCGGCGGTGGGATGGGCCGCGCCCCGCACCGCCGCCACCTGCGCCTCCAGGTCGAGCTCGCCCCCGCTCCCCGGCCTGGCCCGCGACTGCTGGACCAGCCGGTCGAGGGCCGCGGCCAGCGCCGGGCGCGCATCCGCGAAGACCGTGTGGCGGAAGAAGCGGACCCGGGTGTCCGGCCAGTCGACCTCGACCTCCCCCAGGCGGTAGGTCCCCCACAGCTCGCCCAGCATCTTCCCCCTCGCCTCCACGGTGGGCGCGGGGTTGACCGCCAGCCAGCGGCGGTAGCGACGGAGCGCGAACCAGACCCGGTGGGGCGTGAGCCCGGTGGCGCGCAGCCGCTCGGTGAGCGCCGCCATGGCCGGGCCGCGCGGGGAGGACGGCCCGGCCTGCTCGAGCAGGGCCAGCCCGGCGTCGTGTCCGACTGCCTCCACGGCGGCGGAGAGGAGGAGCTGGTCGTCCGCCTCCGCGGCCAGGTCGGGGAAGACGGCCACGGTGCGATCGACGAAGGCGCGCTGGAAGCGATCCAGGACCTCGTCCAGCGAGGCGCAGGGCGAGCGGTCGGACACCGACACCAGGCGGGCCCCGGTCTGGTAGTCGTGCGAGGGGACGATGAAGGCGGAGGGGGAGGGCTCGCGCAGGGCCAGCCTACGCTGGCTTCGCTCCCAGAAGCGCACGTGCAGCTGGGCCGCGCTCCAGACCAGGAACGGCCAGAGCGAGCGCAGCCGCGCCGACTCCCCCTGGCGCAGGAAGCGGGCCACCTTGCGCTCCACGTCCTCGCCGGGGATGAACTCCTCGGTGAAGATGCCCCACTCCGCGAAGTAGCCGCCGAACTGCTCCACCAGCGGCGGCGGGGCCCCCGCCGCCAGGAGCCAGGAGACCTCCTTGCGGAGGGCGGCGAAGTTCATCTCCTCGGCCTGGTTGATGGCCAGGTCGAACACCTCGCGGGCACGGGTGTGCACCGACAGCCGGTAGACCGCCTTGCCGTGCTCCCGGCCCAGGAGGGAGAGGGTCGCGCCGCCGGGCGGGATGTCCGCCAGGGAGAGCAGCACCCCGCGCCCCAGCAAGAAGACCGAGGCGCGGACGATGGTGGTGTCCTCCAGGGCCTGCAGGAGGTGGCTGCGGGCCTCCCGGGGAATGGCGTCGTCGAAGACCAGCACGTCCTTCCAGCCGTACTCGGCGCCGGTCTGGGGATCGATGGCCAGGCGGAGGTTGGGGCCGACCCAGTTGGAGAAGCCGCGGCGGAGCCGGTCGAACTCCTCGCCGGCGCGGGCGGCCATCTCGGCGTCGTCGTGCAGCGCCAGCCTGGCCAGCGGCACGCGGACCCGGGCGAAGTAGACCGGGTGGGCGATGGCGCAGGCGGTGAGGAGCCGCATCACCCCGACCAGCAGCCGGCGGTCCGATGGGTCGGTGGGCGCGGCGTCCCCCCGGGCGCCGGTGAGGCGGGCGAGGAGAACCTGCACCTGAGCGTCGGTGAGCCCCCGCTCGCCCAGGTCGGCCAGGTCCTCGTCGCGCAGGGCGATGCTCCCCAGCCGGTCGAGGAAGAGCCGCAGCGTCGCCAGCGACTCGGCCGGCTCCTCGTTGGGGAGCAGCACGCGGAAGGCCCGGCGCCGCACGTCCTCGTCGGGCGCGTCGGCGGCGCGGCGGAGCAGGGCCCGGCACAGCGCGGCCTGGTCGCTCTGGGCCACGGCCAGGCCGATGTGGAGGTGGCTGATAGCCCGGCGGGCCTCGGGCCGCTCGGCGCGGAGCAGCTCCCCGGCGGCGTGGATGGAGGCGAAGGTGACCTCCCCCCGGTCCACCTCCTCGAGCAGGGCGGGGACCCGCTCCGCCTCCGGCGGCGGCCACAGGCGGGGGTCGAGGTGGAGGTCACCGCCGGTGCTCTTGCGCTTGCGGGCCACCAGCGAGCCGAAAGCCTCCTCACCCAGGAACCGGCGCAGCGGCTCGTTCCCCACCCACAGCGTGGGGTGGGAGAGCAGGGCGCCCAGGTCCACCACGCTCCCGTCGCAGGCGTAGGCCAGGTCGCCGATGCGGAGCGAGCCGGGGGCGGCGGGATCGGCCCCCACCCGCAGCCGGCGCTCCCCGGCGCGGAGCTCGCCATCCTGGAGCGAGACCTCGTGCTGCAGCACCGAGAGTTCCCGCAGCACCCAGTTGGGGAGGCGGAGGAAGCGGCCGTCCACCGGCAGCGCCAGGTGGCGCTGCTCGTACATCCTTCCGATGAGCTCCTTCCAGTTCCGCTCGATCTCCTCGCGCCGGTAGCTGCCCTTGTGCGTCAGCTCCCCGTGCTCCTGGTCGAGCGCGCGGGGGAGAACCTGGAAGGCCACCACCCGCTCGAAGGGGGCCAGGAAGCGGTTGGCGCTGGCCACCAGCGAGGAGATGAGCTCGGTGAGCTCCTGCGGCGAGCGGCCGGTCACCACCCGGGGGTTGGGCCAGACCAGCAGCGTGTTGTACTCGCGGTGATCCCCGACCAGGAACGACTGCGACACCGCCTCGAAGTCGCGGAACAGGTTCTCCACCCGCTGCGGGGCGATGGTCTGCCCCTGGCGGTTCTTGTAGATCTCCTTCTTCCGGCCGGTGATGCACCAGTGGCCCTCGGGGGTCACCAGGAAGAGATCCTCGGTATGGAACCAGCCCTGGGCGTCGAGGCCGTGCTCCCCGTCGACCGGCTGGTAGTAGCCGGGCGAGACGTAGGGGCCGCGGATGAGCAGCTCGCCGTCGTCGGCCCGGCGGCACTCGATCCCCGGCAGCGGCTTGCCCACCGATCCGTCCACGTACTCGCCGGGCGGGGTCATGGTCACGCCGCCGGTGGCCTCGGTCATGCCGTAGCCGGAGCAGAGCTCGATGCCGGCCCGCTGGAAACCGCGGAACACGACCGGGTCGAGGTAGCCGGCGGCCGAGAGGCCGTGGCGCAGGCGGCCGCCGGTGATGCCGCGCAGGTGGGTGGCCAGCTCGTCGGCGTCGTCGGAGGCGGCCTCCCAGATGGCCGCCTCCTGCAGCTCCATCCATTTCTTGGGGACGGAGATGAAGACGGTGGGCTTCACCCGGCGGAAGTCCTCGAGCAGCGAGGCCTGGACCGTGGAGCGGGCGAAGACGTAGGTGGCCCCCCACCACAGCGTGGCCATGAGCTCCAGCCAGCGCCCGAAGGTGTGGTAGAGCGGCAGGTAGCAGAGGAACACGTCCCCCTCGCCCACGTCCCCCAGCGCGAAGCCGCGGCACAGCCGCTTGGAGACGATGTTGCGGTGGGTGAACATGATCCCCTTGGGCCGCCCGGTGGTGCCCGAGGTGTACATCACCGTGGCCAGGTCGCCGGCGCGGACCTTGGCGGCGCGCGCCGCCCGGGCCCCCTCGTCGTAGTCCGCCCCCTGGTCCACCATCTGCGGGAGGGAGAGCAGCCCGTGCCGCTCGGCGGAGGCCCGGGAGAACACCACCACCTCCTGCAGGTCGGGGAGGAGCGGCAGCGAGGGCAGCACCTTGGCCAGCTGCTCCTCGTCCGAGGCCAGCAGCACGCGGGCCCCGGAGTGCTTGAGCATGTAGACGATCTGATCGGCCACGGCGTTGGCCGGCAGGGGGAAGTCCACGATGCCCGAGGAGAGGCAGGCCAGGTCGCACAGCGCCGCCTCCAGGCAGTTCTCGGAGAGGATGGCCACCTTGGCGTCCGCGCCGCCCAGGGCCAGGATGCCGCGCGCCAGGGCCCTCGTGCGGCGGGCGACGTCGGCGACGGTGAGCTCGGAGGCCTCGGCCCCGAGCAGCCGGAAGGCCACCGTCCGCGGATCGGTCTGCTCCCGCGAGAGGAGGACATCGCCCACGGTGACGTCGGCGCGGTCCAGGGCGGGGAGGAGCACCTCCAGCCACGGGTCGATCTGCTCGGGCCGCAGGAGGCGGGTGAAGAATCGGCGACGCACGGCGTCGAGGAGGGCGAGGACGGCGCGGCGGGCCGCGGGCCGGTCCGGGCCGTCGAGCCGGGAGAGGACGCCGGAGAGCAGCGAGCGGGCCTCTTCCAGCTCCCCGGGACCCACCGCCCCGAGCGCCTCGCGGGTCTGCTCGAGGAGCTCGGGCGTCACCTGGCCCGCGGCCCAGCGGGCGGCGAGGTCCTTGCCGGCGCTCTCCTCATTCGCCTGGAACATCACGGGGCTCAACAAACCACGGATGGCGGCCCCGTGTCGAACTCCGGCGCGCGCCTCCCAGGCCGGTCCCGGGCGCCACCCTGGCCGGGGCGGGGGCGTTTCGCCGCCCTGCCCCGCGAACCGCGGCGCGGGGTCCCCGGCAGCCTTAAGGACGGTAGGCTGGGAGGTCCTCGTGCGTCTGGCGGTGGCTGGCGATCACGCTGGGTGGAGGCTGAAGGATGCCGTGGCGGAGCGGCTGCGGGCCGCGGGCCACGAGGTGCTGGACCTGGGGGCTCACGACGACGTGCCCAGCGACTATCCGGATCTCGCCGCCGCCGTGGTCGAGGCGGTCCTGGGCGGGAGGGCCGAGCGGGGGATCGTGGTGTGCGGGTCGGGGGTCGGCGCCGCTGCCGCGGCCAACAAGTTTCCGGGTATCCTGGCTGGGCTGTGCCACGACACGTACTCTGCGCACCAGGGCGTGGAGCACGACCAGATGAACGTGCTGGCGCTGGGGTCCCGGGTGGTGGGCGAGGCGCTGGCGCTGGAGATCGCCGAGGCGTTCGTGGCGGCGCGCTTCGACGGCGCGCCCCGGCACCTGCGGCGCGTGGAGAAGGTCCGCGCGCTGGAGGCCCGAGGGAGAGGCTGAGGGAGGGACGCATGGAAATCGGGATGGTGGGCCTGGGGAGGATGGGCGGCAACATGGCCCGGCGCCTGCTCCAGGGCGGACACCGGGTGGTGGGCTGGGCCCCGGAGGCGCCGGCGGTGGCGGCGTTGGCCGGCCAGGGAGGCGTGGGGGCCAGCTCGCTCGACGACCTGATCGCCAAGCTGCCGGCGCCGCGGGCGGTGTGGGTGATGGTCCCGGCCGGCCCCCCCACCGAGGAGACGGTGCGGGCCCTGGCGCAGAAGCTGGCCCGGGGCGACGTGGTGGTCGACGGCGGCAACTCCTTCTTCAAGGACGACGTCCAAAGGTCGGTCGCGCTGCGGGCCCGGGGGATCGCCTTCCTGGACGTGGGCACGAGCGGCGGCGTGCTGGGGCTGGAGCGCGGCTACTGCCTCATGGTCGGCGGCGACCGGGAGGCCTTCCGGCGCCTGGAGCCGATCTTCCGAACGCTGGCCCCGGGCAAGGCCGCCGCGCCGGACACGCCCGGCCGCGCCGGCGCGGGGACGGCCGAGCAGGGCTACCTGCACTGCGGCCCCAGCGGCGCCGGCCACTTCGTCAAGATGATCCACAACGGCATCGAGTACGGCCTGATGCAGGCTTACGCCGAGGGCTTCGACATCCTCTCCGGCGCCGCCGGCCCCGAGGTCCCCCCCGAGCTCCGCTACCAGCTGGAGCTGGGCGAGATCGCCGAGCTGTGGCGGCGAGGCAGCGTGGTCTCCTCCTGGCTCCTCGACCTGGCCGCCGCAGCGCTGTCGGCCGACCCGCAGCTCTCCGCCTTCCGGGGAGCGGTGGCCGACTCCGGCGAGGGGCGCTGGACGGTGCAGGCGGCGGTGGAGGAGGCGGTGCCGGCGCCGGTGCTGGCGGCCTCGCTCTTCGCGCGCTTCCGCTCCCGCGAGGAGTCCACCCTGGGCGACAAGCTCCTCTCGGCCATGCGGCGGGGGTTCGGCGGCCACGCCGAGGCCACCCGGCGCGAGGAGAAGCCATGAGCCCCGCCGCCCTCCCTCCCGGCGAGTCCTGCGCCTTCGTGGTGTTCGGCGCCATGGGCGACCTCACCAAGCGCAAGCTCCTGCCGTCGCTCTACAACCTGCGCGCCAACGGGCTCCTGCCCAAGAACGTGGCCATCGTCGGGGTGGCCCGGCGGCCGCTCGACAACAACTCCTACCGGGAGTACGCGACCCAGGCCCTGCGCCAGTTCGCCACCCGGCCGGTCGAGGACCAGATCTGGGCCGACTACGTCGAGCGCATCCACTACGTGCGCGGCGACTTCGAGGACGCCGCCACCTACGCCGGCGTGGCCGAGGCGCTGGCCCACGCCAAGCAGACCCACGGCACCGCCGGGAACGCGGTCTTCTACCTGGCCACGCCGCCCGACGAGTTCGGCAAGATCGTCCGCGGGCTGGGGGCGGCGGGGCTGACCAGCGAGGACAAGGGCTGGCGCCGGGTGATCATCGAGAAGCCCTTCGGCCACGACCTGGAGTCGGCGGTGGCCCTGAACCGGGAGCTGATCGGCATCCTGCGCGAGGGGCAGATCTACCGGATAGACCACTACCTGGGGAAGGAGACGGTCCAGAACCTCCTGGTCTTCCGCTTCGCCAACGGCATCTTCGAGCCCGTCTGGAACCGGCGCTACGTGGACAACGTGCAGATCACGATGGCCGAGGAGCTGGGCATCGAGTCGCGCGGCGACTACTACGACCACGCCGGCGTGGTCCGCGACATGGTGCAGAACCACATCTTCCAGCTCCTCACCCTGGTGGCCATGGAGCCGCCCTCGACCTTCTCCGCCGAGGCGGTGCGCAACGAGAAGGTGAAGGTGCTCGACGCCATCCGGACCATGACCCCGGAGGAGGTGCTTCGCCAGACGGTCCGCGGCCAGTACGGCGAGGGGACGCTCGGCGGGGAGCGGGTCCCGGCCTACCGCGCCGAGCCCAAGGTGTCGCCCACCTCCCAGACCGAGACCTACGCGGCCCTGCGGCTGATGGTCGAGAACTGGCGCTGGGCCGGCGTGCCCTTCTACGTCCGCTCCGGCAAGCGGCTGGCGCGGCGCGACACCCAGATCTCCATCGTCTTCAAGCGCCCCCCGTTGCTGCTCTTCGAGGAGGTGGGGCTCGAGCGGGTCGACCCCAACCGCCTCGACATCCTCATCCAGCCGGAGGAGGCCATCTCCATCTCCATGCGCGCCAAGAAGCCGGGCGCCTCCATCGAGCTGCAGCCGGTCAAGCTGGACTTCAGCTACAAGGACTTCGGGCCGGTGGCGCCCTCCACCGGCTACGAGCGGCTGCTCCACGACGCCATCGCCGGCGACACCACCCTGTTCCACCGGGCCGACATGGTCGAGGCGAGCTGGCGCATCGTGGCCCCGATCCTGGACGTGTGGGCCACCGTGCCGGCCCGCGACTTCCCCAACTACGCGGCCGGGACCTTCGGGCCGGCCGCGGCGGCCGAGCTGCTGGCCCGGGACGGGCGCCAGTGGGTGCCGGAGTGAGCTCGGCCGAGGGCCAGGGCGCGCCGGCCGGACCGGCGCGGCTGGTGCGCCTCCAGGGCCCGGACGAGCTGGCGCGGCGCGCCGCCGAGGAGGTGGCGCGGCTCGCCGTAGCGGCGGTGGAGGCGCGCGGGGCCTTCTCGGTGGCGCTGTCGGGCGGGTCGACGCCGCGCCTGCTCTACCGGCTCCTCGCCGACCCCGCGGAGCCCTTCCTCCGGCGGGTGCCCTGGCCGCAGGTGCACGTCTTCTTCGGGGACGAGCGCGGCGTCCCGCCCGACGACCCCGCCTCGAACTTCCGGATGGCGCGGGAGGCGTTGCTCGACCGGGTTCCTGCCGGTTCGGTACACCGCATGGAGGCGGAGCTGGGCGCGCCCGAGGCGGCCACCCGCTACCAGGCCGCGCTGCAGGACCACTTCGGCTCGGCCGAGGCGCCGGTCCTGGATCTGGCGCTCCTGGGGCTGGGGACGGACGGCCACACCGCCTCGCTCTTCCCGGGCAGCCCGGCCCTGCGCGAGCGGCGACGCTGGGTGGTGGCGGCCTCCGGGCCGCCGCCAGCGGTCGAGCGCATCACCCTCACGCCGCCGCTCTTCGAGCGGGCCCGGTCGCTCCTCTTCCTGGTTGCCGGGGCCGACAAGGCCGAGCCCCTGCGAAGGCTCCTCAGGGCCCGGCCCGGCGAGGACCCCATCCCGGCCGCGCAGCTGCGGCCGGCCGGGGAGGTGCTGGTGCTCGCCGATCGGGCCGCCGCGGCGCAGGTGGGATGAGCCCCCTTCGGCCACGGGCCATTCCGCCCGGGGCGGGCAGGGGCGCCGCGCCCCAGCTGACGCTTGGACCGGCGGCGGATGCGCCGGATACCATCCCCGGGTCATGCGCGCCGCGGTGGCACTGCTCCTCCCGCTGCTCCTGCTCCTTTCGGTCGTGGCCTGGGGCGCCACCGCGCTGGTCCAGCGGACCGGACGTCGCTTCACCGACCGCGAGCTGCAGGCGCGGGCGGAGCTCCTGGTGGCGGCCAACCGCGAGCCGCTCCAGGCGGCGCTGCGCGACGCGGACCGGGCCCGCGTGGAGGGGATCCTCACCCGCCTGGCGCGCGCGGAGCCGGTGAGCGCTGCCGCGGCCTGCGACGCGGGCGGGGCGCTGGTGGCCAGCACCGCGGGATGGCCGGAGGAGGTGGGGTGCAAGGCGATGCAGGCGCGCGGTCCGGGCCACGGGCCGGCGTGGGGCTCCTGGGGCATCGAGGAGGTCGGGCCCGCGGGGCTCGTCCAGGTGACCGCCGTGCCGCTAGCCGATGGGCGAGGGCCGCTGGGCTTCGCGGCGGTGGTGCAAGACCTCTCGGCGGTGGCGCGGCGGGAGGCACAGACCCGGCTCACGCTGTGGACCGCCTTCGCGGCAGTGGCCGCGGCGGCGGCCCTGGCCACCATCCTGGCGGTGCGCTTCTCCTGGCGGTCCTGGACCCAGGAGATGCGCAGGGTCCTGTGGGGCGCGTTGCCGCTCGCCGGCGCCGGGCCCGCGCCCGGGCCGCGCGCCCGACGGCAGTTCCAGCCGCTGCTCTCCGACGTGAGGGCGCTGGTGGCCGACCTCGTGGCCGAGCAGGCCGAGGGCAGGGCAGGGATCTGGGGCCCGGACCGGCTGCGCGAGGTCCTCTCCCGCCACCTGCCGGGGAGCGAGGTGATCGTGGTGGCCAACCGCGAGCCGTTCTCCCATGAGCGGCGCGCCGACGGCTCGGTGGGGGTGGTCCGGCCGGCCAGCGGTCTGGTCACGGCGCTGGAGCCGGTGATGGAGGCCTGCTCCGGGACCTGGATCGCGCACGGTGCCGGGGCGGCCGACCGGGATCACGTGGACCGGCACGACCGCGTCCAGGTCCCGCCCGATGCTCCCACCTACGCGCTGCGGCGGATCTGGCTCTCCCCCGAGGAGGAGCAGGGCTACTACCTGGGCCTGTCCAACGAGGGGCTCTGGCCGCTCTGCCACCAGGCCCACATCAGGCCGGTGTTCCGCGGCGAGGACTGGGAACACTACCGCACGGTGAACCGGCGCTTCGCCGAGGCGGTGGCGCAGGAGGCCCGGGGAAGCGATCCGGTGGTGCTGGTGCAGGACTACCACTTCGCGCTCCTGCCGCGGATGGTGCGGGAGCGGCTGCCGCGGGCCACCATCGTCACCTTCTGGCACATCCCCTGGCCGGGGGGCGAGCGCTTCGGGATCTGTCCGTTCGGCCCCGCGCTGCTGGAGGGGTTGCTCGGCTCGAGCATCCTCGGCTTCCACGTACAGGCCCATTGCAACAACTTCCTCGAGTCGGTCGACCGCTCCCTGGAGGCCCGCGTCGACCGGGAGCGCCAGAGCGTGGTGCTGGGGGGCGAGGAGACCCTGGTCCGCGCCTACCCCATCTCCGTGGACTGGCCGTCGCGCTGGGCCGAGGCCTCCCCGCCGGTACCCGAGTGCCGGGCGGAGGTCTTCCGGGAGCTCGGCCTCTCGCCCGATTCGCTCCTCGGCGTCGGCGTGGACCGGCTCGACTACACCAAGGGCATCGAGGAGCGGCTCTTGGCGGTGGAGCGGCTCCTGGAGAGGTTCCCCCGGTTCCTGGGCCGGTTCACCTTCGTCCAGCTCGCCGCCCCGAGCCGATCGGCCATCGCCCGCTACCAGGAGCTCGACCGGAGCGTGGAGCAGCTGGCGGTGCGGGTGAACGAGCGTTTCGGCGACGGGTCGTACCGTCCGGTGATCCTCCTGCGCGCCCACCACGCCCCGCCCACCGTCTACCGCTACTACCGCGCCGCCGACCTCTGCTACGTCTCGGCGCTGCACGACGGCATGAACCTGGTGGCCAAGGAGTTCGTGGCCGCCCGTGAGGACGAGGGCGGCGTCCTGGTGCTCTCCAGGTTCACCGGCGCCTCCCGCGAGCTCTCCGACGCGCTGCTCGTGAACCCCTACGACCTGGAGGAGGCGAGCGCGGCGCTGGCGGCCGCTCTGGCCATGGGACGGGGGGAGATGCGGGCGCGCATGCGGGCGATGCGCGGCCTGGTCGCCGAGTTCAACGTCTACCGGTGGGCGGGCCGAATGCTGGTGGACGGAGGGCGCCTACGGAAGGGCCGCCGCCCCGTTGGCCCTGGCCCAGCCGATGCCGCGCTGGGCTCCGGAACCGAGGCGCGCCCCTGAGGCGTACGACAAGAAAACCGAATAAGCGCGGGCTCTTGACCACAAAAGGACAGCGCATGGCGAAAATCGGCGGCGGGGGGGGTTGCCTCCGGGCGGGCCGTGCCTAACGTGACGCCAACACCGAGCGGCCCGGCCGGTGGGGCTCCTGGTGGAACGGGGAGCACGGCGGGCCGCGTAGCGGGCGAAGAGCCCGCGGGAGACCAAGGCAAATGCCGCACATCGACGTCGAGGTGCTCACGCCGTTCACCGCCCGTTTCCTGGAGGGCACGAATCTCACCCCCGCCGAGCGTTCCGAGGTGCTGCGGCTCGCGCAGGGGTTCGCCTGCAAGGACTCGGCGGCCGCCGCCAACGTGTCGCCGGAGACCATCCGCGCACGCCGCAAGCGCATCTACCGGAAGCTGGACGTCCCGGGCTCGGGCGAGCTGATCTCGGCGCTGCTGGCGCTCTCCCTGCGCATGCTGGCCAACGGCGAGCGCGTCGAGCCGCGGCCGGTCGCCACACAGCAGCCGGGCGAGCAGGCCTCGGCGGCCGCAAGCCCCGTGGCCGCGATGCGCTAGCTCTGCCAGGGCCCCTTCGTCACGGCGCCACGCACGCCGCCGGGCGGGCCCTGGTAGACTGGCCGCGTGACCTCTCGCGCAGCCGTCCCCGCCAGGCCCCTGGCCCGCAGGATGGGGGCGATCGAGCCGTTCCACGTCATGGACGTGATGGCGCGAGCGGCGGCGCTGGAGCGAGGGGGGCGGTCCGTCATCCACATGGAGGTGGGGGAGCCCGATTTCCCCACGCCCGAGCCCATCCGTCGGGCGGCCGCGGCGGCGCTGGCCGCCGGGGCGCTTCCCTACACCGTGGCGCTGGGCCTCCCAGAGCTCCGAGAGGCCATCGCCGGCTTCTACCGCACCCGCTACGGCGTGGAGGTCTCGCCCGATCGGGTGATCGTGACGCCCGGCTCCTCGGGCGCGCTGCTGCTCGCCCTGGCCGTGCTCCTCGACCCCGGCTCCGAGCTGCTGGTGGCCGACCCGGGCTATCCCTGCAACCGCCAGTTCGCCCGCACGGTGGACGGCGAGCCGGTGGGTCTTCCGGTGGGTCCGGAGACCGGCTGGCAGCTCACGCCCGAGCTGGTCGAGGCGCGGTGGGGCGAGCGGACCGCGGCGGCCCTGGTCGCCTCGCCGGCCAATCCCACCGGCACGCTGGTGGGCGAGGCGGCGCTCCGCGGCATCCACGAAGTGGTGCGCCGGCGCGGCGGGCGGCTGGTGGTGGACGAGATCTACCACGGCCTCACCTACGGGGCCGACCCCGGTACGGCGCTGGCCATCTCCGACCAGCTGTTCGTGGTGAACAGCTTCTCCAAGTACTGGGCCATGACCGGCTGGCGCCTGGGGTGGATGGTCTCGCCGCCGGAGTACGTGCGCGAGCTGGAGAAGCTGGCCCAGAACCTCTACATCTGCCCCTCGGCCCTGGCCCAGCGTGCGGCCCTGGCCGCGTTCCTGCCCGAGACCCTGGCCGTCCTGGAGGCGCGCCGCGAGGAGCTCCGGGCGCGGCGCGATCTGGTGGTGCCGGCGCTCCGGGCCATGGGGTTCGACGTGCCCGTCGTGCCCCAGGGAGCGTTCTACGTCTACGCCGGGTGCGGCGCCTTCGGCGCGGACAGCGGCCGGCTGGCCCTGGACATCCTGGAGAGCGCTGGCGTGGCGATCACCCCCGGGCTCGATTTCGGGCGCAACGCGCCCGAGCGCCACCTGCGCTTCTCCTACACCACCTCGCGGGAGCGCCTCGTCGAGGCCATGGACCGGCTGGCGCGCTTTTTGGGCGGGCGGCGGACCGCCTGAGGGTCAGCCGCCGAACACCTGCTCCAGCGCCTGCCGCATCACCTTCCCGTCGGGCAGGACCCCGGTCCAGTACTGGATTCCCAGGATCCCCTGGCCGACCAGCATCCCCAGCCCGTCGATGACCGTGCAGCCGCGGGCCGCGGCGTCGCGGACCAGGCGGGTGCGCGGGGGGTTGGGGATGACGTCGGCCACCACCATCCCCGGGCGCAGCGAGGCGAGGTCGAGGGCCACCCGCGCGTTCACGTCGGGGAAGAGCCCTATGGAGGTGGTGTTCACCAAGACGTCGGTGCCCTCCGCCACCCGGTGGTCGCCCTGCCAGGGAACGAAGGCAGCGGAGAGGTCCCGCCCCACCCGCTCCCGGACCTTGCCGTTCAGGAGGTCCACCAGCGCCTGGCCGCGCGCCGGGGAGCGGTTCACCACGGTGAAGGCCCGGGAGCCGGCCAGCGCCAGCTCGACCGCGATGGCCCGGGCGGCGCCGCCGGCGCCGAGGACCAGGACCCGGGCGCCGGCCGGGTCGCGGAGCGGGCGGAGCGACTCCAGGAAGCCCTTGCCGTCGGTGTTCTCGCCCACCAGCCGGTCGCCCCGGCGCACCACGCAGTTCACCGCGCCCATGAGCGCGGCCGACTCGCCCAGCTCGTCGAGGTGGGCGATGACCGCCACCTTGTGGGGGATGGTGCAGTTGAAGCCGCGGAAGCCCATGGCCCTCGCCCCGGCCACGGCGGCGGCAAGGTCGCCGGGAGCCACCTCGATGGTGAGGTAGCGCCAGGGGAGGCCGTGGTGGCGGAAGGCCGCCTCGACCATGGCCTGGGTGGGATTCTCGGCCACCGGCTGGCCGAACACCGCCACCAGCTCCTGCTTGAAGTTGGGCGTCGCCATGCCCGATCCATGGCATGGGCAGGGCGCCCCGTCACGCCCCGGCAAGGGCCGCCGGGCCCGTCCGGCGCCGCTAGGGCTTGAAGGCGCCGCAGGCGACGAAGTAGTCGTCCACCCGCTCGACGTAGGCGACCTTGTTCTCGAGCTTGCCGGTGGCCGGGTTCTCGAACTCGTACTCCTCCCAGCCGTTGCCCGTGGTCTTGGCGATCTGGATCATCGCCTGGGTGAAGAGCTTCCCGGTCCTGTCCTTGCGGTCCCAGTCGTTCTTCCCGATGAGTTCCTTCTTCGCCCCGTGAGCCAGGACCGTGCCCTTGAAGTCGATGGCGAAGACGTACAGGTCCCGGAAGCTGAAGGGACCCTTGGGATCGCTGAAGACCGCGAGGGCCTTCTCCTTGCCGGCGGACTTCACGTACTCGACGGCCTTGTGGACCAGCCGCTCCGCGTCCTTGGTGGTGGCGCGGTCCTCGGCGAAGGCTGCAGGGGCGATCAGGGCGACGGCGATCAGGGCGAACAGCTTGCGCATGGTTCTCTCCTCAGGCGCGGGGGAAGGTGGGCTGGGCGGTCGGGCCGGCCCGTCGACCGGGCGTGGCGAGGCGGGCCCCACCCACTGGCCCGTCCTCGAGGTGGAAGGTGGCGATCATGGAGGCGAGCTCCTCCGCCTGGGCGCTGAGCTCGCTGGCGGCGCTGGAGGACTCCTCGGCGCTGGCCGCGTTCTGCTGGGTGACCTTGTCCATCTCGCCCAGAGCTTGGGTGACCTGCCCGATCCCGGCGCTCTGCTCCCGGGAGGAGGCGGCGATCTCGGCCACGATGTCGGAGACGCGGGAGACGCCCTGGGCGATCTCCCCCAGGCGGGTCGAGACCTCGGCAGCCGCTGCCCCCCCCTCGCCCGCCTGCTGGACCGACTGGCGGATGAGCTCCTCGGTCTTCTGCGCCGCCTCCTTGGCGCGCAGGGCCAGGGACCGGACCTCCTCGGCCACGACGGCGAAGCCGCGGCCCGCCTCCCCGGCGCGGGCGGCCTCCACGGCGGCGTTGAGGGCGAGGAGGTTGGTCTGGAAGGCGATCTCCGAGACGTCCTTGATGATCTGCCCGGTGCGGTCGGTGGAGCGGCGGATCCGCTCCATGGCGCCCTGGAGCTGGGTGACCGCGGCGGTGCCCGCGCCGGCGGCCGTGCGGGCGCCGCCGGTGAGCGCGTCGGCCTGCTGGGCGCTGTCGGCCGAGTGGCGGGCGGTGCCGGAGACTGCGTCGATCGAGCTGGTGATGGACTCGAGCGAGCTGGCCTGCTCCGAGGCACCGGAGGCGACCGCCTGCGACGAGGAGGCGATCTGCGTGGCGGCCCCCGAGACCTGCTCCACCGCCCGGGCCACCTGGATGAGCGCGCCCTGCAGGGCGTCACCGGTGGCGTTGATGGCCTTGCGGATGCGGTCGTGGTCGCCGTGGTAGCTGCCGGTCATGCGGGCGCACAGGTCCCTGGAGGCCAGCCGCTCCAGCACCGCTGCAGCCTCGTTGGCGGGGGCGGTGGCCTCCTCCAGCATCTGGTTGATGCCGTTCACGATCCGGGCGAAGTCGCCCTGGTGGCGGGAGGCGTCGGCCCGGTGCGAGAGGTTGCCCGCGGCGGCGGACTCGACCAGGCCGTTGGTGTCCGCCACCAGGTGGTTCACCGCGGCGATGCAGGTGTTGAGGTTGTCGCGCAGCCGGGCGAAGTCGCCGCTGAACCCATCGGCAATGGGGGCGGGGATGCTGCCCGAGGCCAGGTCGGCCACCGTCCGGGCTGCCAGGTCGAGCGGTCCGACCACCGAGTCGAGCGTCCGGTTGACGCCTTCCACGATGCGGCGGAAGTCGCCCTGGTGCCGGGAGGCGTCGGCCCGGGTGCCCAGCCGCCCTTCCGCGCCGGCCTGGGCCAGCGCGTTGGCGTCGGCCACCAGGAGGTTGATGGCGTCGATGCAGCGGTTGAGGCTGTCGCGGATGCGGGCGAAGTCCCCCTGGTAGTCCACGTCGATGCGCGGCGGGATGGCGCCGCGGGAGATGGCCTCGACCGATTCGGCGGCCGCCTGCAGCGGGGTCACCACCGCGTCCAGCGTGTCGTTCACTCCCTGGATCACCCTGCGGAACTCGCCCTGGTGGCGGGAGGCATCGGCCCGGGTGGCGAGCCGGCCCTCCACCCCCGCCTTGGCCAGCGTGGCCGCGTCGTCCACCAGCGCCCGGACCGCGGAGATGCAGCCGTTGAGCGACGCCTTGATCAGGTTGAAGTCGCCCCGGTACTCCTCGGCGATGGGCTCGGGGAGGTCCCCCGTGCCGATGCGGGTCACGTACTCGGCGGTCACGCGGATGGGGCGCTCGAAGGCGTCCATGGTCTCGTTCATCCCCACCACGATGGGGGCGAACTCACCGCTCAGTCCGGCGGTCTCGGCCCGCACGTCGATCTGGCCGGCGGCCACGGCGTCGCGCAGCCGCCGCGCCTCCCCCTTGAGCAAGCGCAGGGCCCGCCGGGTGGCGCGGGCCACCCAGAAGCCCCCGGCGGCCAGCACCAGGGCCGCGGCGGCGAAGGCGAGGAGGATGATCCGGTTGGCCCCTTGCCGCGTCCTCATGGCCGAGATGTTGAGGTCGGCCCCCGAGTCCCGGGCCAGCCGGGCCTGTCCCTTGAGCTCGACCACCATGCGCTGGGTCTGCTCCCGGACGCTGGCGAAGGCGGCGGAGACGTCGTGCTGGGCGGCGGCGGCCTTGGCGAAGTCGTCGGCGTGGTTGGCGCGCTCGGCGGAGGCCGCCGCGAGCTTCTCGATGGCGGCGACCCATTCCTGCAGGTGGCTGGTGGTGGACTCCCAGGCCCGCTGCTCCTCGTCGTCCTTGGGAACGTCCCGGTAGGCCTTGGCGTACTCCTGCCCCTCGGCCACGGCAGACTTGAGGCCGATCAGCTCCTTCTGGTGAGTCGCCTCGGGCGCGTCCCCGTCCTCGATGCCGGCGGCGCTCCCGGCCGCTTCGGCCACCGACATCCCCAGCGCGGCGAGCGCCTGCAGCCCGGGCAGCTTCTCCGACTGGTAGGAGCGTATCACCCGTCCCAGCGACGCGGAGGAGGTGTACCCCACCACGGCGGTGATCCCGATGAGCACGAGCCCCGCCGCGAGCAGCAGGACGACCTGTGAGGCCAGAGTCAACGAGCGCATGTAGTCCACCACCCGGGCGCAGCTGGCGCCCCTAGTAAGGTCTCGGGTGGGGTGTGTGCAGGCTTCGGGCCATGGGCTCACCCTCCCGAAATGCGCTGGGGTGACGCGGCACCGAGGGGTCCGGCGCGGGGCTCTCGGGGGGTCGCCTCGGACTCCGAGTCCGTCGGCCGGTCCCCCGGGGCGTGGGAACTCTCGCCTGGAGGGGGGTACTCCCTTAAACTACCCGGCCCGCCTCGGTCCGGGCGGCGCCAGGTTCGGCGGAGAGAGCGATGCCAACGATTCAGCTGTACGACACCACCCTGCGCGACGGGACCCAGCGGGAAGGGATCTCCCTCTCGGTGGACGACAAGCTCCGCATCGCCCGCCGCCTGGACGAGCTGGGGATGGCCTTCATCGAGGGCGGCTGGCCGGGCTCGAACCCCAAGGACGCCGAGTTCTTCGCCCGGGCGCGCGACCTCCCCTGGAAGCGCGCGCTCCTGGCAGCCTTCGGCTCGACCTGCCGGGCGGGCGCGGGCCCGGAGGAGGACGCCAACATCCGGGCGCTGCTCGAGGCCGGGACCCCGGTGTGCACGGTGGTGGGGAAGACCTGGCCGCTGCACGTGACCGAGGTGCTCCGCACCACCCTCGACGAGAACCTGCGCATCATCGAGGTCAGCCTGGCCTTCCTCCGGGCGAAGGGGCGGCGGGTCATCTACGACGCCGAGCACTTCTTCGACGGCCATCGGGCCGACCCCGCCTACGCGCTGGAGACGCTCCGGGCCGCGGTGCGGGGCGGGGCTGAGACCCTGGTGCTCTGCGACACCAACGGCGGGTCCCTGCCCTGGCAGGTGGGGGAGGTGGTGCGGGCGGTCCGGGGCGCCGTCGACCGGCCCCTGGGCATCCACGCCCACGACGACGCCGGCTGCGCCGTGGCCAACTCGCTGGCCGCGGTGCGCGAGGGGGTGGGGCAGGTCCAGGGGACCATCAACGGCTACGGCGAGCGCTGCGGCAACGCCAACCTGTGCAGCGTGGCCGCCGGCCTGGAGCTCAAGCTCGGCGCCCGCTGCCTCCCCGACGGCGGGCTCCGGACGCTGTACGAGGTCTCCCACCTGGTGGCGGAGGTGGCCAACCTCTCACCCGACGAGCACCTGCCCTACGTGGGCAAGTCGGCCTTCGCCCACAAGGGCGGCATCCACGTGGCGGCCATGCGACGGAGCGAGGCCTCCTACCAGCACGTGGACCCGGCCTTGGTCGGCAACCAGATGCGCGTGGTGGTGAGCGAGCTCTCCGGCCGGGGCAACCTGCTCAGCAAGGCCGAGGAGTTCGGGCTCGACGCCACCAGCGCCGACGCGGTCAAGGTCCTGGAGGAGATCAAGGAGCTCGAGGCCAAGGGCTTCTCCTTCGAGGCGGCCGACGCCTCGGTGGCCATGCTCATGAAGCGGCGCGAGGCCGGCTACCAGCCCCTCTTCGATCTCGTCGACTTCCTGGTCAACGTGGAGCACCGGACCGGCCGCGGCATCTTCTCCGAGGCCATGGTCAAGGTGCGGGTGGAGGGCGAGGTGCTCCATACCGCCGCCGAGGGCGACGGGCCGGTGAACGCGCTCGACGCCGCCCTGCGCAAGGCGCTGCTGCCACGCTTCCCGGCCCTGGCCGACCTCCAGCTGGTGGACTACAAGGTCCGCATCCTGGATGGGCCCGAGGGGACTGCCGCCGTGACCCGGGTGCTCATCGACACCCAGCGCGGCGGGAGCCGCTGGAGCACGGTGGGAGCCAGCACCAACATCATCGAGGCCAGCTGGCGGGCGCTGGTGGACTCCATCGAGTACGGTCTGACGGTGGCGCCGGGCCGCGCCGCCGTCTGAGGAGGTCCTGGCGTGAGAGCGAGCATCGTGGTGCTGGGGGGCGACGGGATCGGTCCCGAGGTGACCGCCGAGGCGGTGCGGGTGCTCCAGGCCGTGGCGCGGCGCGGCGGGCACGAGCTCCGCTTCTCCGAGGAGCTCATGGGTGGCTGCTCCATCGATCGGCACGGCACCGCCCTCACCGACGAGGTGCTGGCCGCCTGCAGGGCCTCGGACGCGGTGCTGCTCGGTGCCGTGGGCGGGCCGAGGTGGGACGACCCGACGGCCAAGGTCCGGCCCGAGCAGGGCCTCCTCGGCCTGCGCAAGGGGCTGGGCGTCTTCGCCAACCTCCGGCCGGTGCGGGTGCACCCACGCCTCCTCGACGCCTCGCCGGTGAAGCCCGATCGGCTGGACGGGGTCGACATCCTGGTCATCCGCGAGCTCACCGGTGGCCTCTACTTCGGGCAGCCCAAGGGGCGCGACCGCCGCGACGGGCACGAGCGGGCGGTGGACACCCTCGAGTACCAGGACTTCGAGGTCCGCCGGGTGGTCGAGCTCGCCTTTCGGCTCGCCGCCGGGCGGAGGAAGAAGCTCACCAGCGTCGACAAGGCCAACGTGCTCGAGTCCTCGCGCCTGTGGCGCCAGATCGCCACCGAGGTGGGGAAGGCCAACCCCGGGGTGGCGCTCGACCACATGCTGGTCGACACCGCCGCCATGCGCCTGGTGAGCAGTCCCAAGACCCTGGACGTGGTGGTCACCGAGAACATGTTCGGCGACATCCTCACCGACGAGGCCTCGGTGCTGGCCGGGTCCATGGGCCTGCTTCCCTCCGCCTCGGTGGGCGCCTCGGGACCGGGCCTCTACGAGCCCATCCACGGGTCGGCGCCGGACATCGCCGGAAAGGGCATCGCCAACCCGCTCGGCACCATCCTCTCTGCGGCCATGCTGCTCCGCCACTCGCTCCACCTCGAGGAGGAGGCACGCTGGATCGAGCAGGCGGTGGACGGGGCCATCGAGGGCGGTGCCCGGACCGCCGACCTGGGGGGGGCGCTGTCGACACGGGCCATGGCCGACGAGGTGCTGCGGAGGATCGGGTAGCTTCGCCGCCGCCTGGAGTGCACCGCCCGCCCACGGGGGCTCCGAGGTCGGCGCGCGCTGTGGTATAGGGGGCCGCCTGGGCCTGCTGGGGAGCCCGGGCGGAGTGCCGTGGAATGCAGGAGCCGTGACGGCCCCGTAGCTCAGCTGGATAGAGCGGCGGTTTCCTAAACCGCAGGTCGCGTGTTCGAGTCACGCCGGGGTCACTGGAGGATTCGTTGGTCGGTGAGCCGAGCGGTCGGAACCCCCGGCTCACCGACGCGGCTGCGTGGAGATCTCCCGGTGGCCGGCCTGGACAGGCCCGAGCTCGCTGTGGAGCGCCCCGGACTCCGCGGTCGTCGCGTCCCGGCGGGCAGGCGAGCCGACCGGTCCGGTGCCTGGGACCAGGTGGAATCGCAGGTGGCTCGCTCGGGCCGGATCTGGCGCGGCGATCCGATGCGACCGAGCGAAGCGTGGAGGCCATGAGGGCGGCCCGCTCCTTCTCCGCCTGGCCCATCACCTGGTGGAGAGGCGACCTGCTCGATGCAGCCGCTGCCAGAGGGTGCGTGCGTTCGGATGGATCCTCTCGCTGCGTGCCCGGCGCGAAGGGGTTCCCCGCGGGCATGGAGAGCGCTGCGAGGCCGTGGAGATCCGGATCCGACCGGTCGCGGCCGGCGCGGGCTCGCGACCGGGCCTCGCCCGCGGTCACTCTTGGGGCTTCCCTTGAGCCGCATTGGCAGGGGCGGGTGGTATCGAGGCAACCGCGCGTCCCGCCTCGCACACGGCGCGGCGCGGGAGCCGGAGGGTCCCGTGAATCCCCGACGTCGGGCCGTGCGTCACGTTCCCATGAGCGCTCTTCCACCGGCGGTGCCGTGGTACGGTCGCCGCAAAGCTCACGAAGCACGCGGCGCAGGGTTCCATGCCTCCGGGAGGGCGGACGTGGAGGAGAAGCTGGCGATGCAGGTTCCCGGGCGGCTCTCGGTCATCCTCAGCGAGGGCCTGCGCGGGCACCACCCGCTCTTCGACCCCGACGAGATCCGCGCCGCCTTCGCCGCGCCCGACAAGCCGCTCAGCGCCCTCGATGCCGACCAGGTCGGGCAGGCGCTCCTGGCCATCGCCCGGGAGCCGGCGCACGGCGCTCGCGGCGCCATAGAGGCCCTGCCGCCGCTCTCCCGCGTCGCGCTCATCCGCGTCTACTTCCGGCTCCTCGAGCGCGCGGCCGAGGTGAGCCGCCCGTCGCACTGATGCCGGTCCCCGCCGCGCTCGCCCGGGCCCGGTTCCCCGCGCCGGTGCTGGAGGTCCTCCGGCAGCTGGGGAAGGCCGGCCACCGCTCGTGGCTGGTGGGCGGTGCGGTGCGGGACCTCCTCCTCCACCGGCCGCGGCCCGCCGCCGACTTCGACGTGGCCACGCCGGCCCACCCCGAGGAGGTGGTGCGCCTCTTCCAGAGGGTGATCCCCACGGGCGTCGCCCACGGCACGGTCACGGTGCTCCTGTCCGGCGAGCACGTGGAGGTCACCACCTTCCGCGGCGAGGGCGCCTATCGCGACGGGCGGCGGCCCGAGTCGGTGACCTTTCTCGCCGAGGTGGAGGCGGACCTGGCCCGGCGCGACTTCACCGTCAACGCGCTGGCCTACGATCCGCTTCAGCCGGAGCTGCGTGACCCCTTCGGCGGCCGCGCCGACCTGAAGCGCCGGTGCGTGCGAGCGGTGGGCGACCCGGCGGCCCGCTTCTCCGAGGATGGGCTGCGGCCCATGCGGGCGGTGCGCTTCGTGGCCCAGCTCGGGTTCACGCTCGACCGGACCACCCGCCGGGCCATCCCCGGCGCCCTGCCGGTGGTGCGGCAGGTGGCGGCCGAGCGGCTGACCGAGGAGCTGTCGCGCTTGCTCGTCGCGCCGCGCGCCGTCGAGGGCCTCCGCCTCCTCCGCGCCACCGGCCTGCTCGGCGTGGTCCTCCCCGCCCTGGCGGCGCTCGCCTCCCGTGCGCAGGACCACGCGTTTGGCGTGGCTGGCGGGGCCCCCCCGGAGCTCGCGCCCCGGCTCGCGGCCCTGCTCCACCTGCTCGAGCCGGGCCAGCGGGAGGCCGACCTCGCCGCGCTGCGGCTGGCGCGGAGCGTGGCCGAGGAGGCGCTCCATCTGGTCCGGGCCTTCCCCTGCCGGGTGAAGCGACGCCCCGGGGCAGTCCTGCCAGGGGCCGGGGACGCGGAGGTGCGGCGCTGGGTCTCCCGGCTCGGGGCGGATCGCGCCGGGATGGTGCTGGCGCTGGCGGGGGCCGAGGCGCAGGGGGCCCGTTCGGACCGCCGGCGTGGAGCGCTGGCCGAGGTGAAAGAGATGAAAGCCCGGGTCGAGGCCGTCCTCGCTACCCGGTCGCCGCTCTCGGTCCGGGACCTCATGCTCGGCGGCGACGAGGTGGCCGAGGCCCTGGGCACCGGCCCTGGACCTCGGGTGGGCGAGGCGCTCCGGTACCTCCTCGACCGGGTGCTGGAGGAGCCGGCGCTGAACGACCCGGAGCGACTTCGCGCCGCGCTGCGCGAGTGGTCGGCCGGGGGGACCGAGCGCATATAATCGACGGCCACGATGGCTCGCGTTCTGCTCCTCGAGGAGGAGGAACCCCTCCGCACGCAGCTGAAGGAGCTGCTCGAGGGGAACGGCTTCACCGTGGAGACCGCGGCCTCCGGCCTGGACGGGATCGTTCGCGCGCTGCGCCGCCCGCCGGACCTGGTGCTCATCGACCTCCACCTCTCCGACCTGGAGGGACACGAGGTGGCCGCCCGGCTTCGTCGGGAGCGCTCGCTGGCGGAGGTGCCCATCGTCGCCCTGGGCGCGCTGGATCGCCGTGCCGCGGCGCTGGCCGCCGGGGTGGATTGCTTCATGGCCCGGGCCGCCGCCGAGGCGCTCCCCGTGCGGCTGCACGAGATCCTGGGCGGCGAGCGGGAGCGGCTCTCGCCGGAGCGGGAGCGGGAGGCGCTGCGGGCCCTGGTCGGCGCCATGGCAGGGCGCCTGGAGGCGGCCGTCGCCAGGCAGGGCGACGCCGCCCTCCACCTGGCCGAGGCGGACAGGCTCAAGACGGCCTTCATCCACAACCTGGCCCACGAGCTGTCCACGCCGCTCACCCCGCTGGCCGGCTACCTGCGCATCCTCCAGTCGGAGAAGACCGGCCCGCTCAACCCCCAGCAGAAGCGGATGATCGAGTCGATGTCGAGCTCGGTGCACCGGCTCAGCCGCATCCTCGAGAACCTGTCCGACTTCGCCAACCTCCAGGCCGGCCAGGCGCCGCTGGTCGAGTCGGCCGTCAAGCCCGACCAGCTCGCCGAGGAGGTGGCGGCCGAACAGCGCGTCGCCGTCCGCGACGCGCGCCTCCACCTCCAGGTCATGCCCTCGGGCGCGCCGGAGGTGATGGCCGACGCTCGCAAGCTGCGCCAGGCCTTGGCCAACCTGGTCTCCAATGCCGTGAAGTTCTCGCCGCACGGCGGCGAGGTGCTGATCGAGGTGGCGCTGGAGGGGGCTCGGCTGCGCTACTCGGTGTACGACCAGGGGCCAGGGGTACCGCCCGGGGACCAGGCACGGATCTTCGAGCCGCTCTACCATGCCGCCTCGCGCCTCGGCGAGGAGGCCCGACCTCCGGGCTCGGGGCTGGGGCTCCCCGTCGCCCGGCGCATCGCCGAGGCGCACGGCGGCCGCGTCGAGGTGGAGAGCCCACCGCGCGCCCAGCCGCTCTCGGCCCCGCGCCACTACACCGGCTCCAAGTTCTCGCTGGAGATTCCGGTGCGCCCGGCCGCCCAGGCGGGCGCGGCCGGAGCCCAGGCGCGCGAGGGCGCCTTCCCGGGCGCCCTCCCGGGCTGATCGAACTCCCATGCGCGTCCTGGTGGCGATGTCCGGCGGCGTGGACAGCTCGACCGCCGCGGCCCTGCTGGCCGCCGCAGGCCACCAGGTGGTGGGCGTGACCATGCGGGTGACCGACTTCTCCGATCGCGCCCGGGGCCGCTCCTGCTGCGCGCCAGACGACGTCGACGACGCCCGGGCGGTGGCGCGGCGGCTGGGGATCCCCTTCTACGTGGCCAACGTCGAGGCCCGCTTCCGCGAGCGGGTCATCGACCGCTTCGTCGACGACTACCTGGAGGGGCGGACCCCGAACCCCTGCGTCGCCTGCAACACCGAGGTCAAGTTCGACTGGTTGCTGGCCCGGGCCCGGGCGCTCTCGGCGCGCCTGGCCACCGGGCACTACGCGCGCGTGGCGCGGCGCGGGGAGCGGCTGGCGCTCCTCACCGGCGCCGACCCGGCCCGGGACCAGAGCTACTTCCTCTACGGCCTGGGCCAGGGGTCGCTGCGGGACGTGCTCTTCCCGCTGGGCGAGCTGACCAAGCCCGAGGTGCGCGCCGCGGCCGAGCGGGCCGGGCTCCCGGTGGCGGGCAAGCCCGACTCGCAGGAGATCTGCTTCGTGCCGGACGGCGACGCCGCCGCCTTCGTGGCCCTGCGGGCCGGAGGGCGGGTCCGGCCGGGAGAGGTGGTCTCCACCGGTGGCGCGTCGCTGGGACGGCACCAGGGGATCCACCGCTTCACCGTCGGCCAGCGTCGCGGGCTGGGCATCGCCGGTGCCGAGCCGCGCTACGTGGTGCGCATCGAGCCCGGGCCGGCGCGGGTCGTGGTGGGGACGGCGGCGGAGGCCTGCACCGTCCGCTTCGCGGTGCGGGAGGTGAGCTGGGTGGCGGGAGCACCGCCCGCTGCCGCGATCCGGGCGCGGGTCCGGGTGCGCCACCGCCACGCCGGCGAGCAGGGCACGGTGGCGCCGCGCGAAGGGGGCCGAGCCGAGGTGGAGCTGGACGCGCCGGTGCGCGGCGTGGCGCCGGGGCAGGCGGCGGTCTTCTACCGGGGCGACGAGGTGCTGGGTGGCGGGCGGATCGTCTGACCGCCCCGGGGTCCGGGTGGCCCTGGTGGGGCTCGGCTGCCGGGTGAGCCGCGCCGACCTGGACGCGCTGGCGGCCTCGCTCCCGCCCGGGCTCTCCTTGGCGGGCCAGGGCGAGCGGGCTGCACTGGTGGTGGTGGGCACCTGCACGGTGACGGCCGACGCCGACTCCGCCTCCCGCCAGGCGGTCCGGCGCGCCGCCCGCGAGCACCCCGGGGCGCGCATCGTCGCGGCCGGGTGCTACGCCGAGCGGTGCCCGGCGGCGCTCAGGGCGCTGCCCGGGGTGGCGGCGGTGGTGGGGGCGCGTTCGCAAGGGGGGCTGCCGGAGGTGCTCTCCCGCCTGGCCGGAGGTGCGCCGGAGGCCGAGGCGGGGGCGACGGGGCCGGTCTGGGACCTGGGCGCCGGGGCGCGGATCCGGGACGCCCGGCCGGTGGTGAAGGTGCAGGATGGTTGCGACCGGCGCTGCGGCTACTGCCCGGTGCCGCTCGCCCGCGGACCCTCCCGCTCCATGCCCTTCGAGGCGGCGCTGGAGCGCATCGGCGCGCTGCGGGCGCGCCACCCCGAGGTGGTGCTGGCCGGCGTGCGGCTGGGCGCCTACGGGCGCGAGCTCTCGCCGGCGCGGAGCCTGGCCGAGCTGGTCCGGCGGGCGGCGGAGGGGGAGGGGGGACGGATCCGGCTCTCCTCGCTCGAGCCCGGCGAGCTGCCACTGGAGCTGCTCGACGACCGGCGGGTGCGGCGCACGCTCTGCCCCCACCTCCACCTGCCGCTGCAGTCCGGCTCGCGGCGCGTCCTCGGCGCCATGGGCCGGCACGGCGACCCCGGGGAGCTGGCGCGGGCGGTGCGGGCAGCCGCGGCACGCCTCCCCGGCGCCTGCCTGGGCACCGACGTCCTGGTCGGCTTCCCGGGCGAGGAGGAGGAGGACCACCGCGAGACGGTGGCGATGGTCGCGGCGCTCCCCTTCGCCTACCTCCACGTCTTCCCCTTCTCGCCACGGCCGGGCACGCCCGCCGCCGCCCTGGCCGGCGCGGTGCCGGCGGCGGTGGTGCGGCGCCGGGCGGCGGAGCTGCGCGCGCTCTCGGCGGAGCGCTGGCGGGGGTTCCTGGCGGCGCAGGTGGGGAGGACCTTGGAGGTGGTGGTGGAGCGGGTGGTGGGTGGCGAGGCGCGCGGCACCTCGGCCGAGTTCGCGCCGGTGCGGTGGGCCTGCACCGGCGAGCGGCGAGGGGAGCTGGCCCGCGTGCGGGTCGTGGCCTGCGACCTGGCGGGTTGCGCCGGCGCACGGCGATAGCGCCGTTCCCCCTTGCCTCGGTCGGCCGGCGGGCCTAATCCATGATCGGATGATCCTCGACGACGGGCGCCAGGTCCCCGACCTCCACCTCGACCCGGCGCAGGTCGAGCGCTGCCGGGCCCTGGCCGATCAGGTCACCGCCCCGGTGCTGGAGGTGGTCCGCCGCAGCACCACCGTCTCCATCGAGCGGACCGTGCTCCGCCTCTTCGGCCTCCACGACGCCGGGCCGCGCGGCGTGCCCCTGGTCAACCTGGCGGTGGACGCGCTCCAGGAGCGAGGGCTCCTCGGCCGCGGCGCCGCCTACTGGATGGGCTACGCGCTGCGCCGCGGCGCCAGCGATCCGCTGGGCGTGGTGGAGAGGATCGGCGCCCTGCCGGCGCGCCCCGAGCCGCTCCCGGCCGACGAGGAGCGGGCCATGCTGGCCGAGATGCGCCGCGAGGCGCAGGCGGCGGTGGACGAGCTCGGGGCCCGGGTGCGGCGCCGCGAGGCGCTCAAGGCCGAGCTGGGGGTGGGCCCCCGCCCCCACCGCTACCTCATCGTGGCCACCGGCAACATCCACGACGACGTGGAGCAGGCCCGGGCCGCGGCCCAGGCCGGCGCCGACGTGATCGCGGTGATCCGCTCCACCGCCCAGTCGCTGCTCGACTACGTTCCGCACGGTGCCACCACCGAGGGCTACGGCGGGACCTACGCCACCCAGGAGAACTTCCGCATCATGCGCGAGGCACTCGACGACGAGTCGCGCCGCCTGCGCCGCTACCTCCACCTCACCAACTACTCCTCCGGCCTGTGCATGCCGGAGATCGCCTTCGCGGCGGCGTGGGAGCGGCTGGACATGCTCCTCAACGACGCCATGTACGGCATCCTCTTCCGCGACATCAACATGTGGCGCACGCTCTGCGACCAGTACTTCTCCCGGCGCATCTGCGCGCTGGCCGGGATCGTCATCAACACCGGCGAGGACAACTACATCACCACCGCCGACGCCGACGAGGCCGCCCATACCGTCATCGCCAGCCAGTTCGTGAACCAGAGCTTCGCCCGCCGGGCCGGGCTCCCCGACCGCCTCATCGGCCTGGGCCACAGCTTCGAGATCGATCCTGCCCGCGAGGACACCGTGGCCCGGGAGCTGGCCCAGGCGCTGCTGGTGCGGACCCTGTTCCCCGCCTCGCCCATCAAGTACATGCCGCCCACCAAGCACAAGCAGGGCGACATCTTCTTCAGCCACGCCTACGACGTCATGGCCGACGTGGTCTCCTGGGTCACCGGCCAGGGCATCCAGCTGTTGGGCATGATGACCGAGGCCATGCACAACCCCTTCCTCATGGATCGGTACGTGGCCCTGAAGAGCGCGGACTACGTGTACCGGGCCTGGCGGTCGATGGGCGGCGAGATCGTGCTCAAGCCCGGCGGAATGGTGGAGAGGCGGGCGCAGGAGACGCTCTCCCGTGCCGGGGAGCTCCTCGAGGAGGTGGCCCGGGACGGCCTGCCCAGGTCCATCGGCAAGGCGCGCTTCGGCGACGTGGCGCGGGCCGAGGACGGAGGCAAGGGGCGGGGCGGCGTGGTGGCGCGCGCGCCGGGCTACTTCAACCCCTTCCTCGAGATCATGGAGGGCGCGTGAGGCGCGCCGCGGCCGGGCGGTGGGCGCTCCTCGGGGCGCTGCTGCTCACCGGCTGCGCCGGCGTCCGGGAGGCGCTCTCGCCGGCCCCGGAGGGCGTGCCCGCGGGGCGCGAGGGATGGCTGCTCTACGCGGTGGGCCAGCTCCGCTTCGAGGCCCCCGCCGAGTGGGTGCGGTCGGGAAGCCCCCGGCATCTCACGCTCCAGCGCCCCGACGGCACCGCTCGCCTCGAGGTCTCCACGCCCGACGCGCCCCTGGCCGGCGAGGGGGCCTGCTTGGCCGACGCGGCCGAGGTCCTGAAGCGGGGCGGGGGGATGGAGCGCGTCCGCCAGCACCCGACCCGCCTGGGCGGCGTGCGCGCGCTCCTGCTGGAGGGGGACCAGAACGGCTGGCACGTCTGGGCTTGGGCGGCCTGCGACGGCGGGGTGCAGTACCAGGTCTTCCTCACCGCCCGCTCGCCGGCCCCGCCGGAGGTGGTCGAGACCTACCGGGCGCTGGCCAGCGGCGCGCGGGTGGGAGGGCAGGCATGACGCCGCACGAGTGGGAGCCTGGGCAGCTGGTGCGCCCGTACGGCGACCGGCGAGACGACGGGGTGGTGCAGCTCTCCTTCGTGCTGCCCGTGCCGCGTGGCGAGCGGGCCCGTGAGGCCGCCGCCGAGGTGGCTCGGCGGATGGGGATGGAGGAGGTGCACGTGGCGGCCATGGAGCCGGCCTCGGACCGCTTCACCTTCTTCGTGGTGTACGGCCGCACCTCGGTGGCGGTGGACTACGCCCGCATCCAGGTGCCGGAGGTGGTGGTTCGCCGCCGCACCTTCGACGAGCTGAACGATTTCGCGCTGCGCGAGGTGGGGCGCCGCATCGTGGTGCTGGGAGCCTGCACCGGCTCGGACGCCCATGCGGTGGGCATCGACGCAATCATGAACATGAAGGGGTTCGCCGGCGACTATGGGCTCGAGCGCTACGCCTGCTTCGAGGCGGTGAACCTGGGGGCCCAGGTGGAGAACGCCGCCCTGGCCCGCCAGTGCGTGGAGCGGCACGCCGACGCGGTCCTGGTCTCGCAGGTGGTCACCCAGCGCGACGTGCACAAGGACAACGCCCGCCAGCTCCTGGAGGAGCTGACGCGGCTCGGCTACCGGGACCGGGTCACGGCGGTGCTGGGCGGGCCGCGCATCGACCACCGGCTGGCGCAGGCCTTGGGCTACGACGCCGGCTTCGGTCCCGGCACCCGGCCCTCCGAGGTGGCCAACTACCTGGTGGGCGCGGTGCTGAGCCGGATGGGGAAGGAGGCGCGGTGATGCCGGTAGGCGACAAGGTGACCCTGCGGCTGCGCCTCTCCCAGGCCGACGCCCACTACGGCGGCAGCCTGGTCGACGGCGCCCGGATCCTGGCGCTCTTCGGCGATGCCGCCACCGAGCTCCTCATCCGCCACGACGGCGACGAGGGGCTGCTGCGCGCCTACGAGGCAGTGGAGCTCCTGGCCCCCAGCCGCGCCGGGGACTACCTGGAGGTGGAGGCCGAGCTGTTGCGGGTAGGGAACACCTCGCGCGGCATGCGCTTCGAGGCGCGCAAGGTGATCGCCGCCCGGCCCGATCTCGGCGACTCGGCCGCCGAGGTGCTGGCGCCGCCGGTGGTGGTGTGCCGGGCGGCGGGGACCTGCGTGGTCCCCCGGGAGAAGCAGCGGCCGGGGCGCTAGGAGGAGGAGCGTGGGCGAGCCGGTGGTGATCACCGCCGCGGTGGTGGGTGCCGAGGTGACGCGCGCCCAGAACCGGGCCGTCCCCTATACCCCGGCCGAGATCGCCGCCGCGGCGGTGGCGGCGGGCCGGGCCGGCGCCGCGGTGGTGCACCTCCACGCCCGATGGCCCGACGGCCGCCCCTCCCAGGAGGCCGCCCATTTCCGGGAGATCATCGATCGCATCCGCCAGGCGGGGAGCGAGGTGGTGGTGCAGTGCTCCACCGGTGGCGCGGTGGGAATGCCGCTGGAGGAGCGCCTCGGGTCCCTGGTGGACGGCGCGGAGATGGGCACGCTGAACCTCGGCACCATGAACTTCGGCGACGGGGTGTTCGTGAACTCGCGGCCGGACATCGTGCGGGTGGCGCGCCGCCTGCGCGAGCGGGGCATCCTGCCGGAGTGCGAGGTCTACGATGCGGGAATGCTCGATACGCTGCGGTGGCTGGTGGCCGAAGGGCACCTGGGCCAGAGGCACCACGTGCAGTTCGTGCTGGGGGTCCCGGGGGGCATGGCGGCCAGCGAGCGCAACCTGCGGTTCCTCGTGGAGGGGCTGGACGCCCCGGGCCGCTGGTCGGTGGCGGGGGTGGGGCGCCACCAGCTCCCCATGGCCCAGCTGGCGCTATCGATGGGCGGGCACGTGCGGGTGGGGCTGGAGGACAACCTGTATATCGCCCGCGGGGTACTGGCCTCCGGCTCGGACCAGCTCGTGTCACGGGCAGTGGAGCTGGCCGCGCGGGAGGGGCGCGAGCCGGCGCGTCCGGACCGGGCGCGGGCGCTGCTGGGCCTCGGCGCACGGTGAGCGCGCATTTTGCGCGAACGGTGTCGCTTGACGGCCCCGGGCGCGCGGCGCTAGGTTCGCCGCAAATCGCAGAGGGGAACGGGCCTCCATGACCAAGGCGGACTTGATCGAGAAGGTGCAGGCGGCCCACGGCGAGCTTTCCAAGCGGCAGGTGGCGATGCTGCTGGACACGGTCTTCGACCACCTGGCCAAGAGCATCCGCAAGGACAAGCGCTTCTCGATGCCGGGGTTCGGGACCTTCGTGGTCAAGCGCCGGGCGGGACGGGTGGGGCGGAACCCCAAGACCGGCGCAGAGATCCAGATCGCTCCGACAAAGACGGTCGGCTTCAAGCCAGCGCCGGAGCTGAAGAGGGCGCTGCAGGGGTGATCCCATGCCGGCAGCCACGACGCTGGCGCAGTGGTTGAAGGGTTTCCGCTCGCTGCACGAGCGGGGGCGCGCGGGCAAGCTCTCCGCCGCGGAGGCGGTCGAGTACCGCGAGGCCCGCGACGAGCTGGCCCGCGCCCTCCTGGGCGCTCAGCGACTCACCGTGAAGCCGGGCGAGACGCCGCGCCAGTCGCTGCGGGTGGCCCGCGCCCTCCAGGTGGACCTGGACCTGGTCACCTCCAACGCCCGGGCCATCACCATCGACGTGAGCAGCGGCGGCTTCGCCTGCCTGCTGGCCAAGGCGCCGCCGGCCGGCGACGAGTTCGGCTTCACCCTCCGCCTGCCGGGGGGCGAGGCCCTCTCCGGCAAGGTGCGGGTGGCGGACGTGAAGCCGCAGCAGGGCAACGTCAGGGTCTCCTTCCAGTTCTGCGGGATGCCCCCGGACGACCGCGAGCGGGTGGAGCTGTTCGTCTTCGACACCGTGCTCGATCTGATGGTCTCCTAGGGTACCGCCGCGACTAGCTCTTCGGTGCCTCGGCGGGCTTGGCTGGCCTGAGGTCGAAGTCCACGTCGAGTTGCATGGTCCACATCCAAGTGGCGCCGTGGTCGCCGGTGACGTGGGGCATGGCCTTGTAGAGATCGGTATCCTGGAAGAAGACCGGGCCGGCGATGACGCCGATGGCCGGGGTGAAGTAGGCCTCGAGGCCCGCAGAGATGGCCCCGTACCAGTTCCTTCCGGTGGCGATGTCGGCCATGAGGTTCAGCTTGTTCAGCCCGGTCAGGTTGACGGTGATGTCCGGGCTCACGTAGCTGCCCTCGAACCCGGCCCGGTTCACCTTGCCGTCCGAGCCGGTCCACAGCAGCTTCGAGCCGGCACCATAGTAGCCACCCACGGTGAAGGTGCCGATCTTGTCGAAGGTCTTCCCGATGTCAGCATGGAGGAGGTGGTAGTCGGAGACGTCCTTCTTGAACCCGGCGCTCTGGATGCCGGCGGAGACGCCCGGCGACCAGAGGCCGAACGCACCCTCGGGCAGCGTCAGCTTGCCGTTCAGCTGGAGGTAGTTGGCGGTGCCGCCCGGGTAGAAGAGGTCGGCGCCGATCTCGCCCTGGAGCTTCTCGAAGGGCAGCACCCCGATCAAGATGCCGTTGTCGATCTGCAGCGCGTTCTGCTCGGCGAAGTAGGTATCGAAGTCCAGGTGGGGAACGAGGAAGGGCTGTGTGTAGGTCGTGGCCGGCGTCCAGACGACGGTGGACGGCGTGGCCTGCGCACTTCTGGCGACGGCGAGGAGCGCGATCAGGGCGGTCGCCTCGAGAGCCCTCTTCATGGTTTGGTCCCTCCGGAGGAAGCGGTTGAAGCTGCGCAGGCGCGCTGTGCAGCGCGCGTGCCGCCGCGGAGGGCGTTGATTCCTTCCGGATCTTTCTTCGCTCCCGGCGCGCCTGCCGCCGCATCATGCAGCGGGCTGCGCCCGGGGCAGGCAAGCGCGGGTCCGGCCGCCGGCGCCGCCCCGAGGGGAGCGCGGCGAGGGGGCGCGGGTCAGCCGGCGGTGTGGCTGCCGGCCGCGGTCGCGCCCGCCGAGGGCCGGTGCCCTCCGAAGGTCGAGCCCGCACCCGGGGCGGAGTCGACGTCGGCGGTGATGTAGCCGCGCTCGCCGGTCTCGGCCTCGTCGAGGCCGGCCCACTCGTCCTGCTCGTCGGCCCGCAGCGGGGTCAGGGCGTTCACCGCCTTGAAGAGCACGAAGGAGACCCCGCCGGAGAAGAGCATGGTGGCCAGGACCCCCACCGCCTGCTTCCCCACGAGCAGCAGGCTCCCGTCGGCGCCGCCCGGGTTGATCCGGGTGGAGGCCAAGGCGCCGGTGAGGAGCGCGCCCAGGGTTGCGGCCACGCCGTGCACCGCGAACACGTCCAGCGCGTCGTCCAGGCCCAGCCGCGGGCGCAGCCGGACGGCGGTGAAGGAGGCGCCGGCGGCCAGCGCGCCGATGACCAGGCTGGCCATGGGAGTGACGAAGCCGGCCGCCGGGGTGATGGCCACCATGCCCGCCACCGCGCCCGAGGCCAGGCCCACGCCGGACATCTTGTCGTGCAGCGCCAGCTCGATGAGCCCCCAGGCGAGGGCCGCCGCCGCCGGGGCGAGGAAGGTGTTCACGAAGGCGGAGCCGGCCAGGCCGCCGGCGGAGAGGGCGCTGCCGCCGTTGAAGCCGAGCCAGCCGAACCAGAGCAGGCCCATGCCCAGGATGGCGAATGGGACGTTGTGCGGCAGCACCGTGGGGGCGCGCAGGCCGCGCCGCTTGCCGAGCAGCATGGCGCCCACCAGCGCCGCGGCCGCGGCGTTGATGTGCACCACCGTGCCACCGGCGAAGTCGAGGACGCCCAGGTTCCGCAGCCAGCCGCCCGGCGACCACACCCAGTGGGCCACCGGGGCATAGACCACCACGCACCAGAGGGCCACGAAGAGCAGGTAGGCCCTGAGCCGCACGCGCTCGACCAGCGCGCCGGAGATGAGCGCCGGGGTGATCACCGCGAACATGCACTGGAAGAGCATGAACGCGCTGTGCGGGATGGTCGCCGCCAGGGTCGGCTCGGGGGCGTCGCCCACGCCGCGCAGGCCGGCGAAGGCGAGCCCGCCCACCAGCGCGTCGAGCGGGCCGCCCGGCGCGAAGGACAGGCTGTAGGTGCAGAGGGCCCACAGGACGCCGGCCACGCCCATGACCGCGATGGAGAGGTTCATGGTGTGAACCACGTTCTTGGAGCGCACCAGGCCGCCGTAGAAGAAGGCCAGCCCCGGCGTCATGAGCATGACCAGCCCGGCGCTCAGCAGGACGAGCGCGGTGTCGCCGGCGCTGGTGCCGTCGGCCGCGAGGCCCACGGCGGGGGCGGCGACGGCCAGGGCGATGAGGAGCTTTCGCAAGGTGCGTCCCTCCACGGGTGTGCGACCGATCCGGGGGCGGCCCTGCAGCCCGTGTGCCGGGCACCCGCAGCCCAGAAACCAGGCGCTTTGCACCGGCCCCGGGCAGGCCTGCACGGAGAGGAGGCAGCGCCCTGCCTCTCGGACGGGCAACCGCCGCCCAAGCGAGCAGCGGCGAGCCCGCTCAGGGCGCGCCGGGGACGACCGCGTGCGATGGCGTGGGCCGGGCCTTCACTGCGCCTGGGGCTGCTTCTTCTTGGCAGCCGCCTTCTTCGCCTTGGCGGCCTTGGCCGACGCCTTGGACGACGCCGGCTTCGCGGCGGCGCCCTTGGCGGCCTTGGTCGGCTTGGCCGTGGCCTTGCCGGCGTGCACGGTGACCTTGGCCTTCGGCTGCGGGCGGGGCTCGGCGGCCGGGGGCGGCGGCGGCGGAGGTGGCTCGGGCGGCAGGGCGCGGAGGTCGGGGGGATCGTCGTCGCTGGCGCTCTCCAGGGGGGCCGGCGCGCCGGCCACCGCGCGGTAAGGCCCGCGATTGGCGGCTTCGGCACGGGCCGCTCCCATGAGCCAGTCGAGGGCCTTGTCCGGGATCGCGGGAGCGGCGTCCTTGCGGACCTCCTCCAGCGGGTCGCCGGCTCGCAGCCGCAGGGCGGCCAGGTGGAGCGCGGCGCGCGCGCGCTCGGGGGCGGGGGTGGCGTCGCCGCCGGAGATCAAGCGCGACAGGGCCTCGCGGGCCTCGGGCTCGGGGGCCTGCCCGGCCAGGGCCAGCTTGGCCAGGCCGTAGGCGGCGCGCGGATGGTCCGGGGAGGCCGCCAGCGCCGCCTCGTACGCGGCGCGGGCGGTGCGGGGATCGTGGCGGGAGCGGCGGGCCACGTCGCCGTGGACCGCCAGGCCGGGCACGAAGCCCGCCACCGCGGCGGCCGAGGTGGCCGGCTCCACCGCTGCCTCCAGGGTCCCGGCCCTCAGGGCGATGCGGGCCTGGAGCGCCTCGGCCCAGGGCGAGCCGGCGGCGCCGGACAGGGCCGAGGTCGCGTCCCCGAGCACGTTCTTCCCCAGGGCCAGCGCCGCGAAAGCCAGCGCCGCGTACCGGGGAAGCTCCTTCTCGCGCCCGGGGAGGACCAGCAGCGCGTTGGCCTCCGCCTCCGCACGGGCGTCCCGGTAGTCCGCCGCCAGCATGGCCAGCGCGAAGGCGCGGGCGCTGCCGGCCTCGAGCGGATCGAGCTGGGCGTGCGGGGCGAGCAGGTCGGCCGCCCGCCGGTAGGCGTCGGCGGTGTCGAGCTGCATGATCTGCTCGGCGCGGGAGATCCCCTCGCGGACCGCGCGGCGGCGCTCCTGGGCCCGGAAGGCGAAGATGACCGCGCCGACGCAGGCCACCGCCGCCGCGGCGATGGCCACCTTGGTCACCGGGAAGCCGCGCCGCGGCCGCGGCCGCGGGACCTCCTCGTCGGCGGGCTCCTGCGGTCGACGCTCCTCGGGGGGTGCGGCCTGGGTCTCCTGCAGCTCGGCGGGAACCTCGTAGAAGCTGTCCTCGAGCGAGGGCTCGGCGGTCGGATCGACGGGGAGGGGCGGTGGGGTCTTGGCCATCGGGTCGGGGAGTTTACCGGCAGAGCGTACCCCCCGCACCGGGGGTCGTCAAAACGACACGCGCCTGCCCGGGGCGACCCGGTGCAGGCGCGAATGCAACTCGGATGGCAGGCGCGGCGGCTAGGAGCCCTTCTCCTCCCGCTCATCCTCGCGGGCCACACCGGAGAGCACGTCGTTCACGCTCGGGAAACGCATGATCTCGCCCCGGGCGATGCGCCACGCCTGCTGCACAATCCAGGAGAGCGACCTGTCCTGCCTGTTTGCCTCGGCCTGGATCTCGTTCAGCATGTCCTCGGGGAAGTACAGGGACTGCTTGCGCTTGTCGGTGCCTGGCATCGCAGCTCCGTGGTGTAGGAGAGACGACGGGTTTGTACGCTGGCAGGCCCCCTGGGTCAAGAAGCCTTCCCTCCGCTCGGGGTGCTCACGCTCGGTGGATGGGCCAGCGCCCGAGCATCGAAGTCCGAGAAAAAAGAGGAGAGCCGGCATCTCTGCCGGCTCTCCGTGGGCCCAGAGGGGGAGGGGGGGGACCCCTAGGCCCAGCGCCTCGGCCGGTCGCTCACCCCTGTGCAAACCCCCGGCGACCGACGGCTATTCAGTTGTTAAATCCAGTAGTTGCGGCGGGATCCTCGTGCCGTTCCCGCTCTCCTCGCCCCCTGGAACCCCTGGCGCCCGCTCCCGATTCCCGGCTGCCTATCCGGCTGGCACGCCTCGGACGCTAGTATAGCGGGCGGCCCCAAGCGCCGCTCGTCCGTGCGCAAGCGAGACCTCCACCCGTTCGTCGAGGCCGTCCGCGCCAGCTGCCGGCACCGCGCGCTGCTGGCGGAGGACGACCGCGCCCTGGTGGCGCTCTCCGCCGGGCCCGACTCCACCGCCTTGGTGGCGGCGCTGGCGGCGCTGCGCGACCTAGGCGCCCTGGCCGGCCTGTCCGCGCTCCACGTCGATCACGGCCTCAGGCCGGGCTCGGCCGAGGACGCCCGCGCCGCCGCCGAGACCTGCCGGCAGCTTCGGGTGCCCTTCGCGACCGTGCGGGTGACGGTCGGGCCGGGCAACGTCCAGGCGCAGGCCCGGGCGGTGCGCTACCGGGCGCTCCAGGACGAGGCGGAGCGGGTGGGCGCGACGCGGATCGCCACCGGCCACACCCGCACCGACCAGGCCGAGACGGTCCTCCTCCGCCTCCTGCGCGGGGCGGGGACGCGCGGGCTGTCCGGCATCCCCCCACGGCGTGGGCCGGTCGTCCGCCCCCTCATCGACCGCTCGCGCGCCGAGGTGCTCGCCTACCTGCGCGACCTCGGCCTCCCCTTTCGCGAGGACCCCACCAACACCTCGCCGCGCTACGCGCGGAACCGGATCCGGCACGAGCTCTCGCCCGTCCTGGCCCGGCTCGCGCCTGCCGCCGAGCGGTCGCTCTCGCGGGCGGCCGACCTCCTGCGGGAGGACGAGCGCGCGCTGGTGGCGCTGGCCAAGGCCTGCGCGCCCGGCGCGGGCGTGGCGCGGGCGCGGCTTCTGGCGGAGCCGGAGGCGGTGCGCCGCCGGGTGGTGCGGCTGCTCTGGCGCCGCGCAGCGGCAGCGGGGGCCGAGCTCTCGGCAGACCACGTCGAGGAGGTGCTGGCCCGCCTGCCGCGGGCGGCGCCCTGGCGCCTGTCCTTGCCGGGCGGCGTCGAGGCCCGCGGCCGCTACGGCCAGCTGGAGCTAGGTCCGGGTTCCGCCGGGCGGCCGCCTGCTCCCTCCCCCTGGGCGGTGGCCCTGCCGGGACCCGGGCGCTACCCGCTGCCAGGGCGGCCGGGCGTGCTCCTGGTGACGGCCCGCGATCCGGCGCTGGTGCCCTGGCCGCTCGATCTGCGCACCCGCTTGCCGGGCGATCGTATTCACCCGGAAGGCGGGGGCGGCAAGAAGCTCAAGGCCTGGATGATCGACCGGAAGGTGCCGCGGGAGCGGCGGGATTCGGTGCTGGTGGTGGCCTCCGGCGCCACGGTGCTGGCGCTGCCGGAGCTGGGCGTCAGGTCCCGGGAGGTGGGTACGACGGCCGGGGGACTCGAGGTCCGGGTCGAGCCCGGATAGCCGGGCGGTCGGCCGCACTGCAAAGGGGGTGCAAGGCTGCTATAAGCTGGGAAAGCTGCGGCCGTGCGCCCGTCCGGCAGGACAGGGACGGAACACCCGCGGCGGGCCGGCGGTTCTCGGCCCGGAGACCAGACGGAAGGGAACGCCCGCCTTGCGACAGTCCTACAAGACCGCGCTGCTGTGGATCTTCCTCATCGTGATGTTCGTGGCGCTGTGGCAGTTCTTCGAGCACAACGGGCGCCAGGTCTACCGGCCGAATTGGACCGAGTTCACCCAGCTTGTCGAGCAGGGGAAGGTCGCCAGCGTCACCGTCAAGGACCTCGACTACAGCGGCGAGCTGAAGGACGAGAAGCGGACCCCTTTCCAGACCACCGGGCCGGTCGACGTCTCCGGCACCCTGGCCCAGAAGCTCATCGACAAGGGCGTGGTGGTCACCTACCAGAAGCCGGAGCAGAACTCGCTCTGGGTGGCGGTGCTGCTCCAGTACCTGCCGCTCGTCTTCGTCTTCCTCCTCATCTTCTTCTTCATGCGCCAGCTGCAGTCGGGTGGCGGCAAGGCCATGAGCTTCGGCAAGTCGCGCGCCAAGCTCATGACCGAGCACCACAACAAGGTGACCTTCTCCGACGTGGCCGGCATCGACGAGTCCAGGGACGAGCTCGAGGAGATCATCTCCTTCCTCAAGGATCCGAAGAAGTTCACCCGCCTGGGCGGGCGGATCCCCAAGGGCGTGCTGCTGATGGGGCCGCCCGGCACCGGCAAGACCCTGCTGGCGCGGGCGGTGGCCGGCGAGGCGGGGGTGGCGTTCTTCTCGCTCACCGGCTCCGAGTTCGTGGAAATGTTCGTGGGCGTCGGCGCGGCGCGGGTGCGGGACCTCTTCGAGCAGGCGCGCAAGGCCGCCCCATGCATCATCTTCATCGACGAGCTCGACGCGCTCGGTCGCAGCCGTTCGGTCGGCGGATTCGGCGGCACGGACGAGAAGGAGCAGACGCTCAATCAGCTTCTCGCCGAGCTCGACGGCTTCGATCCGAGCGCCGGAGTGATCCTGCTCGCGGCGACAAACCGGCCGGAAATCCTCGACCAGGCGCTGTTGCGCGCGGGCCGGTTTGATCGCCAAATCACAGTATCCGCCCCCGACCTGTCTGGCCGGCTGCAAATCTTGCGCATTCACAGCCAGCAGATCAAGCTTTCGCCAGAATTCGACCTGGATCGCGCTGCCCGCATGACCCCAGGCTTCAGCGGAGCCGACCTGGCAAATATCATGAACGAGGCTGCCCTGCTGGCAGCCCGCCGTAGCGCCGAAGCTGTGAGCATGCCAGACTTTGAG
>DATKMW010000103.1:0-11471 GCA_035541675.1 Anaeromyxobacter sp. | reverse complement strand
ATCACCTGGTCGAGGGTGGAGTTGGCCGGGGTGTTGACCACCCCGAAGATCACCCCCTGGTCCTCGGCCGGGGCCAGCTCCTTGGGGGCCATGGCGAACATCGCCAGGGCCAGCAGCGAGACGGTGGCCCAGCCCAGGTAGACCACCCCGCGCATCCCCAGCACCGCCGCCAGGTGGCGGGCGTAGGTGGTCTTGATGCGGTCGAAGGTGCGGTTGATGACGCCGGAGAGGCCGCGCTCCTCGTGGCCGGCGCGCAGCAGCGCCGCCGACATCACCGGCGAGAGGGTGAGCGCCACCACGCCGGAGATGAGCACCGCCCCGGCCAGCGTGAGCGCGAACTCCCGGAACAGAGAGCCCGTGAGCCCGCCCTGGAAGGCGATGGGCGTGTAGACCGCCGCCAAGGTGATGGTCATGGAGATGATGGGCCCGACCAGCTCGCGGGCCCCGGTCAGCGCCGCCTCCACCGGCGTCTTGCCCTCGCGCAGGTGGCGCTCGACGTTCTCCACCACCACGATGGCGTCGTCGACCACCAGGCCCACCGAGAGCACGATGGCCAGCAGGGTGAGCAGGTTCACGGTGAAGCCGAGCACCTGCATGAGGAAGACCGCGCCCACCAGCGACACCGGGATGGCCACCACCGGCACCAGCACCGAGCGGAAGGAGCCCAGGAAGAGGAAGATCACCACCACCACGATCAGCAGGGTGTCCACCAGGGTGGACTCCACCTCGCGGATGGCGCTGCGGATGTAGGCGGTGGCGTCGTAGGCGATGACCGCCTTGATCTGGTCGGGGATCTCCTTCTGCAGCGACTCCATCTCGGCGCGCACCTTGCCGATCACGTCCAGGGCGTTGGCGTTGGGCAGGGCCCAGATGCCGATGAAGACCGCGGTCTGGCCGCTGAAGTTCACCGCGGTGTCGTAGTCCTCGGCCCCCAGCACCACGTCGGCCACGTCGCCGAGCCGGACCATGGCCCCTTCGCGCTCCCGCACCACCAGCTGCTGGAACTCCTTCACCGAGCGCAGGTCGGTGTTGGTGGTGAGGTTCACCTGGACCAGGGCCCCCTTGGTCTGGCCCACCGCCGCCAGGTAGTTGTTGCTGGCCAGCGCCTGGCGCACCTGGGCCGGGCTGACGTTGAGGGCCGCCATCCTGTCCGGCTTCAGCCAGATGCGCATGGCGAAGGTCCGGGCCCCGAGGATGTCGGCGCGCTGCACCCCCTCCACCGCCGAGAGGCGGGGCTGCACCACCCGCACCAGGTAGTCGGTGATCTCGTTCTGCTTGAGCAGCTCCGAGGAGAAGCTCAGGTAGGCCGAGGCGAACTGGCTCTCGGCCGACTCGATGTTGAGGATGGGGACCTCGGCCTCGGGCGGCAGGTCGCGCCGCACCTGGTCCACCTTGGAGGCGATCTCCGCCAGGGCCCGGTTGGCGTCGTAGTTGAGCCGGAGCCGGGCGCGGATGGTGGAGAGGTTCTGCTTGGACTCCGACTCGATGTAGTCGATGCCGTCGGCGGCGGCGATGACCCGCTCCAGCGGCGTGGTGATGAAACCCCGCACCAGGTCGGCGCTGGCGCCGACGTAGGCGGTGGTGACCGTGATGGCCGCGTTCTCGCTGCGCGGGTACTGCCGCACGTTGAGCGAGCGGATCGCCTGCACCCCGGCGATGACGATGAGGAGGTTGACGACGACGGCGATGACCGGCCGCCGGATGAAGAGGTCGGTGAAGCGCATCGGCCTGGCCTCCTCAGCGCTCGGGCGGGGTGGGGTGGATCTGGGCGTCGGGCGCCGCTGCGTCGTTCACGGCCACCGCCATGCCGTTGCGGAGCTTGAAGGCTCCGCTGGCCACCACCCGCTGGCCCGCCGAGAGCCCAGACTCCACCGCCACGAAGTCGCCCCGCTTCTCGCCCAGCCGGACGAATTGCTGGCGGACGGTCTGCACCTCGTGGCCGGAGGCATCCTTCTTCTCCTCGATGACGTAGACGGTGTCGCCGTAGGGCGCGTACATCGCCGCGGTGACGGGGATCAGCAGCACCTCGTGCTGCTCGGCGGAGAGCACCTCCACGTTGGCGTACATCCCGGGGCGGAGGCGGCCGTCGGGGTTGGGGAAGGTGGCCCTCACCTTGACGTTCCGTGTGCTGGGATCCACCTCCGGGTTGATGGCGGAGATGGTGCCCTTCCAGGTCTGGCCGGGGAAGGTGTCGGTGGTGAGCTGGACCGCCTGGCCCTCCTTGAGGTCGACCAGGTCCTGCTGCGGCAGCCAGAAGTCGGCGTGGATGGGGGTGACCGACTGCAGGCTGGCCACCGCCGCCCCGGCCGAGAGCACCTGGCCCAGTTCCACCTGGCGGATGGAGATGCGCCCGTCGAACGGGGCCCGGATGGACTTCTTGGCGATGATCGCCTCCAGGTTGGCCACGGCGGCGCTGGCCTGCTTGGCGCGCGCCTCGGCGGCGTCGAGGTCCGCCGGCGAGGTCGACCCCGCCTCCCGCAGGCGGCGGGACCGCTCCAGGCTGAGACGGGCCAGCTCGGCGTCGGCCCGGGCCGACTGGAGCTGCGCCTCCTCGGCCGAGGTGTCGAGCTTCACCAGGAGCGCACCCTTCTTCACCGCCGCACCCGAGTCGAAGGTGATCTCGCGGATGAGCCCGGGCAGCTCGGAGCCCAGGGTGACCCCGCGGACGGCCACCAGCGAGCCGATCGCCTGGCGCCGGCCCACCCAGCGCTCCCGCTTGACCTCGGCCGAGCTCACGCTCTCCGGGGGCGGCGAGAAGGCCGCCCCTGCCTTGATGAGGGTGTTGATCTGCGCAGCCTTCACCCCGCCCAGCGCGGCCAGCGCCGCGAGCAGCCCCAGCGGGATGGCGATCCAGAGCTTGGTCCTGGTCCTCATTTCGCCCACTCCTGAACGTTGCCGGAAAAGAAGTGCCGTCCCATACCGAGGCCGATGGCGCGCCGCCCGGGAATGCGCGCGCGGAGGGGGTGCGCAGATGCGCCCTCGCCCCTGGTGGGGAGCTCTGCGACAGAACGCAAACGATCCCTCGCGCCGCGCGCCCCCCTTGCGCCATGCTGTCGCCTGCCCCGGCACCCGCCGCGGACCACGCGCGTGACCGTTCCGTGACGCCCATGACCCTGGCCCCGCTCCTGGTCCTCGCCGGCCTGGCGCCCGGCCCGGCGCCGTTCTCTCCCGGCGAGCAGATGGGCTTCACCCTCGACTACCTGGGGATGCGGATGGGCACGGCCACCATCAGCGTGGGGGCGCCGCAGGGCCGGAACCTGCCGGTGGGGCTCGAGGCCCACACCACCGGCGTGGCCGCGGTGCTGTTCGCCTTCCGCGAGCGGCTCACCAGCCTCCTGGACCCGCTGAGCGGCCTCCCCGCCACCAGCGTGCTCGACGCCGACGAGCGCGGGCGGCAGCGGCGGGACACGACCCGGTTCGACCGCGGGGCCGGCGCGGCGGTGGTGCGCGTGGGGGAGGGCTCCAATCCCGTCGAGGTGGCGGTGGGGCCGGAGACCCTCGACTTCGTGGCGCTGGTGTTCCTCCTGCGCCGCCTGCCCCTCGAGCCCGGCAGCCGCCGCACCTTCTCGGTGCTGGCCGGCACCAAGGTCCAGAGCGTGATGGCCGAGGTCCTGCAGCGCGAGCGGGTGCAGACCCCCGCCGGCACCTTCCCCGCCCTGAAGATCCGGATCCCCACCGCATTCTCCGGGAAGTTCAGCGAGCGACACCCCACCTACCTGTGGCTCTCCGACGACGAGCGGCGCATCGTGGTCCGCCTGGCCACCGACTTCTCCTTCGGGAGCGCCGCGGCACAGCTCGTCTCCTACCGGCCGGGGGAGGCGGGCGCCTCGGACGACCCCGGCGGCAGCGCACCCTAGAAGAGCCTGGCCCGCCGGGCCACCAGCTCCGTCGCCCGGCGGCGGGCGATCCGGTTCTCCGGCGCCCGGGCCGGGTCGCGGGCCGGGTCGAAGGCCTCCACCTCCCGGAGCAGGGCGTCGAAGCGGGCGCCGTCCTGGAGCAGCACGGCCAGGGTCTCGGCCTCGGCCACGCGCGCCAGCATGTCGTCGGGGTAGAGCGCGCGGGCGCGGTCGAAGTGGGCCCGCGAGGCCGCGGCCCCACCGCCGGCGGCGATGGGGAGCGCCGCCCGCCAGGCGCCCAGGGCCCGGTGCGGGCCGGCGGCGTCCACCCGCTCGTCCAGCTCCGCGGCGCGCGACATCATGGCCACGGCCGCATCCTTGGCCGACAGCACCGCTGCGTAGCCGGTGGCCTGCGCCACGCGCATGGTGCCCTGGGCCAGCAGGTAGAGCGCCTCGGCCCCGGAGGCGCCCACGCCGGCGGCGGCCGCCGCCGGGTCGTCCCCCCGGTCGATGGCCTCGGCGAAGCCGGGGGACAGCTGCCGGAGCGCCCGCTCCGCCGCCCGTGCCGAGGCCAGCCAGGCCTCCCGCGCCTGGCCCGGATCCTGCTCGGAGAGGCCGCGGAACGCCTCGGCCCGGGAAAGCCGAACCTCCGCCTCCGGCTCGCGGGGCTTCTCGGCGGCGGCCCGGCCGTAGGCGGCCAGGGCGGCCGAGAGCCGGGCCGGGTCGCCCCGCGCCGCGAAGGCGCTGTCGCCCTCGGCCACGGTGGCCTCGAATGGCTCCCCGGCCGCACCCGATGCGGCGGCGCCCGCCGCGGCGGCGTCCCGCGCGACGCGGCGGCAGCCCGGGACCGGCAGGCCCGGGGCCAGGGCGGCGAGCGCGACCAGCGCGCGTAAGATCCGCGATCGGCGCAGCATGCGGCGCTCGGGTCCTCCCCCGGCCAACCTTCCTACACCCGGGCTAGCGGCGCTTCTTCCCGCTCGGCCGCCGGGCGGAGCGGCCGGCGTGCGAGCGCGCTGCCTTCTCCTTGCGGACGGGGCGCTTGGCAGCGTGAGGGTGGGCCGCGGCCTTGCGGGCTCCCGCCCCGCCCCGCGGCGAGGCCGACCGGTGCGAGCGGGCCGGCTTGGGCCGGTGGGCCGGCCGGGCCTTGGGGCGCGAGGCGGGCGCCGGCGGCGCGGCGGCCGGACGGGCGGGCGGCGGCGGCGCGGCCGCGGGCTTGGGCGCGGCAGGCGCGGGGAGCGGCTTGGGCGGAGCCAGCGGTCGGCTCACCGGCGCGGGCCGCGCGGGCTGGGCGCGGGACAGCTTGGCCAGGCGCGCCTCCTCCTCCTCGCGGCTCACCACCAGCGGCGGCTGCCCGGCCCGCTGGCGGGCCTCGTCCTCCTGGCCGTAGTAGAGCTGGAAGGTGACCAGGCCTCGGACCACCAGCTCGCCCCGCTGGTTCTCGGCCCAGGCTTCGATGTCCACGATGTAGCGTCCCGGTGCCTCGAAGCGCCGGTCCACCACTCGGCCCCGGGCGGTGAGCACGTCGCCAGGCCAGACGATCTTCACGAAGCGCGCCTGGAACCGCCGCAGCCGGGCCCCGCGGACCCAGTCGACCACCAGCTCGCCCAGGAAGCCCATGGAGATCATCGCCGGCACCAGGGCGCTGGGGAAGCCGGCGTTGCGCGCGTGCTGCTCGTCCACCGACAGCGGGTTCCAGTCCTGGGCGGCGCCGGCGTAGCGTGCGATCTGCAGCCGGTCGACGGGCGGCTTCACCAGCGGGGGGAGCTCGTCCCCCACCTTGACCGCCTCGAAGTAGAGCTGCCGTGCGGTGAGCATCTCGGGTCCCTAGCCGCGGCGCAGGATGAGCGTCGCGCGAGTGCGGAAGACCAGCTCCCCCTTCTCGTCCTTCCCCTCGTCCTCCAGCACCAGCACGTCCGAGGGCCCGCTGGCCCCTGCCCTCTCCTGCACGTCCGCCACCTTGGTCACCACCGTGATGCGCTCGCCGGCCACGACGGGGCGGGTGAACTCGATCTGCTGCTCGCCGAGCAGGATGGAGCGCGTGCCCAGGTCGAGCGAGTGACGGAACCGCTCGTTGTTGGTGAGCGAGGTGGCGAAGGTGGGCGGCGCCACCAGGCCCGGGTAGCCGGCGGCGCGAGCCGCCGCCTCGTCCTGGTAGATGGGGTTGGGGTCGCCCAGCGCGTCTGCGAAGCGGCGGATCTGCCCCTTCTCGATCTCGTGGACGACGGGCTCGCTCTCCTGGCCGATGAGGGATCTCTCGAGCATGCGCTCCTCGCTCACCGCCCCGTGGGCAGGTCCAGCACCGTGACCAGCCCGCGCAGCTCCGTCACCGGAACCACCGCGTTCACCACCGCCGCCACCGTGGCCGCCTCGCCCGGCACGCCGCCCGGCACCACGAGCCGCAGGGGCGGGTCCGCGTCCAGCTCCACCTCGTCGCGCGGGTCCTCGGCCCCGATGGCGATGGTCAGCTCCAGCCGCACCACCTCGCGCTCCTCGGCGAACACGCGAGCGGTCTGCTGCACGCCTGCCACCTGGCCGCGCCGCACCCGCACCACCGCGCCCGGGCTGGCGTCGTCCTCCTGGGCCACCAGCGGGACGACCTCCTCCTCCACCTCGTCCAGGGGCAACCCCAGCCCGGCGGAGAGGAGCGCCGCCGACTCGGCCAGGCCCACGTGGCCCACCTGGCCGCGCTCGGCGGCCTCGTGGAACGCCTCCTCGCTGAGCCCGGCCCCGATCTTCCGCTGCAGGGCGGGCCGGCGGCCGGAGGCGTCCACCACCCGCAGCGCCCGGGCATGGCGCACCGCGGTGGCCGCCTGCCCGAGGAGCGCCGGGAGCCGGTCGAGGACGAAGCCCGGATTCACGCCCGTGCCCAGCACCGCCACGTTCTGCTCCTCGCACAGGCGATCGAGCTCCTCGGCCGCCTCCTCCCCGCGGAGCCAGGGCCAGGCCAGCTCCTCGCAGGTGGACACGACCGACATGCCGGCGCGGACGGCGCGCGCGAGCTCGGGAAGCACCTCCTCCAGGCGACTCCGGGTCGCGTGCAGGACCACGCCGCCCCGCCCCGCCTTGAGGAGCGCCTCCGGGTCCCGGGCGACGGCCGCGTCGGGCGCCGGCACGCCGAGCACCTCGGCGAGCGGCCGACCCGCGAGCGCGGGATCCTCGTCGATCGCCCCGAGGACCCGGAAGTCGGGGCGCGCGAGCGCGGCCCTGGCGATGGCCCGGCCCACCTCGCCGAGGCCCATCACCACGACGGGGACACCGCTCGACGCCACGCGCCCTCCGGTCTGCTCGCCGGGAAGCCCGTCGAGGGCGCTCCGCGGCCGGATCCTATGAATTCACGGGCCTTTATAGTGCAGGCGTCTTCCCGCCATCAAGGATTCCAGGCCGCACGCCCCGCTAGCGCGCCTGTGCCCGGGCTCGCGACACCCGCATGACGCGAGGCGTCAAGCCATACACCACGAGGGGTTAGCGCGCGTCACGGCGAGGTGCGCCCTCGTCACTCGATGAGGGACTCGAGGTAGGTCCGGGCCCGGGGATCCGACCAGTCCCGGGGCCCCACCACGTAGGCGACCAGCCGGCCGCGCCGATCGACGATGTAGGACTCCGGGAACTTGTACTCGCCCGGGCAGCCGCCCCGGGCGGCGCAGTAGTAGGCCACGGTAGTCGCCTGGTCTGGCCGGTCGAGGGCCACCGTCAGCCCCGGGGTCTTGCCGCCGTAGGGCGGCGCGGCCAGGAAGGCCCGGACCGGGTCCCAGCCGTCGTCCACGGAGATGGCCAGCATCTTGAACTTCCCGGGGTGGCGAGCCTCCAGCTCCCTGCCCAGGGCCAACATGCTGGGCAGCTCCTCGCGGCAGGGCGGGCACCAGGTCGCCCAGAAGTTCACGAACACAACCTGGCCCCTGAGGCTCGCCAGCGACACGTGCGAGCCGTCCGGCGCGGTGAGCTCCACGGCCGGGGCCTCCTCGCCGGGGGCCCTGTCGATCCCGAAATCGCCCGCGGCGCGGACGTCGGGCGCGGGCGCGCCTCGGCAGGAGGCACCAGCCAGCAGCGAGGCCAGGAGCGGGGCGGCGAGGGCGAACCTCTGGAGGGGCATGATCGGGCGGGGCGCGGCGGACCCGGGCGCTGGCCAGTCTTCTACAACGACCTCCCGGCTTGCCGCCAGCGGGTCCGCCGTACGACACTCGCTGGCGATGCGCGGTCTCATGGGCAGCTTCGCGGTGCTGCCGCTCGGCGACCTGGTCGAGCTCTTGGCCCGGCTGGAGAAGACCGGGACCCTCTCCTGCGAGCGCGGGACCGTGCGGAAGACGGTGAGCCTGAAGGGCGGGGCGGCGATCGCGGCCGCGTCCAACGACCCGCGGGAGTACCTGGGCCAGCTCCTCATCAACTACGGCAACCTCACCGAGGAGCAGCTCACCAAGGCGTTCCAGGTCCAGGAGGAGACCAAGATCCGCCTGGGCAAGGTGCTCACCATGGTGGGCCTGGTCGCTTCCGACGTCATCCGCGAGGTCCTGGCCATCAAGATCCGCGAGACGCTCCTCGACGTCTTCCTCTGGGACTCGGGGGTCTTCACCTTCGACGACGGGCACGTGGAGGGGGTCGACGAGCTGGACGCCCGGGTGCCGCTCGGGGAGATCGCCCGCGAGGCCGAGTTCCGCGCCACCGCCTGGAGCGCCTTCCGCGGCGAGTTCCCCTCCGGCGCGGTGGCGCTCGCGGTGGTGGAGGACAAGGTCCCCGCCGAGCTGTCGCCCACCACCGTGGACGGCCGGCTGCTCTCCCTGGCGCGCGAGGGGAAGACCATCGACGAGATCGGCCTCATCCTCCACGTCACCGACTTCCACCTCTACCAGCGCCTCTACTCGCTCGCCCGCCAGGGATGGCTCCGGGGCGCCACCTCTCCGCCGCCGGCCCCGCCCGCGGGTGAGGACGCCGCCCCGCTCCAGCTGCTCGACCGCGCCCGGGGCCTCCTCGCAGACGGCAACGCCGACGAGGCAGAGCTGGCGGCGGCGCGGGCGGTGGAGCTGGCGCCGGGGCTGGAGCCGGCCCGCGTGCTCCTCGGCGAGATCGAGCGGAGCTTGGCCGACCGCCTCCGCACCGAGCTCCTCGAGACCCCCCGGGTCCCGCGGCTCCGGGTGGCCGCCGGCGAGCTGGCCAGGCTCCGCCTCCCCTCGGCCGATCGCTACCTGCTCTCGCGCTGTGACGGTCGCCGCAGCGTGCGCGACCTGGCCCGGCTGGCCCCCCTGCGCGAGCTGGACGTGCTGAAGGCCGTCCGGCGCTTCGCGGACTCGGGGCTGGTGGGGTACTAGCTGCGGGAAGGGTGCTCTTGACCGGACCCTGGGACACGGGCGGAGCCGGACCGGACGAGACGCCCCTGCCGGCGTGGATGGGCCAGCGCTTCGTGCGCGTCCAGGACTACCTGGACGCGCTGCCCTCCGGGCTCGACTCCTACCCCGACTGCCTGGCGCGCTCCGGGCTGGCGCAGAGCTTCGTCGAGGCGGCGCCCCGGGGGCGCGAGTGGCTCGACCCTGTGGTGGCCGAGCTGGTCCCGGCGCCGGTGCGCGGCTGGGTGCCGGAGGTCCGCTTCCTCTCCGCGCTGCTGGCCGTCGGCGACGCCGCCGGAATGACCGACGACCAGCTCCTCTCCTGGAACCGCGAGACCAACCACGCCCTCTACCGCGGGCTACTCTACCGGGCCCTCATGGCCATGTTCTCGCCGGCGGCGCTGATCGAGCGCGCCCCGGGCCGCTGGGCCTCCTTCCACCGCGGCACCTCGCTGTCGGTGGTGCCGGACGGGCCCGGGCGAGCCGTGGGCGTGCTCTCCTACCCGCCGCGGCTCTTCACGCCGCTCCTCCTGCAGTGCTACGTCGGGGCCTTCGCGGCCGGCTTCGAGCACGCCCGCGGCCACGACGTCACCGTCGAGCTCTCCTCGACCGGGGAGCGCGAGGCGCGGTTTCTTGCGCGCTGGAGGTAGCGGCTACTCCAGGGTCGCCCGCGCCGTGCGGACCCTGTCGGCGCCGACCGCTCCCTGCGCCACCTGGCCGCGGAAGTAGGCCTCCAGCGCCTCGCGGGCGACCGCCGGGGCGTGGACCCGCCAGTGCCGGTCGTTGGCGATGACCGTGGCCACCGCCACCTCGGGATCGTCGGCCGGGGCGTAGCCCACGAACCAGGTGTAGTCGCGATACGGATCCTTGTCGGAGAGGGTCCCGGTCTTTCCCGCCACCGTCACGTTGCGGAGCGCCGAGGTGGCGCGCCGGAAGGTGCGGCGAGCGGTCCCCTCGGTCACCGTGGAGCGCATCATCTCCGCCAGGGCCGAGGCCACCTCCTCGTCGATCACGCGCCAGGGCTCGGCCGCGGGCGGTGCCGGGGCACCCTCCACCTCGTCCACCAGCACCGGCGGCACGAACACCCCACCGTTGGCCACGATGGCGGCGAGCAGCGCTGCGTGCATGGGCGAGAGCCGGACCGGCCCGAAGCCCGCTGCGGTGTTGGCCAGCTGGAAGGCGTCGTCGTCGATGCGCGCGGTGGAGGGTTCGACCGCCCGCGGGAAGGGGATGGCGGTGTTGAACAGGAACCGGGAGGCGGCGCTGCGGAGCGCCGCCGCGTCGAGGCCACGCCCGGCCAGCTTGGCGAACACCACGTTGGTGCTCTTGCCGAAGGCGGTCTCCAGGGTGAGGCAGCGCCGGTCCCGGCGGGGGTCGTCGGCGAGGAGGCGCGGGTCGAGGCGGTGGTGGCCGCCGTGGAAGCAGACCTGTTCGCCCGGCGAGATGCCCTGCTCCAGCAGGGCGGCGGCGGTGACCAGCTTGAACACGCTGGCCGCCGGGGCGATGGCCCGGAGCGCCAGGTCCCCGGCGCCGGCACCGGCGCCGGGCTGGGCCCGGGCGTGCTCGGCCATGGCCAGCACCCGGCCGGTGGCCGGCTCGATGAGGACGGTCACGCCCCAGGGCACCGCGTACTGGGCCAGGGTCTGGGTGAGCCGCTCCTGGAGCGGCGCGGAGAGGGTGAGGAGGGCGCGCCCGGAGCCGTACGGCGCCACGTAGCGGCCCAGCGCCGGGTCGAGCCGCGCCACCCCGAGCTGCGGGGCCGGCGCCTCGGCCGCCTCCGGCTCCGGGACGGCATCGGCCGGATCGGCGGAGGCGGTCGCCGGGGCGGCGGCGCCGAGCTCGGGCTGCACCTCCTCGGCGCGGGAGACCGCGACCATCGCCAGGAGGAGCGCGCCGACGGAGAGGGCGAGGGCGAGCGGGCGAGGCAGGTTCATGGAACGGGATCGATGCGACCGGCGAATCCGTGATCAGTGTGCCCGACGTTCACTCGGAGGTCAAAGGACCGGTCGCGAAAAGGCCATCGCGCCGCCAGCGGGCGGGGCGGCCGGGTCAGAAGATGTGCGGGGCCCTCGGCGCAGGACCCACTGCGCCCCCGGAATCGGAGGAACCCCAGGGGCGGACCTCCGCAAGAAGAGGGGGCCGGGTCACCCCGGCCCCCTGGGCAGCTCCTGCCGGACCCGCGCTACCGCCGCGCCCGGGCCTTCTTGGCCTTGGCCGGCTTCTTGACCGCCTTCTTGGCCGGCGCCTTCTTCACCTTGAGCACGGCCTGCGCCGCCGCCAGCCGCGCGATGGGCAGGCGGTAGGGCGAGCAGGAGACGTA
>DATKMW010000102.1:0-10766 GCA_035541675.1 Anaeromyxobacter sp. | reverse complement strand
GAAGGCCTGCGCGCCCGGGGCCCTGAAGCCCGGCGACGTGGTCCTGCTCGAGAACCTCCGCTTCCACATCGAGGAGGAGACCAAGGTCAAGCTGGAGGACGGCAGCAAGAAGGCGGCCGACCCGGCCGCCGTGAAGGCGTTCTGCGAGAGCCTGACCCGGCTCGGCGACGTCTACGTGAACGACGCCTTCGGCACCGCCCACCGGGCCCACAGCTCCATGGTGGGCGTGAACCTCAAGGACAAGGCGGCCGGCTTCCTGATGGAGGCCGAGCTCAACGCCTTCAACGCCGTGGTGGAGAGCCCGAAGCGGCCGCTCCTCGCCATCCTGGGCGGCGCCAAGATCGCCGACAAGATCCCGCTCATCAACAACCTCCTCGAGAAGGCCAACGAGATCATCATCGGCGGCGGCATGGCCTTCACCTTCAAGAAGGTGCTCGAGGGCATGGAGATCGGCGACAGCCTCTTCGACCCCGAGGGCGCCAAGATCGCAAAGGAGCTGGTCGACAAGGCCAAGCAGAAGGGGGTGACCATCACCCTGCCGGTGGACTTCGTCTGTGGCGACAAGTTCGACGCCAACGCCCGGACCCAGGTCCGCACCGACAAGGAGGGCATCCCGGCCGGCTGGATGGGGCTCGACGCCGGACCGAAGTCCCGCGCCCTCTACGACCAGGTGATCGCCCGCGCCAAGACCATCGTCTGGAACGGCCCCCCCGGCGTCTTCGAGTTCGAGGCCTTCGCCGGCGGGACCAAGGCCATGGCCGACGCCATCGCCAAGGCGACGGCAGCGGGCGTGACCACCGTGGTCGGCGGCGGCGACACCGCCACCGCCGCCAAGAAGTTCAAGGTGGCCGACAAGGTCAGCCACTGCTCGACCGGAGGCGGCGCCAGCCTCGAGTTCCTCGAGGGCAAGGTGCTGCCGGGCGTGGCCTTCCTGGAGAAGTAGGCGAGGCAAGGCGGCCGCCCGCGCTGGCCGAGGAACGCTGCCCCGTCCCACCGCCGTCCGGGCGTCGCCCGGCAGCGACCTCCTCGAGGCCCACGACGGAGCGCGGGCGCCTCCCGCCCGGCGCCCGCCGGGGAGCCCCGGGCTCCCCTTCGGGGCCGCCCGGGGAGGCACGACGCGTCCAGGGAGCCCGGAGGATGCCGGGTTCGCACCCCTTCCGTGTCGTACCCCCAGTGAGCTTTCCCGCCTCCGTCACGACCCCCGGTGCCACGGTTCAAGGCTTCGCGCTCCCGGCCCGCCCCGGCTCGGCCGATCCGGGGCGTCCGGCCCTTGCCCAGCCCACCGAGGGCCCTGGCACGGGGCGTAGCGATCGAGGTCCCGAGCGTGCTCAGGCTGGTCACCACGGTGGAGGTGGACGAGGTCGAAGCGGCGCAGCCCGCCCTGGAGAGCGTCTCCGCTCAGCTGTCGGCGCTCCTCGCCGAGATGGTCCGGGCGCCGGAGGTCTCCCTCCCGCCCGCGGCCGGGCCCGCGCCCAGGCCGGGCGACGCGGTGGGCCGCTTCCGCATCACGCGGGAGCTGGGCCGGGGCGGCTTCGGGGTGGTCTACGAGGCGATCGACGGCGAGCTCTCCCGGACCGTGGCCCTGAAGGTGGTGAGGCCGGGAACCCGGATCGCCTCCCGCGGCAGCCAGTGGATGATGGCCGAGGCCGAGGCGGTGGCCCGGCTCAACCACCCCAACATCGTCACCCTGCACGACCTCGGCCACGGGCGCGCCGGCCCCTACCTGGTGTTCGAGCTGCTCCGCGGGCGCTCGCTGGCCGAGAGGCTCGGGGCGGGCAGGATGGCGCCCGACGAGGCCATCGAGGTGGGGCTGGAGGTGTCGCGGGCCCTGGTCCACGCCCACGCCGCCGGCGTCGTCCACCGCGACCTCACCGCCGCCAACGTCCACCTCGGCGAGGACGGATCGGTCAAGGTGCTGGACTTCGGGCTCGCCCACCTGTTCGGCCGCGACGGGGCCAACGACGGGGGCACCCCGGCCTACATGGCACCCGAGCAGTGGGAGGGCGACCGGGGCGACGCCCGGACCGACCTCTTCGCGCTGGGGGTGATCCTCTTCCAGGCGCTCTCGGGCGCCTACCCGTACCGGGTGGAGAAGGGCTGGAGCGAGGCGCTGGAGCCGGGCGAGACGCCCAGGCTCCCGCGCACCGCCGGGCCCCGCCGGCTGCGCCGCCTGGTGCGGTCGCTCGTCGACCGCTCGCCGGAGCGCCGCCCGGAGAGCGCCCGGGCGGTCCGGGACGCGCTCCTCTCCCTGAAGCGGCAGCGCGACGGGGCCGGGCGGCGGCGGGTCCTATGGGGGCTGGGCACGGTGGCGGCGGCGGGCATGTCCCTGTCGGCCTGGCTGTGGGCCCGGCACGAGCCGCCGCCGGGCGAGCAGGTGAAGGGGGTGATGGCGGCCATGGAGAACGGGGCGGGCGAGCCCACCCTGGACGCGGTGCCCGGCCTGCTGGCCGCCGCGCTCGAGCCCTCGCAGCGGGTGAGGCTGGTCCCGCCCTCCCGCCTCGCCTACGCCTCGCGCCAGGCCGGGCTGGGCGATCCGGGCCGGCTCGACGCCGAGAGGGCCCGGAGCCTGGCCCGGCTGGCCGGCGCCGAGGTGGTGTTCTCGCCGTCGGCCTGGCTGGAGGACGGCCGGCCGGTCATCGAGGTCCGGGCCATCGAGTCCGAGGGCGGCCAGCAGCTCTTCGCCGTCCGCGCCTCGCCGGGCCTGGGGGCGCCCCTGGCCGGGGCGATCGACCGGATCTCGGACAGGATCCGCGGCGAGCTGAAGGAGCGGACCGCCGACCGGAAGCTGCGGCGCCCGGTGGCGGAGCTGGTGACCGCCTCCGCGGAGGCGGCGCGCTGGTACTACCAGGGGGTCGACTGCCTGGGCCACCAGATCGCCGCCAACGGCACGCTGCAGTGCGCCCCCGACTTCGAGCGGGCCCTGGCCCTCGACCCGTCCTTCCCGCTGGCCCACTACCAGCTGGCCGCGATCCACATGCTCCCGGGCGACTCGGGCGAGGCGGCCCGGCCGCACGTCGAGGCGGCGCTCCGCACCGCCGACCGGCTGCCGCAGCGGGAGGCCATGCTCTTGCGCTCGCTCTCCGAGCGGCTGGCGGGCCGGCGCGCCGAGGCGCTGGCCATCTACGACAAGCTGCTCGCCGCCTCCCCCGAGGACCCGGAGCTCCTCGGCCTGGCCAGCGGGATGGAGGTGGAGGCCGGAGACTGGGAGGCGGCGGTCCGGTACCTGGAGAAGCTCCAGCGGGTGGCGCCCGACCGCGAGCGGCCGCTGGCCACCCTCATCGAGGCCTACGGCCGGCTCAACCGGCTCGAGCCGCTGGAGGCCCTGCTGCGCCAGCTGGAGAGCTCCAGCCCGCGCCAGTGGCGGGCCATCGTCGAGGCCGACTTCTGGCTGGATCGGTCCGCGGAGGCGGTGGAGGCCGCCCGGCAGGCGGTGGCCGAGCGGGGCGACGCCGAGCTGCACACCCTCGGCTACGCGCTCATCGCGGCCGGTGAGTTCGGGGAGGCGGAGGAGGTGGCCCGCCGCGAGGCCGCAGCGTCCCCGCGGGTGGTGGAGGCCCGGCGCGACGTGGAGGCGGCGCTGCTGGGCCAGGGGCGGGTGGAGGAGGCCCTGCGCTGGGCGGCGGGGACCGCGGCGCTCACGTCGCGGACGGAGGCGCCCATCGAGGCCTTCCGGCAGGCGCTCATCGTGGCCGCGACGCACGACCCGCGCCGCGTGTGGCAGCACGCCGCCCGCGCCTTCGCGCTCGACCCCGACAACGCCGCCGACCTGGCGGTGGTGCTGGCCCTGCTGGGCGACCTGGAGCACGCGGCCATCCTGGCGGGGCGGCTGCCCAGAGGGTCGAGCGCGGAGCAGCAGTACCAGGCGCTGCGGGCCTGGCGGGCGGGCGACGCGGTGGCGGCGGTCGCCCAGCTCACGCGGCTCCAGGTCGCCGACCCCTGGCCGGACTACGGGCTGGCGCCCTCCTACCTCCTCGCCGAGGTGCTGGCGGCCACGGGCGACGCGCCCGGCACGCTCGCCGCCGTCGAGCAGTTCCGGCGGTTGCCGGCCGATCGGCTCTGGCGCGCCTGGGCCTTCCCGCGCTCCCTCTACCTCGCCGCCGCGGCGCACGAGCAGCTCGGGGAGCGCGAGCAGGCCGGCCGGGTCCTCGATCGGCTGCTCCCGGTGGTCGAGCAGGGCGACCCTTCCGTGCCGCTCGGGGCCGCGGCACGCTCCCTGCGCCAGGCTCTACAACGCCAGCAGGGTCCACAACCCAGGAGGTGACCTCCGTGCCGCACGACACGTCCGCGAGCCGCGATCTCAGCATCAACATCGTCGTCCCCATCGGTGGCGGCGGGGCCACGCCATACAGCGTGACCCGGCGCACCGGTCCCTGGTGCACCCCCGGCTCGGCGGAGGAGGCGAAGAGGCTCCTGACCCCGGTCCTGGCGGCGCTCGGGGAGCTCCTCGCCAGGGCACAGGATGCCGACCGGGCCGGCACGCTGTGCGACGGCGCCGACCGCCTCGCCTACCTGCAGTACTGGATCAGCGATCTCCAGGAGGAGCTGCGCTGCCTGGAGCATCACCCGGAGCCGCGCGACGACGGGCGGTGATCCTCGCCGTCACCCACGCCGGCGACGAGCACGCCGGGCCGGTCCTCGCCGCCCTCTCCCGCCGGGGCGTCGAGGCGGTGGCGCTCGACACCGCCGACCTGCCGCGGCGGGGACGCTTCGCCCTGGGCTACGGCCGGGAGGGGCGGCGGCTGCTCCTGCTCGACGGCCGGCCCCCGCTCGACCTCGCCCGGGTCACCGCCCTGTGGTGGCGCCGCCCCCAGCTCCTGGCGGCCGATCCCGCCCTCCCCGCCGAGAAGGCCGTCTTCTCGGTCCGGCAGGCGACCGACGCGCTGCTCGGGCTGGTCGCCTCCCTGGCGCCGGCGGCGCTCGTGGTCAACGACCCCTTCCGCGACCAGGCGGCCGGCCTCAAGCTCCTCCAGCTGGCCGCGGCCGGCCCGGCCGGCCTGCGGCTGCCCGAGACCCTGGTCACCAGCGACCCTGCCGCAGCCCAGGCGTTCCTGGGCCGCTTCGCCGCGGGGGAGGTGGTCCACAAGGCAGTCCAGGCCACGCCCGCCGACTGGCGGAGGACCCGCCGCGTCGGCCCGGCCGACCTTTCCGACCTGGATGCCCTCCGCATCGCCCCGGTGATCCTGCAGGAGCGGGTCCCGGGAGTGGACGTCCGCGTCACGCTGGTCGGCGACGAGCTCTTCGCCGCGGCCATCGACGCGCGGTCCTCGTCGTCCCCCGACGACTACCGCGGCCACGAGGCCGAGTGCCTGGTCGAGCCCTGCGCGCTCCCGGCGGCCGAGGAGCGCTCCCTCCGCGCCCTGGTCGGCGAGCTGGGCATCTCCTTCGCCGCCGCCGACTTCCGGCGCCGGGACGATGGGGCCTGGTTCTTCCTGGAGCTGAACCCCGCCGGCCAGTGGCTGTTCGTCGAGGAGCGGACCGGCCAGCCCATCACCGAGGCGCTGGCCGGGCTGCTCGCCCGCGGGCAGCGCCCGGGGGGCGGCTGAGGCACCGGGCGCCCGGGCCCTACTCCTCCTCCCCGAACCGGTACCTCAGCCCGGGGGAGGTGTTCCACACGAACCCGAAGACCACCTTCTCGGTGCGCCCCTCGGCGAAGAGGATGTTCATGTCGTCCTGTCCGGTGAAGTAGCGGACGAAGACGCCGGCGCCGTGCAGCTGGTCCAGGGTGTAGCTCGCCTCGGCGATGGTCCGGTTGTCGGGGACGCCCATCGAGGTGGGCCACATGCGCTCGTGGGACAGGCTGCCGGAGACGATCGCGGCCCAGACGCCCTCCGGGAAGAGGTGCCAGCTCCCCTGCACCTCCACCTGCAGCCGGTGGACGCCGTAGATCTTCGCCTGGTCGCCGGGCATGGAGCCGGGCGCCTCGGCCAGCACCCCGTTCTCGGCGAAGTTCTCCTGGTAGCGGGCGCCGATGCTCTCGCGGAAGGCCAGGTACCGCTGCGCGTCGAGGGCGATCCGTGCCACGTGGAGGCCCAGGGCGCCGTAGGTGGTGGAGAAGTCGCCCGAGCGGTAGTTGACGGTGTCCGGGCCGCCGTAGGCGGGCAGGCAGCGGGTCGGGTCGTGGCCGACGGCCCAGGAGCAGCCCTGCTGGCCGTTGGAGTGGTGGGTCACCGCCAGCTCCGTCTCCAGCTCGCGCACCTCGCCCGGTCCGAGCCTCCACAGGACGAACCACTGTCCGCGGACGGTGGGCATGTAGGAGGGCGGCCGGACCGGCTTGGACTGCTCCTGGATCATCCGGAGCCGGATCAGGAAGGAGACGTCCCAGCTCAGGACGTGGAGCGGTCGGCCCGCCGGGCTGGGCCGCTCCACCCGGTTCCAGGTGTTCACCAGGAAGAGATGGGCGGCGGCCTGGGCGTCGTAGAGGAGCCGGTCGTCGTGGGCCGGCCCGGTGTTGGGGAGGAAGTAGTCGAGGTAGCTGTCCTCCAGGTACTCGTAGTGCGGGATCGTGCGCGCGCTCTCGAGGGCCGACGGGTCCTCGGGGCGGGCCGCCGCCGGCAGGGCCAGGAGCAAGGCCGCCGCGGCCGATCTCCCCACCGGGTGCGGCCGCCGACCGGGAGCGAGGCTCATGCACCCCTCCGGAACGCCGGGCCCGCCCCGGGTGGCGGGGGCGGGCCAGCGAAAAGGGAACGGGGGCGTCCTCGCGGACGCCCCCGTAGAAGCCCGCTCGACCCGCGTCCGCTAGGCGCGTCCAGCGGAACCGAGCACGTTCTGGTTCTTCGCCTTGTAGATCTCCTTCAGGGCGTCCCGCGCCGGGCCCAGGTACTTGCGGGGGTCGAACTCGGCCGGGTTCTTGGCGAACACCTCGCGGATGGCGCCGGTCATGGCCAGGCGGCCGTCCGAGTCGATGTTGATCTTGCACACCGCCGAGGCGGCGGCGCGGCGGAGCTGCGCCTCGGGGATGCCCACCGCGTCCTTGAGCTTCCCGCCGTAGGCGTTGATCTGCTTCACCTTCTCGACCGGCACCGAGGAGGCGCCGTGGAGGACGATGGGGAAGCCGGGGATGCGCTTCTCGATCTGGGTGAGGATGTCGAAGCGGAGGTCGGGCGGGACCAGCACCCCGTCGGCGGTGCGGGTGCACTGCTCGGGCTTGAACTTGGTGGCGCCGTGCGAGGTGCCGATGGAGATGGCCAGCGAGTCGACGCCGGTCTTCTTGACGAAGTCCTCGACCTGGTCCGGCTGGGTGTAGTGCGACTTCTCGGCCGAGACGTCGTCCTCCACCCCGGCCAGGACGCCCAGCTCGCCCTCGACGGTCACGTCGTGCTGGTGGGCGTACTCCACCACCTGCCGGGTGAGCTCGACGTTCTTCTCGTACGGGTGGTGGGAGCCGTCGATCATCACCGAGGAGAAGCCGCTGTCGATGCAGTCCTTGCAGAGCTCGAAGGTGTCGCCGTGGTCGAGGTGCAGGACGATGGGGATGGGGTAGCCGAGCTCCTTGGCGTACTGGACCGCGCCCTGGGCCATGAAGCGGAGCAGGGTCTTGTTGGCGTACTTGCGGGCCCCGGAGGAGACCTGGAGGATCACCGGCGACTTGGTCTCGACGCAGGCCTGGATGATGGCCTGGAGCTGCTCCATGTTGTTGAAGTTGTACGCCGGGATGGCGTAGCCGCCCGCCACGGCCTTCTTGAAGAGCTCGCGGGTGTTGACGAGCCCGAGGTCCTTGTAACTGATCATTTCCCTGCTCCTGGCGTTGACGGGCCGCGCGGAGGGCGGCGCGTCCGCCCAGCCCTGGAGGGACCTGAGCGGATGACGAGCCTTGCACGGCCGGTGGGCCCCCGGCAAGTGGGCGCGGCGCCGCAGCGGATCTGGCCGCCGGGCCCGTCCTCCGCGGCCGGTCGGCGGCCCTGGTGCGTTCACTCCCGGAGGCAGCGGAGGAGGGCGGCGGAGCCGGTCCAACCTCCCCCTGGAACGGCGCGTCGGAGGCGGCGGTGCCCCGTCCGGCGCGAGGCCGCCGGCAGGCAGGAGGGCGGAGCGCCCCGCGGCCCGCCTCCTCCGCGGCCGGGCCCCTGCCACCCGGGCGGGCCCTGTGTGCGGAGCCCACACCCGGGTGACGCGCCTATCCGCTGGTCCCGCGGTCGGCCAGGAAGCGCTCCGAGGCGACCGCCCAGAGCACCGCCGACAGCCCCAGGAAGAGCAGGATGGAGAAGAGGTCGCTCCCGGAGAGCGGGAACCTCTCCGACACGTTGATCCAGTCCATGAACGCCCGCCCGGGCGCGCCGAGCTGGATGAGGGCCAGCACCATCCCCGTCACCGCACCGCCGGCGATGAGGCCCGAGCTGAAGAGCACGCCGGGCCCGCTCTCCGCCTCGGCGTCGGAGAGCTTCCGCCTCGAGGTCCGGTCGGCGATCCAGCGCACCACCCCGCCGATCATGATGGGGATGGAGGTCGAGACCGGGAGGTAGACGCCGACGGCGAAGGCGAGCGAGGAGAGGCCCAAGAGCTCCAGCAGGATGGAGAGGAAGACGCCGATGAGCACCAGGCTCCAGGGGAGCTTGCGCGACATGATGCCGTCGATGATGAACGACATCAGCATGGCCTTGGGCGCGTTGTACTTCTCCACCTTCTCGCCCGAGTCGCGCGTCTTCACCTGGCCGTTGATGCCGGGGTCCTCGAGGTAGCGGATCTTCCCCTGGTCGTCGATCAGGTACTTCCCGGCCGGGACGCCGTCGGTCGGCTCGGAGAGGCGCAGCACGCGGTACTCGGCGGCGTCGTTGGCGGCGTCGGGGCCGCGCAGGTGCTGCCTCTCGGTGAGCGCCGCCGGGTCGGCCGTGAACCGGGGGTAGTCGCGCTTGGCGAAGACGGTGGCCGCATCGTTCATCTTGAGGAGGATGAGCCCGATGACCAGCGCCGAGGAGATGGTGCCGACCAGGATGGCGATCTGCTGGCGCGAGGGGGTGGCGCCCACCAGGTAGCCGGTCTTGAGATCCTGCGAGGTGGTGCCGCCGTTGGAGGAGGCGATGCAGACCACCCCGGCGATGGAGAGGGCGGCGATCTTGTAGGGCGCGCTCACCCAGCCCAGCGCCAGGAAGATGAGGCTGGTGAGGAGCAGGGTGGCGACGGTCATCCCCGAGATGGGGTTGGAGGAGCTGCCGATCTCGCCGGTGAGGCGGGAGCTGACGGTCACGAAGAGGAAGCCGAAGACCACCACCAGCAAGGCCCCCAGGATGTTGAGCTTCAGGGACGGTGCCAGGGTGAGGGCGACGACCACGAGGAGCGCCCCGCCCCCCCAGAACCAGAGCGGCAGGTCCCGGTCGGTGCGGGCCTGGGTCCCGGCTCCGCCTCCGCGCAGGCCGGAGAGCCCGCGCACCGCGCCGCCGACGATGGTGGGGATGGCCCGGGCCAGGGAGATGATCCCGCCGGCCGCCACCGCGCCTGCCCCGATGTAGAGCACGTAGTCGTGCCAGATCTGGCTGGTGGTCATGTCCTTGATGAGCGAGGTGGCCGGGTAGATGGGGGCGCTGGCCGTCGAGCCGAAGAGCTTGATGGCCGGCATGAGCACGAGCGAGGCGAGGATGCCGCCCGCGCCCATGACCAGCGAGGTGCGGGTGCCGATGACGTACCCCACGCCCAGCAGCGCCGGGTTCACCTCGGCGGAGATGTTGCCTCCGTCGTACCACTTGCCGAAGACCCTCTCGGCGGTGTCCTTGAAGAAGCCGAAGCCCTGGTAGGCGAGGGCGAAGATCGAACCGAACCCGAGCCCGGCGAACACCGTCTTGGCGGTGGTGCCGCCCTTCTCCCCGGAGATGAGCACCTCGGCGCAGGCGGTGCCCTCGGGGTAGGTGAGGACCCCGGCCTCCTTCACGATGTGCGCGCGCCGGATCGGGATCATGAGGAAGGTGCCCAGGATCCCGCCCAGCACCGCCACCAGCGCGGTGTGCAGGTAGTTCAGGTCGTAGCCCAGGATCAGCATGGCCGGCATGGTCACGCCGGCGCCGAAGGCGATGCCCTCGCCGGCGCTGCCGGTGGTCTGGACGATGTTGTTCTCGAGGATGGTGGCGCGGCGGACGCCGAAGGCGCGCGAGAAGCCGCGGAAGAGCGTGATGGAGAGCACCGCCACCGGGATCGAGGCCGAGACCGTCATCCCGACCTTGAGCACCAGGTACATCGAGCTCGCGCCGAAGAGGATCCCCAGCAACGCGCCGACCACGACCGGCAGGACCGTGAACTCGGCGGGGGACTGGCCGGCCGGGACGAACGGCCGGGGCTCGGCGTCTTCGGCGGTCGGCGGGGCGGGGACGGGCAGAGGCTCGGCCATGTCGGGTCTCCCTCCTGCGCGGGTGCGGCGCGAGAGGCTGGCGCCCATGGGCGCGGAGGTGCTCGCGTGCGGCGCGCGAACGATAACCCGATTCGGGGATGCCGGGCCAGGCTTCCGGGCCGGCCGGGGAGGGAACTTCCAGAGCTGCGAGCCTGGCACCGGCGACGTCGCCGGGCACGTCGCATCGGGGGTAGCGATGAGGGAGAGACGCTTCCAACGGCGCGCGATGCCAGGCCCACAGCTCTGGTACTTCCGGGCCGCGGAGAGGAAGGGGCCTCTCCGGTGGCCCCTCCGGGCCGCGGGAGGAGGAAGATCCCCCCGCGGCCGGAGTCCTTGCGATGCGGTGCTCGACTAGAACCAGCCCTCGACCTGGGCTCCGTAGGTGACGCCCGACTTCGCGTCGGTGCCGAAGCTGGCGTCGCTGGAGGCGCCGGTGGCCACGAGCTTGTTGGTGTTG
>DATKMW010000101.1:0-7895 GCA_035541675.1 Anaeromyxobacter sp. | reverse complement strand
CCGAGAACACCCGGTTACGCCATCGCCAGCGGAGCCGTGAGAAGCTGAACGCGCACATGGAGGCGGTGAGCAGCGTGCCCAGCACCGTCAGCGTCGCCACCACCACGCTGTTCAGGAAGAACCGCCCGAACGGGAACATGGTGAGCGCCGTGACGTAGTTGTCGAGGCTGGGGTTCCTCGGGACCAGGCTGGGCGTGGGCTCGAAGACGCTGGCGAGATCCACGAGCGAGCTCTTCACCATCCAGTAGAAGGGGAAGAGGAAGACGACCGTGAGGAGCACCAGCGGCGGGTAGACGAACCAGGCCGCGCGACCGCGGCGGCGCGCCCTGCGCGGGGCCCGAGCCGTCACGTGCGTTCGCCTCCCTCGTAGAACACGAGCGATCGAGAGAACCTGAAGAAGAACCAGGTGAGGCCGGCGATGACCGCGAAGAGCAGCAGGGCGGCGGCCGAGGCCCCTCCCAGCTTCGAGAACCGGAACGCCTCCCGGTAGATGAAGAGCACGTAGAGCAGGCTGGAGTTGTTCGGGCCGCCGGCGTGGTAGGCGTCCGAGGTCATGATGGCCGGCTGGACGAACGCCTGGAGCGCGTTGATGAAGCCGGTGACGACCAGGAAGAAGAGGGTGGGCGAGATCATCGGAAGGGTGACGTAGACGAGCTTGTGGAAGGCGTTGCCGCCCTCCACCTCCAGCGCCTCGTAGAGATGGCGTGGGACTCCCTGGAGCGCGGCCAGGAGGATGACGATCGAGTTGCCGGTCAGCCAGACGTTCATGAGCACCATGGTGGGGATGACGGTCCTCTCCGAGGCGAGCCACTGCGGGCCCGGCAGCCCCAGCGTGCGCACGACGAAGTTCACCACCCCGAAGTCCGGCTGGAAGAGCCACATCCAGATGACCGAGCTCGCCGCCAGGGGGATGACCACCGGAAGGAACAGCGCCGCGCGGAAGAGCCCGCGCAGGCGGATCTTGTTGTTGAGCAGGAGCGCCAGGAGGAACGAGACGAGGATGCAGGCGGGCACGCTGAGGAAGCCGTAGAGCGCGGTGGCTCGCACCGAGGCGAAGAAGGACGGGTCGGCGCTCAGGAAGAAGCGCCGGTAGTTCTCCAGCCCCACGAACAGCGGCTTCCCACCCACCGTGTAGTCGGTAAGACCCAGGAACACGGTGACCAGCACCGGCCCGGCCACGAAGATGATCCAGCCGAGGATCACCGGCATGGCAAAGACCCAGCCTGCCGCGTTCTCTCTTCGCTGGACCGCGCTCATCCCTTCCATGTTGGCCACCTCCCAGCCGACGAGGGCCCACGGCCGCTCGAGCGGCCGCGGGCCCTCCCGGTCCGGCCCCGCACGTCCGTGCACGCGCGGGCGCCTGTCGCAGCCTACTTGAGCTGGTACTTGCCCTGGATCTCCGGGGTGATCTGGGGCTCCAGCTCCCTCATGGCCTGCTCCGCCGTCTTCTTGCCCGCCCAGACTGGATCGAGCGCGGCCGCGACCATCGAGTCCAGCTTGCCGAAGTTCTTCACGTAGTAGACGACGCTCGGCTTCGAGTGGTGGAGCACCATGTCCATCATCGAGTCCTTGAAGCCAACCGGGTGGGCGGCGTCCGGGCCCGCCCATTTCGCCAGCAGCGCCGGGTCAGTGTAGAACTTCTTCATGGTCGGCATCCACAGCCCGTCCTGATAGAGCGGGAGGGCGCCGTCGCTGGCCAGGTACTTGGAGAGCGCCCAGGCCTCGGGAATGTGCTTGGAGTCCTTGAAGACCACGCTCACGCCCGAGATCAGGATGGTGCCGGTGTTGGCGTCCATCTTGGGCAGCACCCCGATGCCGTAGTTGGCCTTGGCCGCGCCCAGGTCCAGGTTGATCCACTGGCCGTGCATGGACATGGCGGCGAGGCCGGCCTGGATGGCGGCAGCCTGGCTGGGGATGGCCTTGAACTGAATGGGGTTCGGGGCCACGTGGTACTTGTTGGCGAGATCAGCCAACCGCTGGATGGCGGCGGTGGCCCTGGGGGAGCTGAGGCCGAAACCCTTGCCGTCCGCGGTCAGGTAGTCGCCGCCGTTGTTGAGGACGTGGACCGTCACCGGGCCCCACCAGTTCTCGAAGGTCACCCCGAACTGCTTGATGGCGTTGGGGTCGAAGCCGGGCTCGGTGGCGTTCTTGCCGTTGCGGTCGATGGTCAGCTTCTGGGCCACCTTGACGAACTCATCCCAGGTCCAGGCCTTGTCGAAGGTGGTGGGCGGCTCGGGCAGGCCCGCCTTCTTGAAGGCGTCCTTGTTGTAGAAGAGGCCGAAGTCCTCGACGGCGGTCGAGATGCCGTAGGCATCGTCGGGGTTGTTCTGGAACCAGATCCCGTCGACGAAGTCGCTCTTCTTGATGTCGGGATCGTTCTTCATCATCTCGAACCAGTTCACGAACTTGCCCTGACCGCTCCAGACCGAGGCGAGCTGGGAGGTGCAATAGCCAGCGTCAGGGGATTCGCCAGCCGCCGCCATGGCCGTCAGCTTGGCGGTGTAGTCCGCCTCCGGGACGTACACAGGGACGACGTTGATGCCGGTCTTCTTGGAGAAGTCGGCACAGGCCTTCTCCATGGCCAGCTTCTCCTGTGGGCTTCCCCAGTAGATGTACTTCAGCGTCACCTGCTCCTTGGCCACGGCATGCGCTGTGGGCTGTACGATTCCGACCAGAAGGAGCAGCATGAGCGGCCTGGCAAGCGTGCGCCAAATTCGCATGGGACCCTCCGTAGCGGTGTGAGGAGCAGCTGTGGTGCGCAGCCTACGAGAACGGCCTCGGGAAGCTCAGGGGCAGGGTGCGTAGAAAATGAGTACGATTCCGACTGGCCCCGAATCCCGCTTCAGCCTGGCCATCCCCGGGGGCCTCGAGTCCGAGAACGCCGGGCTGTTCATCAGCCGCGGGGTGGGGCGCCATCCCGACCGGGTGATCGAGTCCCACGAGATCATCCACGTGGTGCGCGGCACGCTGCGGCTCTCCGAGGAGGGGCGGGACTACGCGGTCTCGGCGGGCGAGTACCTCATCCTCGTGCCGGGGGTCCGGCACTTCGCCCGCGAGGACTACCCGCCCGGCCTGGAGTTCTACTGGATCCACTTCCGGCGGGCGGGCGGGGAGGAGCCGGCCGGCCGCTCCCGCAACGCCCTGGACGTGCCGCGCTACGGGCGGGTCTCCGATCCGGAGCGGCTGGAGGAGCTGTTCCGCTGGTTCCTCGACGCCCAGGAGCAGCAGGAGCTCGAGCCCAAGGTGGCCAACGCCCTGTGCCTCATGATGTTGCTGGTGATCGACCACCGGCCGCGCCGCGGGTCGGCCGAGGACGAGAGCGTCCCGGTGCTGGCCCGGCAGGCCAAGCGCTTCCTCTCTCGCTCGTTCCAGGAGGACGTCACCACCAGCCTGGTGGCCCGCAAGCTCCGCTGCAACCCCGACTACCTGGGACGCCTCTACAAGCAGAGCTTCGGCGCCTCGATCATCGACGACCTCCACGCCATGCGCATCCGCCTGGCCAAGACCCTGCTGCTCGACGAGGACCTCAACGTCGACGAGGTGGCCACGCGATGCGGGTACCGCGACACCACCTACTTCCGGCGCATGTTCCGGCGCCACGTCGGGATCGCCCCGCGCAACTTCCGCAGCCTCTACTCGCACATGCACATCAACACCGCCTGAGCGGGCGGCCTCCCCGGGCGGATCGGCAGGTCGGAATCGTCCTCTAATGTCCCGTCTCCCGCACCTTGTGGAGGGCGCGGGCCCGTGGGAGATCCAGGGAGCCCATTTGCCCCGCCGCGGCGGGGCCCGCCCGGAGAGGGAAACATGTCCCCGTCGTCCGCCCGCCCCACGCTGGTCACCGACGTCGCCCGGAGCCCCCACGCCCGGCTCCTCCCGGTCCCGGTGGGAAGGGTGGGGCTCGAGGGGGAGCTGTGGGGCCGCCGCGGCGAGGCCCACCTGCTGGCCAGCCTTCACCAGCAGTGGGAGCAGCTCGAGGCCACCGGCCGGCTGGAGAACTTCCGGCGGGTCTCGGGGAGGAGCGAGCGGCCCTACGCCGGCCGGGTGTTCAACGACTCCGACCTCTACAAGTGGCTGGAGGGGGCCTCCTGGGCGCTGGCCCGCGGCCCGCGACCGGACCTGGCCCGGCTCGTCGACCAGGGCATCGCCCTCGTCGAGGGCGCCCAGCAGCCGGACGGCTACCTCGACAGCTACTACAGCCTGGAGCGCGCCGGCGAGCGCTGGACCAACCTGCGCGACAACCACGAGCTGTACTGCGCCGGGCACCTCCTCCAGGCGGCGGTGGCCCACCGGCGGGCGACCGGGAGCGACCGGCTCCTCCGGGTGGCCACCCGGGTGGCCGACCTCCTCTGCGCCGAGTTCGGCCCGCCCGGCTCCGGCCGGCGCCCCGGCATCGACGGCCACCAGGAGGTGGAGATGGCCCTCCTCGAGCTGTACCGCGAGACCGGCGCGGAGCGCTACCTGGCCCTGGCCCGCCACTTCCTGGAGTCGCGGGGCCACGGGCTGCTCGCCGGTGGCTGGTTCGGGCGCGCCTACTTCCAGGACCGCGCCCCGTTCCGGGAGATGGACCGGTGGGAGGGGCACGCGGTGCGGGCCATGTACTACGCCTGCGGCCTCACCGACCTCTACCTCGAGACCGGCGACCGGCCTCTCCTCGACAACCTGGGGCGGCTCTTCACGCGCATGGTCTCCCGCCAGATCTACGTGTCCGGCGGGGTGGGCTCGCGCCACGACGGAGAGGCCTTCGGCGAGGACTTCGAGCTCCCCAACGCCCAGGCCTACACCGAGACCTGCGCCGCCATCGGCAGCGCCATGTGGTGCCACCGCATGCTCCTGGCCACCGGCGAGGCCCGCTACGCCGACCTGTTCGAGTGGACGCTCTACAACGCCATCCTGCCGGGGTGGTCCCTGGACGGGCTCTCCTACCTGTACGTGAACCCGCTGGAGGACGGCGGCGGCCACCGGCGCCAGCACTGGTACGACTGCTCCTGCTGTCCGCCCAACCTGGCCCGCACCGTGGCCTCGCTCCCCGGCTACCTCTACGCAACCGAGGGCGAGGCCATCTGGGTGCACCACTACGCCCAGGGCACCGCCGACGTCGACCTGGGAGGCCGGACGGTGTCCCTCACCCAGCGGACCCGCTATCCCTGGGACGGCCGGATCGAGCTGGTGGTGAACGGGCAGGGGGAGTTCGCCCTCCACCTCCGCATCCCGGCCTGGTGCGCCGAGGGGGCCTCGCTGACGGTGAACGGGGAGCGGGTGGGCCCGCCGCCGGCGCCGGGGACCTACGCGGTGCTGGGCCGGCGCTGGCGGCCGGGCGACCGGGTGCAGCTGGAGCTGCCGATGCCGGTCCGCCACCTCGAGGCCCACCCCTGGGTGGCGGAGGACGTGGGGCGGGTGGCGGTGACGCGGGGCCCGCTCCTCTACTGCCTGGAGGGGGTGGACCATCCGGGCGCGGTGCTGCGCGACCTCGCGGTCGACCCGGCCCGGCCGCTCTCGGCCGCCTGGGAGCCGGAGTGGCTGGGCGGGGTGGTGGTGCTCCGGGGCGAGGGGCGCGCGCACCCGCTCCCCGCCGCCTGGGAGGGCCGGCTCTACCGGCCGGCGGGCGCCGGCCCCGCGGCCGCGCCGCGCCCGGTGCCCATCACCGCCGTGCCCTACCACGCCTGGGGAAACCGCGCCGCCGGGCCCATGCAGGTCTGGCTCCGGCGCGGGTGAGCCCGCTCAGCTCTTGGCCGAGAGCAGCGCGCTCAGCCTCTCCACCACCTGGAAGGCGTCGGCCACGTAGAGCACGTCGGCCTTGCCCCGGGCCCAGCCGCAGCCCGGGTCCAGGTTCACAGCCCGCCGCTCGCGGATGAACCGCCAGCCGACCACGTGCGGCTCCTCGCCGTGGCAGCAGGTGGAGAGGCCGCGCGGGTGGCGCGGGGTGGATCCGGTCTGGCCGACCTGGTTCAGGTGGCTCATGAACTCCAGCACCTTCTGCCCCTCGCCGGCCTGGTCGGTGAGCGACTTGGAGGTGCCCAGCGAGGCGCCCGAGGCGCGGAGGAAGCCGAGGATCAGCTCGCCGGCGCGCTCGGGGTGGGCCTGGCCGTCGGCCTGCTTCTTGGTCCAGCCGGCGCCGGCCACGAAGAGCAGCCGGGCGTCGGGGCGGATGGTCTGCTCGCCGGAGGTGGGGGCGCGCAGGCCGGTCACCCGGGTGCGCTGCAGCTCCGGGCCCAGCTCGACCGGGACCTGCTCGACCTGGGCCGGGACGGCCGCCCCGGGGCTGGCCGCGGGGAAGGCGCCCGGGTCGACGAGGAGCACCCAGGGGCGCTCGGCCCGGGAGAGCCGCGCCTCGATCCGCTGCCGGTAGTACCAGCGCGTCACCTGGAGCCCGCCCTCGGCCGAGAGCTGGGTCACGTGGGTGTCGATGCGGCCCCCGAGCCGCTGGGCCACCCCGGCCGCCACCCGGGCCAGCCGGGAGAGGGCCGGGGCCACCACCACGGTGGCACCCGAGGCCCGGGCCAGGGCGGTGGCGGCGGCGGCGTCGGTGCCGTAGCGCGGCTCGGCCAGCGCCTCGGCCTCGGCCGAGAGCACCCGGGCGACGCCGGCGGCGGCCAGCTGGGCGGCGGCCGGGCCGGTCCGCTGGCCGAGGAGCCCGGCCACCACCGGGCCACCGGCGGCGCGGGCGGCCGAGAGGGCCTCCAGGGCGGCGCGGGGCAGCGAGCCGTCGGGCTCGGTGCAGCTGAGGAGGAGGACGGTGTCCATGGTCTCTGTCTCCTTCAGTCCTGCCCGATCCAGGCGAGGAGCTCCCGGGCGATGTCCTCGGGGCTCATGTCCTTCACGATCCGGGTCTCGCGCGCCACCTTGGGGACGGCCACCGACTCGAACCTCACCCCTCCGGTGCCGACCGGCGCGGCCGCCGCCTTCTGCAGGGCGGGCATGACCCCGCGCATGTTGGCCATGCCGATCTGCGGGTTATTCTTGGGCTCGGGCAGGCTGCCGGTGGCCCAGCCCAGCACCGCCGGCGGACCGGCGCAGACCGAGACCTGGTGCTTGCCGCCCTCGACCCGCTCCAGGATCTGCAGCCCGCCGCCCTCCTGCACCGCCAGCGCGTCCACGCCGAAGAACTGGTCGACGATGGCGAGCCGCTCGCCCACCATCTGCAGGGTGGCCCCGGCCCCGCGCGAGGCCGACTCCCAGCCGCCGAAGAGGAGCAGGCGCGAGCGGTCCAGGCCGGGGAGCCTGCCCACCGCCTCGGCCAGCCGGGCCGCGACCTCGTGGGCGTCGGTGAACCCGCCCGCCGGCCCGTCCAGGGCCGAGAGCTCGAAGGGCACCTTCTGGCCCACGGCCATCATCACCTGCTGCAGCTTGGCCTTGGGCCCCAGCGAGAGGAGCGTGACCTTCGACCCGGGCACCCGGGCGGCCAGCGCCGCCGCCTCGTAGAGCGCGTGCCCCGCCCACGGGTCCAGGACGTGGGGGAGCATGGCCTCGTTCTTCAGGGCCGGGCCCTGGGGCGTCGACACCGGCTCCAGGGTCTGCAGCGGGTCGGGGACGATGCTCCCCAGGACGACGATCTGGTATCCGGCCATCCGCTAGTTCTCCGCCGAGTGCAGCCCGCCGGCGCCGGCGCGGAACTCCAGGTTCACGCGGTCGGAGCCGGGCAGGCGGGTGGGGCAGCTCCACAGGCAGGCGCCGCAGTGGACGCACTTCTCGCGATCGAAGGCGGGGGTGCCGCCCTGGCCCGGCCGGAGCGCCTCGGCCGAGCAGATCTCCACGCACACCCGCCGGTCGCAGGTCCGGCACAGCTCCGGGTCGACGAAGACCACGTGGTCGGCGTAGCCGGCCGGGGCCTGCACCTTGCCGCCCATGAGCAGCGCGTCCTGGTGCGAGACCAGCACCTGGCCGTCGTGCTCGAT
>DATKMW010000100.1:0-5865 GCA_035541675.1 Anaeromyxobacter sp. | reverse complement strand
ACCCGGCCGCCGCGGCGCGGCCGCGGGGCCGGTGCCAGCCAGGAGAGCGCAATGCCCAACCTCGACGCGCGCGTGGCCGAGCTGGCCAAGAAGTACCTTCCCCTCGCAGCGGAGCTGCTCCGCGAGGCGGTGCGCATCCCGGCCGACCACGTCGACCGCGACCCGCGCCAGGGCGGCGATCCGCTGTGCGGGCTGTCCAACCACGAGCGGCCCAGGCTCGAGTACCTGAAGCGCAAGATCGTCGAGCTGGGCGCGGTGCGCAGCCCCGAGCACGCCTCGTTCGACGACTTCGGCAACCTGGTCTGGTGGGTGGACGACCCCGGGGACGGCGTGCCCGCGCAGCAGAAGCGGGTGGTCTACATCGACGGCCACACCGACACGGTGCGCGCCCTCCGCCCGCAGTGGCGCGAGAAGGTGGGCGGGGTCGACGCCTACGACGGCCTGCTCGACCCCTCGAAGGTGAACCGGGAGGCCCTGCGGAAGCTCCTGGGCTGGGTGCCGCCCGAGTCCGAGTGGAAGCACCTCATCTTCGGCCGCGGCTCGGCCGACCAGCTCGGCGGGGTGATCTCGGCCATCGTGGCCACCAAGATCCTGCTGGAGCTGGCGCCGGAGGGGGCGCTGCGCGGGGTGGTCGTCCGCTCCTACGGCACGGTGGCCGAGGAGGACAACGACGGCGGCGGTCCCATGTACCTCACCCGCCACCTCTTCCCCGCCGCCCCGGCCGAGCAGGTGCCCGACGTGGTGATCATCACCGACGGCACGGGCTGCTCGAAGAACGGCGCCCTGGGGATCTACCGCGGCCAGCGCGGACGCATGCAGATCGAGGTCACCGTCACCGGGCGCTCCTGCCACGGCTCGATGCCCTGGGAGGGCCTGAACCCGCTGGAGCACGGCGGCGCCATCCTCAAGGAGGCGGCCGAGCGGTACGACCGGCGCGAGGGCTTCAAGGACGACGCCTTCCTCGGCCACGGCACCCGCACCGCCTCCTGGGCCCGGCTCGACACCCCTAGCGACTGCGCCGTCCCCGACCGCTTCGTCTTCCGCTTCGACAGGCGGCTCACCATCGGGGAGACGCCGGAGCAGGCTGTGGCCGACGTCGATGGGCTGGCCGCGGTGGCGGCCGCGCGGAAGGCGGGGCTCAAGGTGGAGGTGGCCGTCCCCACCTACTCCGATCCCACCTGGAAGGGCTTCGCCCTGGGCAACCCGCAAGTCTACCTGGGCTGGCTCACGCCCGAGGAGCACCCGGCCATCCGGGCGGCGGTGGCCACCTACCGCGGCGTGGTGAGCCCGCACGTGGAGGGGAAGATCGGCCAGGGCGGCGTCCTCACCAGGGAGCCGCGCGTCGCCCGCTGGGTCTTCTCCACCGACGGGGTGGGGTTCCCGGTGCCGCGCGAGGCCAAGATCCCCGGGGCTGCCGGCAAGGGCTGGGTGGAGAGCGGCAAGTACAAGCACCCGGCCATGTTCGGCTTCGGCCCGGGAATCGAGCAGAACACCCACAAGATCGGCGAGTGCCTGGACGAGCGCGAGCTCCAGCACTGCGCCGCCTTCCTGGCGCGGTTCCCCAGCACCTTCGCCGGGCAGCGCTAGCGGGCTCCGGCCCGAGGTGGGATCGAGGGTGCCCATGGAAAAGCCGTTCAGGCCGATCCCGCTGGAGCTGCTGGCGCGATGGATCTTCCGCGACCTGGCGACGTCGGATGCGGTCCTGGGGATCCCCCGCCAGAGCTTCGCCGTGCCCGGGCCCCGCCTCTTGAGCCAGGTCCACGACCACCCGCTGGCCGCGCCGCTGGGCGTGGCCGCCGGCCCCCACACCCAGCTGGCCCAGAACATCGTCTCCAGCTGGCTGTGCGGGGCCCGCTTCATCGAGCTCAAGACCGTGCAGGTCCTGGACGAGCTCACCGTCTCCCGCCCCTGCATCGACGCCGCCGACGAGACCTACAACTGCGAGTGGTCGCAGGAGCTGAAGCTGGAGCAGTCCTTCACCGAGTACCTGAACGCCTGGGTGCTGCTGCACGCGCTGGCCCACGCGCTGGGGCTGGAGAGGCCGGGCGTGCTCTTCAACATGAGCATCGGCTACGACCTGAAGGGCATCCAGAGCCCGCCCGTCCAGGCGTTCCTGGGCGCGATGCGGGACGCGCGGGCGGCGCTGCCGGAGGCGGTGGAGGCGGTGGCCCGGGCCTACCCCGCGGTGCGGGACCTGGAGATCCCCTGGGAGCTCTCCGACCACGTCACCCTCTCCACCATGCACGGGTGCCCGCCCTCGGAGATCGAGCGCATCGCCCGCCACCTGCTCCTGGAGCAGGGGGTCCACACCTGGGTGAAGCTCAACCCCACGCTGCTCGGGGCGGAGCGGCTGCGCGGGCTCTTGAACGGCAAGCTGCGCTTCGACGTCGAGGTGCCGGACGCCGCCTTCGCGCACGACCCGGGCTTCGGCGAGGCCATGGCCATGGTGCGCTCCCTGGCCCAAGCCGCCCGGGGGCGGCCGCAGCGGTTCGGCCTCAAGCTCACCAACACCCTGGAGGTGAGGAACCACCGCGGCGTCTTCCCGGAGAACGAGAAGACGATGTACCTCTCCGGCCGGGCCCTGCACCCGCTCACCCTCGAGCTCTCGCGCCTGGTCAGCGAGGCGCTCGACGGCGCGGTGCCCATCTCCTTCTGCGGCGGCGCCGACGCGCGGAGCTTCCCCGGGCTGGTGGCGGACGGCCTGGGGCCGATCACGGTCTGCACCGATCTCCTCCTGCCCGGCGGCTACGCGCGGCTCGGCCAGTACCTGCGGAACCTCGAGGAGGAGATGGCCCGGGTCGGCGCCACCGACCTGGGCGCCTACGTGGCGGCCACCTCCGGCGGCCGCGGCGCGCGCCACAACCTGGCCGAGCACGCCTGGGCCGCCGCCCGGGAGGAGCGCTTCGCCCGACGCGAGCGGCCGCTCACCTTCAAGGGCGACCGCGAGCTCAGGACCTTCGACTGCATCGCCGCCCCCTGCGTCGAGGCCTGCCCCGCCGAGCAGAACATCCCCGACTACCTCTGGCACGTGGCCCAGGGGAGGCCCAGCGAGTCGCTGGAGGTGATCCTCCGCACCAACCCCCAGCCCGGGATCACCGGCAGCATCTGCGAGCACCCCTGCACCGAGCGGTGCGTGCGCAACTTCTACGACGCGCCGCTGGCCATCCGGGAGGTGAAGCGCTTCGCCTTCGAGGCGGGGCGGGCCACCGCCGAGCGGGCCGGGGAGCCGCGCGGCGTGAAGGTGGCCATCGCCGGCGCCGGCCCGGCGGGGCTGGCGGCGGCGACCTTCCTCGGCCGGATGGGCTTCGCGGTGACGCTCTTCGAGGCCAAGCCCGGCCTGGGTGGCATGGTGAGCGGGGTCATCCCCGGCTACCGGCTTTCGGGGAAGGCCATCGAGGACGATCTCTCCCGGCTGCGCAGCCTGGGCGTCCGCATCGAGGCCGGCCGGGTGCTGGGCAGGGATCTGAAGCTCGCCGATCTCCGCCGGGACCACGCCTACGTGTTCCTGGCCGTGGGGGCGCAGCGCGGGAAGCGGCTGGGCCTGCCCGGCGAGGGGGCGCCCGGGGTCCTCGACGCCCTGGAGTTCCTGGACGGGGCCCGGAACGGCGCTCCGCCCTCGCTGGGCAAGAGGGTGCTGGTGGTCGGCGGCGGCAACACCGCCATGGACGCGGTGCGGACCGCGCAGCGCCTGGTCGGCGCCTCCGGCGGGCTGGTGACCATCGTCTACCGGCGGACCCGGGCGGAGATGCCGGCCGAGGAGGGCGAGGTCCACGACGCGCTGGAGGAGGGGGTGAGGCTCCGCGAGCTCCTGGCCCCGGCGCGGGTGGTGGTCGAGGGCGGCAGGGTGACGGGCCTGCTCTGCACCCCGCTCACCCTCTCCGGCCGGGACTCCTCCGGCCGACCGCGGCCGGTCCCTTCCGGCGCACCCGAGGAGACGCTGGCCGCCGACGCGATCATCACCGCCATCGGCCAGGAGCCGGACCTGGGATTCCTCGACGGGCTCGAGGTCGCGCTCCAGGGCGGTGGGACGATCCGGGTCGACGCCCGCACCCGCGAGACCAGCCTCCCGGGCCTCTTCGCCGGCGGCGACGTGGTCCGCGGCGCCGCCTCGGTGATCGCGGCCATCGGCGACGGCCGGGCCGTGGCCGACGAGATCGGCCGCCGCCACGGCGTGGCCTTGCCCCCCGAGCCCGAGCTCGAGAAGGGGGCCAAGGGCGCACAGGCCATGGCCAAGAAGAGCCTCACGGTCCTGCCCCAGACCGTGCCGGTGCTCCCCCTGGCCCAGCGCGGCGGCTTCGCCGAGGTGGCCCTGCCATTCACCGCCGAGGTGGCCGCGGCCGAGGCCAGCCGCTGCCTGGACTGCGACGACCTCTGCTCCCTGTGCGTCACGGTCTGCCCCAACCGCGCCAACCAGGCCTTCGCCATGGCGCCGCTGTCGCTCGACCTCCCCTCGCTCAGGGTCGAGGGAGGGCGGCTGGTCCAGGGCGCGCCCCGGCGCTTCGCGGTGGCCCAGTCCGTCCAGATCGTGAAGATCGGCGACTTCTGCAACGACTGCGGGAACTGCGACACCTTCTGCCCCACCTCGGGCGCGCCCTACAAGGTGAAGCCCAGCTTCTGGCTCTCCCGGGAGGGCTTCGAGGAGGCCAAGGGCGACGCCTACCGGATGGAGCGGGCGGACGGGCGGGTAGCCCTCACCGCACGGCTGGGCGGGCGGACGCACACGCTCACCTGCCAGGAGGGCCGGGCCGAGTACCGCTCCGACCGGGTGGTGGCCCACCTCGATCCGCAGGGCTGGAAGCTCCTGGGCGCCGAGGCAGCCGGGGCGGTGGCCGAGGGCGAGAGCGTGGACCTCTCGACCTGCGCCACCCTGATCGCGCTCCTCGCCGCCGAGCCGGTGCTGCCGGTGGGCCTGCCGGCGGGCGCACCCGGAGAGCCGAGGTCCGCGCCGTGATCGCCTTCGAGTACCGCTGCACCGACTGCGGCAAGCGCTGGCCGCGCGAGAAGGTGCGGTACCTCTGCCCGGAGTGCGGGGACGGCTACCGGCCCGGCGTGCCGCTGCCGGGAGTCCTGGAGGCGGTCCTCGACGCCGCCGCGGCGCGGCGGGCCTTCGACCGCGCCCATCCCGACCTGGACCTCTTCTGCACGGTGGAGCGGGAGTACCACCCGCCCTTCCCGGTGGGGAACACGCCGCTCACCCGGGCGGGCAAGCTGGGCAAGGAGCTGGGGCTGGACTCGCTCTTCGTCAAGAACGATGGGCTCAACCCCAGCGGCAGCCTCAAGGACCGGGCCTCCTTCCTGGTGGCCGCCGAGGCCCGCCGCCTGGGCATCGACCTGATCGTGGCCGCCTCCACCGGCAACGCCGCCTCCGCCCTGGCGGCGGTGTGCGCCTCCACCGGGCAGCAGGCGCTGATCTTCGTGCCGGAAAAGGCGCCCAGGGCGAAACTGGTGCAGATGGTCCTGTACGGGGCCAGGGTGGTGCCGGTGAAGGGCACCTACGACGACGCCTTCCGCCTGTCCCTGGACTACACCGCCCGGCGCGGCGGGCTCAACCGCAACACCGCCTACCACCCCCTCACCATCGAGGGCAAGAAGACCGCGGCCCTGGAGATCTGGGCCCAGCTGGGCTTCCAGGCTCCGGACGCGGTGGTGGTGTCGGTGGGCGACGGGGTGATCCTGGGCGGGGTGCACAAGGGCTTCCTGGACCTGCGCCGGGCCGGCCTGATCGACCGCCTGCCCCGCCTCATCGGCGTCCAGGCGGAAAGCTCCGACGCCATCCACCGGTTCGTCCAGACCGGGACGTACTCGGACGCGGCCAACCCCACCACCCGGGCCGACTCCATCTCGGTCACCTGCCCCAGCAACGCC
>DATKMW010000099.1:0-27080 GCA_035541675.1 Anaeromyxobacter sp. | reverse complement strand
CGGTCTTGGTGGTCTCCACGCGGATGCCCGACAGCTTGGCCGCCTTCTCGCTGTTCCCGACGGCGTAGACGTTCTTGCCGAGCACGGTGCGGGTGGCCAGCACCCAGCCGGCGGCCACGATCACCAGCATGACGATGACCGAGATGGGGACGACCCCGATGCGGCCGCCGCCGAAGACGGCGATCCAGGTCGGCTCGTAGTGGATGGGCGACCCGAGGGTGATGAGCAACGACACGCCGCGCGCCACGCTCATCATCCCCAAGGTGGCGATGAAGGGCGCGATGCCCACCCGCGTCACCAGGAGTCCGTTGATCAGACCGGCCAGCGTGCCGGAGCCGAGGATGATGAGCAGCGTGAGCGAGGCCGGGGCCCCGGCCAGCGCCGCCCAGGCGCCGACGCAGGCGGTCATGCCCACCAGCGCACCCACCGAGAGGTCGATCCCGGCGGTGATGATGATGAGCCCCTCGCCCACGGCCAAGATGGCGATGAGGGAGAACTGCCGGAGGATGTTGAGGATGTTGCGGACGGTGAGGAAGTACGGGCTGGCGAACGTCATCAGCACGCACATCAACGCCAGGGCCACCCCCACGCTTACCTCGGGCTTGGCGAAGAACGCCCGCCAGCCCCCGGGCGCTCCCCGTCCCCGGGCTGCCTTCTCCTCCGCAGCGGGCTCCTGGTGCTGAGGCTGGGTCACGGTCCCGTTCACGGATTACCTCGGGGTCGCTTGGAGGTGTGGACGCTGTACTCGTACCGGCTGGCCACGATGTGCAGATCGGCGCGCTCGACTCGGTGGCCGCCGGCGGAGGTGATGCGCCGGACGAAGATGAGCGGGGTGCCTGGCGGGATCCGCAGCCGCGCCGCCTCGTCGCGCGTCGCCGCCAGGGCGGTGATGGAGTCGGTGGCCTCGTCGAGGGTCACGCCGTATTCCGCCTCGAGGAAGGCGTACAGCGGCTGGGTGCGCATGCGCCGGACCTTCGCCTCGAGGCCCGGGACCATCTCGGGCGCCAGGTAGTTGTCCATGAGGGCGATGGGCTTGCCATCCGCCACCACCAGGCGGTGCACCAGGATCACCGGGGCGCCGGCGGGCAGCTGCAGATCGTCGGCCACCGACGGCGAGGCCGGCACCCGCCGAACCTTCAGCTCCCGGTAGGTGACCGCGCAGCCCCGCTCGCGCAACGTCTCCGAGAACGAGGTGATGCGCTGCAGCTTCTGGACGGCGCGGAAGTCGAGGACCTCGGTTCCGCGCCCGCGCCGCACCGCCAGGAAGCCGTCATCGACCAGCAGCTCGACCGCCTTGCGCACCGTGGTGCGGCTCACGCCGAGCAGGGCGCAGAGCTCCGACTCGGTGGGGACGAACGACCCGACTGCGTAGTCCAGCCCCTCGATCCGCCGACGGATGTCCTCGTACACCCGCCAGTACTGCGGAACCCGCCGGACCAGGCCGCCGCGCGGCAGGGGACGCATCAGGGAGAGCGCCGGCGATGTCATGATGTCGTGACGTCATGACGCTACCTCCCCGGGTGCAGGGGCACAAGCTCCCGCGTGGGTCGACCGTGGCGGTCGGCACCGACGGCTCGCTCCAGGGTCTCGCGGGAGCCGTCGCCTCCCGGCAGCGGGCCCGACCGGCCCGCTCAGGAGCCGGCCCGGAGCAGCTCCTGGAGGTCCGCCTGATCATCTGCGGCCTTGCGGAAGGAGGGGACCAGCCGGTCGACGAGCGCGGCCGCCTCCGGGACGGGATCGGTTGCTGACTCCACCTGGTGGAGCGCGTCGATCCGGTCGAAGCCGTCCCACAGGCCCGTCCCCACCGCGGCCAGGGCCGCTGCCCCCAGCGCCGCCGCCTGCTGGTCCACGCTCGACTTGATGACCCGCAAGCGATAGGCGTCGGCCAGGACCTGTCGCCAGAGTGCGCTCCGGCTCCCGCCACCCACGAGCAGCAGCTCGCCTTCCACCCGACAGTGACGACGCAGCTCGTCGAGGCACAGGCGCAGCCCGAGGGCGACGCCCTCCAGGACGGCACGGAAGAGGTCGGCTCGGGTATGGCCCAGGTCGAGCCCGAGAAAGGCGCCGCGGATGTGGGGTGAGCGGTCCATGGGCATCCCACCGCCCAGGCTGGGGTTGAAGAGCACCCCCCGCGCGCCGGGCTCGGATCGCCCGGCCTCCTCCGCGATCAGGTCGTAGGCGTCCCGCCGCTCGCGCTGGGCGCGGGCCACCAGATCGGGCGCCAGCACGTCCCGGACCCAGCGGAGGCTCGAGCCGGCCGCGGTGATGGCCAGGGCCGAGGCGAAGAGCCCCGGGACGACGTGGGCGAACACGTAGGGGCGGCAGCGTTCGTCGAGGAGGGGGCTCGAGGAGGACACGGCGATCCACGCCGACGAGCCCAGGTTGTTGTAGATCCGGCCCTCCCGGAAGGCCCGGGCTCCCAGGGCCATGCACGAGTTGTCGACCCCGCCGGCCACGACCCGCACGGAGCGGTGAAGGCCGAGGGCCGCGGCCGCCTCCGCGGTCAGGGTCCCGATGACCTGGGTGGAGGGGAGGATCTCCGGAAACAGGCGCGCGGGGAGGCCGGTGGCCGCGATGAGCCGGTCCGAGTACCGCCAGGCCGCCAGGTCGTAGATCCCGGAGCCGGAGGCATAGGACGGGTCGGTGCAGCGCCGTCCGGTGAGCCGGAAGTTCACGTAGTCCTTGGTCCCGAGCACCGTGTCGACGTGCTCGAACAGGGTCGGCTCCTGATCCCGGTACCACATCACCTTGAACGCGGAGTAGAGGTGGGGCGGGAACCCGTTCCCGGTCGTGCGGTACCACTCCCGCTCGTCGCACCGCCGGAAGAACTCCCGCGCCTGCTCCACCGCCCGCTGATCCGACCAGATGGGCGTGACCGGCCGCAGCAGCCGGCCCTCGCGGTCGAGCGGTACCGCCCCGAGGCTGTGGCCCGACATCCCGCAACAGGTGATGTCGCGCGGATCGACGCCGGTGGTCCCGAGGAGGCGCCGCGTGCTCTCGAGCACCGCGCTCCACCAGTCCTCGGGGCGCTGCTCGTGCCAGCCGCTGTGGGGGTAGCTGGTGTCGTAGGGGACGAAGGTCGAGGCCACGCAGCGCCCGTCGCGCTCGTAGAGCGAGGCCTTGTTGCCCCCGGTGCCGAGATCCCAGGCGATGATCCGTTCCATCGCTCGCTCCCGCTCCCTTGGCCGGCTCCCTCAGGTGGTGGGCGGACGCAGGCTGCCCACGGCGTCCACCCGCTTGCGGGCATCGTCGAGGATGGCACGGGTGGAACTGGTCCCCACCCGGACCGCGCCCGCGGCGATCACCGCCAGGACGGTATCCAGCGTCGAGAGTCCGCCCGCTGCTTTCACGCGCACGCGGGGGGAACAGGTCCTCCGCATCAGCTCGACGTCTGCGACCGTCGCGCCGCCCGGCGCAAACCCGGTGGAGGTCTTCACGAAGTCGGCGCCGGCAGCCTCGGCCAGCCGGCAGGCCAGCAGCTTCTCCTCCGTCGAGAGATAGAAGTTCTCGAAGATCACCTTGGCGAGCGCCCCGCCGGCGTGCGCTGCCTCGACGACCGCCCCGAGGTCGTCCTCGACGAAGCGAACCTCGCCGGAGCGCAGCTTGCCCACGTTGAGCACCATGTCCACCTCGACCGCTCCGCGCGCCACCGACTCCCGCGTCTCGGCCACCTTGGCCGCCGTGCTCACGACGCCGTGCGGAAAGCCGACCGTGGTGGTGACCAGGATCCCGGTGCCGGCCAGCTCCTCCACCAGGACGGGGAGATCGGTGGGGCGCGCGCAGACGGAGACCACGTCGTACTCGCGCGCCAGCGCGCAGCCTTGACGCACCGCGCTCACGGCCAGGTCCGGCCGGAGCAGGGAGTGGTCGATGGTCTTTGCCAGCGCGGTCAGCTCGATGACGCCGCTCTGCATGTCACGCTCCTCCGCAAGGCGGCGCTCGAGAGGTCGCCCGCGGGCGCCAGCCGGTTCCCAGCAAGGCAGCGGTGTCGCCGATGCTGTCAGCCTGGGCACGGCAAGTCAACGCTCACGGGCCGTGCCCCGCGCGCGGACGGCGAGAACCGAACCGGAGGATCCTCGCAAGAGCCGGGCCGCCTGGGCCGCGGTCGTCCCTGCCCTCCGGAGCACTCACCGGTCGCGCCGGATCACGGCCGCGTAGGTCGAGGGCGGAACCCCGAAGAGCTCCCGGAACGCCCGGCTGAGGTGGAACGGGCTGGAGTAGCCCAGCACCTCGGCGATCTCGGCAAGCGAGGAGCGGTTCTGGCGGAGCAGCTCGGCGGCCTTCTCCAGCCGGAGCCGGTCGAGGTAGCGCTTCGGCGTCCAGTCCATCACCGCCTGGAACGCATCGCGGAAGGCGCGCTCGCTCATCCCCACGCGCGCCGCCAGCGCGGGGATCGACGGGGGGTCGCCCAGGTTCCGCCGCATCTCCATGACCGCCTCGCGGACCTGCGGGGCGCGCGCGTCGCGGGGCTCGGCGCCAGCCGTGTAGGCCACGAGCCAGCGGTGGACCATGGCGGTGAACACCGCCGAGGCGTAGGCGGACGACTCGGGCGTGCCCTCGCGCAGGGCGCGGAGGCACTCGGGGGCCTCGGCCTCGTCGCGGGCTGGGTCGGCCACCGCGACCGGCCGGTTCCAGGGGAACGGCAGGCCGTCCGCGCCGTCATACTCGAAGTACCAGAACCTCCAGCTGCCGCTCACGGGTCCGTAGCGGCGGACGCGGTGGAACTCCAGGAACGCGACGGTGCCCGCCCGGACCGACAGCGGCGGCAGGTCCTCGCCCAGCTCGGAGGTGAGGTGGACGCGACCTTCGCCCCCCACGGTCCGGAAGACGGCCTGCCGGCGCTCCTCGGTCGGCACCTTCATGGCGTCGAAGCTGGCGTCGGCGTCCGCCGCGTAGACCACCTTCAGGACGATGGGCAGGGGCGGACGCGCTTCCGCGGAGAAGGCGTGGTCGGACCACATGCGTGCTCCCAGGCGGCTTGCCGAAATATATATGCAATCTGCCAGTTTGTGGCTGTTTATGCGATCCCGACAAGAAGATGATGCCGCAAGTTGTACGGCCTCCGGAGCACGGCGCCATGGGCTTCATCGAGGCGATCGCAGAGAACGTGCAGAAGGGCAAGGCTTCCGGGGTCAAGGACCTCGTCGGCCAGGCCCTCGCCGCCGGCGCGACGCCGAAGGCGGTGCTGGACGAGGGCCTCCTGGCGGGGATGGCCGAGGTGAGCCGCAAGTTCTGCAACAACGAGCTCTACATCCCGGAGATCCTGATCGCCGCACGCGCCATGAACGCGGGGCTGGCGCTCCTCCGGCCCCACTTCGCCGTCACCGGACCCGAGGTGGTGGGCCGCGTCATCATCGGGACCGTCAAGGGCGACCTCCACGACCTGGGCAAGAACCTGGTGAAGCTGATGATGGAGGCTCGCGGCTTCGAGGTCATCGACCTCGGCGTCGACGTGCCGGCCGCGCGCTTCGCGCAGGCGGCCAGCGAGCGGCGCGCGGACATCGTCGCCTGCTCCGCCCTGCTCACCACGACCATGCACGAGATGGGAGCGGTCATGGACGCGCTCGCCCGCGCTGGTCTGCGCGGGCGGGTGAAGACCATGGTCGGGGGCGCGCCGATCGACGACGCCTTCTCGCGCAGCCTCGGGGCCGACGCGTACGCTCCGAACGCCGCCAGCGCCGCCCAGGCGGCGCTGGCGCTGTTGACACCCGTGGGCGGCCGCCGCGCGGGCTGAGGGAACGCCATGACCGAACCGAACGACCTGCTGGACCGGCTTTCCACCGCCGTAGAGCTGGGCAAGACCAACCAGGCCGCGCCGTATCCCCCCCGGCTCCGGGGCCAGCCGGGGGCCGACGAGCTCTGCCGCGAGGCCATCGCCGCGGGCCTCGCGCCCCAGGAGATCCTCGGCCAGGGACTCATCACCGGGATGTCCCGGATCGGGGAGCGCTTCAGCCAGGGCAAGGCGTTCGTGCCCGAGATGCTCCTCGCGGCCCGCGCCATGAGCGCGGCCATGGTCCACCTGAAGCCCTTCTTCGCCTCGGGCCAGGTGCGGCGCAGGGGCGTCTTCGTCATCGGAACGGTGGCCGGCGACCTGCACGACATCGGCAAGAACATCGTGGCCATGATGGTCGAGGGGGCGGGGTGGGAGGTCGTCGACCTGGGGGTCGACGTGAAGGCCGACCGCTTCCTGGCCGAGATCGAGCGGCACCCGAGCTGCGTCCTGGGGATGTCGGCCCTCCTCACCACCACCATGGTCAACATGGAGAAGATGGTGGGCGAGATCCGTGGGCGGGACGCCGAGCGGCCCATCTTCGTCGGGGGCGCTCCGGTGAACGCCGAGTTCTGCCGGAAGATCGGCGCCACCTTCTACGCGCCGGATCCCCAGGGCGTCGTGGAGCGGCTCGCGAAGCTCGCGGCCTGAACCGAGGGAACCTCATGCGCTTCCATACGCTCGCCATCCCCGACGCCCGGGACCTGGTGTTCGGCCATGCCCCGCACCCCGTCACCACCCGGCGCGGGCTGGTCCTGGGCGCGGGCACGGTCTACCCGGAGCTGAACTTCACCCTCCCGCCCATGCAGGTCTGCCGGGAGACGCTCCCCGACGTCAAGGCGCACTACCACCAGATCGTGAGCGAGGCGCTGCGGAGGGCCCGGGACCTCCACGCCCCGGGGCTGGTGCTGGAGTTCGAGACGCTGCTCGAGATGACCATGACCCCGAGCATCGGCGTCGAGCTGGTCGAGCTCATGAACGGGCTCTGCGAGGAGGCCTACCAGAAGCACGGGTTCCGGAGCGAGATCCGCCTCACGCCCAACGACTCGCGCGACTTCGACCGCCCGCCGCGCATGCGCAGCTCGAGCCACCTCGATGCGATGTTCGAGCTGTTCGAGCGCGGGGCCGCCGCCGGCGGGGACCTGCTCTCGATCGAGAGCACGGGCGGCAAGGAGGTCCACGACGACGCCCTGCTCATGTGCGACATCAAGGGCGTGACCTTCGCGCTGGCCGTGCTCGGCGTGCGCGACATGCGTTTCCTCTGGGCGCGCATCGTCGAGGTGGCGCGCCGGACCGGGAGGATCGCCGGCGGCGACACCGCCTGCGGGTTCGGGAACACCGCCATGGTGCTGGCGGAGAAGGGCTTCATCCCCAAGGTGTTCGCAGCCCTGGTGCGCGTCATCTCGGTGGTCCGGACGCTGGTCGCGGTGGAGGAGGGAGCGACCGGGCCGGACAAGGACTGCGGCTACGAGGGGCCGTACCTCAAGGCGATCGCCGGGATCCCCATCTCCATGGAGGGGAAGACCGCGGCCTGCGCCCATGGCAGCCCGGTGGGGAACGTCGCCGCGGCCTGCGCCGACCTGTGGAGCAACGAGTCGGTGCAGAACGTGAAGCTCCTGGGCGGCTTCGCCCCGACCGTGTACCTCGAGCAGCTGGAGTACGACACGCGCTTCCTGAACGCCGCCATCCGCGACGGGCGGAGCACGGTCCTGAAGGTGCAGCAGCTCCAGGTCGAGTCCGACGTGCACCTCGACCCCCAGGCGCTCGTCCTGGCCCCCCAGAACGTGGTGGCCATCGCCGGCGAGATGGTGAAGGCGCGCACCTACGTCGAGGCGGCGCGCCGCGGCGCCCTGCGCGCCCTGGACCTCATCGAGGCCGCCATCGGGGAGGAGGCCCTCCTGTGCAGCGAACAGGAGCAGGGGTGGCTCCCCCGGCTCCGCGAGGAGCTCAACGCCATCCCGGACGAGGAGTCGGCCTTCGTCGAGCAGATGCTGCCCGCGCTCGACCTCACCAAGACCATCCCCGCGGAGTATGGACTGTAGGGCAGCGCAGTGTGGTGCAGCACCGTCGTGCCGGGATCCGGCACAGGAGGGAAACGCCATGAGAAGACTCTTCGCGCTCTTCGCCGCCATCGCGGTGCCGGCGCTCGCGGCGGCGGCTCCGGCCAAGCTGGCCTGGTACGTCCCCGCGCCTCACCCCTACTTCGACGCCGTGAAGCTCGGGGTGGAGGCCTTCGAGAAGGAGTTCCAGGTCGAGGTGAGGAAGCAGGTCGGCCCCGACTGGAACATGGACAGCGAGAACACCGGGATGCTGGCGCTGGCGGCCGACGGCTACCTGTTCGTCTCCGCCTACCCGGCCGACGCCAGCGCCGCCAACGGGCTCTACGACGAGATCGTCAAGCGCGGCGGGAAGGTCGTGAACTTCGGCGCGTCCACCTTCGAGCCCACCCCGGCGAGCTTCGCGGTGATGACCGACGTGAAGGACGCGGCCATGAAGGCGGCCGAGTTCGTGATCGGCAAGATGGGCAAGAAGGGGACCCTGGTGAACGTGCTCGAGGTGCTGGAGGACCCCAACACCAAGCTGCGCAAGGAGGGCATCCTCGAGGTGGCGAAGAAGTACCCCGCCGTGAAGATCGTCGAGGTGGCGGGCATCAAGTCCGAGCAGGAGGCGGTGGAGAAGATCGAGGGCGCGATCGCCGGAGCCGGCGGGTACGTCGACGGCATCATCACCACCGGCTTCGTTCCCACCGTGGCCCTGTCGAAGACCCTGGCCGACTACCAGGGGAAGACCGGCAAGCACATCGCCGCCGTGGGGATCGACGACGACCCGGTGATCCTGGACGGGATCTCCAAGGGCTTCCTCGACGCCACCATCGCCCAGAACCCCTTCGGCCACGGCTACCTGTCCATGCTGGTCATCAAGTACCTGGCGGAGGGGTACAAGCCCGCGCCCGGGGCCTACAAGGTGAACGCCGGGATCGTCCTGGTGACCAAGGGGAACGTGGACAGCTACAAGGGCGATCTCGCCAAGGTGACCAGCGGGATCAAGGCCGACCTGCTCAAGAAGTACCTGAAGAAGTAGTCTCCCCCGGGTGGACTCTCCCGCGGCGCCCCGCTCCCTGGGAGCGGGGGCCGCGGCGAGCAAGGAGGCTCTCCCGTGACGCCACGCGAACGAGTGCTGGCCGCCATCGCCCACCGCGAGCCGGACCGCGTGCCCGTCGACATCGGATCCACGCCCAGCTCCGGGATCTCCGCCACCGCCTACGCAAGGGTGAAGGCCGCCCTGGGCGTGCAGGAGGGCCACGTCCGGGTCTACGACGTCGTCCAGCAGCTGGCGCAGCCCGAGCCGTGGTTCCTGGACCGGTTCGGCATCGACGTGATCGACCTGGGCCGCACCTTCAACACGAGCGACGAGGACTGGTACGACATGGTGCTTCCCTCGGGGGAGGCGGCACAGTACCCCGCCTGGTTCCATCCCGAGCGGGAGGAGGATGGCTCCTGGAACGTGCACGACCGGGAGGGGACCCTCATCGCCCGCATGCCGGCGGGCGCGGCCTTCTTCGACGAGACGTGCTTCCCCTGGGCCGAGGGCTGGCCCGACGACTGGTCGGGCCTGCCCGCGGCCATGGGGAAGGTGCTCTGGGCGGCCCTGGTCCACTCGCCCTGGGACAACGCCGGCCGCCCGGACTTCTGGGAGCGGATGCGGGCCAACGCGCTCCGGCTCCGGGCCGAGAGCGATCGCGCCATCATGGTGGTGGCCGGCTGCAACCTGTTCGAGTGGGGCACGTTCCTGCGGCGGCTGGACAACTTCCTGGTGGACGTCCTCCTCGAGCCGGAACGGGTGGAGTCGCTCCTCGACGCGCTCATGGAGCACCATCTCGCCACCCTGGCCAAGATCTGCCAGCACCTGGGCGATGTGGTCGACGTGATCCGGTTCGGCGACGACCTGGGGACCGACCAGGGCCCGTTCCTGCCGCCGGAGGCGTACCGGAGGATCTTCAAGCCTCGGCACCGGCGGCTCTGCGAGTACGTGCACGGGCACTCCCGCATGCACACCTTCATTCACTCCTGCGGCTCCATCGACCAGGTCCTCCCCGATCTCATCGAGGCGGGGATCGAGATCGTCAACCCGGTGCAGACGAGCTCGGCCGGAATGGAGCCCCGCCGGCTGAAGCGCGAGTTCGGCAGGGACGTGGTGTTCTGGGGCGGCGGCATCGACACGCGCACCGTCCTGAACCGGGGCACTCCGGCCGACGTGCGGCGGCAGGCGCTGGAGCGGCTCGAGATCTTCTCCCCGGGCGGCGGGTTCGTCTTCAACCCCGTCCACAACATCCTCCCCGACGTCCCGCCGGCCAACGTCCTGGCGCTGCTCGATGCCGTGGCCGAGTTCAACGGCGCGGGCGGAGGCGGGCGGTGACGGCGCCCAGCCCCGACGGCAGCGCCGCCCCCACCGGACACGCAACCCCATCCCCGGGCCGGGGCGGTGGGGCGCTCTTCCGGGCCTTCTCGCGGCGCTCCGACGCCAGCGCCATCGCGGCCACCACCGTGCTCTTCGTGGCCTTCTCGCTGGGCACCGCCAACTTCCTGAGCCCGTTCAACCAGTTCAACGTCTGGCGGGCCGCCTCCCAGAACGTGTTCATCGCCTTGGGGCAGGCGATGGTGGTGCTCATCGGCGGCATGAACCTGTCGCTGGGCGCCATCGGCGGCCTCACGGTGGTGATCATCGGCCACTCCATCGAGGTACTGGGCTGGCCCCCGGCGCTGGCGGTCGCGGCCGGGCTCGCCACCGGCGGTGCCTGCGGCCTGCTGAACGGGTTCTTCATCAGCCGCTTCCGGCTCAACTCGTTCGTGGTCACGCTCGCCTCGAGCTTCGTGTTCCAGGGGCTGGTGAACGGCATCTCCCAGGGCCGTCCCTACTCCAAGATCCCGGCCTCGTTCACGGCGGTGGGGAAGGGGGCATTCCTGGGGATGCCCAACCTGCTCCTGCTCGCGGCGGTGGCGCTGGTCCTCATCCACGTCGCCTTCCGCTACACGGTGGTCGGGCGCCAGCTCCTGGCCACCGGCGGGAACGCCGAGACGGCGCGCCTCTCGGGGATCAAGACCGGCCGGATGGTGGTGCTGGCCAACGTCCTGTCCGGGCTGTTCGGCTCGCTGGCCGCCGCGCTGTGGGTGTCGAGGATGGGGACCGCGCAGCCGGCCACCGGCGGAGACTGGCTCATCGTCTCGTTCGCCGTGACCGTCATCGGCGGGACGGCGCTGTCGGGCGGCACCATCAGCGCCCCCGGGTTCCTGTTCGCGGGGCTGCTCATGGCGCTCATCCGCAACGGGCTGATCATGCTGGGAGTGAACGTCTACTTCGAGCAGTCCTACCTCGGCTGCATCATCATGCTCGCCGTCCTGGTGGAGTACTTCCGGACCACCGTGGCGAGCAGGGCCCGGAGGCTGTAGCGGGAGGACGGCCGCCGTGCTCGAGATCCGGTCCATCGCCAAGAGCTTCCCGGGCGTGCAGGCTCTGGCCGACGTGTCGGTCACCTTCCGGTCCGGGGAGATCCACGCGGTGCTGGGCGAGAACGGGGCGGGGAAGTCGACCCTGCTCCGCGTGCTGTGCGGCGTGGTGCAGCCGGACGCGGGCCGCCTGGTCCTCGACGGTGCTCCGCTCTTCCTGCGCGACTACCGCGACGCCATCGCCAACCGGATCAGCACGGTCCACCAGGAGATCCAGGTCGTCCCGCTCGCCTCGGTGGCCGAGAACATCATGCTGGACAAGCTGGCGCTCTTCCGCCGCGGGCCGTTCCTGGACTGGCCCAGGCTGGAGGCGGAGGCCCGCCGGCGCATGGAGCAGGTGGGGCTGGGGGTGCCTCCCCGGACGCCGGCCGGCGCCCTCTCGGCGGCGCAGAAGCAGCTGGCCGCGATCGCCCGCGCGCTGTCCTCCGGTGCCCGGCTGCTCCTGCTCGACGAGCCCACCTCCTCGCTCACCTCGCACGAGGCCGCCACCCTGTTCTCCCTGCTGCGCAGGCTCCGGGCGGACGGGGTGGCCATCGTCTTCGTCTCCCACAAGCTCGAGGAGGTGCTGGCGCTGTGCGACACCATCACCGTCCTCCGCGACGGGCGGCTCATCGGCACCCGGCCACGGAGCGAGCTCGATCGAGACCTCATCGTGGAGATGATGATCGGGCGCACCATGGTGGACCGCCACCGCGGCCTCCTGCCCGTCCGGCCCGGCGGCCCGGTGCTCGAGGTCCGGGGGCTCCGGAGCGAGTTCTTCGACGGGCTCGACCTGGTGCTTCGCCCCGGCGAGATCCTCGGGCTCTACGGGCTGGTGGGCTCGGGTCGCTCGGAGCTGGCCCGGACCATCATCGGCGAGTATCCCCACGCCGGCGGGGAGATCCGGGTCCACGGCGAGCGGGCGCGGATCTCCTGCGTCCACGACGCGCTCCACCGCTACGGCATCGGGTACGTCAGCGAGAACCGCAAGGAGGACGGGCTCATCCTGGGGGCCTCGGTCACCACCAACATCGCGGTGACCATGTGGGGCAAGCTGGCGGACCGGATCCCGGGGTTCTTCAACCCGCGCCGCGAGCTGGCCCACGCCCGCGCCATGATCGACCGGCTCGAGATCCGCACTCCCAGCCCCTTCCAGATCGTCGCCAACCTCTCCGGGGGAAACCAGCAAAAGGTCTCGATCGCCAAGTGGCTGGCAGCCGGCTGCGACATCCTCATCATCGACGAGCCGACCGTCGGCGTGGACGTGGGCGCCAAGTCCTACATCCACGAGCTGATCTGGAAGATGGCCAGCGAAGAAGGAAAGAGCGTGATCCTCATCTCCTCGGACATGCCGGAGATGATCTCGCTGGCCAGGCGCATCCTGGTGTTCAAGGAGTTCCGCGTGGTGGCGGAGCTCGACGACCTGAACGCCACCACCCTCTCCCACGAGGAGGTCGGGCGGCGCATCGGCGCGGTTCTCGCCTAGGGAGGCCCCATGAAGCGGTACGGCTCGGTGATCCGCCTGCGGCCGGAGAAGGAGGAGGAGTACCGGCGCCTGCACGCGGCGGTCTGGCCCGGAGTGCTGGCCACCATCCAAGCGTGCAACATCCGGAACTACTCCATCTTCCTCAAGGACGGCTGGCTCTTCTCCTACTTCGAGTACGTGGGCGAGGATCTCGGGGCGGACATGGCGCGGATGGCGCAGGACCCGACCACCCGGGAGTGGTGGAAGCACACCGACCCGTGCCAGGAGCCGCTGGAGAGCCGCCAGCCCGGGGAGTGGTGGGCCTCGATGGAGGAGGTGTTCCACTGCCTGTGACCCAGGTTTTGCGGCGCCGCCGGGTGCTCGCTTCTAGACACAAACCCCGAGGTGGACGATGAGCTCAGCCGCAGGCCAGGAAGCCGGGGGCGAGGAACGCAGCGCGCGCGGCGAGTGGAGCCCCGCCCAGGGCGTCGCCACCGCCCCGCTGTTCGAGTGGCCGTGGCGGCCCGTGGCGGTCCTGCGGTGGCTCTTCGGGTACCCGGGCTACCTCGCGCCCGGGAACGCCCTGCTCCTCGCCATCTCCGCGGTGTCGTGGGCCCTGACGCAGCCCGCCATCGAGCGCTGCGCGAGCTTCCGGTGGGGCTGGATGCTCCAGATCCTCGCTCGCAACGAGGGGCTCATCTGGCTGTACTACGGGGGCTTCTACCTGTGGCTCTACGCCTGGCGCAGGGAGGGCACCGGGACCAAGTACGACGCCCGCTGGCCATCCCGCGACAGCCGGGTCTTCCTGTTCCACGACCAGGTCTACGACAACGTGTTCTGGACGGCCGGGGTCTCGGGACTCATCTGGACCGCCTACGAGTGGGTGACCATGTGGATGTACGCGAACGGTCGCCTGCCGTACCTCGGCTGGGACACCCACCCGGTCCTCTTCGTGTCGTGGATCCTGATCATCCCGCTCTGGCGCGAGCTCCACTTCTACTGGATCCACCGGTTGATCCACTGGAAGCCGCTGTTCCGGGCCGTGCACTACCTGCACCACAAGAACGTGAACCCGAATCCCTGGTCGGGAATGGCGATGCACCCGGTGGAGGGCCTCCTGTACCTGAGCGTCTGCCTGATCCACTGGGTGGTCCCGTCACACCCCTTCCACTTCCTCTTCGACCTGCAGCATGCCGGGCTCGCCCCGGCACCGGGACACGACGGCTTCGAGGGGCCGCTGCTGGGCGGCAGCCTCCCGGTCGGCTCCTACTTCCACTACCTGCACCACCGGTACTTCGAGTGCAACTACGGCGAGGCCACGCTTCCGTTCGATCGCTGGTTCGGCAGCTTCCGCGACCGGCCTCCGCACACCGTCGTCTCCCCCGAGGGGCGCGGGTGACCCGGTGACCGCCTCGGTCCACGCCAGCCCGTCCCCACCCGCCGCCGGGGTCCACATCCTGTGCCCGCGCTGGGGTGCGGAGCAGTCCGGCTGGGAGAGGTTCCTGGACCGGGTGGCCGAGGCCGGGTACGACGGCGTCGAGTGGGGCGTCGGGGCGGGGGTGTCGTCGGCCGCGGTGGAGGAGGTGCTGGCGCGAGCCGCACGGCGCCGCCTCCTGATCGTGGCCCAGCACCATGACACCGAGGCGGCCGACTTCGCGCGCCACCGCGCCGCCTACGCCGCCTGGCTCGACAGGATCGCGCCGCTGCGGCCCCACCGCATCAACAGCCAGACCGGCCTGGACCACTTCTCGTTCGATCAGAACCGTGCCCTGCTGGATCTCGCCGGGGAGACGGCGGCGCGCCACGGGGTGGCGATCGCGCACGAGACCCACCGGCGCAAGTTCAGCTACGCGGCGCACGTGACCCGCGCCTACCTCGAGAGGATCCCGAGCCTCCGGCTGACGCTGGACGTCTCGCACTGGGTCTGCGTGGCGGAGTCGTTCCTCGAGGACCAGCCGGAGGCGCTGGCCCTGGCCATCGCGCGGACCGATCACCTGCACGCGCGGGTGGGTCACCCCGAGGGCCCGCAGATCCCCGACCCCCGCGCGCCGGAGTGGCGCGACGCGGTCGAGCGCCACCTGGCGTGGTGGGACGCGGTGGCCGCCCAGCGTCGGGCCGCGGGGGCGGAGCTCCTCTGCACCGTCGAGTTCGGGCCGTTCCCGTACCTGCCTCGGCTCCCCTTCACCGAGCAGCCGGTGGCGGACCAGTGGGAGCTGAATCTCCACATGCTGCGCCTGCTGCGGGGTCGCTACGGGCCGCCGAATGCCCCGGGGATCGGCCCGCAGCGGTCCTGAGGTCCGCCCTCGGCCCCGGCGCAGCGCCGAGGCGCGGGCGCCCGGGAGCGGCAGCCCAGGTCAGAGGGCGTCCGGGCTCACCTTGTGGCGCATCTCGTCGCCACGCAGGAACGGGCGCGTGACCGACACCAGGCCCTTGTACGCGTACGGGTCCGCTCCAGCCACCAGCACCACGTCGCGCAGATCTTCGGTGGCCGGCAGCCGCCCGTCGTTGTCCCAGGGGAGCATCGACTCCGCGCTCATGTAGTGGAACACCAGCGCCATCCGGAAGCTGTCCCGGCTGCGGTTCCGGAGCGAGCTGTGCAGCAGGTACCCGTTGAAGAAGACCGCACCACCTGCCGCTACCGGTACCGGGGCCTGATCGCGCTCGGTGAACGGAGCCAGATCGCAGGTGTCGACGTCGGCGTACTCCTGGCCGGCGTACCGGGTGCGGCGGCGGATGAAGCCCTCGCGGTGGGAGCCGGGGACAACCCACAGGCAGCCGTTCTCCACCGTGGCGTCCTCGAGGGCGATCCAGGCGCCGGTGAGCGAGCGGTCGCGGGTGGGAATGTAGTACTCGTCCTGGTGCCAGGACTGCCCCGGCTTCCCCGGCCCCTTCACGAAGAGCATCGACTGCATGCACTTGACGTTGGGGCTCACCAGGCGCTCGAGCACGGTGGTGACGCGGGGGTGGGCCATGTACCCGCGGATCAGCGGCGAGAGCTTGTGCGGGAAGTGGATGGCGTTGTAGCGGCGCAGGGTCTCCGCCTCGGAGGCGCCGGCGTCGATGGGGACGATGCCCTCCACGGCGCCGCGCTCTCCCCGGAAGATGCCCACCGCCTCGCGCCGGATCTCGGCCACCTCGGCGGGGGTGAGGACATCCGGGACGACGGCGAAGCCGCGCTCGGCGTAGCCGTGGAGGGCAGAGGGCGGCGAGGGCTGCGCGGCGAGGGTCGCGGTCTCGGACATCGGGCCTCCCGGGTCCGCCCGCGGCCGGGCGGTCGGTGAAGTGTGCTGCGCTGTTATGTGCGGGGCCGGAGGCTGCATCACGGCCCTTGCGGAGGCCCCTGTCCCGAGGCGGTCGCCGAGCTGCCCACCCCGCCCGCCTCCCCCCGGGAGACACCCAGGGCCGGACGCGTCCTCCTCCGGCCCTCCGAGGTGCGCGTCTTTCCCAGCCGATCGACGAGCACCGCGGCCAGGAGGGTGGCGCCGATGACGAAGGTCTGCCAGTAGACGTCCACGCCCAGCAGGGTGAGCGCGTTGGTGATGAGGGCCATGAGCAGCGAGCCCAGGAATGCTCCCAGGACCGTCCCTTCGCCGCCCTGCAGGCTGGCCCCGCCGATGATCACCGCGGTGATGACCCGCAGCTCGAGGCCGGTCCCCGCCGTCACCGAGGCCGCCCCCAGGCGCGAGGTCTGGACCACGCCGGCCAGGCCGGCGAAGAGGCCAGTGAAGAGGTAGGCCAGGGTCTTCATCCGGTCGACGGGGATGCCGGAGAGCCGGGCCGCTCGCTCGTTGCCGCCGATGTAGTAGCTCTGCCGGAAGAAGCGGAAGCGGCGCAGCATGAGATCGCCGGCGGCGATGAGCACGACCGCGATGATGATGGGCGTCTGTACCCCGAAGACGGTGGTCTGCCCCAGCGCCTTGAAGCCGTCCGGCAGGCCGGAGATGTTCCTGCCCCGGGTGAGGATCAGGGTCAGCCCTCGGAACAGGCTGAGCGAGGAGAGGGTAGTGACGAAGGGGTTGATGCCGATCTCGGAGACGATCAGGCCGTTGAAGAGGCCCACCCCCGTGCCCAGGGCCAGGCCGACCGCCACCGACACCCAGACCGGCACCTCGGAGGCGAGGAGGAGGGCGGTGGCCGCGCCGGTGAAGGCCACCACCGACCCCACCGACATGTCGAAGCCGCCGGCCACCATGAGGTTGGTCATGGCCACGGCGATGATGGCCTCCACCGACAGGCCCAGCATGAGGGCGAGGAGGTTCCCCGAGGAGAGGAAGTACGGGGAGGCGAAGCACATGGCCACGAACAGGATGGCCACCACCACGGCGATCATGAACTCGCGCTGGCGCGCCAGCCGGCGGATCAGGCCCATGTCAGTGCACCTCGGCCGGGGTCTCGGTCGCCCCGCTCGGCAGGATGGCGGCGGCGCCGCTCGCCCCGGTGGCGAGCCCGATCACCGCCTCCTCGGTGGCCGCGGCCGTGTCGAGCTCGCCGGCGACGACCCCGGACTTCATCACGTAGATCCGGTCGGAGAGGCCCAGGATCTCCGGAAGATCGGAGGAGATCACCACGATGGCGGTACCCTGGGCAGCCAGGGCGCGCAGGAAGCCGTAGATCTCGCTGCGGGCTCCCACGTCCACGCCGCGGGTGGGCTCGTCGGCGATGAGCAGGCGCGGGGTGATCCCGATCCAGGCGCCGATGAGCACCTTCTGCTGGTTCCCGCCGGACAGGGTCCGCACCGGTCGGTCGCCGCCGGCCGAGGCGATGCGGTAGTCGCGGATGGCCTTCTCGGCGGCGGCGTCCACCAGCGCGTCGGAGACCAGCGGCCCGCGGGAAAGCTGCTCCAGCCGGTTGGCGGCCACGTTGGCCCGGACCGGGAAGTCGAGGTAGAGCCCCTGGGTCTTGCGGTCCTCGGTGAGGTACCCGATCCCCAGCTGGATGGCGTCGTGCGGGCTGTGCGGGGCGATCGGCTTCCCGTCGAGGTGCAGTTCGCCGGACCGGAGCCGATCGGCCCCGAAGATGGCCCGGGCCAGCTCGGTCCGCCCGGCCCCCACCAGCCCGGAGAACCCGACGATCTCGCCGGCCCGGACGCGGAAGGACACATCGGAGAAGCCGTCGCCGCACAGCCCACGGGCCTCGAACCGGACCGGCCCGAAGGAGGAACGTTCCGGCCGCTTCCCGTAGGCGTCGGTGATGGTCCGCCCCACCATGTTGGAGACGAGGAAGTCCTCGTCGATGTCGGCCACCCGCGCGTCGCAGACGAAGCGTCCGTCGCGCAGCACCGTCACCGTCTGGGCGATCTCGAAGATCTCGGTCAGGTGATGGGAGATGTAGAGGCAGGCCAGGCCGCGGGCGGTGAGGCGGCGCAGGTTGTCGAAGAGCCGGCGCGCCTCCAGGTCGGTGAGGGAGGAGGTGGGCTCGTCGAGGATCAGGACCTTGGGCTCGGTGGACAGGGCCTTGAGGATCTCCACCACCTGCTGGGTGGCGGGCCCGAGCTGTCGCACCGGCGTGGCCGGGTCGAGCCCGGAGAGGTCGAAGAGCGAGAGGAGCTCCCGGGTCCGGCGGTGCAGCTCCTTGAAGTCGATGTGGCCCCACCGTCGCACCGGCTGGCGGTTGGCGAACACGTTCTCGGCGACGGAGAGCGAGGGGACCAGCGACAGCTCCTGGAAGACGATGGAGATCCCGTGGCGCACCGCCTCCTGCGGGGAGGAGAAGGTCACCGGCTGCCCGTCCAGGAGGATGGTGCCCTCGTCGGGACGGTGCACACCGGTGAGGGTGAGCATGAGGGTGGTCTTGCCGGCCCCGTTCTCGCCCACCACCGCGTGCGTCTCGCCGGGTCGCACCCGCAGGTGGACGCCGTCCAGGGCCCGCACCCCCGGGAAGGTCTTCACGATGCCGCGCGCCTCGAGGACGTACTCGGACATGCGCATCTCCGCGGGCCACCAGGGAGTGCCGGGGGACCTCGGACCCGTGCACCGGCCCCCCGGCCGGCCAGGGAGGGACGGTGATCGCCCGTCCCCCCCCGGCCACGCCGCTATCGCTTGAAGAACTTGTAGTTGGAGGAGTCGACGATGATGGCGCCGGTGTCGACCACCGCCGGGATCCCCAGCACGCCGGCGGCCTTGTTGTCCGAGGTGATGGCCACCTTGGAGTTGTTGAGGTTGTACATGATCTGGACGGCGTAGTACGGCATGAGCGCCGTCTGCTGGGCCACCGAGGCGGAGATGACGCCCTCCTTGATGGCGTCGAGCACCTCGTTGCCGCGGTCCATGGCCACGATCTTCACCTTGCCCACCTTCTTCGCCTCGCGCACGGCCGTGGCCGCGCCCGCTCCGCCCGCAGCCTCGACGCAGGCGATGCCGGCCAGGTCGGGGTACTTCTGCAACAGGGCGGCGGCGCCCTGGGCGGCCTGGTTGGGATCGCTCTGCGTGTCGACCAGCTGGACGATCTCGATGTCCTTGAACTTCGAGAGCGCCGACTTGTAGCCGGCCACGCGCTCCTCGAGATTGGACTGGCCCGGCTTGAGCATGATGGCCACCTTGCCCTTGCCGCCGATGAGGTTGGCGAGCTTCGTCCCGCCCACCACGCCGGCGTTGTAGTTGCCGGTGCCCACGAAGGCCATGCGCTTCGAGCCGGGCAGGTCGGCGTCCACGGTCACCACCGGGATGCCCTGGGAGACGGCCTTGTCCACGATGGAGTTGAGGGAGGGCTCGAACCCCACCACCACCAGCCCGTCGGGCTTCTTGGCGATGGCCTGCTCGAAGGCCGCCACCATGGCGTTCATGTCGTACTCGGCCGGCCCCACGTACTCGGTCTTCACCCCGAGCTCCTTGCCGACCATCTCCATCCCCATCTTGTGGTCGTAGAAGTAGTCGAGGTTCCCCAGGGCCGAGACCTCGATGTAGAGCTGGTCCTTGGGGGCCTTGGCGTGGGCGGGCAGGCTGGCGATGGCGGCGAGCGCCGCCAGGACCGTCAAGAGCATCCTCTTCTTCATGGTTTCACTCCTCCTCCGCGATGCGATGAGCTGCGACGGCGCTTCGACTACAGGGAGCTGCGCAGGATGAGCCGGGTGGGAACGACCTCGTGGACTGGCCTGGGGTCGAGGACATGCTGCCCGGCCCGTACGCCCAGGCCGTAGAAGTCGACGGAGACCACCGTGATGCCGCCGGCGACGATCTCCTTGAGCGGCGTGTCGTTGTAGGAGAGGACGCCCACGTCCTGCCCGAGCCGCTGGCCGGTGGCGTTGCAGTGCTTGACCAGGCTGACCAGGTCCTTGTCATCCAGGACCAGGTAGGCGGTCCGCCCCTGCACCATCTGCTCCGTCAGGCGCGGGACGACGCTGGTGGCGAGGTCCACCCGCCGCCCGAAGCGCAGGACCGCCTCCTGGATCTCCACCGGATCGTGGTTGTCGGGCGGGAACACCAGTACGAGCCGGCGGTAGCGGCGCAGCCGCGCCAGCCCGCTCTCCAGCGCCTGGACGAGCTGGTCGTCGAAGTTCTGGACGATGCGGGGCGTTCGCCGGGGAGCGCAGGAGTCGATGTCCAGCACCAGCAGCTGCTCGCCCTGCAGCTCGGCCAGCGCCTCCTCCACCTCCGGCGCCGGGAACGGCATCACCACGTACCGGTCGTACTTGCCCCGGGCCTCGACCAGCAGGCGCCGGAACAGGTCCGGGTTGAAGTGATGGAAGCAGACGTCGGTGTCCACCCGGCGCGAGACGGTGTCGGTGAGGCCGGCGAAGACCTTCTCCTTGAAGGCGTTGAGGGTGTCGAACAGGACGAAGGCCCGGAGGCGCGGATCGGCCGCGTCGGTGCGGAGGAAGTACCCCTTGCCGTGGATGGCCGAGAGGTAGCGCATCTCCTGGAGCAGGTCGTAGGCCTTCACCACCGTGTCCCGGGAAAGGCGGTGGACCCGGCAGGCGTCGTTGATCGAGGGGAGCCGGTCGCCCTTCTTCAGCGCCCCGTCGCGGAGCGCGGCCATGACCCGCTCCGCGATCTGCCGGTACTTGGGCGACTGGGAGCGCGCGTCCAGGGCGAAGATGCGTCCGTGAGGGGGCGCCGCGAGGCGCGAGGCCGCGGAGGCCGCCCGCCGGCGCCCGCTCCTAGGCATCGACTTCGCTCCGCGCCCTGTCCCTGGCCAGCTGGCGGTAGAGGCAGTCCTGCAGCTCGCACATCCCGCAGGTGTAGGGGACCCGGCGCACCTCCGGGCCCACCCCGATGAACCCGCTCACGCTCTTGATGGGGCGCATCAGCGAGGTGTCGGTCAGGGTCACGCCGCAGTAGCCGGCCGGGAGCAGACGGAACAGCTTCTGCTGCTCGGACACGTGCCACTCGCAGTACCCCGGGCTATAGCGGTTGGTGATGTGGAGCCCACGCTCCTTGAGCTGGAGCTCCAGCGCGTCCTGGAGCCGGTCCATGGCCGCATCCACCACCAGGGACCCCATGGTGTCGGCCACGAACCCGGTGAAGGGGTCACCGCCGGCCATGAGTTGCCGGGATAGCACCTCGATCCCCTTGCCCGCCGTGCACAGGAAGGCGGCCAAGGCGGTGGCGCGGGAGAGCTGTCCGCTCACGATCTTGCCCGCCTCGAAGGAGAGCCCCTGCACCCGGAGGCGGTGGGCCGGCCGGTCCAGGCTCACTTCGGGACAGAGCACGCATCCGCCCTCGATCGACCAGAGAGCCTCGCCCCGGGCCTCCACCTCGTGCACGGCCTCCAGCACCACCTCGGGCATCTCGCCGGCCGGGTAGCCGAGCACCGTCCCGAGGTCGTGCGGACTGGGCCGGACCTGGGCATAGTCGTACCGGAGGTGCAGCAGCTCCCCGCCGGTCGGGGCGGTGGCATGCCTGGATTCCATCATCCGTCTCCCCTTGCGGCCTGCTCGCCGAGGCGCTCCACGCGGAGGTCGTCGGTGACGATGGGAACGACCCGCCGCGGGCGGAAGCCGAGGAGAGTCGCCAGGCGGGCGGAGGTCACGAGTGCCCGGGTTGCTCAGGCGGCGAGGGTCTTCAGCCGCTCGACCACGCCCTGCGGGTCGGGCGAGTAGAAGCTGGCCCCGATCCTCTTGCAGAACTCCTGGTTGACCGGGGCGCCGCCCACGAACACGTTCAGCGCGGGGTGCCTGGCGCGGATGTCCGCGACGATCTTCTCCATGTTGACCATGGTGGTGGTGAGCAGCGCCGAGAGGCCCACCACGCACCCTGGATGCTTCTCGATCTCGGCCAGGAAGCGCTCGGCCTTGACGTCCACGCCCAGGTCGACGACCTCCCAGCCCGCCCCCTCCACCATCATGGCCACGATGTTCTTGCCGATGTCGTGCAGGTCACCGGCCACGGTGCCCACCACGAACACCCCCCTTCGCTTCACCTCGCCGGAGGTGAAGAAGGGCCGGAGGTGGGCCATGGCAGCGGTCATGGCCCGGGCGGCCAGCAGCATCTCCGGCACGAAGGCCTTGCCCTGGCTGAAGCGTTCGCCGATGCGGGCCATCCCCGAGACCAGCCCCTCCTCCAGGATCTGGGCGGGGGGCACGCCGGCGGCGATGGCCTCACGGCACAGCTCGTCGGCCCCGGGCTGTCCCTTCATCTTGGGCGGGTAGGCTGCCGCCTGGTTGACCTTACCGCTCTCCACGCACAGGGAAAGCCTGGGCAGGATGTCGTTCATGGGTCGCCCTCTCAAGAGCCGTTGGCGCGCCGGATGCCGCGCACCATGGCCATCACGTTCTCCACCGGGACATTGGCCTGGATGTTGTGCACCGTGTTGAACACGAACCCGCCGTCCCGTCCCAGGACCTCGCACTGGCGGACGACGTGGGCCTCGACCTCCTCGGGCGTGCCGAAGGGAAGCACCTTCTGGGTGTCCACCCCCCCACCCCAGAAGACGAGGCGCGATCCGAACCGCTCCTTGAGGTGGCGCGGGTCCATGCCGGCGGCGTTCACCTGGACCGGGTTGAGGATGTCGAAGCCCGCCTCGATGAAGGACTCGATGAGCGGCTCCACCGCGCCGCAGGAGTGCTTGAACACCTTCCAGCTGGTGTGTCGGTGGATCCAATCGTTCATCCGCCGGTAGTAGGGGAGGAAGAGCTCCTGGAAGGTGTCGACCGAGCAGAACTGCGAGTCCTGGGTGCCGAAGTCGGTGCCGCACAGGAACACCGCCTGCAGGGCGTCGCCGATGACCCGGTGGGCGGCCTCGAGGTTGGCGAGGGCCATCTCCGTCTGCTTCTCGAAGATGGCGTGAACGTAGTCGGGCCGGGCGACGAGGGTCATGTACCACTCGGCGATGTCCCGGACGCCGCGCGGCCGCTTCATCCAGGGCCCGGGCACCATGGCGATGTCACCCAGCGCGGTGCCGCCGATGGAGCCGATCAGCCCCCGGCTGCTGGTCTGGCGGTACCGGGCCACCGCGCGGGACCAATGGGCCAGGTCCTCCTGGGAGTATGGCGCGAACTCCTCCAGGTTGTCCTGGGGGTCGAGGTGGGCCTCGTCGAGCGGCTCCTGGCGCACGATGGTGTCGAAGAAGAAGCTGGCCTTGGGCATCCGTCCGCTGGGCGCCGCGTTGCGATCGCCCTCGGGATAGATGAGCAGGTCACCGTTCTGGTCCAGGGTGGTCTGGAAGCCGTCGGGGACCAGCACCACCTGCCCCCAGAACGTCCGGAACTCGCGCCAGCTCTGGTTCTCGAACCCGAACATCGTCTTTCGGGCCCACAGGCCGACCACGTCGATGCCCAGCGCGTCGCACAGCTGCTCGTCGACCTCGCCCAGCATCTGGTAGGGCTCGATCACCTTCACCGGCTGATACGGCAGGCCCGTGGCACGGCGCAGCTGCTCCACCACCCGCACGTGCACGCCGGTGACCGAGGTGGCCCCCATGTCCACCGGGATGCGGTCCGCCGTCTTCCGCAGCAGCACGCGCTCGAGCCGCTCTCTGGAGGTGATCATGGTTCGATCTCGCGGTGACCGTTGGGGCAACTGTTCTGTACTGTTCTGCTCGGACCGTAGCGAAACCGAGCGCGGGGAGGAAGCCCTTCCGCGTCCAGCGCCCAAGTCGGCGGGATCAGGACGAGAATGGCGTCGGGCGTGCCGGGCAGGGCCAGCGGGCCGGTCCGTGGGTGCGATGGCGATTGATCGGGGTCAGGTCCGGCGAGCCCAGGCGCGGGTTGTCGCCGCCGGCCCGTCGCACGGTGCGGATCCCGCTCGACTCGCGAGCGGCCGGCGCTCGGGGGCCGAGCAGTGCTCGAGCAGGCGTGCCGCCGCCGGTACAGGCTGCGGGATCGGCCGAGCGGTGAGACGGCCCGGCCCGAGCTCGGGAGGCCGGCGTGGGGCTGGACCACGGCCGGCTTGCAGTGCGACGCGGCACAGCTCGGGAACCGCCGCGAGTGGTCGCGCCAGCCCGTCGGGCTCAGCCTCCAGCCCCGCCTCGCCCCGGCGGGACTCCAGGGAGCGGGAGCAGCGATGGCTCCGCTCGCCGACCGCGCCGGAGCCCTTGGCCCGCGAGGTGGGGCCCGGCGTGCCTGGACGCAGCGGGCGTGCGAGAGACGGTGGTCGTCGAGGCGGTGGCGACAGCGCCGGTCCCCTTCCGCTCCAGCGGTTCACGGTGTCGGAGACGGCGCTTCACCGCGGAGCCCGGGGCCGGCGCCAGCGGCGTTGGCCAGCACGCGGCGCTCGAGGGCGGCGACGCGGGCCAGGACCTCGCGAAGCTCGGTCGCGAAGGCGGTGGGGATGCGGGCCGCGCGGACGAGCGCCCGGCGGGCGTCGTCGAGGTTGGAATCCACGGCCAAGAGCTGCGTTCGCCGCAGATCGATCACCAGCTCGTCGGGCATGCGAAGACCATACGCCCTTCTCGCCGCCGGCGTGCAGGCTCCCCGCTCCGCCACGCTACGGGAGGGGCTCCTTCCCGGCGACCGGCGCGGCGGCGGAAGGCCCGAGATCCTCCATGCCCGGCATCTTCCCGATCATCGCGCGCGCGGTGCTCCAGGCGTGCTGGACGATCCAGGAGAGCGAGCGATCCTGGCGGGTGGCCTCGGCCTGGATCTCCCGGAGCATGTCCTCCGGGAAGTAGAGCGACTGCTTCCTCTTGTCGGGTGTTCCCATGTGCCCCTTGTACGCCCTGCCAGTCGTGGGTGGAAGACGGAGGTGAAGGTCACGGGCGCCTCCCCGGCCTTTGGACCCGAATCCTCGCGCAGGGGTGGCGGGCGGGGCCCGGAACCGAGCTCGGAGCGCAGGTGGCGTCGACCGCTGGGAGCCCTTGAACGGGGGCCAAGCCCTCGGCGTCGAAGGGGCTGCACCGGCTCCGCCGGCATCGACAGCCGGCGGGGTCTCGCCTTCCGCTCTCGGGCCTGCGCCAGGGCGGCCGCCGGCATCGAGGTGAGGCGCCTCCACCTCGGCGCACGACCATCGCACCCTCCCATCGATGGCGCGGAGGCCGGGCCGAGGAGGCTGCGTGGGCCCGAAGGGGCGTTCCCCCCGGGGCGTTACCGATGTATCTTGACTCTTACTCGCGCCGACCACCGTTCAACCGAGCGGTCGCCCCACCGCGAACGGAGGGCGGCCGTGAGCGGCTTCGCGAAGGGGACAGTGGTCCGGTGCTGGCACCATCCCGAGCGGTCTCGCCTCGCCGCCTTTCCAGAAAGGCCAGGACATGAATGACTCGTTCCGCGAGCTGAAGGAGCGGATCCGCCGGCTCTACGCGCTCCTGGAGCGCCGGGGGGCGAGCGAGGACGTGGCGTTCGCGCAGGCGCTATCCTCTCTGCACCGCGCGGCACGGCGGGGCGATCGCTCCCGCGAGCCGACGGCCGAGCTCCTGACGCTGCTCGAGCGCGCCGAGTCGTTCGGGCGCAGGCTGGAGTAGATGGCGGTCCCGCTCTGGAAGCGCGCCAAGCGATCGGTGAGGGCGGCGCTGGTGCGGGGAGGGGTTCGCCTGCTCTCCCGTCTGCCGCTCCGGGCCGCGCTCGCGGTGGGCGGGGTCGGCGGGCGAATGGCGTGGGCGCTCTCGCCCGCCCTGCGCTGCGACATGCGCGCCGGCCTCGGCACGGCGTTTCCGGAGCAGGATGCCGCCCGTCTGGATGCCATCGCCCGCGATTCCCTCGTTCACCTGGGCTGGGTAGGCGGCGAGATGGTCGCGTTCATCGGGCGCCCGCAGGCGCTAGAGCGCTACGTCGAGGTGGCGCCCGAGGCCCTCGCCACGATTCACCGCGTGCGGCTGCGCGGCCGGGGCATCGTCATGGTGCTCGGGCACATCGGGAACTGGGAGCTGACCTGCCGGCTCGCGCCCCTTCTCGGATCGGTCGGCGTGATCGCCAAGCGCACCTGGCATCGGAGCCTCGACGTCCTGGCGGAGCGCGCCCGGGCGGCGAACGGCGTCGCCACGCTGTGGCGCAGTGATGCCGGGACGGGCCGCAGCATGCTCAAGCTGCTCAAGACCGGTGGGACCCTGGGCATCCTCATCGACCAGGACATCGAGAGCGTGCAGAACGTGTTCGTGCCCTTCTTCCATCGGCTCGCGGCCACGCCGCGCGGCGCGGCCGATCTCGCCCTCCGTTCAGGGGCGGCGGTGCTGGTCGTGACCTGCCACCGCCGCGGCCCTAAGGCGGGCGATGGGCACCGCCTGGAGGTGGTCGAGGTCCCGTACGACGCCTCGGCATCGGATGGGGAGGCCGAGGTGGTGCGCCTCACGGCTGCGTGCACGCGGCTCCAGGAGGCGGCGATCCGGAGCAAGCCTGCCGAGTGGGTCTGGATGCACCGCCGCTGGAAGACCCGTCCCGTCCCGGAGGGCACCGTCGCCGCCGGCTCGCCCGAGCGGCGCCGCGGCTAGATCGCGGCCATCCCTCTGGGGATCAGGCTCGCCGGCCGCTGGCGGCGCGGTGCGGGCGTGGCCGGTCGGGGCAGGGCCTTCGGCCCAGGGCAACCCCTCGGCAGCGTCTCCCCGCCGTGCGGCAAAGCCGCGGCCGAAGATGCGAAAGCCCGGCCTCGTGGAGACCGGGCTCTCCGAGAAACGAGCGACGCCTCGCGCGATCAGGGGATCGGGCGGACGTTCGCCGCCTGGAGGCCCTTCGGTCCCTTCTTCACCTCGAACTCGACCTTCTGCCCTTCCTGGAGCGAGCGGAAGCCTTCGGCCACGATCGCGGTGTGATGGCAGAAGACGTCCTCGCCGCCATCAGACTGCGAGATGAAGCCAAAGCCCTTCGCGTCGTTGAACCACTTCACTGTACCGGTAGCCATTGTTGAGGTGCTCTTTCCTGTCCGAGAATGCCCGGCAAGGAGTGCCGGGTGCAGCGGACGCGCCTCCGATCGGAAGCGTTGCCCCATCTCTAACCCGGGTGGGCTGTGAAGTCGAGCGGACGGCCCCGGCCGGTCTATGCCACCGGTTTGGGGGCTGG
>DATKMW010000098.1:0-45523 GCA_035541675.1 Anaeromyxobacter sp. | reverse complement strand
GCGGCGGGCGGTGGCGATGGCGGTGAGCCCGGCCACCCCGGCGCCGACGACGAAGACCCTGGCCGGGGCCAGCGTTCCGGCGGCGGTGGTCATCATGGGGAGGATGCGCGGGAGTGCGGCCGCGCCCAGGAGCACCGCCTTGTAGCCGGCCAGCGTGGCCTGGGAGGAGAGCGCATCCATGGACTGCGCACGAGTTGTGCGGGGCACCCGCTCCATGGCCAGCGCGTTCACCCCGCGTGCGGCCAGGCGCTCGAGGAGCGGGCGGGCGGCGTGCGGGGCGAGGAGGGCCACGAGGTGGGTGCCAGGGGAGAGGAGCTCCACCTGGGCCTCGGAGGGGCGCTGCACCCCGGCCACCACCGCGGCCCCTTCCGCGGCGGCCCTGGCGTCCACCACCGCCGCACCTCCCGCGGCGTAGGCCGCGTTCGGGAAGCCCGCGGCCGCGCCCGCGCCGGCCTCGATCCGCACCTCGTGCCCTGCTTTGACGAGGCGCGTCACGTTCTCGGGGACGAGCGCGACCCGCTGCTCTCCGGGTGAGGCCTCTCGAAGGACTCCGATCCGCATGGGGCTCGCCTCCGCTCGAGTGCGAGTAACCCGGGCGCGATCGGGCGCGGAAGGTCCCTGGGGGGGCAGGCGAGCGGGCGAGCGGAGGCCGCTGGCCCCGGGAGGTGAGCCCGCCCGGCCACGTGTTGCGAAGGGGCCGGCGGGAGCTACCGTCCCTCGATGTACGTGTGGAGCTGGCCGATGACGTGCTCCCGCTCGTCGATCATGAGCTGGATGATGTCGCGCATGGAGATGACCCCGATCACCTCGCCGTCCTCCTCGACCAGGAGGTGCCGGGTGGTGTGGTCGCGCATCAGCGAGGCCGCCTCGGTCTCGCTGGTGTCGGGCTCGATCCGGGGGAGGTCGGCGCGCACCGCCTCGCGGATGGGACGATCGGGGCTGGTGCCGTGGAGGCAGACGGTGCGCATCAGGTCTCGCTCGGTGACCAGGCCGACCACCCGTCCGGCTTCCCGCACCGCCACCGAGCCGATGCGGCGCTCCTCCATGAGGCGCGCCGCCTGGCGAAGCGGCTCGGTTGCATCCAGCGTGACAAGCTCGCAAGTGACCTGCCTGCGGATCGCCGTCATGTCCACCTCCGGTGGAGCGTGCCTCATCGCCGCATGGGCGCCCGCGCGCGCCCGGTTCGGGGCGTCACCCGAGAGGGCAACGCCGCGGGCGGGTCGTGACGAGGGCAGGTCCCGATCGGGTCGAAGGTGCTTTGCCGGCCGGGCCTCTCCGGGCGACACTGCGGCGCGAGGCACCAGGGACGAGCGAAAGGAAGGTCCGCGTGGCGGCACCGGGCAGGAGGGCGGTCGATCCGCTCTGGTTCAAGGACGCGATCATCTACGAGACGCACGTCAAGGCGTTCCACGACTCGAACGGCGACGGCGTGGGCGACCTGCGCGGCATCTCCGAGAAGCTCGACTACCTGCAAGACCTGGGGATCACCTGCCTCTGGCTCCTGCCGTTCTTCCCCTCACCGCTCAAGGACGACGGCTACGACATCTCCGACTACCGCAGCATCCACCCCGACTACGGGACGGTGGAGGACTTCCGGCAGCTGGTGGCCGCGGCCCACGAGCGCGGCATCCAGGTGGTGATGGAGCTGGTGGTGAACCACACCTCCGACCAGCACCCCTGGTTCCAGGCCGCCCGCCGGGCGCCGCCGGGCTCGCCGGAGCGCGCCTACTACGTGTGGAGCGACACCGACCAGAAGTACAAGGACGCCCGCATCATCTTCACCGACACCGAGAAGTCCAACTGGACCTGGGACCCCGAGGCCAAGCAGTACTACTGGCACCGCTTCTTCTCGCACCAGCCCGACCTCAACTTCGAGAACCCGGCGGTGCTGCGCGAGGTGCTCGAGGCGCTGCAGTTCTGGGGGGAGATGGGAGTGGACGGGTTCCGGCTCGACGCCGTGCCCTACCTGGCGGAGCGGGACGGCACCAGCTGCGAGAACCTGCCCGAGACCCACGCCATCATCAAGCAGGTGCGGGCCTACCTGGACCAGCACCTGCCCGGGCGGATGCTCCTCGCCGAGGCCAACCAGTGGCCCGCCGACGTGCGGCCCTACTTCGGCGACGGCGACGAGTGCCACATGGCCTTTCACTTTCCGCTGATGCCGCGGATCTTCATGGCCCTCCGGCTGGAGGACGCCCAGCCCATCGTGGAGATCTTGAAGAAGACCCCGCCCATCCCCGACACCTGCCAGTGGGGGCTCTTCCTGCGCAACCACGACGAGCTGACCCTGGAGATGGTCACCGCCGACGAGCGCGACTACATGTACCTGGCCTACAGCCAGGATCCGCGCATGAAGATCAACGTGGGGATCCGGCGCCGGCTGGCGCCTCTCCTCGACAACAACCGGCGGCGCATCGAGCTCCTCAACTCGCTCCTCTTCTCGCTGCCGGGCACGCCCATCGTCTACTACGGCGACGAGATCGGCATGGGGGACAACATCTACCTGCACGACCGCAACGGCGTGCGCACCCCCATGCAGTGGAGCTCGGACCGCAACGGCGGCTTCTCCAAGGCCGATGCCGCGCGGCTCTACTCCGCCCCCATCTCCGACCCCGTCTACGGATACCAGGCGGTGAACGTGGAGGCCCAGCTCCGCGACCCCTCCTCGCTCCTCCACTGGATGCGGAACACCATCGCCCTGCGCAAGATCTTCCGCGCCTTCGGCCGGGGAAGCATGGAGTTCTTGCCGGTGAGGAACCGCAAGGCGCTGGCCTACGTGCGGCGCGACGAGGACGACGTCCTCCTCTGCGTGGCCAACGTCTCCCGCTTCGCGCAGCCCGCCGAGCTCGACCTCTCCGCCTTCGAGGGGTACGTGCCGGTGGAGGTGCTCGGCTACACCGAGTTCCCCCCCATCGGCAAACAGCCCTACTTCGTCACCCTGGCGCCGTACGGCTTCTACTGGTTCGAGCTGCGGCGGCCCGGCTAAGGGAGCGCGAGATGGCCCTTCTCATCGGCGCGGACGTCGGGACGTCCAGCCTCAAGGTGGTCCTCCTCGACCAGGATCTCCGGAGCGTGGCCCAGGCGCGGCGCGAGTATTCCACCCGCTACCCGGCCCACGCCCAGGCCGAGCAGGACCCGGACGACTGGTACCGCGCCCTCTGCCAGGCGCTGCGGGAGGTGCTGGCCGGGCCCGGGGTCCGGCCCGGCGAGGTGGCCGCGGTGGGCGTCGACGGCATGTCGAGCCTGGCCCTGCCGGTGGACGGCGAGGGCCGGCCGCTGCGCCCGGCCATGATCTGGCTCGACCGGCGCGCCCAGGCCGAGGCGGACCAGATCCGCCGGCAGCACCAGGCACGGCAGCTGGAGGTGAACGGCAACCGCGCCGACCCGTCCTGCTTCGCCCCCAAGATGATGTGGATCCGGGACCACGAGCCGGACGTGTACCGGGCCGCCGCCTGCTTCCTCCACTGCAACGCCTACCTGGTGCACAGGCTCACCGGCACCTTCTGCATGGACGTCTCCGAGGCCGGGCTCTCCCTGCTCTGCGACGCCCGCAGCGGCGCCTGGGCGGACGAGCTGGTGGGCGCCTGCGGGCTCGACCGGCGAAAGCTGCCCGAGGTCATGGGCTGCAGCCAGGTGGCCGGCCGTGTCACCGCCCGGGCGGCGGCCGAGACCGGGCTGCAGGCCGGCACGCCGGTGGTGGCCGGGGCCATGGACAACGTGGCGGCCACCGTCGGCCTGGGCCTTCGCCGGGACGGGGACGCCTACATCGCCGCCGGGACCGCCACCAACGTGGGCGTGATGCTGGAGGGGCCGGTCCTGGACGGGCGCGGCCTCCTCTACCACGCCGGGCTCCCCGGCCGCTGGCTCCAGAACGGTGGCGCCGACTTCGGCGGCGCCGGGCTCCTCTGGTTCCGCAACGTGCTGGACGGCCCGGACCTCGCCGCCCTGGGCGACATGGGGGCGGCCGTCGGCTGCGGTGAGCACCCGCTGCTCTTCCTGCCCTACATGGTCGGTCAGCGGGCACCCCTCTGGGAGGAGAGCGCCAGCGGGGTGGTGCTGGGGATCTCCCCCGGTACCGATCGGCGCCACCTGGCGCGCATGTTCATGGAGAGCGTGGCCCTGGGGGCCCGCCACGTCTTCGAGGAGCTGCGCGGAAGGGCCCCGGCGCGCGCGGCCCTGACCGGCGGGATCACCAACAACCCGGCCTGGGCACAGCTCTTCGCCGACGTCACCGGCATGCGCCTGTCGCTGTGCGCCCATGCCGAGGTATCGACCCTGGGGGCGGCCATCCTGGCCGGCCTGGGCGTCGGGGTCTTCCCCGACGCGGATGCGGCATTCGCACGCATCCCTCCCGGCACGGAGCGGGTGCCAGCGGAGGCCGATCGGCGCTATTACGAGGCGCTGTACCAGGTGTTCGCCTCCACCTATCGGGCTGTCCGCGGCAGCCTGGCCGCGCTCGATCGGCTGCGGAGGCCATAGGATCTGCCGGAGCTCGCGAGGGGAAGGGGAGACGGATGCCGAAGGTGGAGCGGATGAGGGCCGCGGTGCTGCACGCCCCCGGTGACCTGCGCGTGGAGGAGGTCCCGGCACCGCAGCCGGCCGCCGGCGAGGTGCTCTTGCGCGTGGCCCGGAGCGGTGTGTGCGGCTCGGACGTGCCCCGGATCCTGGAGGGCGCCGCGCATCGCTACCCCATCGTCCTGGGCCACGAGTTCGCCGGTACGGTGGCGGCGGTGGGGGAGGGAGTGGGGCCCGAGATCTTGGGCCGCCGTGCCGCCTGCGCCCCCCTCCTGCCCAACTTCGCCGACCCGCAGTGCGCCCGGGGCAACTACTCCCTGGGGAAGGGCTACGGCTTCATCGGCTCGCGCCAGCCGGGGGGCTTCGCCGAGTACGTGGCCATGCCCCTGCGGAACGCGGTGCTCCTCCCCGAGGGTCTGGATCTCGGGGCCGCGGCGCTGCTCGAGCCGATCACCGTCGGGCTGCACGCCGTGAACATCATGGACTTCACCCCCGGGCGGCCGGTGGCGGTGACCGGCGTGGGGACCATCGGGATCCTGCTGGTGCAGGGGCTGAGGGCGCTCGGCGCCGGCTCCATCACCGTCCTCGACGTCGATCCGGCGCGGCTGGCCCAGGCGCGCGAGCTGGGCGCCGACCAGGCCTTCGACTCGCGGGTCCCGGACGCAGACCGGGCGGCGGTGGAGGCGCTGGGCGAGCCCGGCTTCGACTTCGTGTTCGAGACGGCCGGCGTGCCGGCCGCGGAGATCCTGGCCCTCAAGCTGGCCGGCCCGCGCGGCCGGGTCATGTTCGTGGGCACACCCCACCAGCCGCTCACGCTGCAGCCGGCGGAGTTTGAGCTCATGAACCGCAAGGAGCTCATGGTCCAGGGCTCGTGGATGAACTACTCGGCGCCCTTCCCCGGCTGGGAGTGGGAGTTCGGGGCCAGGCTCCTGGCCGAGGGCCGGGTGCGGACGGCCGGGCTGGTGGACCGGGTGCTGCCGCTCGCCGAGGCGGGGCAGGTCCCGGCCCTCCTCCGCAAGCGGGGCGAGCTCAAGGGCAAGCTCCTGCTCGACTGTGCCCGGGAGGGCGTCCGATGACCGCGGCGGGTCCTGCCGGTGCAGCGACGGCGCTGGTCGAGTTCCGGGAAGAGCTGGAGAGGAACCGCGCCGGGCGGGGTGGGGTGGCCATGTCGTGCTGCTCGGCGCACCCCCTGGTCCTGCGGGCGCTGTTCCGGAGCGCCCGCCGCCACGACACCTTCGCGCTGGTCGAGTCGACCTCCAACCAGGTGGACCAGTACGGCGGGTACACCGGGATGCGGCCGCCCGACTTCGCCCGGCTGGTCGGGGAGGTGGCAGCGGAGGAGGGCTTCCCCGCCGGGAGGGTGCTGCTCGGCGGCGATCACCTCGGTACCAACACCTGGCGGGAGCGGCCGGCCGCCCAGGCCATGCGCGAAGCCTGCGCGCTGGTGGAGGCCTACGTCCGGGCCGGCTTCCGGAAGATCCACCTCGACGCCAGCTTCATCTGCGCCGACGATCCCGGGCCGCCGGGCGACGAGGTGGTGGCCGAGCGGTGCGCGGAGCTGGCGGCGGCCTGCGAGGCGTCGTGCGGGGAGGCGCCGCCCGTCTACGTGGTCGGGACGGAGGTGCCTACGCCCGGCGGCACGCACGGCCCGGAGGAGCTGCGGGTCACCTCGGCCAGGGACGTGGAGCGGACGCTCCGGGTGTTCGAGGACACCTTCCGGCGCCACGGCCTCGGGCGGGCCTGGGAGCGGGTGGTGGCCCTGGTGGTCCAGCCCGGCGTCGAGTTCGGCGACGGCCTGGTCCACGACTACCAGGGGGCGCCGGATCTGGCCCGGGCCATCCTCGGCCACCGCGGCATGGTCTACGAGGCGCACTCCACCGACTACCAGTCCGGCCCCAACCTCCGTCGCCTCGCGGCCGACCACTTCTTCGTGCAGAAGGTCGGCCCCTGGCTCACCTTCGCCCTGCGCGAGGCGCTGTTCGCGCTGGAGCTGTGCGAGCGGGAGCTCGCGCCGGCCGCGCCCTCCCGCTTCCGGGAGACGCTCGCTCGGGTCATGAAGGACGACCCCCGGCACTGGCGCCGCTACTACGCCGGCACCCCGGCCGAGGTCGAGTTCAAGCTCGCCTTCAGCCTCTCCGACCGCGCTCGCTACTACTTGGGCCGGCCGGAGGTGACCGGGGCCGTCGAGCGGCTCTTCGGGAACCTGGCCGCCGGCGTCCCCGAGGCCCTGGTCAGCCAGTACCTGCCGTCGCAGTACCCGCGCCTGCGGGCGGGGGAGATCGGCCCCGGCCCCCGCGACCTGGCGGTGGAGCGAGTAGGCGACGTCATGGACCTCTACCTGCGGGCCGGCGCCAGCCAGGGCTGACGGCCTCCGTCCACCGCGCCGGAGGGCGAGCGCACCGGCCCTCGCCGACCGCGGCCCTCGGCTCCGCCGGCGCGGGCCCGGCCCGGCAGCCCTGCCGGGCGGTCTCCCTCACCGTCCGTAGAGCTCGGCCAGCCGCTTCAGGCGCCTGGCCAGCTCCGGCGTGAACGCCTCCTCGCGCACCCGCCAGGACCAGTTGCCCCCCAGCGTGGCAGGCCGGTTCATCCGGGCGGCGTTGCCCAGGCCCAACACGTCCTGCATGGGAAACACCACCGCGTCGGCCACCGAGGCCGAGAGGGCGCGCATCATCACCCAGTTCATCTCCCGCCCGTCCGTGCCCAGGTACTCGCAGGCGAAGGCCTTCTCGGCGGCCACCTCCGACGCCGTCCGGACGCTGCCCTCGGCCCCGCCCTCCCACCAGCCCATGGTGGTGTCGTTGTCGTGGGTCCCGGTGTAGGCGACCAGGTCGCGGGCGTAGGTGTGCGGCCTGAAGGAGTTCCCCTGCGGATCGCCGCCGAAGGCGAACTGCAGCACCGCCATGCCCGGGAGCCCGAAGCGGCGCCGGAGGGCCTCGACCTCGGGGGTGATGACCCCCAGGTTCTCGGCGATGAAGGGGAGAGGGCCCAGATCGCGCTCCAGGGCCTCGAAGAGCGCCGCGCCCGGCCCCGGCACCCAGGCGCCCTCGACCGCGGTCGGGCAGGACGCCGGGATGCGCCAGTAGGCCTCGAACCCGCGGAAATGGTCGAGCCGGATCCGGTCGACCGTGGCCAGGGTGGACCGCACCCGCGCGATCCAGAAGGCGTAGCCCTCGCCGGCGATGCGATCCCAGGCGTAGATGGGGTTGCCCCAGCGCTGGCCGGTCGCGCTGAAGTAGTCGGGCGGGACGCCCGACACCGCCCGGGGCTCGCCCGAGGGCTCGAGCTCGAACAGGTCCGGGCGGGTCCAGACCTCCACCGAGTCGTGGGCCACGTAGATGGGGACGTCGCCGATGAGGATGACGTCCTGGGCGCGGCAGCGGTCCCGCAGCAACTGCCACTGGCGGGCGAAGCACCACTGGGCGAACACCTCGGCCTGAAGCGCCGCGGCGTGTCGGGCGCGGGCCTCGGCCAGCGCCCCGGCCTCGCGCCGGGCCAGCGGTCCCGGCCAGGCGGTCCAGGGCGCGCCGCCCTGGGCCTCCTTCAGGACCGCGAACAGCGCCCAGTCTTCGAGCCAGGCCGCCTCCCCGTCGCGGAAGGCGGAGAGCTCGGCGCGGCGCTCGGCGCCGGCGCGGGCGGCGAAGGCCTGGGCGGCCCGGGCGAGCCGGGTCCGCTTCCAGCTCAGGACCTCGTGCAGCGCCGCCCGGTCGGGCGGCCCTCGGGGGGCGCCGCCCAGGTCGGCGTCGCCGAGCCAGCCCTCGTCCCGCAGCGCCTCCAGGGAGACCAGGAGCGGGTTGCCGGCGCGCGAGGAGAGCGCCTGGTAGGGCGAGTCCCCGTAGCCGGTGGGCCCGAGCGGGAGGACCTGCCAGATCCGCTGGCCGGCCCGGCCCAGCCAGTCGACGAAGCGGTGCGCCGCCGCGCCCAGGTCGCCGGCGCCGTGTGGCCCGGGCAGGGAGGTGGGGTGCAGGAGGATGCCGCTGCGGCGATCGTTCATCGGGGGCGCTCCGCCTGGGTCAGAGGTGTTGGATCCGCTGCTGATCGTGACTGCTGTTGGCCGCGGGCGGGGCCTCGCCCGGGGGCAGGCGCCGGTCCAGGGCGCGCGCCACCGCGTCCCGCGCGCCCAGGCCCACCGCCAGCGCCGCAGCCAGCATCACCCCGCCCAGCACGATCCCGACGGTCAGGCTGGCCAGCCCGCCGGCCACCCCCACGTGCTCCAGGGCCATGGCAGCGGCCAGGACCAGCACCAGCCACTTCACCGCCAGCGCGAGGTAATGAGCCGCCTGGATCTGCCGGTTCACCGCGCCGATGAGCACGCTCCGCTCCAGGAAGCGGGCGGCGCCGACCCCCACCAGGAGGATGAGGGCGGAGACCAGCAGGCGGGGCAGGAAGGCGAGGATGGTCTGGCCCATGGCGGTGGTGGTGGTGGCCCCGAGCACGTCGAGGGCCACCGCCACGCCGGTGGCCACCACGAACCAGAAGGCGCCCCGCGCCACCAGGAGCGACGGCTCGCGGCGGGGGGCGAGGCTCCGGCCGGTGGTCATGCCCCACTCCCGCGCCAGGCGGTCGAAGCCCACGCGGGACAGGCCGCGGTAGAGGAGCGCCCGCACGACCGCGGCCAGCAGCAGCGCGCCGGCCAGCACCAGGAACATGGCCACCAGCGCCGGCAGATCCGCCACCAGCGCCGAGGCGATCCGATCGAAGGCCTCCGTCAGGACGATTCCCACCTGGGTCCACATGGTCAAGCCCTCCCGGGACGACGGTGCATCTGCCGTGGCCTGCGCACCGCGAAAAGACGGCTCTCCACTTACGGCGTGAAGCGGTCCGGCCACCTCCACCGCGAGATGACGTAGGGCTTTTCCTGCTCGAACGCCACGCACAGCCGCTCCACCCGGGCCTCCACCTCGGGGGCGGAGAGAGTGGACACCTCGTTGACGAACCCCGCCACCCACCCGAGGTACAGCGGGGTGAGGGAGCGGAGCAGCTGGTCGCGATCCATGGCCTTGATCCGCCAGCCCACGGCGAAGTCGTAGATCACCCGCGCCCAGAGCGCGTCGGGCATGCGGAAGGCGGCCGGAGGATCGCGTGGGATCTGCTGGAGGGCCAGGAGGCTCCGGGGCGGGAGCACCACGCTCCACAGGCGGCGCAGGTCCTGCCAGCCCAGGGCGAAGGCGGCCACCAGGGGCGCCGGGTCCGGCGGCGGAGCCAGCTCCTCCGCCGGCACCTCCTCGCCGAAGCTGGTCACCGGCTGGGGCGCCCGCACCCGCATCCAGACGTGGGCCTGCTGCTCCATCTCGCGGAAGACCACCGACAGGACCCGGGAGAGCGCAGCCGGCACGTCGACCGGGCGCGCCGCCCGGGGTCGCGGCCCCAGGAAGACCTGGGCCACCCGGAAGTCCCGGGCTACGGCGGGCGCGATGGCCCACAGGTCCCCGCCGACGCGCCAGGAGTCGTCGCGCAGGAGCTGCTCGCCCAGCCGCGCCGAGACCACCACCTCCGCGCCCAGCGGCTGCCTCAGCCGGGAGCCGAACAGCGCCCGGGTGAGCGGGTAGACGATCCCGGTCCCCAGCACCCCGTCCACGCGCCCGCGCGCGTAGGCGGGGGCCACCAGGTCGAAGCCGCCGGTGAGCACCGGGTCGAGCAGGGCGCGCAGCCAGGAGGTGTCCGCTGCCCGCGGAAGCGGCTCGAGCAGCGCGCAGGCGGTGGCCTTCGTCTCCTGGGCGAGCTCGATCAGCGGGGGCAAGGCGGCGGCCGGCGACGCCGCACCGGCCTGGAGCCGGGGGGGGTCTCCCTCGGCGGCGCGGCGAAGCGGCTCGCCTTCGGCCGCGTCGCGTGGGCCGCCCTCGAGGAGCACGGCCAGGGCGCCCTCTCCCGGGAACGCCTGGGAGAGGCTGGACTGAAGGGTCAGGACCGCCCGGCTGGCGGCGAGCGGATCGTCGTCGGCCAGCACGCCGACCACGACGCGCGGGCCCGCGGCCTCGGCGGTGGGAGAGGGAAGGAGCACGGTGCCAAGGTAACCGGTTTCGAGGTGGGATGACCCGCGCTCCGAGCGGTGCGGCAACGCGTCACTAACGCGGAGCTGCCCGGCGTCACCGATGGGGGCCGGACCGGGGGCCGGCGCCTGCCCGGGAGGGGAAACCCGGGAACTGGCCCCTTAGATCCCCGCCGGAGGAATCGAACATGCCCAACCCACTGCGCGAGCTGGGGCGCCTCGGCCAGAGCCCCTGGTACGACTCCCTGCGTCGCAGCATGCTCCTGACCGGCGAGCTGGCGCGCCTCATCGAGGACGACGGCCTGACCGGGCTCACCACCAACCCCGCCATCTACGAGAAGGCCATCGCCGGCGGCCACGACTACGACGCCGACCTGGCCTCTCTGGGGTCGCGACGCGACCTCGACGCCAAGGGCCTCTACGAGTTGCTGGCCATCCAGGACATCCGCGCGGCAGCCGACCTGCTCCGGCCGGTGTACGACCGCAGCGCCGGGCAGGACGGCTACGTGAGCCTGGAGGTCTCGCCGGATCTTGCCGGCGACGCCGACGGGACGGTGGCGGAGGCGAGGCGGCTGTGGCGCGCGCTCGATCGCGAGAACGTCCTCGTCAAGGTGCCCGGCACGCCCGAGGCCGTGCCGGCCATCCGCTCCCTCCTCACCGAGGGCGTCAACGTCAACGTGACCCTGATCTTCTCGCGGAAGGCCTACGCGCGGGTGGCGGAGGCGCACCTCGCGGCCCTGGAGGAGCGCGCCGCCCGGGGGCTCGACCTGTCCCGGGTGGCCAGCGTGGCGAGCTTCTTCGTCTCCCGGGTCGACGGCGCGGTCGACGCGCTGCTCGAGCAGCGGGTCGACCGGGCGGCCTCTCCCCGAGAGCGAGCCCGCGCCGAGGCGCTCCTGGGCAAGGCCGGGATCGCCAACGCCAAGCTGGCGTACCAGGACTGGCGCGCCCTGTCGGCCTCTGCCCGCTGGGCGCGGGTGGCGGCGCTCGGGGCCATGCCCCAGCGGCTCCTGTGGGCCTCCACCAGCACCAAGAGCCCCCGCTACCGGGACGTGCTCTACGTCGAGGAGCTCATCGGGCCCCAGACGGTGAACACCATGCCGCCGGCCACCTTCGACGCCTTCCGGGACCACGGCCGGGTCTCGCTCACGCTGGAGTCCGACCTGGGCGCGGCCCGGGCAGCGCTGGCCGAGCTCCAGGCCCTGGGGATCTCGCTCGACCGGGTGACGGCGCGGCTCCTGGCCGACGGCATCCGCCTCTTCCAGGAGCCGTTCCGCAAGCTGCTGGCGGCCGTCGAGGCCAGGCGCGGGCAAGCTGCCGCAGCCGAGGGGGCCCGGGCCTCTCCGGCTTGAGCTCGGCCTGTTACCTGACCGTGTAGAGATCCGCGACACTCGCACGTTCACAGGTCCTGCGCCGGGCGGCTTCCTGTCCACCGTTGACGGTACCCCTCCTGGCACGTCATCGATATCGAGCGCTGCCGCGGGAACGGGAGGGGTCACCCGCGCCCGCTCCCGGCTGGGGGGTCGGGGAGGTAGGGGATACCGACTACAGTCGGGACGCAGTAGGTAGAAGTGTGCCTACGGGTGTGCGCATCCTTGTGGTCGACGACAACGAGACGCTGCGCACGCTGGTGGCGCAGGCGCTGGAGTCGGAAGGGTACGTCGCCATCGCCGCCGAGTCGGGCGAGGCCGCGCTCGAGGTCATCCGCTTCTCGCCGCCCGACCTGTGCCTGGTGGACCACGTCATGCCGGGCATGTCGGGCGCGGAGCTGGTCCGGATCATCCGGGCCTCGGAGGACGAGCGCATCCGCGCCATCCCGGCCATCGGCCTCTCCGCCTACGAGTCCGGGCGCCACGAGCTGCTGGCCGCCGGGGCGCTGGCCGCGATCCGCAAGCCGGTGGTCTACGGCCTGCTCCTGGAGAAGGTGCGACTGGCCCTGGGCACCGCGCGACGCGCCGAGGATCACCAGCGGCCCGCGCAGTGAACCTCTTGCTCCTGGAGCCCGGCGAGCTCCGGGGAGACGGCACCGCGCGGCTGTCCGGTCGCCGGGCCCTGCACGCCCGCGAGGTGCTGGGGACCGCCGCCGGCGACCGCCTCCGGGTGGGCCTGGTGGGCGGGCTCCTGGGCGAGGCGGAGGTCCTCTCCTCCAGTCGCGAGGAGCTGGTGCTGGCGGCGCGGCTCGGCTTCCCCCCTCCCCCCGCGGCTCCGCTCCAGCTCCTCCTGGCCCTGCCACGCCCCAAGGTCCTGCGCCGGGTGCTCCAGGCCGTCGCTTCGCTGGGGGTGAAACGAGTGGTCCTGTGCGGCAGCTACCGGGTGGAGCGGAGCTACTTCGGAACCCCTCTGCTGGCGCCCGAGCGGCTGCGGGGCGAGCTCCTCCTGGGCCTGGAGCAGGGCGGGGACACCGTGCTGCCCAGGGTGGAGGTCCGGCGGCTCCTCAAGCCGCTGGTCGAGGACGAGCTCGAGGGCCTGCTGCCGGCGCCGGTCCGGCTCCTGGCCCACCCGCGCCAGGCGGGCCCGCTCCCCGGGCCGCCCGCCGGCGGGGAGGTGGCCCTGGCCATCGGCCCGGAGGGAGGGTTCACCGCCTACGAGGTCGATCTCCTCGGCGCGCACGGCTACCGGGCCTTCTCGCTCGGCCCCCGGGTCCTGCGGGTCGACACCGCCGTTTCCTTCGCGGCGGGCAAGGTCCTGGAGTGGATGGGACGCGGTTGACGCGCCGGGCCGCGGGCGCTAGCCCGTGCCCGGCGGCCACCGACGGGGTACAATCCGCTCGATGGCAGAGGCCGAAGCATCGCGCTGGACGCTCATCTCGGTGCTGTTCTCTTCGGTGCCGCTCTCCGCGGCGCTGGCGGCGACGCTGCACGAGGCGGCGCTCGACCTCTACCGGCGCGACCAGGCGGCGGGGCCTGTGGCCGGCGACATCGTCTCCGGCCGGGTCGTCAACCTGCGCAAGACGGTGCAGCTCGGGGCCATCACCGGGCCGGCCTTCGAGGCCCAGCTCGAGACCGCGAGGGGCAGCGGCACGGTTCGCTACCTGCTCACGCGCCAGGGGCTGGAGCTGGCCGGCATCCACGACCCTTCCCCCACCCGCGGCCCGCGCCAGTTCCTGAACTGAGGCGCCCTGCGCGGACCTAGCTATGGCTAGGCTAGCTTCCCGGGCGCTCCACCGGCACCTGGGCTCCCCGCCCGAAGGCGCCCTCGACGCGGGGCAGTGCCTCGCCCCCCGGGGCCTCCACCACGAACGAGGCCGCGCCGGCTCCGAGGCGGGCCGCCTCCACCGGGTCGGCCCCCTGGGCCATGGCGAAGAGGAGGCCGGCGGCGAAGACGTCGCCGGCGCCGGTGGGGTCGACCTCGCGGACCGGGAAGACGCCGACGTGGGTGGGGCGGCCGCGCACGATCAGATCGCAGCCCCCGCTTCCGCGGGTGAAGGCCACCACCGGCACCGCCGCCGCCAGCCGGGGCAGGAGGTCGCCCTGGCCGCGCAGGTCGTCCTCGGAGAGGACCAGCACGTCGACGGCGGCGAGCAGCGCCGGGTGCGGACGCCAGGGTGGCTGGGTCACGGCACCATCCGGACCCACCACCCGCAAGAGCCCCTGGGCGCACAGCCCGGTGAGCCGGGGGCGGGTGGCGTCGCGGAAGGCGGCCACCTCCACCTCCGACAGCACCGGCACGAGGTGGAGCACGTCCGGCGCCCGCCAGCCGTCGGGCAGGTGGCCCGGGTCGAGCCGGACCGCCTGCGCCTCCACGCGCTGGGTGCGGGAGCCGTCGGGCCCGTAGCGGTTGTCGAAGACGGTGGTGGCGGCGGCGGGGACCACCTCGGCCGAGACGCCATGGAGCGCGGTCCGGGGGAAGTCGGCGGCGGCGGAGGTGAGCACGCGGGTGGCGGCGCCCAGGGCGCGCCAGGCCTGCCCGGCGTAGTAGGCGGGGCCGCCCGGGGCGAATCCCCGGGAGACCCGGTCCAGGGTGACGTTTCCGCACACCAGCGTGGTCGGAGGAGAGCTCATCGACGCCCACCGTCGGCGGAGGCCGGGCCGCAGTCAAGTGCAGCGGTGCCAGGCCCGGAGTCCCCGGCGCGCGGCATTGCGCCCTTCGTCCCGGGGGCCCAGGATGGCCGGCGGAGGACACCCCCCATGGCCACGGTGCCGACGCACCCCGAGCGGCGCTCCTTCTCCCGGATCGCCTTCCACCGGCCGGCGCGACTCATGGTCGGCGCCGAAACCAGCGACGTCGATGTGCTGGACCTCTCGCTCCGCGGGGCCCTGGTGCAGGTGCCACCGGGGTTCACCGCGGCGCGGGAGGCGCGCTGCACCCTGCGCATCCGGCTGGACGCCGGCGAGGCCGTGATCCAGATCCTGGGACAGGTGGCCCACCGCCAGGGCGGGCGGCTGGGGGTACGCTGCACCTCGATCGACCTGGAGAGCATCCGGCACCTGCGGCGAGTGGTGGAGCTGAACCTGGGGGACGAGAGCCTCCTCCACCGGGAGCTGGCCTCGCTCATCGGGCTGGGCGACTGAGGGCCGCGTCTCCTACTTGCCGCCGCGGATCTGGGCCAGCGCCTGGCGGGCCTGGGCGGCGTTCTCGCTCGAGGGCGCGAGCTGGATGATCCGGTTCCAGGCTGCCTCCGCCTTGGCCGGGTCCTTGAGGTCGAAGGCGTAGACCACGCCCAGGTTGTAGAGGCTCTGCAGGTGCTGGGGGTCGATCTCGCTGGCCTTCTGGAAGTTGGCCACCGCCCGGTCGTAGGCGCCCAGGGCCCGGTACATGACCCCCTGGTCGGTGAGCACGTTGGGGTTGCCGGGGTCGAGCTCCAACGCCCGGGCGTAGGCGTCGACCGACTTCTGCGGCTGCTTGGTGTCGAAGTAGAGGTTGCCCAGGTCGATCCAGGCCCGGACGTTCTTCGGGTCCTTGTCGAGCACGGCCTGGGCGGCGGCGATGCGCTCGGCGGCGTCCAGCGGGCTCGCTTCGGCGGGCGGGGGCGCCTGCGGGGGTTCCTGCGCAGGCGCGGCCGGCGCCGCCGCGGCCACCACCGGTTCCTGCTCGCGCAGCAGGTGGCCGCCGGCGCGGCCCACCTGGTACCCCACCAGGAGGCCCAGCGCCAGCCCACCTCCGGCCCCCAGCACGACGTGGCGGATCATGTCCTCGGTTCTCCTGCTCACCGCTGGTAACGGGCGATCCCTCGCTCCACCGCCCCCACCAGATAAGGCCGGATGTCGCCCGGCGCGATGATCCTGTCGAGCGACCCCACCTTGAGGGCCCGCTCCACGGTGTGCACGCCGTCGAACTCCTCGGCCACCTCGCCCACCTTCTCCGAGCGGACCGCGGCCAGCAGGTCGGCAAGCCGCAGCCGGACGGCGCCGCCCGCGGAGGTCGCCTCGGCGGCCGCCACCCGCGGGTCCTTGCGGGTCCGGCTCTCCACCTCGCGGGCGAAGACCACCGCCGCCGCCGGTGCCCCGCCGATCACCGAGGCGCGGGCCCCCTCCACCGCCACCACCTCGATGTCCTCGCGCAGCGCCTTGGAGAAGACCACGAAGGCGCCCCCGTGGTAGCGGGAGACCACGCAGAAGACGAACGGCCCCTGGAAGTTCACCACCGCCCGGCCGATCTCGGCACCGTACTCCAGCTGGAGCCGGCGCATGGACTCGGGCGATCCGTCGAAGCCGGAGAGGTTGGCCACCACCACCACCGGCCTGACGCCCGAGGCGCCGTTGATGGCCCGGGCGATCTTCTTCGACGACTGGGGGAAGAGGGTGCCGGCGCTCCACAGCTCCGGCCCGTCGGCGGGCACGAACTCCAGGCGCGGTAGGGGACGGGACTCGATGCCGATGAGGCAGACCGGCCAGCCGCCCAGGTGCGCGTCCCACACCACCGCGGTCTCGCCGCCCCGCAGGTCGCGCCAGCGCTCCAGGGTGGGGTGGTCCTGGTCGACCACCGCGGCCATCACCCGCCGGATGTCGAAGGGCTTCTTGCGGTCGGGGTTCTTCTCCGGGCTGAAGACCTCTCCCACCGTCTCGAACCCCGCCCCACCGGTGGGGCCGTGCGGGTAGGCCTGCACGTCCCGGTCGACCGGGTCGCGGGTCTCGGCGCGGCGCGGGAAGCGCTCGCCCGGGGCCACGTAGGTGTGCTCGTAGTGGCGCAGGAGGATCTGCAGCCCCTCGCCCAGGCTCCCGGCCCGGTACTGGGCCTGCCCGTTGGGCCCCATGATGCGGTCGTAGCCGCCGATGCCCTCGTTGTCCTCGGCCGAGACGCTCCCCGAGTAGTCGAGCGCCTCCTTGCCGGTGAGGACCATGGCCGAGCCCGGGCACATCACCAGGATGCCCCGGGTGTGCATGAGCATGGTGGCCTCGGCGTTCCAGTAGGGCTGGGCGCCCACGTTGATGCCGGTGACCACCACGTTGATCTCGCCGCCGGCCTGGGTGAACTCGATGATCTGGCGCAGCACCCGCGAGATCCAGTCCATGTTCTCGGTGCCGCTCTGCATGGAGATCTTGGCGCCGGCGGAGACCGCGAACCACTCCAGCGGGACGCGCAGCCGCTTGGCCAGATCCAGCGCCGCCAGGATGCGCTCGCACTCCGGCTGGGCCAGGGAGCCCATGGCCCGGCTGGGATCGCCCAGGACCGCCACCCGCAGCATGCCCTCCGGGTAGCGGGCGGTGAAGCTGCGCACCAGGCCCACCACGATGTTGGCCGCGTTCTTCCCCGGGGGCCGCTGGACCGGGGTGAGCGCCCCGGTGCCGTCGAGGTCGTGCTCGGTGAACTCGCCGGGAGGGACGCCGGTCTCCGAGTCGGCCGGAGGGGCCAACATCCGCACCAGCTCGAAGGGGTGGGTGAGCCCCCGCCGCCGCAGCTGGATGACCCTCTGCTGGTACTCGGCCAGCGGCTCTAGGGGGCGGTCGGTGGGGACGTCGTAGCGGATGGAGACGCGGCGTCCGCTGGTGTGGACCCGCAGGAGCGTGTTGCGCAGCGCGCCGGTGAAGGGGTCGGGCACGCGCGCGTCGATGAGGACCACCTCCAGCCCCAGCCCCTCGGTCTCCGGGGCCAGCCGCTCGGCCAGGCTGCGGATCTCCTCGCGGGAGAGGAGGAGCGGCGGCTCCACCGTGAGCAGCACCCGGTTCCACTCCAGTCGCCGGTCGGGCGAGCGGCGCGCCTGGAAGCGGCGCATGCCGGCCAGGGCCTCCTGCAGCATCCGCTCCAGGTGGGGAAGCTGCACGACCCGCCCCGAGGAATCCCGCACCGGGGTGAGGTCGCGGACCTCGGCCACCGCGAAGAGGCGCTCGTCCCGGGGGTTGTCCCGGGCCACGCCCAGGTAGAGGAACACGTCCTCGACCGAGGGCAGGCGCTCCAGCTCGAACTTGGAGAGCCGCCCCAGCTGCATGCGCCGGAAGAGCATGGGGTGGACGCCCCGGTAGCGGCGGTCCTCGACGAACTCCTGCGGTCCTCCGCGGAAGGTGAAGTGCTCCTGGCTGGACTGCCGCCCCAGGCCGTGGCCCGGCACCGCCACCGCCACCGCCGCCCGGCGCACCGGGCGGGCGAACCCGGCCCGGGCCAGCGCCGCCCGCACCCGCTCGATCCGCTCCTCCTGGGTGGGGGAGGGGACCGGGCTCCAGAGGTAGAGCTCCAGCGCCAGCTCGACCTCGTGGGGCGCCTCGGCGGACAGGGAGGCCAGGGCCCGGGCCGCCTCGTCCACGTCGGCGGCCTGGGAGAAGCAGGCCTGGAGCCGGACCCGTCGCCCCTCGCTGGCATACTCGGCCACCGCGCAGCTCACCCCGCCGACCACCCGGGCCGTGACCGGACCCACCGGCGCGATCCGGTAGTAGCGGCGCAGGAGGGTCTCGACCAGCCGCGGTCGAAGGCTGGGCGCGGCGCTGGCCATCCGCTCCACCAGCAAGGTGGCCAGGGGCTGGGCGCAGGCCACCAGCCGGGCGATGACCGCCTCGCGCTCGGCGTTCCGGGCGGTGGCCAGCGCGGCCAGGTCCTTCTCCACCTGGACGTAGGCGGTGGCGCGGGCCTCCTCGAAGGCCGGCTGGTCGAAGCGGCGGAAGCGCAGCTCGCTGGCCAGGTCGGCCAGCGGGGCGTGCAGCTCGTGGCCCAGCTCGGTGAGCCGGTCGAGGAGCCGCCGCGTGGCCGGTCCGCGCTCGTGCAGGGCGGGGGTGTCCGAGGAAAGCCGGCGCTCGAGGATCCCCAGGATCGGGCCCAGGGGCTCGGCGGCCCGCTCGTGCGCCTTCTGGATCCGCAGCAGGGCGTTCTCCAGCTCCATCGCCGGCGAGTCCAGCGCCACGCCGTAGGGCGCCAGCGCGCTGCGCAGCCCTTCCAGGAACTCGGGCGAGAGGCCGGCGCCGCCCAGCTCCGGCTCGTGCAGGTAGCGCCACAGCTCCTCGAGCGGCGGCTTCCCCTCGACGCCGTCGCGCTGCGGGGTGCGGCTGAAGAGGGACTGCAGGTCGGCGAAGGCGGAGAGGGCCGCCTCCTCGGCGGCCAGGACCTGCGGATCGTCGCTCACCACCCCGGCGGACAGCTCCGACCAGCCGGCCGCCAGGCGGCGCGCCTCGGCCGGCGCCACGTCGAACCCGAGCAGCACCCGGTGCAGCTCGTCCAGGCCGGCCAGGTACCGGTCGCGCGGGGTGGCGGGAGGGCGCGCCGCCGGGGCCCGCAGGTCGAGCGGCGCGCTGGGCTCGGCGGCGGGCTGCTGGTCCTCCGGCTCGAGCCGCAGGAGCGGCGCCCCGGCATCCACCTGGGCGTTGGGGACCGCCACCACCTCGCGCACCACGCCGGCCGAGGGGGCGGTGACCACCACCTCGACCTTCATCGACTCGACCCGGGCCACCGGCTCGCCCACGGCCACGCGCTGGCCGACGTGGACCGCGATGGCCACCACCACCGCGGGCATGGGCGACACCACCAGGCCGGCCGGCTCGCGCTCGATGGCGTGGGGTACGCCGTCGACCTCGACCAGGTGCCTGAGCCCCTCCACGCTGGAGAGCACCCGGGTTCGCCGCTCGCCGATGAGGAGCCGCCGCTCGCGCTCCCCCAGCCGCTCCACCCGCACGTCGGCCGGGGCGACCCCGGCCGGGACCACGCGATAGGTGGCCGGGCCGATCTGGCGGACCTCGATGCGGTAGCGGTGTCCGTCGAGCCGCAGCTCCGCCACGCGCCCGGCCGAGGGTCCGACCCGGGGCCGGCCGCGCCGGGCCTCGGCCAGGAAGCGCCGCCGTTCCAGGCCGAGCTCCAGCTCGTAGACCTCCAGCGCTGCGGCCACCAGCGCCAGCTCCGGCCGGGCGGGCACCAGGTTCCCGCCCCGGGCCGCCAGCTCCGCCATGCGGCCGTCGCCGGCCTGTCCGGCCCGGACCTCCGGGTGGGAGCACAGTGCGGCGATCCAAGCCTTGCGGGTGCTGCAACCGGCCAGGAGCACGTCGCAGTCCTCGAGCGCCTGGGCCATGCGATCGAGCGCCTGGCCGCGCGAGTCCCCGGTGGCCACCACCGTGGCCACAGCCTGGCTTGGCGGGCACAGGTCGCCCTCGTCGAGCTCCGCCTCGGCGCGCAAGGCCGGGTCGCCGGGCAGACGGAGGCGCTCAACCCGGTGGCCGGCGGCGGCGCGCACTCCACCCTCCGGCTCGAGCGGGACGATGCGGACGGCCACGGCCCAGGGTGTGCCGGAGGAGGAGGCGGCCCCCACCGCGCCGCCGTCGGCGATGCAGAGGGCCAGCCGGACCAGGTCGATGCCCGAGGCCGCCTCGACGGCGGCCGCGGTGGAGGCGGAGGGTTCCACACCGGCGAGCGCCAGCGCCCCGCCCGCGTCGATGGAGAGCCGTACCGCCGCCAGGCCTTCCCAACCCGACGCCTGGCAGGCGCGGATGGCCAGCTCCGCCGCCCGGCGCTCCGCCTCCGACCAAGCCTCGCTGGCGGCGCTCTCGGCCACCACCACCAGATCCCCCGAAAGGAGCGAGGGGTGCCCCACCCCCACCACCCGCGTGCCCCCCCCCGCGTCTCGGGCGACCACAACCTCCATCGGGTGGGCGCCGGCCGCGGGCGCCGGGCCCGCAAGGGCGATCCCCAGTTCCCTGGCCAAGTCCCGCAGGCCGTCGGGGAGGGCGGTGCGCCGCAGGGCCGCCTCGGACGGCCCCACCACGCGGATGCCCCGGCTGGCGCAGGCAGCGGTGAGGGCGAGCCGATCTGCCCGGGAGGCCCGGCCGATCCAGACGGTGTCGGCCCTGGCCCGGACCACGGCCTCGGCCCGCCGCTCCGCCTCGTAGACCTCGTCGGCCTCCCGGAGGTAGGCGGCCGCCCTCTCCTGCGGGCCGTAGACGGCCAGGGCCGCGCCCGCACGCCCCTGGCGCGCGAGCTCGCGGATGGCCCGGAGGATGCGCCGACCCCCCTCGCCGGCGTCCACCACGGCCACCCGCCCCAGCCCCTTCGAGTCCGGCATCCCTGGCCCCTTCGCTCACCCGGCGGCAGGCCCCGGGCCGTGGCAGCTGGTGTGGCGCCCGAGCCGCCGCAGTGGCCCGGGCCGGACCCTCACACCCGCGGACGCCCTCCGGAGCGAGGGCCGCGGGTCGCGCTCGCGAGCGTTTGCTGGTCAAAGCAGATGGTGGGCCGGTGCGCAAGCGGCGAGTCGCCACCGTCCGGGCGCGATCGTGCGACTACGACGCGGCGCGGCACGCGGGAGGCGCCGTGGCACGCATCCGCGCAGGCCAGCCGGGCCGTGGCCGCGCTCCCGGGGGTCAAGCCTCGCCGAGCAGCGCCGGGCGCGCCTCCCGGACCACCTCGGCGACCCACTCGATGACCGCCCGGACGCGCGGGGTGCGGCCCAGCTCGGCGTGGAAGACGACCCACAGCTCATGGGGGGGTGCTCCCGGCCCGCCCAGGCGCTTCAGGCCGGGGTCGGCGCTTGCCAGGAAGCAGGGCAGAAGCACCACCCCGGCCCCGGACCGGGCCGCGGCGAGCAGGGACAGGCTGGAGTTGCACCGGAAGACCAGCTTGCGGCCGGAGGCCACCCGCGCGAGCCAACGCTCTTGCGGGGCGCTGGCCAGCGAGTCGTCCAGACCGACGAACTCGTCGCAGCCGAGGTCGACCGCCCCGCGCCTGGCCGCGGGGTGCCCGCGCGCGGCGTAGAAGCCGTAGGCCACGTCGCCGAGCTTGCGCATCGTCAGCCCCGCCTCCCGCGGCCGCCCCAGGCGCAGGGCCAGGTCCGCCTCCCGGCGGGTGAGGTCGAAGAGGCGCTGGTCGACGGCCACCTCCAGGACCAGCCCAGGGTGGCGCGCCCGCAGGGTGGGGAGCGCCGGCACGAGCAGCGCCGCGCAGACGTGGGTGGCGGTGGTGAGCCGCACGGTGCCGGCCAGCTGGCGATCGGCCGCGTCGGCGCGCCGCGCCAGGGTCAGGACGTTCTCCTCCACCCGCGAGGCCAGCCCGGCCAGCTCCTCCCCCGCCTCGGTCCGGGTCCAGCCCTGGGGGCCTCGCTCGAACAGGGTCAGCCCGAGCGCGCCCTCGAGCGCGCCCACGCGGCGCGCCACGGTGTTGCGATCGACGCGCAGGCGGCGGGCGGCGCTGGTGAGGCTCCCGGTCCGGACCAGCTCCAGGAAGAACCGCAGGTCGCCCCAGTCGAGGCCCGGGCGTCCGTGCGCGGGGGGGTCGCTTCGCTGCGCGTTCCCCTGGTCCACCGCCATCGATACACCTCCCGTCGGCCGCCGGACTCCTCGAGCAGGGCGGCACGGAGAGGACAATATGACTCGCTACCCTGTCGCCACGAACGGCCTCCCCCTGGTCCGCTGGGGGCCCGGGGCGGCCGCACCGCAGGAGCGCGGGAGGGCCCGCCAGCCGCCTCGCTTCGCCGATCCCCCCGACCGGTCGCGGGGGCGCGTCGCCGGGATCTCCGAGGTCGCGGCCGGGCTCCTGCTCCTCGTCGCCTGGGTGCTCCTCTGGTCGTTCTTCCTGGGCGCCGTGGTGCAGCCCGCGAGCCGGCTCCTGGAGGTGCGGCCGGCGGAGCACCCGTCGCTGGGTGTGCCGGCTCCGGCGAACCCCCCGTCGCAGGGGGCCGGGCCGGTATCCGTTGACACGGACGGCGGGCTCCCTTAGGTCCGTCCCGTGGGCACCACCGCCGCGGAGCGTCTTCGCCGGAGCGGCATCCAGCCGTCGACCCAGCGGCTTGCGGTGGCGGAGTACGTGCTCGAAACCGATGCCCACCCGTCGGCCGAGCAGGTCTGGGACGAGGTGAAGGCCCGCGTCCCGACCATCTCGCGGGCCACCGTCTACAACACGCTCAACCTCCTCGTCAGGAAGGGGCTGCTCCGGCCGCTCCAGCTGGCCGAGGGGAGGGTGGGCTTCGACCCCAACATCGAGCCGCACCACCACTTCATCGACGAGGCCACGGGCCTGGTGCACGACGTGCCCTGGGATGCGCTCGAGGTCCGGCGGGTGGAGGCCCTCCGCGGGCTTGAGGTCCGCGAGTACCAGGTCATCCTCCGCGGCCGGCGCGGCAAGGCGAGGGCGGGGTAGGCACGCCACGTCCGGCCCAAACGGGTCCTCGCTTCCAGCGCGACATCGATTAGACGTTGTCTAGACTTGGGGCCCTGACCGAGGGCCGCAAGACCGCAACCGAGAGGAGAGACCGAGATGGCGAACCTGAAGGGATCGAAGACCCACGAGAATCTCAAGGCAGCCTTCGCCGGCGAGTCGCAGGCGAACCGTCGCTACCTGTACTTCGCCAAGGTGGCGGACGTGGAGGGCTACCCGGAGGTGGCCTCCAATTTCCGCGAGACCGCCGAGGGCGAGACCGGGCACGCCCACGGCCACCTCGACTACCTGAAGGCGGTCGGCGACCCCGCCACCGGCCTGCCCATCGGCGACAGCGCGTTGAACCTCAAGGCGGCGGTGGCCGGCGAGACGCACGAGTACACCGACATGTACCCCGGCATGGCCAAGACCGCTCGCGAGGAGGGCTTCGCCCAGGTCGCCGATTGGTTCGAGACGCTGGCCAAGGCGGAGAAGTCGCACGCCGGGCGCTTCCAGAAGATGCTGCAGTCCATCTCCTAGTAGCTGGCGCCCCTCCTGCCGAGCCCGAGCCCAGCGCAACCTGGGCTGGGGCTCGGCGCCGGCAGCCCTTGCGAGGTGGGACGTCCGCAGGCCCCCTCAGGGGCCTGCGAAGCGCTCGCGTTTCGTGGCAGTCGGGCAGCTATGGATGACCTCGACCCGGGCAGGAAGCAGCGGCGTCCACTCTCCAAGGGTGAATGGGCGGCGGTAGTCCTGGCGGTTGTGGTGGTGGCCTCGGCGATCTGGGTCTGGCTCCGCAAGCCGGCGGCGCCGCCCCCGCCGCCTGCGCAGCCCACGGCCGAGGCGGCCGCGCCGCAGGCACCGGCCGCCGAGGCTCCGGCTGCCGCGGTGAGCCCCGCCCAGGCGAGGACCTCCCTGGCCTCGGTCAGCACCAACGCCACCTTCCAGAGGTGGCTGGCGGGCGTCGACGACGTGGTCGCCCGCTGGGCGGTGGTGACCGACAACCTGGCCGAGGGCGTGAGCCCACGCAAGGCGCTCGAGATCGTCGGGCCCAAGCAGCCGTTCAAGGTGGCGCAGCGCGCGGGGAAGACCCTGATCGCGGCCGAGTCGTACGCACGGTACGACGAGGTGGCCGACGTGGTGGCCTCGGTGGACGCCAAGGCCTTCGCCGGGGTCTACCGCGGCCTGCACGGCGCCCTGCAGGCGGCCTATCGCGCCCTGGGCTTCCCCAGCGGCTCGATCGACGGCGCCACCCTCCGCGCCCTGCACCGGCTGGAGGGGGCGCCGGTGGCGCAGGGCGACGTCGAGCTCACGCCGGACCGGGGCGTGTACCTCTTCGCCGACCCGAAGTGGGAGCAGCTCCGGGAGGTGGAGAAGCACCTCCTGCGCATGGGACCGCGGAACACGCGGCTCATCCAGGCCAAGGCCCGGGAGATCGAGCAGGCCCTGGCCCTGCCGGCCGAGGCCGCCGCCACCAAGTAGCGGTCCGCGACCGTGCCGCGGACGCCGCCACGGGGCGCGTCCTGCCGGCGACGAGGAGGTGTCCGCATGGGACATGTGGGCCACACGGTGTGTCCGTGGTGGCTGGGCTGGGCGCTGGCCAACCCGGTCCGCAAGCTCCTCCAGGACCCGGCTGCCATCCTGGCGCCGCACCTGCGCCGGGGGATGACCGTGCTCGAACCCGGACCGGGGATGGGGTTCTTCACGCTGGAGGCGGCCCGGCGGGTGGCGCCCACCGGGAGGGTGGTGGCGGTGGACCTGCAGCCCCAGATGCTGGAAGGCCTGAGGCGCCGGGCCGAGCGCGCCCGGCTCGGGCGGTACATCGAGCCGCGGCAGGCGGCGCCGGACTCGCTGGGCGTGGAGGACCTGGCCGGCAGGGTGGACGTGGTGCTGGCCTTCGCCGTGGTGCACGAGCTGCCCGACGCCGGGCGGTTCTTCGCCGAGGTGCGGCGGGCCCTCTCGCCGCAGGGCCGGGTCCTCCTCGCCGAGCCGAGCGGCCACGTGAGCGCCCAGGCCTTCGAGGCCACGCTGGCGGTGGCCCGCCGGGAGGGGCTGAAGGACGAGCCGGGCCCGGCGGTCTGGCGCAGCCGCACCGCCGTCCTGGCCCTGGCGCCCGAGGGCTTCCTCCCGGCGGTGGGTGCCGTGCCGGGGTGAGCCCGGCTCGTCAGCTGGCACTTGCCGGACGCGGTCCGGGCGCGGTACCCATCTCGGATGGCAGGGACCTTGCCCTCGATCGAGCCGCTGGAGCACGCCATCCAGGGGCTGGTGGCCAGCGGGAAGCTCCGCGTCCCCCCCTACCCGGCGGTGGCGGTGCGGGTCCAGGAGGCGCTGGGGCGGAAGGACGCCGGGCTGGCCGAGATCTCCCGCCTGGTGGGCGCCGACGCGGTCCTGACCGCCGCCATCCTCCGCTGTGCCAACTCGGCGCTCTACCGGCGCGGGGCGCCGGTGAACGAGCTGCTCCCGGCCATCACCCGCATCGGCGCCGCCGAGGTGACGAGGCTCCTGGTGGCCTCCGGGCTGTCGGGCGTGGCCCAGGCGGTGGGCTCGCTGGTCTCGGTGCGGCGGCTCATCTGGATCGAGGGGCTGGTGAGCGCGGTGGTCTGCCAGGAGCTGGCCCGGCTGCGCCGGCTGCGCACCGAGGAGGCCTTCGTGCTCGGCCTGCTCCACGACTTCGGCAAGGTCGTCGCCTCCTCGGCGCTGGAGGCGCTCCTGGAGGAGGGGCGCTACGAGGGGCGCTGGCCGCTCGAGGCCTGGGCGTCGGTGGTCGAGGCAGAGCACGTGCCGGTGGGGCTGGCCACCGCCGCCGCCTGGCGGCTGCCGCCGCTCGTCGCCGAGGTGATCGCCCTCCACCACGGCGCGCCGGGGACCTGCCGCGACCCCGGGCTGCTCGAGCTGGTCCGGGCCGCCGACCAGGTGGTGGCGCTGGTCCTGACCCGCACCCGGGTCAGCGGCGCCGACCTGGCGCGCATCGCCGGGCTCTCCGCCGAGGAGCGGGCCGCGGTGGAGCGGGTGATCGAGGGGGTGCCCGAGTTCGTCTCCGCCTTCGAGACGCCGGCCGCGGCGGCCTTCGTGGGCTCGCCGCGGGTGGTGGCGCCGGAGAGCACCTTCCGGGAGCCGGGTCGGTCGGCCAGGCTGGGCGTCTCCATCTCGGTGGCGCGACGGCCCCGGCTCTTCCAGGTGCTCGCGGTGGGGGAGGAGGGGCTCACCATGACCGGCGAGGAGCCGCTGCCCGAGGACCGCCTCCTGGAGGCGAAGATCTACGCCCGCGAGCCGTTCACCGCCTGGGTGCTCATCCGCCTCTGCCGCCGGGCGGGGGCGGGCTACCAGGTCGAGGTGCAGCCCTTCGCCCTCTCCGTCGCACAGCGCGAGGCGTGGGAGAAGCTGGTGGCGGGCGGGTAGGGCCCGCGCCGCGGCCGGCCCCAGCCCGGCCAGGCTCGGCTAGCCGCCGCCGGCGACCGCGGCAGAGGTGCGGGACGCGCCGCGCACCGCCGTCGCCTCCTTCCGCGTCTCGAACAGCCTCTGCAGGGCGCAGAAGACGAAGACCAGGAAGCCGATGGCGATTCTCGTCCACCAGGAGTTGAGGGTACCCTGGAAGACGATCAGCACCTGGATGGTCCCGTAGACCAGCACGCCCAGGACCGTCCCGAGGATGCTGCCGGAGCCGCCGGTGAGCAGGGTACCGCCGATCACCACCGCGGCGATGGCGTCGAGCTCCATCCCCTTCCCGTCGAGGGCGTAGCCCGAGAGCGTGTAGAAGGTGAAGACCACGCCCGCCAGCCCGGAGCAGAAGCCGCTCAGGGCGTAGATCCCGATCTTCGTCCTTCCCACCGGGAGCCCCATGAGCAGGGCCGACTGCTCGTTTCCCCCGATGGCGTAGACGGTGCGCCCGAACCTGGTGAAGCGCAGGACGTAGGCGCCGACCAGCACCACCACCACGGCGATGATCGCGCTGGGCGAGACGAAGCTGTTGCCGATGATGTGGATCTCCGAGTGGGCCGCTGACTGGAAGACCGGGTCGCTGATGGCGATGGTGTCGATGCTCACCACGTAGCAGAGGCCCCGTGCCAGGTAGTAGCCGGCCAGGGTGATGATGAAGGGCGGGAGCTCGAAGAGGGTGATGAGGCATCCCATGAAGAAGCCCAGGGCCGTGCCGACCAGGACGACGATCACGATCACCAGCATGGGGTTCAGGTGCTGCTTGGTCACCAAGCTCGACGCGATCATCGTCCCCAGGCCGAGCATGGAGCCGACGGACAGATCGATGCCGCCGGAGAGGATGACGAAGGTCATCCCCACCGCGAGGATGAGCAGGTAGGCGTTGTCGATGAAGAGGTTGAGGAAGTTCTGGACCGCGAAGAAGCCGGTGTAGGCGAACGAGCCGTATCCAAACATGATCACGAACAGCCCGAGGATGACCAGGATGGACAGGTTTCGGTTGTCGAGGAGTCTCCGGGTCATGCCGTCGCTCTCCCCTTGACGAACATCCCGCTGACGCTGCGCCGGAACCGCTCGGACTGCAGCAAGCTGACCCCGTACACCACGAACGCCTTCACCACCTGGGAGATCTCGGGGGCGACGTTGAAGGCGTAGATGGTGGTCGTCAGCGTCTGGATGATCAGCGCGCCGATCATGCTGCCCAGCAGATAGAACTTGCCGCCGTTGAGCGATGTGCCCCCCAGCACCACCGCCAGGATGGCGTCGAGCTCGTAGAGGTTCCCGGCGTTGTTCCCGTCCGCGCTCATGACCGTGGAGCAGACGACCAGCCCGGACAGCCCGGCGCAGAAGCCGCTGAAGACGTACACCCCCAGGAGGATGTTCTTGGCGTTGATGCCGGAGAAGCGGGCCGCGGTCGGGTTGATGCCCACCGACTCGACGAACATTCCGATGGCCGTCCGCCGGGTCACGAACCAGGTGAGGAGCAGGAGGCCCGCCACCATGTAGATGGAGAAGGGCAGGCCCAGCCAGTAGCCCTGGCCGAAGATGGCGAACGGCTTCACGTAGAGCCAGATGACCATGGCGTTGGTGAGCACCATCGCGATTCCGCGACCGGCCACGAACAGGATCAGGGTCGCGATGATGGGCTGCAGGCCGATCCGTGACACCAGGATCCCGTTCCAGAACCCGGCCGCGGTGCAGGCGATCAGGGCGGCGGCGATGGCCACGGGAACGGGGAACAGGGGCACGCCGCCGAGGTCGCCGCCGAGCAGGATGGCGACCACGCCGGCGGAGATGGCCACCACCGAGCCCACCGAGATGTCGATCCCCTTGGTGGCGATGACCAGCGTCAGCCCGATCGCCAGCAGCATGATGGGGGCGGCGTTCTTGATGATGTCGATGAGGTTCCCGTAGAGGTGTCCCTGCTTCACCTCGACGTGGAAGAAGTTGGGCGTGAAGAAGAGATTGAAGAGCAGGAGGCAGCCGAGGGCGGCCAGGGGCCACACCAGCCTGCCAAGGCTCATCCGTTTCAGCGCGGGCACGCTATCTCCCCTCCGCGATGGTCCGCACGATGTTCTGCTCGTCCACTTCCGGCCCGCTCAGCTCCCCGACCTTGGCGTGGTCCCTGAGGACGGCGACCCGGTCGCTGCAGCGGACCACCTCCTCGAACTCGGAGGAGATGAAGATGACCCCCATCCCCTCCCGGCTGAGCTTCAGGATGAGCTCCATGATCTCCAGCTTGGCGCCGACGTCGATGCCACGGGTGGGCTCGTCGAGAATGAGCACCGAGGGGTTGGTGGCCAGCCAGCGCGCCAGCATCACCTTCTGCAGGTTTCCGCCGCTCAGCTGCCCGGCGGTGTTCTCAGCGCTGGGGGTCTTCACCTTGAGCGAGTCGATGAGCTTCTCGGCGATCTCGGTCTGCTTCTTCAGGGGGATGAAGTTGAGCATCCCCTTCCGGGCCTGGAGGGCGAGGATGATGTTCTCGCGGACGGTGAGCTCGCTGAACGCCCCCTCGTTCTTGCGGTCCTCCGAGCAGAAGCCCATGCCGGCCATCATGGCGGCGTGCGGGGAGTTGATGTTCGCCTTCTTCCCGTTGATCTGGATCTCGCCCTGGTGGGCGCTGTCGATGCCGAAGATGAGCTTGGCCATCTCGGTCCGGCCGGAGCCGAGCAGACCCGCCAGGCCGAGGACCTCGCCTGCGCTGAGGTCGAGGTCGAAGGGCGCGATGGAGCCGCGCAGCCCGAGCTGCCGGATGCGCAGCACGGGCTCCTCCTTCGACGCCGGGGCGGCCTCCCGCTTCTTGGCGGCGTGCTCCGCCGCGTAGCTGAACGCGGAGAGCTCCTTGCCCAGCATCTTGGCGATGAGCTCCAGCTTGGGGAGCTGGGCCGTCTTGTACTCGCCGCAGAAGAGGCCGTTCTGCAGGACGGTGATCCGGTCGGAGATCCGGTAGGTCTGGTCGAGGAAGTGGGTGATGAAGAGGATGGCCAGCCCCTGGTCCCGGAGCTTGCGGATGACCCCGAAGAGCCGCTCCACCTCGGCCTCGTCGAGGGAGGAGGTGGGCTCGTCCAAGATGAGGATCTTGGAGGAGAGGTCCAGGACGCGGGCGATGGCCACCATCTGCTGGATGGCGATGGAGTAGGACGACAGCGGCTGGGTGACGTCGAGGACGATGTTCAGCTTGGCCAGGGCCTCCTCCGCCTTGCGGTTCAGCTCCTTCCAGCGGATGCTGCCGAGCCGCATCGGCTGCCGGCCGATGAACATGTTCTCGGCCACCGACAGGTTGGGGCAGAGGTTGATCTCCTGGTAGACGGTGCTGATGCCCAGCTTCTGCGCGGCGAAGGGCGAGTCCGGCGCGATGGCGTTGCCCTCGAGGAGGATCTCGCCAGCGTCGTGCCTGTGCACGCCGGTGAGCACCTTCACCAGGGTGGACTTGCCGGCGCCGTTCTGGCCCATGACCGCGTGGACCTCGCCCCGGAAGAGGCGGAAGTCCACGCCCGACAGGGCCCTCACTCCTGGGAAGACCTTGGTGATCTTCCGCATCTCCAGGACCGGTGCCTGCTCGGGCATTCCCAACACCTCCGGTTGCCAGATCACGTGCGGATGGAGCAGCCCGTCGATCGACCTGCCGGCTGGGCAGGTCCCCGCCGACAGGTGGCGGCCGTGAACAAACTGCCCAGGACCACTTCGTGAACCGAGGTGGCCCTGGGCAGTACCACGTTTGGAGGCCTACATCCAGCGTCAGTACTGGCGGCTGGGCAGCGCTTCCTTGGCGTTGGTCTCGTCGAAGATGCCCTCGATCGTCCAGATGCGGCCGGGCAGCTTCTTGCCGGCGCGCAGATCCCTGACCGCCTGCACGGCCTGCGGGCCAAGGAGGGGGCTGCACTCGACCGAGCAGTTCAGCTCGCCCTTGACCATGGCCTCGAAGGCGCCCTTCACGCCGTCGACGGAGACGATGGTGATGTCCTTGCCAGGGTTGAGGCCGGCCTCCTTGATGGCCTGGATGGCGCCGAGGGCCATCTGATCGTTGTGCGCGTAGAGGACCTGGATGTTCTTGTCGGCCTTGAGGAAGGCCTCCATGACCGCCTTGCCCTCGGAGCTGGTGAAGTTGCCGGTCTGGGAGCGGGTGATCTTCCAGTTCGGGTGCTGGGCCAGGATGGTCTCGAAGCCCTTCTTCCGGTCGATGGCCGGGGCCGAGCCGGTGGTGCCCTGCAGCTCCACGATGTTGATGGGCTTGCTGCCGTCGTCGATGCCCTTGTCCTTCAGGTACTTCGCCAGCCAGGTGCCGGCCTTCTCGCCTTCCTTGATGAAGTCGGAGCCCATGATCGTCATGCGCAGGCCCCGGTCGGAAGCCTGGACGTCGCGGTCGATCATGATCACCGGGATGCCGGCCTTCTTGGCCTCCTCGAGGACGGGGCCATAGCCCGTCTCGACGAGGGCGGTGAAGAGGATGACGTTGACCTTGCGCGCGATGAAGGACCGCAGGGCCTTGATCTGGTTCTCCTGCTTCTGCTGCGCGTCGGAGTAGATGAGCTCGAAGCTCGGATCCTCCTTGAACGCCTGCTGCACGGAGGCGGTATCAGCGGTTCTCCACTCGCTCTCGGAGCCGATCTGCGAGAAGCCGACCACCCACTTCTTGGGCGCGGCGTACGCAGTGGTGGCGACGAGCGCGATTGCCAGACCCAGCAGAACCTTCTTCATAAGAGGCTCTCCTTCAGGGGAAGTGATGCCGCCACGGCGGCGATCTTCTCCGTCATTAGTCAGCGAACTGCCAACCAGGTGAGACTGCCTTGCTGCTCCACTCTCCTCCTTCCGTCCGTTCATCTGCCTGTGTTCAGGAACTTGTAGAGCTGCTCGTTCTTGAGGACCTTCTCGACATCGAACTTGAGCGGCCCGATGACGGTGGTCACCTTCCCGCCGGCGTTCATCAAGGTCAGGGTGTTGTTGATGGCGATGATGGCCACCTTGCCCTTCACCTCCAGGACGTCGCCGTACTTGATGTCCCTGTCGTCGCCGTTGGCGTCGGTGTAGACCTGCCGCCCCAGGTACTGGACGACGACCAGCTTGTCCTTGAAGGCGGGATCGGGCGTCTCCCCGCTCGCCTTCGGGAACTTGACCGCCTTGGGCGTGCCCTTGACGATGTCGGCCACCTTCTTGGTGACCTCCCCGTTCTCGCCGTTCAGCTCGTAGACCGCGACCGGGTTGTCGGAGGGCGTGAACTCGACCCAGTCCCGGTCCACGTTGACCTTCACCTCGGCGTCGGCGGGGATGGTGTCGCCGACCTTGACCACCGTCCACGCTCCGGAGCCGGTACGGTAGCTGATGTAGCCGCCGTCGGTCTCGGAGTAGATCCCCACGCACTTGAGGGACGGGGTCTTGGGCTCGGCGGCGGGCGCGGGCTTGGCCTCTGCGGGCTTGGCCGGCGCGCTGGGGGATTTCTTCTTTTCTGCGGCACCCGCGGCGCCCGCCGCGCCGGAGAGCGCGAGCACCAGTGCCCAAAGGAGGGTCTTTCGCATGGCTGGACTCCTATTCCGTGAGCCTCGTTGCCGTGCCACCCCGGTCCTCGGACCGGGGCACGGTGGGGGACACGGTAGCGCGAGTGCAGGTTGCGAGGGTGGCGGCCTTCGAGGGATCGAGTTCCGGGCGGCGCCGGGGCGAGGGCCGGGCCCGGTGGACCTCGACGCGGCTGGGGATCTCTTGGAGGAGTCGCTTCATACGTCGGTACGGCCCAAGTCGCGTGGTGAAGGGCTGGGGCCCTGGTCGGAGCGTCGTGCTCGACCTTCGCTCGCGGCCCGGCAGGTCCCTTCCCGAACTTCCCGCTCCCGTGCAGGCGGTCCGCTCGCCGCCGAAGTGCTGCAGCCATCTGCGATGCTGATCGCTGACCTGCAGCGGTGAGACGCTGATCTCCGACCGACGCAGTGAAGCCCGGCCCGCCCGAGGCCGTCAAGTGTTAACGTTCACATCCCCTTCCAATCAGGGGATTTGGCTGTTCGCTCGCTGCCCCAGTTTAGACGTGGGGGCACGGATCATCCTTCAGGTCCCAAATGGGGCGTTCGCTCCCAGGCCGGGCCGCCGGGGCGGCGGGCGCTCCCCACGAGGTGGGAAGCGCAACTCCCTAGAAGCGCCAGCCGAGGTCGAGCAGGGCGGCGATGTCCGTTCCGCGCTCGGTGACGACGAGGTTCTCCACCAGGGCGAACCCCACCGAGAGGTGCTCGGAGGCCTGCGCCCGCAGGCCGACCAGGACATAGAAGGTCCAGCCGTCGACCTCGCTCATGTGGATGTACTGCAGCGCCGATCCGTGGGTGCTGCCCTGCAGGAGCAGCGCGAAGCGCGGGCCCAGCTCCTGCCCCAGCGCCACCTGGAAGGCGGGGTGCGGACGGGTTCGGAGGCGGGCGGGGGAGACGGTGCCGTCGGGGACCATGAGGTCGGCGGCCAGCGCCACGCTCGTGCCCCCGAGCTGCCACCGCCCCAGGAGGCCGCCGCCCTCCTCGAGCACCCCGCTCCCGTAGGGGAATCGCCCGGCGGGAAGCTTCAGCGCTGCGCGCCAGGCCAGTGCGGGGAGCGGACCGTCCTGCTCGCGCAGGCGCCCCTTCACGCCCAGCCACGGGTCTCCCACCCCCGCATCGCTGCCGTCGATGGAGGTGCCTCGCCCGTCGGGGCGGAGGATGCGGAAGTGGCTGGTGGCCGGGAGCGGGTGGCGGCGGAGCTTGTTCTCGGTGCCGAGCCAGGACTCCACGCGGCGGATGGCGGGGTTCAGGACGCCGCCGTACTCGAAGAGCGCCGACGCCTCCAGGTGCAGCTCCAGCCCGTGGCCCAGCCCGAGCCGGAGCGAGGCGATGGGCTGCGCCGTCTCGACCTGGTAGTCGACGGTCACGTCGACGCTCTGGGCCCGGGCGATGCTGTTGGAGTAGACCAGGCGAAGAGCGGTCCGCGCCTCGCCCGGCGCCAGGGTCTCCGGCGACTCGAAGGGGAGCTGGAGGAAGGGGACCGCCAGCGGCGCAGCGTCCTGCCAGGGGATGGGCTCGGGGGAGGCGGGCCGCGCCGGCCCGGGGAGGGCGGCGATGAGCAGCGCCCACAGCCGGGGGCCGCGGCATGTGAACGTGAACACGCTGGGCCGCCAGCGGCGCCGAAGCACGCCCCTTCATACCGCGCCGGCGGCCCCGGGGCACCTCGGGCCGAGGGTCCGCCCGGAAACGAGCCGCGGGGGGCCGCCGACGCTTGACCTCGAAAGGGATCCCGGCTTTAGTGAGATGACTGGACTAATACGCGGCGACGGGGGCGGCGCCGCATCCATGAGGGCGTCCATGTACCTGGGCATCGATCTGGGGACCTCGGAGGTCAAGGCCGTCCTCCTGGCCGAGGACGGCGAGATCGTCGCCTCGGCCAGCGCACCCCTGGAGGTGCACCGCCCCCAGCCGCGCTGGTCCGAGCAGGCGCCGGCCGACTGGTGGGAGGCGACGCTGGCGGCCGTCGACAGGCTCAAGGCGTCCCATCCCGCCCGGCTCGCGGCCGTGCGCGGGCTGGGGCTCTCCGGCCAGATGCACGGTGCCACCTTGCTCGACGCCTCCGACCAGCCTCTCCGCCCGGCCATCCTCTGGAACGACACCCGCTCCGACCAGGAGTGCAAGGAGCTGGAGGCCCGCGTCCCGGCGCTCCACGCCATCACCGGCAACCTGGCCATGCCCGGCTTCACCGCCCCCAAGCTGCTTTGGGTGGAGCGAAACGAGCCGCAGGTCTTTGCCCGGGTGCGCACGGTGCTCCTGCCCAAGGACTACCTCCGGCTCAGGCTCACCGGCGAGAAGGTCTCCGAGATGTCGGACGCGGCCGGCACCCTCTGGCTGGACGTGGCCCGGCGCGACTGGTCGGACGCGGTCCTGGCCGGCACCAAGCTGTCCCGGGCGCACATGCCGCGCCTGGTGGAGGGGAGCCACCCCTCGGGTGACCTGCGCGCCGAGCTCCGCGCGCGCTGGGGGATGTCCGGCACGGTGGTGGTGGCCGGCGGCGGCGGGGACAACGCCGCCAGCGCGGTGGGGATCGGCGCGGTGGCCCCCGGCGGCGGCTTCGTCTCGCTGGGGACCTCGGGCGTCTCCTTCGTGGTCAACGACCGGTTCCTCCCCAACCCCGGCAGCGCCGTGCACGCCTTCTGCCACGCGCTGCCCGGGCGATGGCACCAGATGAGCGTGATGCTGTCCGCGGCCAGCTGCCTGCGCTGGGCCACCCGGCTGGTCGGGGCGGCGGGCGAGGCCGAGGTGCTCTCCGAGGTGGAGAGGCTCGATCCGCAGGCCCGGGCCGCGGCGCCGCTGTTCTTGCCCTACCTGTCCGGCGAGCGGACCCCGCACAACGACCCGGCCGCGCAAGGCGTCTTCCTGGGGCTCACCCACGGGACCGACCGCGCCGCGCTCGTCTACTCGGTCATCGAGGGGGTGGCCTTCGGCCTGGCGGACGGGATCGACGCCCTGCGCGCCGCCGGCACCACCCTGGGCACGCTCTCGCTGGTGGGCGGCGGGTCTCGCAGCCCCTACTGGGCCCAGCTCATCGCCGACATCCTGGAGGTGCGGCTCCAGACCCACTCCGGGGGAGAAACCGGGGCGGCGCTGGGCGCGGCGCGGCTGGGCCAGCTCGCCTGTGGCGCGTCCGAGGCGGCGGTCTGCAGCCGGCCGCCGGTGAGCCGAACCTTCGTGCCCTCGGCGCCGGCGCGGGCCCCGCTCGCCGAGCGGCTGGGCCGCTTCCGGGCGCTCTACCGGGCGGTGGCGCCCGTCTTCCGGAACGGTTAGGCGCGGCCGCCATCGCGGCACGCGACCCATGGTCGGCCGGAGCGCCGGCCGAAACAGGAGGAGCAACACATGGCCAGCTACTTCGCCGATGTCCCCGCCATCCCCTTCGAGGGACCGAACAGCCAGAACCCGCTGGCCTTCCGGTACTACCAAAAGGACCGCATGGTCCTGGGCAAGCGCATGGAGGACCAGCTCCGCTTCGCCGTCGCCTACTGGCACACCTTCTGCGCCACCGGCCTGGACCCCTTCGGCGGCGCCACCTTCGAGCGCCCCTGGTTCAAGGGCGAGCCCATGGCGGCGGCCAGGCAGAAGGCGGAGTCGGCCTTCGACTTCTTCCAGAAGCTGGGCGCGCCCTTCTACACCTTCCACGATCGCGACGTGGCCCCCGAGGGTCAAAGCCCGCGGGAGAGCCTGGAGAACCTCAAGGCCATCGTCGACGAGCTGGGCCGCCACCAGCAGCGCACCGGGGTCCGGCTCCTGTGGGGCACCGCCAACCTCTTCAGCCACCGGCGCTACATGGCCGGCGCCGCCACCAACCCCGACCCCGAGATCTTCGCCATGGCGGCCGCGCAGGTGAAGGCGGCCATGGACGCCACCGTGCAGCTGGGCGGCCAGAACTACGTGCTGTGGGGCGGCCGGGAGGGCTACGAGACCCTGGTCAACACCGACATGAAGTCGGAGCTCCAGCAGCTGGGGCGCTTTCTCTCCATGGTGGTGGAGTACAAGCACAAGCTGGGCTTCCAGGGGATGATCCTCATCGAGCCCAAGCCCCGCGAGCCCACCAAGCACCAGTACGACTTCGACGTGGCCACCGTGTTCGGCTTCCTCCAGCGCTTCGGCCTGGAGAAGGAGGTCCGGGTCAACATCGAGAACAACCACGCCACCCTGGCCGGCCACAGCTTCGAGCACGAGATCGCCACCGCCATGGCCCTGGGGATCTTCGGCTCGGTGGACATGAACCGCGGCGACACCCTGCTGGGCTGGGACACCGACCAGTTCCCCAACGTGGCCGCCGACATGGTCATCCCCCTCTACCTGATCCTGCAGGGCGGCGGGTTCACCACCGGTGGGTTCAACTTCGACGCCAAGGTGCGCCGGCAGTCGTTCGAGCCGGTCGACCTCTTCCACGCGCACCTGGGGGCCATGGACGTGACCGCCCGGGCGCTGCTCGCCGCCGAGCAGGTGATCCAGGATGGCCGGCTGGCCCAGGCGGTGAAGGCGCGCTACCAGGGATGGAGCGGTCCGCTGGGCAAGGAGATCCTCTCCGGTGCCACCGGGCTCGAGGCCCTGTCGAAGCGGGTCCTGGAGCGAAACGTGGACGTGGCGCCCGTCTCCGGCCGGCAGGAGCTGCTGGAGAACCTCCTGAACCGGTTCTGCTAGCGTGGGCCCGGGGGCCCCGGGCCCTCACCCTCTAGGGGAGCAACACCGACCGCGTGCCGCACATGACCGGCGACCAGAGCCTGCTCAAGCGGATCAACCGCATGGCCCTGGTGCGCCTGGTCAAGGCCGAACCGGGGCTGTCGCGTGTCGACCTGGCCGTCCGCACCGGCCTCACCAAGACCACGGTGGGGATGCTGGTGCAGGAGCTCATCGACGAGGGGTGGCTGCACCAGAACGCTCCGGCCCGCGGCCAGGGGGTGGGCCGGCGGCCCTCTCCCCTCACCCTCGACCCCGACCACATCGGCCTGCTGGGGGCCGAGGTGGGGGTCGACTACCTGAACGTGGTCGCCTGCAACCTCCAGGGCGAGCTGTTCCAGTCCCGACTCGTGCCCTACAAGCACCGGGAGGTGGGGCGATCGCTCAAGACCCTCTCGGCGATGGTGGCCAGCACCCACGCGGCGCTGGTGGCGGGTGGACGCCGGGTCTTGGGCCTGGGGGTGGCGGTGCCCGGGATGGTGGACGTGCAGGGCGGCGTGCTCCGCTTCGCGCCCAACATCGGCTGGCACGGGGTGGGAATCCAGTCCCTCCTCGCGACGCGCCTGGCCGAGGCCGGCTGCGGCCGCCTGGAGGTCGCGGTCATCAACGATGCCAAGGCGGCGGCCCTCTCCGAGTACGTGTTCGGGGCCGAGCACCACTCCGGCCCGCTCATCTACCTGGCCATCGGGGTGGGGCTGGGCGGCGGCATCGTGCTCTCCGATCGCCTCTACCTGGGGCAGGACGGCATCGCCGGAGAGGTGGGCCACACCATCCTCCAGCGCGGCGGCCCGCTGTGCGCCTGCGGCCGGCGGGGCTGCGCCGAGACCTTCGTCTCCCAGCGGGCGGTGAGCCGGGAGGTGACCGGGCGGGACAACCCGGTCCTCTCCATCCAGGCTCTCCTCGAGCGGCTGGCGGCGGGCGACCGCGCCACCCAGCGAGCGGCCCGCCGCGCCGGGGAGTACCTGGGCATCCTCCTCCAGAACCTGGCCAACGGCTTCAACCCGGCGGTGATGGTCCTGGGCGGTCCGCTGGTCCAGCTCGGCGACCCGCTGGTGAAGTCGGCGCTGGCCTCGATGGAGGCCCACGCCGGGCGGTACGACTTCCACCGGCACTCGGTCCGCCTGTGCCGGTTCGGGATCGACGCCTCCGCCCTGGGAGCAGCCGGGAGCGTGTTCCAGCGCTACCTGCTCTCGGTGGAGCGCGAGGCGGAGAGCCCCCCCGCCGAGGCGCCGGCCCCGCGCCGGCGGATGAAGGCCTCCGCCGGGACGTAGGCGGGGCGCGGCCGAGGTGACGAGGTGCCGGCCGTGGTACCGTCCTGGCCACACCCGGAGGCCTCCGTGCGCCGACCGCTCGCAGCCGCGCTCCTCGCGTCCGCCCTCGTCGCCTGCTCGGGAAGTGGCAGCACCTGCGACGAGGGGCAGGGCAAGGCCGACATCCTGGCCATCGCCCAGGACTGGTACCTGTACCAGGACCTCCTGCCGGCGGTGTCGCTCCCGGACTACGCCGGCCTGGACCCACAGTCCTTCCTGGACATCCTCACCGCCGACGCCCGGGCCGAGGGCTTCGACCGCGGCTGGAGCTACCTCATGTCGGACGCGCAGTACCAGATGTACTTCTCCCAGGCCCAGGCCATCGGGTTCGGCTTCAGCCTGCTCGAGCAGGGGTCGCCGCCCTCGGCGCAGGTCCTGGTCAAGCAGGTCTTCGCGGGGTCGGCGGCCGCCTCGGCCGGGTTCGCCCGCGGCGACGAGATCCTGGCGGCGGGCCCGGACCCAGGGAGCCTCGCCGAGGTGGCCAGCCTCACCACCGACGAGGTGAACGCGCTCATCTCGGCGGGCGGCCTGGCCGGGGTGGCCAGGGCCTTCCAGGTCCTGCCACGGGGCGCCTCGGACCCGGTGATCCGGACCATGGTCAGCACCGCCTACGACGTCGATCCGGTGCCCTCGCATTGGGTGCAGGGCACGACCGGCTACGTCCAGCTCCGGACCTTCGTCGAGCCGGCCGAGAGCGCGCTGCGCGCCGCCTTCACCGACTTCGGGTCCCAGGGCGTGAAGGACGTGGTGGTCGACGTCCGCTACAACGGCGGCGGGCTCCTGGAGACGGCCGAGGTGTTGGCCGATCTCCTCGCCGGGAAGGGCCTCGCCGGCCAGAAGATGTACGACCTCGACTACAACGCCCACCACGCCGGCGAGGACGAGCACCACCCCTTCGCGATCGACCCCAGCGGAGCCGGTGGCAGCTTCGAGCGCGTCGCCTTCGTGACCACCGGGGCGAGCGCCTCGGCGAGCGAGCTGGTACCCAACGCCCTCGACGCCTACGGCAGCGCCTCCACCCTGGCCTTCGTGGGCGCGACCACCTACGGCAAGCCGGTCGGGCAGATCGTCTTCCCGCTCTCCGGATGCGGTTCCGAGCTCTTCCTCGTCTCCTTCCGGATGGTGAACAACGCCGGCAACGCCGACTACTTCGCGGGGCTCCCCGATGCGACCTCGAACGCCGGGCTCTGCGCCGCGGCCGACGATCTCGGCCACGCCCAGGACTCGGCGGACGAGGCGTCCACCGCCGCGGCCCTCTACTTCGTGGAGCACGGCACCTGCCCCCCCGCTGCGGCGGTCGGCGCGCGCGCCTCCTTGCCGAGGGTGGACCAGCTCCTGGCGCGGGTCCCGGGCACGCCCGAAGCGCAAGACATGCCGGGGACGTTCTGACCCGCGGCCGGGCGCGCCCGCTGTTCTCCGCCTCCCCGACGGGCCAGGCTCGGCTCCTGCGCGACCGACGCTGCCCGAGGAGTGGATAGGTGGCCGACTGGACGCAGACCGTCTCCCCGGACCCGGGCAGCCGGGTGCCGGGCCACCGCCGGATCGGAGAGAGCCTGGCGTGGGGAGGGCGGCGCGGTCGCTCGAGGCCCGGCCACCCGCATGCCGCCGTGGCGCCCCACCCGGACCGCGAGGCTCGGGGCGGGGTCCCCTCGCGCCCCGGCGCGGGGAGCGCCCTGGCCTCGTCCCGGCCCACCCTCGCCTGGGAGGGCGCAGGGGTCCAGGGGCGCAGGCAAGGCTCTTCCCACGCCTGCCGTGGGGAGCTCGCCGAGGTGGAGCGGCGCACGGGCGCGCCACGGGAGGCGCGCCCGTGAGCGGCGAGGCCGCCGAGCTGGACGGCCGCATCGTGCTCCGCGGGCTTCTGGGCGAGGGCGGGATGGGAGAGGTCCACTGCGGTTGGGACCGGGCCCTGGAGCGCGCCGTGGCGGTGAAGTTCCTCCGCGGCAGCGATCGCCGGGAGGCGGAGCGGCTCCTGCTGGAGGGGCGGCTCCAGGCGCGGGTCGAGCACCCCCACGTCGTGCAGGTGTACGAGGCGGGGACGCTGGGGGGCCGGGCGTGCCTCGTGCTCCAGCTGGTGGAGGGCCGGACGCTCGCGGACCTTGCGCCGGCCCTGCCCCCGGCCGATCGCGTGGAGCTGGTCCGGCAGGCGGCGCAGGGGGTCCACGCCGCCCACCTCCAGGGGCTGGTGCACCGCGACGTGAAGCCCGCCAACGTCCTCGTGGAACAGGGGCCGGGCGCCCTGCGCGCGCTGGTCTCCGACTTCGGCCTGGCGCGCGGCGAGGAGCCGGGGCTGACCCGGTCCGGGATCCTGGCCGGGACGCTCGCCTTCATGAGCCCGGAACAGGTCCTGGGGACCGGCCTGGCCGGCCCGGCCGACGACGTCTACGGGCTCGGGGCGACGCTCTACGCGGTGCTGGCCGGGCGGCCGCCTCACCAGGCCGGTCTGGACGGGGCGGCCGGGCTCCGGCGCCTGGGCGGGGAGCCTCCCCCGCCGCTGCCGGACGAGGTGCCGGCCCCGCTCAGGCTGGTGGTGGGCAAGGCCATGGAGAGGGACCCGGGGGATCGCTACCCCAGCGCCGTGGCCTTCGCCGAGGACCTGGCCCGCTTCCAGCGCGGCGAGCCGGTCAGCGCGCGGGCACCCACCTTGGCGGTGCGGGCCCTGGCCTGGTCCCGTCGCAACCGGACCGCGGCTCGCGCCCTGGGCGTCGCTGTGGCCGCAGTGCTGGCGGCGGCCCTGTGGACGGCGCTGGCCGAGCGGCGCTCGGTGCTCCAGGCCTGGGAGGCCGCCCGGCTGGGCGCCCTGGGCGAGGCCATGGAGGCGCAGATCCGCATGGAGCACCTTTCGCCGCCGCACGACCTCGAGCCGGCGCTGGCGCGGCTGCGGGCGCAGGCGGAGGCCCTCCGGCCCGAGGCCGCGCGCGGCGGCGGGCCGGCGAACTTCGCGCTGGGCAAGGGGCTGCAGCTCCTGGGGGACCTGCCGGCAGCCCGGGCGGCCTACGAGCGGGCCTGGGAGGCGGGGTTCCGCGTCCCGCGGGTGGCCGAGGGGCTGGGGGAGGTGCTGGCCGCCGAGTACCGCCAGGCGTACCGGGGGGCCTGGGACACGCTCGAGCCGGCGGTGCGCGAGGAGCGGCTCGCTGCGCTCCGGAGGGAGCTGCGCCAGCCGGCGGAGCGCTACCTGGCGCTGGCGGGCGGGGAGGGCTGGCGGGCCGCCTCCATCCACGCCTCCATCGCGCTGCTGGAGGAGCGGTACGACGAGGCGCGGGCTCGTGCCGCCGAGGCGCTGGCCGCAGATCCGCAGCGCTACGAGGCCCTCACCCTGGAGGCGGAGGCCCATCTGGAGGAGGGGAACCGGCTCGTCGTGGAGGGCCGCCACGAGGAGGGGATGGCTCGCCTGACCCGGGCCGGGGAGATCCTGGAGGAGGCGCAGCGCTGGGGGCAGAGCGACCCGGAGATCGCCCTGGCTCGCGCCTCGCTGGCCCTCCGGCGGGTGAGCGCGCTGGCGGTGATGGGGCGCCAGCCCGCCGAGGAGGTGGCCCGGGCCCGGCGGGCGCTGGACCGGGCCGAGGTGCTGCTGCACGACGACCCGCGCATCCCGGCCCTGCGCGGCGACCTGCTCATGCACCAGGCAAGCTACGCCTACCTCGCGGCGCCGGCCGAGGTGGTCGGCCTGGCCCGCGAGGCCGCGGCGCTCTACCGGCGCGCGGTGGCGGGGGACGGGGGCCAGGCCAGGACCCTGGCGGCGCTGGTCCGGGCGCTGTTCGCCGAGGCCATGGCGCTGAAGGGGCATGGGCCGGAGGCGCAAGCGCCCCTCTCGGAGGGGCTGGCCGCGGCACAGCGGGCGGCGGCCGTGGCGCCGCGGGATCCCGACGTGCTCCGCGCCCAGGCATGGATCCACGGCGCCGAGGCGGCGGTTCTCTCCGCGCAGGGGAAGCCGGCCGAGCGCGCCCTGCGCCAGGTCGTCGAGGCCGGCGAGGAGTACCTCCACCTCGAGCTCCGCGGCTCGGCCCTCATGCGCCAGGACGTGGGTGAGGCGCTGCTGGCGCTGGCCCAGGAGAGCTGGCTGGCGGGGCGCGACCCGCGGCCGGAGCTGGAGCGGGCACTGGCCGAGCTGGAGGAGGCCCACCGCGCCCTGCCGGGGCACGTGGCGCTCTCGACCGCGCTCCTTTCCGCGGGCGCGTCGGCCGCGGAGCTGCTCCGGGACATGGGCGCCGATCCCCGGGACGAGCTCGCGGGCACGCGCGTCGCCCTGGACGAGGCCTCGGCCGGCCAGCCTGACACGCCGGGGCTGCGCAGCGCCGCCGGCCGGCACTGGGCCGCCCGGGCCCTCAGCCTGGCGCTCGCCGGGGAGGACCCGGGGCCAGCGCTCCTCCAGGCCCGGCGCCTCCTGGCCCCGGCGCCGGGCGAGACGGGCCGAGACGAGGCGGGGGAGGTGACCTGGGCCGCGCTCCCGCTCTCCGAGGCGCGGTGGGACGCCTCCCATGACCGGGATCCGTCCGGTCCCCTGCGCCAGGCGGAAGAGGCCCTGCGGGCCTTCCTGGCGGGCCACCCCGGCGCTCCGGGGCGTGCTCCCCTGCTCCTCGCCCGCTGCGCCGCAGAGCGCGCCGCCTGGCTGCGCGAGCGCGGCGAGGCGGGGAGGGCCGCCGAGGCCGCGCGGGGCGGGCTCGAGGCGCTCCAGGGGATGGCGGGGCGCGACCTCGGGGCGCCCGAGAGCTGGGCGCTGCGCGCGCGCCTATCGGCGCTGGCGGGGGACGGGGTGAAGGCCAGGGAGTGGCTGGAGCGGGCCTATGCCGCCAACCCGCTCGTCCGCGGGGGACGGGACTCGCTGGAGGCGGAGGCGGAGCTCTCCCGGCGGGGAGCGGCCCCGACGGGCCGGTAAGCCCTCGCTTGGGGCTCGGCCGGGGCCGGCGGTGCAGCGGTGTCGGTCAGCCGCGCTCCGCTCCCTGCCCTCTCGTGAGCTCATCGGCCGACCCAACGGGCCGGGCGTGCAACAAACGCCGGCGCTCGGTGTTGGGAGGCGACGTGCGAGGCGATGGTGGGATGCGGCTCGTGGAGCTCGCCCTTCCCTCGAGCCGAGGGCTCGCCGGCCCGGACCGTCGCGGTGGCGGTTCCGGGCCGGGCGCCGGAAGCGCTCGCACGCGGCAGAGTCGCTCGAAGCAACCCTCGCGGAGCAAGGGAGACGCCACATGAGCGGTCGCAAGCTGTCACACGCAGCCGTTGGCGCAGCACTGGGCAGCGCATGGATCCTCGCCTGTGGAGGCGGAAGCAGCGGCGGGGGCGGCGCGGGCACCGCGGCTCCCCCCTCGGACTGGACCTCCGCCACGCCCACCACGGTGCCGAACGCAAGCCTGACCGACATCGAGGTGACCGGTGCGGTCGCCGTCAGCGACCGCACCGGGGCTCCGGCCTCGGCCGCCGCCGAGGTCAGCGCCGACCAGTGCCACCCGGCGCTCTTCCAGCGCACCTACGAGATCAGCGACATCCTGAACGTCCACACCCACAAGATGATGGATCGGATCAGGGAGATCATCCGGCACCCGAAGGCCCTCGACGGAAGCCCGAGCTGCACCGTCGACAGCAAGTCCGCCCCCACCCAGATCAGCTGCACCATCGATCCGGCCGACACGGTGTTCGCGGGCTATCCGCTCACCTTGACCTGGCAGAAGAGCGCAGCCCCCGGCGGCGGGGAGCGGTACCTCACCCAGGTCTACATCCAGCCCTCCAGCACTCCGGCCTCCCAAATCCACCAGTGCGAGCTGGGGGCGACGCCGGCCCCGACCTTCGGGTCCTGCAGCGGAGGAACCTGCCCGACCTGCACCACCATCTTCTCCTCGACCCTGGACTTGACCGCGCTGGCCACCGCGAGCGGCGCCGGCTTCGACGTGGCCAGCCCCAGCGGCTCCCCGGTGCTCTTCGACTTCACCTCGCTGAATGCCGTCGACCCCGACGAGAAGGCCACCGGGACATTCCAGGTCAACGTCGACTTCACCAAGGACCCGAGCAAGCCCAACCCCTTCCGGCGCGTGCTCGGCTTCACCTTCACCGACTTCGTGCCGGCGCTGACCGCGGCCCAGATCGCCGCCGGCGAGGCCAACCACGGCGCTCGCAGCGGCATCCTCTCGCACGTCGGCTACACCGGCTCGGAGGGCGGTGGCGGGGGTGCGATGGCGTTCGTCGACGAGGTCATCCTCTTCTGCCCGCCGTACGCCGGGGAGGGCTCTCCCCCGACGCTCTACTCCGATGCCTTGACGGTGGGCCGCTGGTATCGGGCCTCCGGAAGCCTGTACAGCCGCGTGGACGCGGAAGCGGTCGGCGACTCCGGCGGCACCATGCCCACCGGCACCGGGGGAGGGAACACCCAGCTCCCGACCGGCACGAACTCCCTCGGGGCGGTCTGCCACCAGGTGTCGCTCACCGCAGCGGACCCCATCGCCGACGTCCCCTCCGATCCCTGGATGTTCCTGGAGGAGGCCAGCGGGGCGCCCGTCTCCGGGACCTACTCCTGCGGGCCGATGGTCTCGGGGGTCTGCACCACCTCCTGCGGCGGCGCCTTCGGTACGCTGCCCTCGGTGTCGAGCGGCTCCATCCTGAACCCGTACAACTTCGGCGCCTTCGTCCCCGACCTCGCCGCGAGCAACATCCCCACGGTGCCTTCCGACATCGAGGCGGCTCTCGCCCCCTTGCTGTGCGGTACCGGGATCGGAACGGCCTGGACCGGGGAATCGAACTGCCCCGGAACCTAGCCAGCGGGTCCGCCCGCGACGAGGAGACGAGGCCCCCGGCGCGGGGTGCCGCCCCCGCCGCCGGAAGCGAGGCTACCGGGTGCCTCGACCCCCAACCGGCGTCGAGCACCGGTGGCTGGCCCTTCGCCATCCCTCCCCCTCCTCGAGCAGCGCCGGGTCGGGGCCGGTGGAGCGGACATAGTCCTCCAAGACGCGCATGGCGCGGGAGGCGTCCGGGGCCACGGCCGCGCCTCTTCGGCGTGTCCAACCGCGGGCTCGGCGGCGTCGGGGACGCCGAGGATCTCGCGCCTGAGAGTCCGCTGGCAGCAGGCCGACCGCGCGGCCGTCCGCGACCCGGAGGCCTGGCCGGTCTCGGTGGTCACGCGCCTGGCCGCCGACGCCCTCCGGCGGGCAGCGCCGTGCCGGGCCGCCCCCTCCCTGACCCGGCTCCGCAGCCCTCAGGCGCTCGGCCCCTCGGCGTCGCGGCGGAGGTACTCCGCCCAGCGCCGGTCGACCCAGCCCTGGACCTCGGCCACCTCCTCGGGCGAGAGCCCCTGGAAGCGTCCCTGCGCCTGCAGGTACTCCTTCACCGGCTTGAGCGCCCCCCGGCGGGCCAGCACCCTGGAACGCCCGGTGAGGCGGAAGGCGCCGCGCTCGATCTCGTAGAGCACCACCAGCCCCGCGTCCACCGCCGCCTGGCCCAGCCGCACCGAGTCCTTGGGGTCGAAGGCCCAGCCCGACGGGCAGGGAGTGCTCATGTGCACATAGCGCAGGCCGGTCATGCCCCGGGCCTTCACCAGCTTGTCGTAGACGTCGTCGGGGTAGACCGCCGAGGTGGAGGCCACGTAGGGCACGCCGTGGGCCTCCATGATGCGGGGGACGTCCTTGGGGTTCTCCCGCTTGCCC
>DATKMW010000097.1:0-9935 GCA_035541675.1 Anaeromyxobacter sp. | reverse complement strand
GGCTCAGCGCGACGCGCGCCCTCCCGGTCGAGATGATCACGCGCTCGGCGGCGTGGACGCGCACCACGGAGCCGTGGCCGACGTCTCCGACGACGCTCACCGTCCTCCACTTGTGGCGGGCGATGATCGAAGTCAGGTTGAGGGAGGGGCGTGGACGGTCAAGCCCGGGAACAGGTGCACGCTTTCCGACCCGGAGCGCAGCGGATATTTACTATGATGTCCAAATGTCTGTGGGTCACCGGGGGTCCGCGGCACGGGATGGCGTTCGGGTGTCGAAGGGGCCTGGCCGCTCGGAGGCCCCCGGCCGCCCGTGCTAGATTCCGAACCCATGCCCAGGGCCTTGGCCGACAAGAACGAGAGGGAGGGGCCCCGCCTGGCCGCGGTCAGGGCCCGGTGGGCGCAGCTGCGGGTCACCGTCACCGAGCAGCACAAGCTCTTCGGGCTCACCCTCGTCATCGGGGGGCTGTGCGGCCTGGCCGCGGTCGCGTTCCACCTGACCATCAACCTCTTCACCCGCCTGGCCATCGACCCTGCCCTGGCCGCTCCCGGCCGCACGTGGATCCCGTGGACGCTGATCGTGCCGACCGCGGGCGGCCTCGTCTCCGGCCTGATCTTGGAACGGGTCGTCCCCAATGCGCGCGGAAGCGGCATCCCGCAGGTGAAGGTGGCTTACGCGGGGAGGTCCGGTCCGCTGCGGGCTCGCGACTCGCTCGGCAAGTTCTTCGTCTCGGCGCTGCAGATCGGGACGGGATCCTCCCTGGGCCGCGAGGGGCCGACCGTCCAGATCTGCGCGGGGATCGCGAGCCGCGTGGGCAGGCTGGCCGGCGTGTCGCCTCAGAACGTGCGCCGCCTCCTGCCGGTGGGCGCCGCGGCGGGCATCGCCGCGGCCTTCAACGCACCCATTGCCGCCGTGACCTTCACCATCGAGGAGGTGGTCGGGAAGCTCGACCAGACCGTGCTCTCCGGGGTGGTCGTGGCGGCGGCCTTCGCCGCCATCGTGGAGCGCAGCGTGCTCGGGGTCCACCCCATCTTCGAGATCCCGCAGGCCTACGCGCTGGAGCACGCTTCTTCGCTGCTCCTCTACGCGGCCCTGGGCCTGGTCTCGGCGGGGCTCGCCCTGTTCTTCACCGAGTCGCTGCTGGCACTGCGCAAGCGGTTCAAGGCTGCGCCCCGTCGCTGGGCTCACCCGGCAGTCGGAGGCCTGGCCACCGGCATCCTGGCGGTGACGGCCCTCGGCCTCCTCGGCGCCCGGGGCGTGACCGGAGGCGGCTACGCGACCCTGGGAGATGCGCTCGCCGGCAGGCTCGGCGTCACCCTGCTCGTGTCCCTTTGCGCGCTGAAGCTCGCCGCCACGGTGCTGTCCTACTCGAGCGGCGCTGCCGGGGGCATCTTCGCGCCAACGCTCTTCATCGGGGCCATGGCGGGCGGGGCCGTGGGGGCCCTGGACGTCGCGCTGTTCCACCACTCGGTGGACTCGCTGGGGGCGTTCGCCCTGGTGGGCATGGGGGCGGTCTTCGCCGGCATCATCCGCGCGCCCATCACCTCGGTGCTCATCATCGTCGAGATGACCGGAGGGTACTCGCTCATCCTCCCCCTGATGATCGCCAACATGCTCTCCTACGGCATCGCCCGCTACTACCGGCCCACGCCGATCTACGAGGCCTTGCTCGACCAGGATGGCGTCAGCCTTCACGAACGGACGATGGCGGACCGGCTCGAGGGCGTCTCGGTTCGCCAGGTTCCACTCGACCGCACCTCCTATCGAACCTTCGGCAGGGCGGCCGGGATCCGCGATCTCCTCGAGGCGCTCTCGGGTCGGACGCGCCAGGAGGTGTTCCCTGTGCTGGAGGGACGGCGGCTGGTGGGGATCATCACCCTCCAGGACCTCATCGGCATCGCCGGACAGCCGCAGCTGGAGGGTCTGGCCAACGCCTCGGACGTGATGCGCCCCCCGGTCGCGATCGGCCAGGACGACGGCGTGCGCTCCGCCTTCGAGGCCATGCTTTCGCAGGGCGTGCGTGAGCTCCCGGTGACGGACGCGGATGGGGCCATCGTCGGCTTCGTCGACGAGACCTCGATCGCCCACGCCTACATGAGCGTCCGCGAGCGCGACGGGCGCTAGCAGGTTCGGGGCGCCGCGCCGCCTCCGCTGGAGCGGCCCTTTCCTCGCCGGCTGGACCCAGGAACGGAACGGGCTCCTTGTCGAGCCGGGCGCCCTGGCACGGGACGCGCCGGTCGCCAGCCCGGCTCGGCCGTGGTAGGTGTCTCGGCCGAGTTCCTGGACCTTGCACCTCTCCCGGTGCCCTGGGCGCTCCTGGGAAGGCCAGCCCGACCCGATGACGCGAAGCGAGATCCGACGCCTGCTCGACTACGCGTTCGCACTCGCGCTCTCCACGACCGCCCTTCTGCTCCGGAAGCTGCTGCCCCTCGAGCCCGGGGTCGGGCTCTACCCGTTGCCGCTTGCCGCCATCATCGTCAGCGCCTGGCGGGGAGGCCGTGGCCCTGGGCTGCTGGCGACATCGGTCTGCGCAATCGGGATCGCCTTCTGGCTGCTGCCGCCGCTGCATTCCCTGGAGGTCCAGGGGAGCAGCGGCATCGGGTTCGGCATCTTCGTGGTCGTGGCCCTGCTGGCTGTCGAGTTCAGCATGGGGAGGCGCCGGGCCGAGCGCGCGCTCCGCGACAGCGAGGCGCGCCTCCGGCAGATCGCCGCCTACCTGGCCGAGGCCCAGCGCCTCAGCCACACCGGCAGCTGGGCCTGGGTCCCGTCGACCGGCGAGGTCCGCTACCTCTCCGAGGAGTGTCGCCGCATCCTGGGCCTGGAGGACGAGGAGGACTCTGCCCGACTCTCGAGCGCCCTCCTGGAACGGATGCGACCACAAGACCGGGAGGCGGCCCGGAAGACTCTGGAGGAGGCGATCCGGGGCGGACGGGACTTCGAGCTCGACTACGGCATCGTTCTGCCCGACGGATCGCCCCGGAACATCTACGTCATCGGGCACCCCGCCTTCGACGCCTCGGGAAGGACCACCGAGTTCGTTGGCACGTTGGTCGACGTGACCGAGCGGAAGCGGGCGGAGGAGGAGCGCGAGCGGCTGCAGCAGGCGCAGTCGGACCTGGAGCGCAGCAACCGGGTGAGCACCATGGGGGAGCTGGCCGCCTCGCTGGCCCATGAGATCCGGCAGCCCATCGCCGCCGCCCTGACCAATGCGCGGACCTGCCTGCGCTGGCTGGACCGCGACGAGCCCGAGGTGGCGGAAGCCCGCGCCGCGGCGACCCGGGCGGCCGACGACGTGACGCGGGCGGCGGAGATCATCACCCGGGTCCGCTCGATGTTCCAGAAGGCCTCGCCGCGGCGCGAGCTGGTCGATCTCAACACGGTGGTGGGGGAGATGGTCTCCGTCCTCCGCGGAGAGGCGCACCGGCATGCCGTCTCCATCCGCATCAACCTGGCGCCCGGCCTGCCCAGCGTCAGCGTCGACCGGGTCCAGCTCCAGCAGGTGCTCATGAACCTCATCCTGAACGGCGTCGACGCCATGAAGGACGTGGGCTCGCCGCGCGACCTGGCCATCGAAACGCAGCGGCGCGGCGACGATTGCCTCGTCTCCGTGTCAGACACGGGGCCGGGCATCTCACCCGACCTGTCCGACCGCATCTTCGACGCGTTCTTCACCACCAAGGCGGACGGCACGGGGATGGGCCTGACCATCAGCCGATCGATCGTCGAGGCCCACGGGGGCAGGCTCTGGGCCGAGTCCGGTCGCCAACGCGGCGTGGCGTTTCACTTCACCCTGCCGGCGGGCGGGAAACCGGTCGCGTGAGCTGATCGGGAAGGAGCGGGTGCGCTCGACGAGGGGCGGGCAGGCCGCCGGGCCGGCGATCAGCCCCGGGGGCGCTCCAGCCTGGCCGCCATCCGGACCAACTCCGCGACCGATCCCGCCTGCATCTTCCGCATCACCCGACCGCGGTGCACCTTGACGGTGATCTCGCTCGTCCCGAGCTCTCCGGCGATCTGCTTGTTCAGCATGCCGGCGACGACCCGAGCCATCACCTCTCGCTCCCGCTCGGTGAGGCCGGCGTAGCGCTCCCTCGCCTCGGTGTCTCGGAGGCGCTCCTGCCATGCGACGCAGTCCCGCTCCAGGGCGGCCCGGATCGCCTCGACGAGCTGCTGGTCTTGGAAGGGCTTGGTCAGGAACTCCACGGCCCCGGCCTTCATCGCCTTCACCGAGCTGGGGATGTCCCCGTGGCCGGTGAGGAAGATGGTGGGAATGCACCTCCCCGAGTCGAGCAGCGTCCGCTGGACCTCGAGCCCGTTGAGCCCTGGCATCTGCAGGTCCAGCACCAGGCAGCTCGGCCCGGCGGGCCGCGAACCCTCCAGGAACTCACGGGGCGATCCGTACGCCTCGGAACGAAGGCCGACCGCTCTCAGGAGGCCCTGGATGGCCGCCCGCAGTCCCGCGTCGTCGTCGACGATGAACACGATGGGGTCGTTCGCAGCCGCCACGGGGGCTCCTCCCGCGCACGCTACCCCATCGCGCCCCGGCGATCGACGGGGCCAAACGGCGCCCTGGCTCGGCGCGGGGGCGGGGCCATCTTGTGGCCCCGCCCCCGCCGTCGGGCTTCAGCGCTGGATCTGGAAGTCGTCGCGCCGGTTGCGAGACCAGCAGGCCTCGTTCTTCTCCCGGCAGAGCGGCCGCTCCTTGCCGTAGCTCACCGTCTGCACATCGCCGATGCCCAGGTCGGCGAGGTACTTGCGCGCGGCCTCCGCCCGCCGCTCGCCGAGGGCCAGGTTGTACTGGGTGGTGCCGCGCTCGTCGCAGTTCCCCTGCACCTGCACCTGCCGGGCGGGCGCCGCCTTGAGGCAGTCGCCGAGCCGCTGCAGCGTCGCCTGAGCGTCGGAGGTGAGCAGGGACTTGTCGAAGTCGAAGTGGATGGTGAAGTTGGCGGCCTCCATGCACTCGGAGGGGATCGGCGGCGGCGGCGCAGGTGCCTCGGCCTTGGGAACCACACAGCGCCCATCCTGGCAGGTCCCCTCGCTGCAGTCGCGGTCGGAGCCACACGTGCCGGCGGGACGGGCCAGGCAGCGCTCGCCCTGGCACATCTGGCCGGCCGGGCAGTCCATGTCGCCCGAGCACTGTGGCTTGGGAACGCACTTGTCCGCCCGGCAGACGAACCCCGCCTGGCAGTCGGCGTCGGCGCCGCACTCCTGGCAGCGCCCCTCCACGCAGACCTTCCCGTACCCTTCCTGCGCGGCACAGTCAGCGCTGGTCTTGCACTCTCCGTTCTTGGGTTTGGCGGCGCACCCCGCGACGGCGAGGGCGCCGGCGGTGACGACTGCCAGCCAGGTGAATCGCTGCCTGTGGGTCTCCTTCACGGGTCTTCTCCTGTGTTGTGCTCTACCTGGGTTCACGACGCTGGCTACGGGATCGACCGGACCGCCTCCCGAATTGCGTCGAGGAGGCTCTGATCGTCGAACGGCTTCTGGAAGACGCGCGCCGCGCCGGCGGCCATGGCGCGCGCGTGGATCTCCGCGTTCCAGTGGGCGGTGATGAAGATGACGGGGAGCCCGGGTGAGCGGCTCCTGAGCTCTGCCTGGAGCTCGAGGCCGGACATGCCGGGCATGCGAACGTCGGCGACGACACAGGCTGTCTCCGCCTCGATCCCCGACCGCAGGAACTCCTCGGCCGAGGCGAACGCTCGGGCCGCGATCGCCGCCGCTCGCATGAGTCCGAGCAGGGCAATCCGGACCGAGGCGTCGTCGTCCACGATGGCGACGAGCCGAGGCGGAGCGACCATGGCCGCCAGGCTATGCGGCGCCCGCAGGGCTCTCTACTATACCTTGGTATACCCGCGTGGAGCCGCTGCCCCGGCGCGCCGGGGACCACCCCCGCGCCCGTTCACGGCACAGCACCGAACCCGATCAGCGTTCGCGTGCCGACGGGGGCTCCAGCTCGTGAAGGAGGGCCCGCACCGGCGGGGGACCGATCGCTCCACGGCGGGAGATGAGCGAGAAGACGAGCAGGCAGGCGCCCACCAGGGCGGTGTTGAGCCGCATGAGGGGCGGCGCCGAAGGGAGCACCCACACCGAGGCCAGCAGCCACGACCCCAGCAGCGTGTTCAGGACGCGGACCCCGTCGGCCAGGGTCGCGACCGTGGAGAACACGAACGCCAGGTAGCCGACCAGCAGCGCGTTGATGCGCCCGGGGCCCCCGGCGTCCCAGGCGAGGGCCGACACCACCAGCCAACCGCTCAGCACGATGTTTCCCGCCCGCGCCCACAAGCCGTCCGGGTGTCGCGCGTGCATCTGTCCCGCCTTGGGCAAGTGACTCCTTCGTCCCTTGGATGTCTTACTACCGGCGGTGGAGGCTCCTCGCAACCCGGCGCAGGCCACCCCTGGAGAGCTTCGCGCCTCGGATCGCCGTGTGGGCCACCTCGCTCCCGGGCCGGGGGTCGTTCCCTCCGCCGGGGGCGGTGACCATCGTTCTCCCATGCAAGCGATCGAGACCACCCGGGATGCACGTTCGGCGCTGCTGGCGCGCGGCGCCGGGGTGGCTTTGGGCCTCTGGTTGTTCGCGTCGGCCTTCCTGTGGCCCCACCAGGGCAATGTCCGCTACGACGACTGGCTGTGCGGGCTCTTCGCCGCCTCCAGCGCCCTGGCGGCCCTGTGGGCCCCCGCCTTCCGCGAGGTGCCGGCCTTCATCGCGGTCTGGTTGGCTGCGGCGGTAGCGGGTGTGCTGCGCTACCGCTCTTCCGCCACCGGGCTGCACGACCTGGTCCTGGCCGGCGCCATGCTGCTCGCCTCCCAGATCGGCGAGCGTGGCGCGCCTTGAGGGCGGGTGGCGCTCACCGGCCGGCGCGGCCCAGCCAGGCCTCCAGCCGCGCCAGGCCTCGCTCGCTGACCGGGATCCGCACCCCGCTGATCAGCACCGCCGCCTTGGCGTCCTTGCTGGTGGGCTCGATCCGGGTCAGCCGATCGCCCTGGACCAGGTAGGATCGGTGCAGGCGCAGGAAGCGCGCCGGGTCGAGCGATGCCTCCAGGTCCTGGAGCGTCTGCTCCTTGAGCCAGTTCCGCTCCCCGCTCACCAGCTCCACGTAGTCGCCCTGGGCGCGGGCGTAGTCCAGCTCGGCGACCGGGAGGATCTCGACCTTGGCGCCGTCCTTGATCACCAGGCGGGCCGCGTAGACGCCGTCCGGGCGAGCCGCCGTCGACAGGGCCGTGGCCGACACCGGCCGCTGCCTCCCCAGCCGTAGCTCGGCCCGCTCCAGCGCCTGGGCGAACCGCGCCTCGGTGAAGGGCTTGAGCAGGTAGTCGACCGCGTTCACCTCGAAGGCGCGCAGCGCATAGCGGTCGTAGGCGGTGGTGAAGACGACTCCGACCGATCGGTCGAGGAGCTCCAGGACCTCGAAGCCGTCGAGCCCAGGCATCTGCACGTCGAGGAACAGCAGGTCCGGGCGCCGGTCCCGCGCCAGCTCCACGGCCTCCAGGCCGTCGGCCGCCTCGCCCACCAGCGCCAGCCGGGGGTGTGCGGCGATCAGCTCCCGCAGGAGGGCGCGCGCCGGCGCCTCGTCATCGGCGATCAGGACCCGGCACGGGTCTTCGGGTGTGCTCCCCATCCCTCGCCTCCTCCCGGTCGATGGGCAGGACCAGCGTCGAGGTGAACCGGTCGACCTCGCGCCGGGTCGAAAGGCTCGCTCCCTGGTAGCAGGCCGCGATCCGCCGGCTCACGTTGGCCAGGCCGACGCCCCCCGACCCCGCGCCGTGGCGGGGCGGCGCCCGGGGATCGAAGGGGTTCGCCACCGTGACCACCAGGAGGCCCGGAGTGGTCCGCGCCTCGACGGCCAGGGTCCCTCCCCGGGCGCAGGTCGCGATGCCGTGGGTGACCGCGTTCTCGACCAGCGGCTGGAGCAGCAGGGGCGGGATCCGTACCTCTCCCGCCTGCGGGCTCACCCGGATGTCGACGGCCAGCCGGTCCCCCAGGCGGATCCGCTCGACCTCGAGATAGGCGCGGGCCAGCTGGAGCTCGTCGGCCAGGGTCACCGTGCCGCGCTCGCCCAGGGCCAGGCTGCCCCGCAGGAAGTCGGCCAGCTGCACGCAGAGCTCGCGCGCCTTGCGGGGGTCCTGGACGGTGAGGGCGCTGATGGCGTTCAGGCTGTTGAACAAGAAGTGGGGGTGGACCTGCGCCTTGAGCTGGGCCAGCTGGGCCTCACGGGCCCGCAGCGACGCGGCCGCGGCGCGCCGCTCCGAGGCGCGGGCCCGCTGCACGCTCCCCGCCAGCGTGTAGAAGGCGGCCACCGCCAGGTAGAGCGCCACGCCCAGGGCGAGGAGCGCCCCCCACCGTCGCTCGACCTCCCCGGCGAGGCCCGTCGCCGCCACGCCGTCGAGGAGGCTGGCGGTGCCCTCCAGGAGCCCCCACCACGCCGCGGCGCCAGCCAGCGCCAGCGCCGCGTGCGCGCGGAGGACGCTGCCCAGACCCGGCCACCGCAGCGGCACGGCCCGGCACAGGTAGTAGACGGGCAGCACGCCGACGCCGAGGAGCAGCGTCGGCGGCGCCGCCGCCGCCAGCGCCAGGGGGAAGCGGGTGTCGCCTGGCGAGGCCAGCACCCAGGCCGGCAGGCAAGCTGCGCCCAGCCAGGCCAGGAGGTAGGCAACCAGCGCGCGGCGCTCGCTCAGGACGGGATGCACGCTTCCTTCGCTCAGCTCTTGATGGTCACCGCACCCATGGTGATCTTGCCGCGCAGCACCAGCTTCCTTTGTACCCCGGCGGCGTCGGGCCGGGGCTCGGTCTTGTCCTCCACCACCCCCATGAAGGGCGAGACGTCGCTCACCACCTGCCAGTTGCTGGGCAGGTACAGCTCGATGTCCCCCATGGTCACCGAGAGATCGAGCGCCGCCTCCTCCCCAGCCATGGCCGCACGCCGCAGGTCGGCCCGGATCTCCCCCATGGTGACAGCGAGCGAGCCTCCCCGGAACCTCTGCGAGTCGACCACCAGGGCCAGGCCTCCCATGGTCACCGAGCGCTGAAGCTCGTCGGCCGAGACTTGCTCGTCGGTGAGCCGGGGGGCGTGGCGGCGGTGGGTGAGGCCTTTCCAGATGACCCCGATCCCCGCGGCGATGAAGAGGATGGGCCAGGCGTGCGCCAAGCCTATCGTGTAGCCGAGCTTCTGGGCCAGGAGGCCCGCGCCGAGCAGCGCCACCGCGGTCCCGACCAGGACGTTGCCCAGGTGGCGTCCTCCCACCGCGATGGAGAGGCCCAGCCCGACGACGAGCAGCGGCCAGAAGTCCATGACCCGCAGCGACGGGTCGATGACGCCCTCCTCGCGAAGGAGGAGCATCCCGCCCCAGGCGATCAGGACCAGGCCCGGGATGATCCCGTGGCCGTGGTGGTGGTGGCGACGAAGGCGGCCGCGCCGGTCCCAGCTGCCGGGCGGGGGCGTGGGCGGATAGGCGGACGGTTTCGGGGCAGGATCGAAGGCCATGGGCTCTCCTGGGTTCTCGCGTTCTCGGGCGTGTCTCGCCTCGACCCGAGCACGCTAGGCCCTGGAGACCGGTGCGGTGGACCTTTCCGACCAACCCCGGCGTGGGCCCGACGAGCGCCGGAGGACGGGCGCCCAGAGCGGGGGCGGGGGCGGGCGTTCGGTGACATTCCCGGGCTGCCCCGGCAAGCGGATGGGGCCGCGCCAGGGACACCGGCAAGCTAGGCTAGGCGGTGCCGCGCCGGGGGCACCTCCTCCGACCGCGCTCCGGGCTCGGGTTTCCTCGTCAGGGAGGCGTGATCTCGCCGCTCGGGTCCCAGAGATCTTCCCAGCTCTGGCCATCCTTCCAGAGGAAGACCTGGCCCTTGATGAGCCGGCAGTTCCGGTCGATGCGGGCGATGGCCTGCATCTCCTCGGCGGTGAGCGGGGCCGAGGCCGCCGCCTGCAGGTTGGCCAGGTACTCG
>DATKMW010000096.1:0-21238 GCA_035541675.1 Anaeromyxobacter sp. | reverse complement strand
AGAGCGCCGAGACGGCCGCCGAGGCCTCCTCGGCCGCGGCCGCCAAGGCGGAGGCCTGACGTGGTCGAGTTCGAGTACCGCTGCACCGGCTGCCAGCGCCGCTACGGGCGGGACCAGGTCCGCTACCTGTGCCCGGAGTGCGGCAAGGGCTACAAGCCCGGCGTGCCGCTCCCCGGCGTGCTGGAGGCGGTGCTGGACTACGCCGCCCTGGCCCGCGGCCTGGACCGGGCCCGCCCCGACCTCTCCCGCTTCTGCGTGGTGGAGGAGCGCTTCCACCCGGCCCTGGCGGTGGGCAACACCCCGCTGGCGCCGGCCGCCCGGCTGGGGGCGGAGCTGGGGCTCGATCGCCTCTGGGTGAAGAACGACGGCCTGAACCCCTCCGGCAGCCTCAAGGACCGGGCCTCCTTCCTGGTGGTGGCCGAGGCCCGTCGCATCTCGGAGCGGCGCATCGTCACCGCCTCCACCGGCAACGCCGCCTCGGCGCTGGCGGCGGTCTGCGCCTCCACCGACCGCGAGGCGCTCATCTTCGTGCCGGCCAGCGCGCCCCGCGCCAAGCTGGTGCAGATGGTGCTCTACGGCGCCCGGGTGGTGCCGGTGCGCGGGACCTACGACGACGCCTTCCGCCTCTCGCTGGAGTACTCGGCGCGGCGGGGGGGGCTCTCCCGCAACACCGCCTACCACCCGCTCACCATCGAGGGGAAGAAGACGGTGGGGCTGGAGATCTGGCGGGACCTGGGGCTGCGGACCCCCGACGCGGTGGTGGTCTCGGCCGGCGACGGCGTCATCCTGGCCGGCGTGCACAAGGCCTTCGTGGACCTGGTCCGCTGCGGGTTCATCGAGCGGCTGCCGCGGCTCATCTGCGTGCAGGCCGAGACCTCCGACGCCATCCACCGCTACATCGAGACCGGCCGCTATGCCGACGCCGCCCACCCCACCACCCGGGCCGACTCCATCTCCGTCTCCTGCCCCAGCAATGCCCGCTGGGCGCGGCGCGCGGTGAAGGAGAGCCACGGCCTCTCCCTCCTGGTGAGCGACGCCGAGATCCTGGAGGCGCAGCGCCGCCTGGCCGCCTCGACCGGGATCTTCGCCGAGCCGGCGGCCGCGGCGGCCGCGGCCGGCCTGGTGAAGCTCCAGGCGGGCGAGCAGCGGCTCGCGCCCGACCAGCTGGTGGTGCTGCTCGTCACCGGCCACGGCCTCAAGGACGTCGACGCTCCGCTCTCCCGGATGGACATGCCCGCGCCGGTCGACCCGGTGCTGGAGGCGGTGAAGGACTGAAGGCAACGCTCACGCAGCCAGAAAGGACACCGAAAGTGGCTCACCCCATCGTGAAGCACCTCGAGGAGTTCCGCGCCCAGAAGAGCGACCTGCTCCACAAGGACTTCCTCATCACCTGGGAGCACCCCCGCACCCAGATCGAGGCCATCCTGGCCCTGGCCGAGGTGCTGAAGCAGCTCCACGCCGCCCAGGTCCCCTACCGCGCCTTCGACTCCGGCCTGGCCATCTCCATCTTCCGGGACAACTCCACCCGGACCCGCTTCTCCTTCGCCTCGGCGGCCGACGCCTTGGGGCTGGGGCTGTCCGAGCTGGACGAGGAGAAGAGCCAGATCGCCCACGGCGAGACGGTGCGCGAGACGGCCAACATGATCAGCTTCCTGGCCGAGGTGATCGGCATCCGCGACGACATCTTCCTGGGCGAGGGCAACAGGTACATGCGCGAGGTGGGGGTGGCCCTCACCGAGGGGGCGCGCGAGGGCGTCCTCCACCGCCGGCCCAGCATCGTCAACCTGCAGTGCGACGTGGACCACCCCACCCAGTCGCTGGCCGACCTGGTCTGGCTGAAGGAGCACTTCGGCGGCCTGGACCAGCTCCGGGGGAAGAGGCTGGCCATGAGCTGGGCCTACAGCCCCAGCTACGGCAAGCCTCTGTCCGTGCCCCAGGGGGTGATCGGCCTCATGACCCGCTTCGGCATGGAGGTGACCCTGGCCCACCCCGAGGGCTACGGCCTCATCCCCGAGGTGCTGGAGGTGGCGAAGAAGAACGCGGCCGAGAACGGCGGCAGGTTCCGGGTGGTGGGCTCGATGGAGGAGGCGTTCCGGGGGGCCGACGTGGTCTACCCCAAGTCCTGGGCCCCCTACGCGGTGATGCAGCGCCGCACCGAGCTGCTCAAGAAGGCCGACAAGCCGGGCCTGGCCGCCCTGGAGAAGGAGTGCCTGGCCAACAACGCCAGGTTCATCGACTGGCAGTGCGATCGGGCGAAGATGGACCTGACCCAGGGGGGGAAGGGGCTGTACATGCACTGCCTCCCCGCCGACATCACCGACGTCTCCTGCAAGCGGGGCGAGGTCTCGGCGGAGGTGTTCGAGCAGTACCGCATCGCCACCTACCACCAGGCCAGCTACAAGCCCTTCGTCATCAGCGCCATCATGTACCTGGCCCGGGTGAAGGACGCTGCCGCGCGGGTGGCGGCCCTGGTCGATCGGGTGAGGTGAGGGACCCCGCCATGTCGCGCACCGTGAAGTCGCCGAACCAGGAGGTCCTCCGGCGGACGGCCCGGAGGTGCCGCGAGCGCGGGATCGTGATCCCCACCTTCGCCCAGATGCGCGACCCGGCCAGGATCCCGGCCGGGATCGCCCGGCGCCTCCCCGGCCTGGGGGCGAACGCGGTCGACCCTCTGAACCTCTTCCGGATCACCTGGAAGAACGACCCGCGCACCGGCGGCTTCGGTGGCCCGAGCCACCTGGAGATCCCGCGGGCCATCACCGGGGTCCGGGCGCGCATCGTCGGCCTGGTGGGCAAGCACTTCCCCACCGGGGCCCACAAGGTTGGGGCCGCCTTCGCCTGCCTGGCGCCGCGGCTGGTCTCGGGCGAGTTCGACCCGGAGCGGCACAAGGCGGTCTGGCCCTCCACCGGCAACTACTGCCGCGGCGGGGCCTTCGACTCGGCCATCCTGGGCTGCACGGCGGTGGCGGTCCTGCCCGAGAACATGTCCCGGGAGCGCTTCGACTGGCTGCGGGAGATCGGCGCCCAGATCATCGCCACCCCCGGCTCCGAGTCGAACGTGAAGGAGATCTACGACGAGTGCTGGCGGCTGAAGAAGGACCCGGTGCACTTCGTCTTCAACCAGTTCGAGGAGTTCGGGAACCCCATCTGGCACTACTCGGTCACCGGCCCGGCGGTGGAGGAGGTGTACCGGGGCCTGGCCACGCCGAGGAGCCGCCTGGCCGGCTGGGTGAGCGCCACCGGCAGCGCCGGCACCATCGGCGCCGGCGACTACCTGAAGTCCGCCTTCCCCGGTGCCAAGGTGGTGGCCTCCGAGGCGCTGCAGTGCCCGACCCTGCTCCTGAACGGCTACGGCGAGCACCGCATCGAGGGCATCGGCGACAAGCACGTCCCCTGGGTCCACAACGTCCGCAACACCGACGCGGTGGCGGCCATCGACGACGAGGACTGCATGAGGGTCCTCCGCCTCTTCAACGAGCCGGAGGGGCGGCGGTTCCTGGTCGGGCGGGGTGCCGAGGCGGAGGAGGTGGAGCAGCTCCCGCTCCTCGGCATCAGCGGCATCTGCAACCTCCTGGCCGCGGTGAAGGCTGCCCGCTACTGGGAGCTGGGCGAGGACGACGTGATCTTCACCGTCTTCACCGACAGCGTCGATCTCTACCGATCGCGGCTCAAGGAGCTCACCCAGGCCCTGGGCCCGTTCGGGCTGGCCGAGGCGGCTGGCGCCTTCGTGGGGAGCCTGGAGCGCCAGGCGGTGGACCACTTCAAGGAGCTGACCCACGTCGACCGAAAGGCCATCCACAACCTCAAGTACTTCACCTGGGTGGAGCAGCAGGGAAAGAGCACCGAGGAGCTCAACGCGCAGTGGAGCCCGGACTACTGGCGCGAGCTGTTCGTGGAGGAGGCGGCCCTGTACGACCGGCTCATCACCGACTTCAACCGCGAGGTCGGGGTCGGCGGGGAGGGCTAGCCACCGTGGCCCCGCGCACGCTGGTCCGCGGCGGCACCCTGCTCACCCTGGGCCCGGCCTGCAGGGTGCTCGAGGACCACGACCTCCTCCTGGAGGGCGATCGCATCGCGCGGATGGGCCCCTCCGGCTCGCTCCCGGGCCCCTTCGACCAGACCCTGGACGCACGGGGCAAGGTGGTCCTGCCCGGGCTGATCAACGCCCACATGCACTTCTACTCCACGCTGGTGCGCGGCCTGGGAAAGGCCGCGCCCAGCAAGGACTTCCAGGAGGTGCTCGCTCACCTCTGGTGGCGGCTCGACAGGAAGCTCTCGCTCGACGACGTCGAGGTGAGCGCCGAGGTGGCCCTGCTGGAGGCCATCCGGAAGGGCACCACCACCCTCGTCGATCACCACGCCAGCCCCGGCGCGGTGCGCGGATCGCTCGACCGAATCGCCCGGGCGGTGCGGCGGACGGGGCTGCGCGCCTGCCTCTGCTACGAGGTGTCGGACCGCGACGGGGAGCGGGTCACGGAGGAGGGCCTCGAGGAGAACGCGGCCTTCGCCCGGTCGGTCCGGGGCGGCGGCGACGCCCAGCTCCGGGCGCTGTTCGGCCTGCACGCCGCCTTCACCCTGTCCGACGCCACCCTCGAGCGGGCGGCGGCGCTGGGTCGGGAGCTCGCGGTGGGCTTCCACGTCCACGTGGCCGAGGCCAGGTCCGACGTGGAGGTGAACCGGGCCCGGCACGGCCAGACGCCGGTCCAGCGGCTCTTCGCCCGGGGCCTGCTGGGGAAGGACAGCATCGCCGCCCACGCGGTGCACGTCGACCGGGGCGACGTGGAGCTGCTGGCGCAGGGCGGGGCCTTCGTGGCCCATAACCCGCAGTCGAACCTGAACAACGCGGTGGGCATCGCCGACGTGGTGGGGCTCCGCCGGGCCGGGGTGCCGGTGGGGCTGGGCACCGACGCCATGACCCTGAACATGCTGGAGGAGGTCCGGGTGGGCCTGTGGGCCCAGCACCTCCGCCAGGACCACCCCAGCTCCGGCTTCGGGGAGCTCACCGGTGCCCTCACCGAGAGGAACCCGGAGCTGGCGAGCCGCCTGTGGGGCTTCCCCCTCGGCACCCTCGAGCCGGGCAGCGCCGCCGACCTGGCCATCCTGGACTACCACCCGCCCACCCCCCTGGAGGACGCCACCGCCCTGGGCCACCTGGTGTTCGGACTCTCCCAGGCGGTGGTGGACACCACCGTCTGCGGGGGGCGGGTGCTCATGGAGGGGAAGCGGCTCCACCCCGACCTGGACGAGGAGAGGGTCATGGCCAGGAGCCGCGAGCTGGCGCGGAGGCTGTGGGAGAGGTTCTGACCTCATCACCATAGGTGAACGGGGGCGGACATGCCCAGGACCGTGGTCGTCGCCATCGGCGGCAACTCGCTCATCACCGATGCACGGCACCAGACCGTGCCCGACCAGTACCACGCGGTGGAGCAGACCTGCGATCACCTCACCGCCGTGCTCCGGGACAAGGACATCCGGCTGGTGATCACCCACGGGAACGGGCCCCAGGTCGGATTCATCCTCCAGCGCTCGGAGATCGCCTCCTCCACGCTCCACCAGGTGCCGCTCGACTCCTGCGTGGCCGACACCCAGGGGGCGCTGGGCTACCAGCTCCAGCGGGCACTCCACAACGCCTTCCGCAAGGCCGGGATCCGCCGGCAGGCGGTGGCGGTGGTGACCCAGGTGCTGGTGGACGCGAACGATCCCGCCTTCCGCAGGCCCAGCAAGCCCATCGGCTCCTTCCTCACCCAGGAGAAGGCGGAGGAGCACCGGCAGAAGGACGGCTGGGAGGTGGTCGAGGACGCCGGCCGGGGCTGGCGGCGGGTGGTCAGCTCGCCCAAGCCGGTGGACATCCTGGAGGTGGAGGCGGTGCGGACCCTGCTCGACGCCGGCTTCGTGGTCATCGCCGCCGGCGGCGGCGGCATCGCGGTGGTGGACGAGGGAGGGGGCCAGCTCGGCGGTGCGGCCGCGGTGGTGGACAAGGACCTGGCCTCGAGCCTCCTCGCCCGCCGGCTGGCGGCCGACCTGCTGGTGGTCTCGACCGCGGTGGAGCGGGTGTGCCTGGACTACGGCAAGCCCACCCAGCGCGCGCTCGAGACCATGACGGTGGCGGAGGCCCGGCGCTACGCCACCGAGGGCCACTTCCAGCCGGGCAGCATGTTGCCCAAGGTGGAGGCGCTGGTGAGCTTCCTCGAGGGCGGCGGGAAGGAGGGGCTCATCACCGACCCCGCCCACCTCGCCGCCGCGCTGGAGGGTCGGGCCGGGACCCGGGTCGTGCCCTAGGTCCTCCAGGAGGCCCAGGCGCAGGCAAGGCGCGCCTGGGGCAGCCCGACGATCCGCCCCGGTCCGTCCGGCGCCGCCCGGGGGAAGCCGGGCGAGCTCCTAGCGCTGCCGCCGGTCCCTGCGCATCGCACCCGGCTGCATGGGCAGCCAGCGATCGACGAAGAGCGGCTGGGCCACCCGGTCGGCGGCCTGAAGGCGCTTGAGCGTCCCCTTCTGGTCGCGGGCGGCGAGGACGATGGCGAAGGCGTGCGAAAGGGCCGCGAAGGAGGTCAGGCTGAAGCTGAAGAGCAGGTTCTCGCTGGGCACCGGCAGGAGCACCTCGGCGTAGGTGGCCAGCGGCGAGTCCTTGCGGTCGGAGAAGGCCAGGACCGGGATCCTGTTCTCCCGTGCGAAGGCGGCGGCGTCGACCGTCTCCCGGCTGTAGGGGGGAAAGGAGAGCACCACCAGGAGGTCGCGCGGCCCGAGATTCGCCACCTGGTTGGAGAAGTCGGAGGGGATGGCGGCGATGCAGGGGACGCCGGCCTGGGTGAGGTGGAAGGCGAGGATGGTCCCCATCACGTGCCCGAGACCGCGCCCCAGGATCACCCGGTGGTCGGCGGCGACCAGGAGCCGCGAGGCCGACTCGAGCAGGGCCGGGTCGACGGCCTTGAGCAGCCGGGCGAGCCCCTCGCCGTCGCGGCGGACCACCTCGCCCAGCGTGCCCAGCAGGTCGGTGGGGGGCTCGGGATGGGCGAGGGCCGCCTCGCCGGAGCGGGTGGAGGCCGTCGCCCGCAGGGCGTCGCGCAGGTCCGAGAACCCCGGGTAGCCCAGCCGCCGGGAAAGGCGGATCACCGAGCCGACGCTGACCCCGGCCCGCTCGGCCAGCTCCTCGATGCCCCACAGGGCCCCGAGCAGCGGGTCGCTCATGATGACGTCGGCGACGGCCCGCTGTGCCGCCGGCAGCTGGCCGTAGGCGTCCGCCAGGCGCGCCTGGACCAGCGGGCTGGGCGGCTCCTTCATCGCCCGATTCTACAGCACCCCGGCGTAGACCGGCCCGAAGGGCTGGCGCGAGAGGAACCTCCCGCGGCCCGGCTCGGCCCGGAGGTCTCCGTCCCGCCACACGTGGTGGCCGCGGGCCAGGGTGTGGACCACCGCGCCCTTGACCTCCATCCCCTCCCAGACCGAGAAGTCGGTGCGCTGGTGCTGGGTGCCGGCCGAGAGGCGGCGGGTCTTCGAGGGGTCGAGCACCACCACGTCGGCGTCGGCCCCGACCTGGAGCGATCCCTTTGCCGGCCAGAGGTGGAAGGCCAGGGCGGCGTTGGTCGAGGTGAGCGCCACGAACCGCTCCGGGGTGATTTGGCCGGCGCCGACCCCCAGATGCCACAGCGCCTCGAGCCGCTGCTCGACCCCGCCGCAGCCGTTGGGGATCCTGCGGAAGTCGCCCTGGCCGGCCCGCTTCTGCTCCCGGGTGAAGCAGCAGTGGTCGGTGCCGGTGGTGGAGAGGCCTCCCTCCTGGAGCGCCTTCCACAGCGCTGCCTGGTGCTCCTTGGGGCGGTAGGGCGGGCTCATGACGTGGCCGGCGGCCCGGTCGAAATCGGGGCTGTCGTAGACCGAGGCGTCCACCGCCAGGAAGTTGGGCAGGGTCTCGCCCACCACCCGCACGCCCCGCCGGCGGGCGCGGGCGATGGCCTCGGCGGCGCCGCCCGCCGAGACATGGACCACGTAGAGCGGCACGTCCAGCACCTCGGCCATGGTGAGGCAACGGAAGGTGGCCTCCTCCTCGCAGGCGGGCGGGCGGGAGAGGACGTGGGCGCGCGGGCCCAGGACCCCCTCGGCCGCGAGCTTGGCCTGCAGGTGGGCGATGAGGTCGCCGTTCTCGGCGTGGACCTGGGGCAGCGCGCCCAGCTCCCGGCAACGGAGGAAGCCCCGGATGAGGTCCTCGTCGGGGAGCATCAGCCCGCCCTTGTAGGCGGTGAAGAACTTGAAGCTGGTCACCCCCCGCTCCTTGACCAGCGGCTCCATCTCGGCCGCGAAGCGCGCCCCCCACCAGGACACGGTCATGTGCAGGCCGTAGTCCACCGCCGCGCGGGCGGCCCAGCCCTGCCAGCGGGCGAGCGCCTCCAGCGGCGACTCGCCCCTGTCGGGCCCGGCGAAGTCGAGGATGGTCGTGGTCCCGCCGGCGGCCGCCGCGGCGGTGCCGGAGAGGAAGTCGTCGGCGACCACGGTGCCCATGGTGGGCAGCTGCATGTGGGTATGCGGGTCGACGCCGCCGGGCAGCACGAAGCAGCCGCCGGCGTCGATCACCTCCGCACCGGAGGCCACCAGGCCCTCGCCCACGGAGGCGATCCGCTCTCCCTGCACCAACAGGTCGGCCCGCCGCCGGCCCTCGGCGGTGACCACCGTTCCGCCCCGCACCAGGATGTCGCCCATCTCGCGCTCTCCCGTCACCATTCTACGCTGGCGGGCGGGGCTCGTTCGGGGCTCGGACCCGGTTCGGCCTCCGAGCGGAGGTGGCCGGCAGGTCACGGACGGAGGCGTGCAGCCGGCCCAGTGGTCGGCGGCCCCGGCGGTCCCCAACGACGTGGGCGAGGTGCTGGTGGAGCACCTCGCCCGCCGCCGCGGGCCTCAGTGGCTGGAGAGGAGGAGGATCGCCCCCCCGCGCGCGAGCCCCCCGGAGCCAGCCGAGACGAGCGTGCTCAGGAACGCGCCCGTGCTTCCATCGTAGCGCCTCACCGTGTCGTTGCTGCCGGGATCGTTCATGACCAGCACGCTGCCGTCCGGTGCGAAGGCGAGGCTGAGCGGATCGAGGGAGATGTCGAGGATGAAGTGGCCGAGGTAGTCGTAGGTGCCGGCGGCGAAGTGGTCCACGTACCGGGTCTGCCAGATGGGAACGTACAGGCTGCCGTCTGGGCCAAACACCGGTGTGCGCGGTCCATTGGAGGCGAAGGCGCTATAGAGCGGGGCGATGAGGCTCCCCGTCGACGCGTCGTACTGGTACAGGGAGCCGGCGGTGTCGATGTAGGTGACGAACAAGGAGCCGTCGAAGAAGGCCATGCCGCCGAAGTCGGCCGAGGCCGCGGGAGGCTCGATGAAGGTGCCCATCGACGCCCCGGTGGTCCCGTCGAAGCGGGTGATGGCGCCGCCGTTGCACCCGACGTAGAGGTTGAGATCGGGTCCGAAGGCCACCTGGTAGGGCGAGCAGGCGGGCTGCGCGAAGACTCCCAGGGCCGCGCCGGTCTGGGCGTTGTACCGGGACACGGTCTTGGCGCTGAAGTCGGCCACGTAGAGGTCGCCATCCGGGCCCAGCACCGTCGAGAAGAAGCTCGTCCCTCCCGACACCAACGCCTGGGTGAACGAGCCGCTGGAGGCGTCGTACTCCAGGATCGCAGACGAGGTGGTCACCAGCAGCGAGGAGGTGCCGGCCGATTGGACGGTGAACGCCACGGCGATGCTCTGGGGGCTGTTGCTCGCACCCTCGCAGGCTACCGACACGGTGGCACCGTAGGTACCCGGTGCCAGGCCGCCCACCATGGGCTGGACGGTGATGGGGTAGGGTGCCGCGGAGCCGGAGGAGGTCGCCGAGAGCCACCCGCTGCCGCTGCCGTAGCTGATGGTCACGTCGGGAGGCGCCAGCGTACCTCCGCCGGAGTTGCTCACGGTGACGGTCTGCCATAGCGGGTTCAGCTCTCCCTGCGTGGCGGAGAAGGCCAAGCCGGTGGGGGCGAGCTGGATGGCCGGCGGGGCCGCGTGCACCGTGAGCTCCACGGAGAGGGCCTGCGGAGCGTTGCTTGCGCCGACGCTGTCCACGGACACCGTGGCACCGTAGGTCCCCGGGGCAAGGCCGGCGATGCTGGTCCCCACCGTGACGGTGTAGGGAGCAGCCGTTCCCGAGACGCCGGCGGTGAGCCATCCGCTGCCGCCGTCGTAGGTGATGGAGGTCGTCGGCTCGGCGAGCGTCCCGCTTCCCAGGTCGCTCACGAGCACGGTCTGGGCGGGAGGGTCGGAGGCTCCTGCCGTCGCGGAGAAGTGCAGGCTGGAGGCGGACAGGCCGATGACGGGTTCCCCCTTTCCCCCGGGCGAAGAAGGACCGCACGCGCCCAGGCTCAAGGCGAGCAGCAGCAGGGCAGGGCACGCCCCGGGCCGCCGGGGGGGGTCGGAAGAGGTGAAGGCGGCTGGAGCTCGAGACCTCACCACGGTTCCCCCCGGGGAGTCCCCGGGGTCAGCGGCGAATGTGGGGCTCGAGCCGCGGGCAGCCGGCGAGGGCATCGAACGACGGGACCGCATCGCTTCCGGGAGTCGCGCCATGGCTCTCTCCTGGCCGGACCGACAGGCTCGCGGGCCCCGTCCGCCCCGCAGCGGGCGCGTGACAGGTCTCCGGGCTTTCATCTCGACCGAACGGATCGGGCCCCCGCCTGGATCTCCGGCCCGCCTGCGGGTCGCCGCCGCAAGAGGCCCGGGGAGCGGGTCAAGGGTGAGCGGCCGCGATCGGCGGGCGCGAGCCCGGCAGGATCGCGGTACCCGGCACCCCTGCTGTCCGGCCCCCTTCCCCCTCGCCCGGGAACCCGCGCTCGCCCAGGGCGGGCGTGGTCACCGGACGCTCCGCTCCACGACGCGGTCGATGCTCCAGGCGCCGAGCGCGGGAGCGGTGGACCCCCGCGTCGGCGAGCCAGCGAGCAGGTCGAGGAGGAAGTCTCGGTCGCCGGGGGGGCCGCGGAGGACGGGGGCTTGCTCCACCTGGGCCAGGTCGGGGATGGGCCTCTCGGTCGCGAGGAGCACGTAGGTATCCACCCCGAGGGGCTCGACCACGCGGAAGCGGCCGCTCTCCAGGGGGATCCGCGAGGGCAGCGGCTGGCCGGGCTCGACGGCCGGGAAGCGGTTGTCCAGGCTCACCAGGTCCGCGGGGAAGAGGACGCGGACCCGGCCCTCCGAGTCGACCACCAGGAGGTAGACGTTCCGCACCGCGCTGCCCTGGGCCAGGGCCGATCGATCGGCGACCAGGATGGGCTCGAGAACGTCTCCGCGATGGAGGTCCGCCCCCATGGGAACGGGGACGGCGTCGGCATTGCCGAGCGCCAGGTGATAGGGGAAGTTCTCCTCGCCGGGAGCGGGGGCCTCCAGCGTGAGCCAGGTGCGGATCCTCGAGATCCGGACCATCGCGTCCTCGAGGGCCGTCGCTGCGCCGGAGGGATCGGAGAGCGGGCCGCTGCGCCAGGCGCTTCGCCTGGGCAGCGGCGAGGCGGGCCCATCGGCTCCCCGGGGCGGCCCCGACCCCAGGATCCATGCGAACTGGGGTGCTCCCCCGGCAGCCAGGCGGCCGGCGAGCAGGTAGAGCGCATCCGCCTCCTCGGTGGGGACGATGGTCCGACCCACGGAGGAGGGACCCAGCAGCCTCTCCACCAGCTCGGCGGGGACCGGCAGCCGGACGAAGAGGCACGGGCGAGCGTCGCAGGGCCTTTCCCTCCCCGCCTCGCCCGTGCTCTTGGCCATGAGGCGGGAGATCGACTGCGCGCTGGGCCTCTCCCCGGCCTCCTCCTCGCGCCCGTCGGGTCCGCGAAGCCGCCACCCCGAGGCAGCCCGGAAGAGGACGTGCGTCGGGGCGAGCGCCGATGGGTCCGAGACCCACTCGATCCTCCGGTCGCGGCGGAGGGGGGCGAGCCGCCGCGCCGCCTCCCGAACCTCGGCGGCGGGGAGCGCCGGTCCGAGGAACACGCGAATGGGGCTGCGGCTTTGCGCGGCCCACTCCTCCACCGAGAAGAGGTCCCCCGGGGCGATGGGTGCGGCGGCGTCCGTGGCGGTGGCCGGGCGGCCGAGGCTGTGCAGCAGGTCCCGGACCTCCTCGACGCGCAAGCATACCCGCGGTCCGTTGCCCTCGCGAACCAGGATCGCTCCAGGGGCGAGCCCCACCGCCAGCCCGGCGAGGAGCTCGACGCGGTCGCCGTCGACCGCTCCGGCGGCCACGGTCAGGCGCCCACCGCCCTGCCGGGAGGGCGACGGCCCGAAGAGCGGCTCCCGCCACCGGTGCGGGGGGGCGTCGAGCACCGGATCCTGGGTCGCTCCGCTCGCCTGCAACAGCGCCCGAGTCCGCAGGAACACCGACTCTGCGTCGGCATCGACCGACGCCACCCGGAGTACCCGGATCAGGGCGGCGGTGAAGGCCCCGTGGAGGACCCCATCCTCGTCCTTCAACTCGGCCGCCCCCTGGTCGTCCTGTGCTGCGCTCATGACCAGCACGCCGCTCTGCACCGGCGTGGGCGCCGGGTTCGGGTCCAGCGCGTCGGGCCCGGGCCGGGGCGGCAAGGCGCGGACCCCCCGGGGGACCGAGACGCCACGGGCGATGGAGCCGGAGTGGCAGCTGTCGAAGAGCGCCGTCACCACGGCCCCGCGGGAGGCCGCCTCCGCCAGGAGTCGGGCCAGCTCCTTGCTCCGGATGTCCTCCCCGTCGACGGGGACGATGGTCCGGTCCCGGCGATCAGGCTCGCGGCTCAAGGAGTTCCTCTGCCAGGAGCCGTGGCCCGCGAAGAAGAAGACGCCCACGTCTCCCTCCCGGGAGGGGGCGATGAGCACGCGCCGGAGCTCGCCGAGGATCGCCCCCCGCGTGGCGGCCTCGTCCATGAGGACGGTCACGTCCTCGCGGCGAAACCCGTAGCGGGCGACGAGGATCTCTCGTACGGCCAACACGTCGTTGTCGGCGCCCTCGACCGCCGGCCACCCGCCGCGGGGACCGCGCTCCGCGAGCTCGGGATAGCGCCGTATGCCCACGAGCAGCGCTCGCCGGGCCTGGGCCAGCCCGGCGCGAGCCGCGAGCAGGGCTGCCAGGACCACCAGGACGCGTACGCTTCGCATCTGGCTCCAGAAACGGTCAGCGGGACCGGGTGGATCCTAGCATCCGGGGCCCTGACAGGATTACCCCAGATGGTCTACGGAGCGGAGGCGCGCTGGGCTAAGCTCGACAAGATCCCGCGAGCTCGCTTCCCCGTTCACTTGTTTCGGGATCGGCGGGAGGCCGACTGCCCGGGTCGCTCAAGAAGCTGCTCCTCAGGGGGCGAACGGACGAGGAACTCATGGCTCTGTGGGTCGAGTCCCGCCGAATGGGGCGCGGCGAGCAGGCGGCCTTCGAGCTGCTCTGGGAGCGGAACGCCCCGGCCACCCGCGCGGCGGTGGGCCGGATCCTGAGCCGCCACCCCTCGCTCGCCGACGAGGTCTTCCAGGATGCCTGGCTCGAGGTGGCGCGCGCCGAGAGCTACAGGCCGGGGAGCTTCCGCGGGTTCGTCCGCACCGTGGCGACGCGCAAGGCGCTCGATCGGCTCGCCTCGTCGTCGGCGAGGGAGGCGAGCAGCGTGGACGACGAGCCAGGCCTGTCGACCTCCGAGTCGGGGCCGGCCGACCGGTCGCAGGCGCGCGAGGGGGCGAGGATGGTGCTCGAGATCGTCCAGCGCCTGCCTGAGGTCCAGAAGATCGCCTGGACGCTGAAGTACGTCGAGGAGCTCACCTTCGAGGAGATCGCGGAGGCGATGGCGTCGCCGCTCGGCACCGCCAAGACCCGGGTCCGGCTCGCGACCGAGTTCCTCGCCGAGGCCCTGAGCGCCGCCGGTGTCGCGCACGCAGACCTGGATGAGGAGGCCTAGTGGAGCACGCCGCCGCCGAGGAGCTCTGGCTCGACTACGCGGAAGGGGCGCTCGCCGAGCGCGACCTCCAGGCCCTCCGGGCGCACCTCGAGGAGTGCGATCGGTGCGCGAGGCACCTGGAGCGGCTCGTCGCGGCCCACCGTGCCTCTGGGGCCGCAGGCCGTGCCCTGCGGGAGGGAGGGGTCCTGGCCCCGGTGCCGGCAGCCATCGAGGAGCGGGTCCTCTCGGCCGCTCGGGCAGCGTCGGCCCGGGCCGCGCCGCCGCGGCGACCGTGGCTCTATCCCGGGATCGCTGCCCTGGCGGTCGCGGCCTCGGTGCTCTTGGTGTTCCGCGTCGAGGCCCCCCGTCGGGCGGAGGAAGCCCAGCTTCGCGAGGCGCTCTCCCTCGTGGCCGCCCCCGGGGAGGTCCGCGGACCGGAGGACTCGCTCACCGCCGCCGCCCAGGATGCCCAGGACCGCTGGCGAACGGGCCAGCTGCGCCTGCGGTCGGCCACGGCGAGCTGCCCGGATGGCAGCGTCCTCGCGGCTGGGCTCGTCGACGCCAAGGGCGACCCCATCCTGGTGGTGATCCGCCGGCGCCAGCACACCGACGTGTACGCCTACCGGGAAGACGGCCGGGCCGCCGGCAGCGCCCGGCTCGTCGTCGGCGGCCGTTCGCAGTTCCTGCTGCCGCCGCGGTCGCGAGCCGAGGCGCGTGCGTTCCTGGCGGCGCCGGGGTGCGGCCCGGAGAGTCCCTAGCGGTCGCACGCACGGGGGGAGTCGGTCGGGCGCGCCGTCAAGCTACAGCGACTCCCTGCCGCGGCGCGAGGGCAGGGCGGACATCCCTGGCGGGAGCAGCAGCTCGTAGGGGGTGAAGTGGACCCGGTCCTGCCCGGGCTTTGGGCTGGCGAAGAGCTCGTAGGCCCGGTTCATCATCTGCCGCGGGCTCTGGCGGACGATGAGCAGCCGCAGGTCGGCGAGCAAGCTCATGAAGGGGTGGTAGTCGAAGACGGCGCAGGGGGTCTGACGGCAGCGATGGGGCGCCTCCGGGTAGAGGCGGACCAGGCCCTCCAGGGCTGGCACGGCGTTGAGGAAGATCCCGGCCACCTCGGCGCTGGAGCGGAGGAGCGCGCGCAGCTCGCGGTAGGCGGCCTCGGCGTCGAACTCGGTCCGGAGGAACTGGGCCTCGCCGAAGGGCGCACCGCTCTCGCGGAGGGCGGCCTTGAAGCCCGCCAGGCGCTGCATGGTGATGGCGTGGCTGGGCATCCCCCCCACGAAGTAGACCCGGCCCCGACGGCCGGCGGCGGCCACGGCGCTGAGCAGGTTGCGGGTGAGGACCCGTGCCGCCTCGACGTTGTCGGTGGTGACGGTGGGCTTCCCGCTCTCCTGCGAGTCGAGGAGGATCTGCCGGATGCCGGCCCGGCTGCACAGCTGGGAGATCTCGTCCAGGGCGGTCAGGTTGGCGGTGAAGACGCACTCCACCTTCTGCGAGAGGAAGTAGTGGATGGTCTCCCGCTCCTCCTGCGGGTCATAGTGGGTGACGGTGATGAGGGGGAGCTTCTTGCTGGAGCGGGCCAGGCTCTCGAAGGTCTCGGCCATCTCGCCGAAGAACGGATTGTAGAGGGTGGGGACGGTGAGGCCGACGATGTTGGTGGTGCGGCTGCGCAGGCCGCGGGCGTGGAGGTTGGGGTAGTAGTTGTGCTGCTTGGCCACGCTGCGGATGAGGTCCTGGGTCTCCTGCGAGATGTTGAAGCGCTGGGAGCGGCCGTTCAGCACCAGCGAGACGGTGGTCGGGGAGAACCCGGTCATGCGCGCGATCTCCTTCATGGAGACGCGCGGGGTGGGGCCGGGCGACCTGCTGGACTTCCTGGGCATGCGCTCCCTCGGAGAGGGGCGCCGGCGGCGTCCAGAGAAGCCGCCGCCGGCGCCGATGGCACGGAGGCCGGCTACTTCAGCCACTCCCCTCCGCTGTCGACGTTGTCCTTGGTGAACACCCGCGAGTCGAGCACGATCTCCTTCGGGATCTGCTTGCCGGAGAGGACCTCCAGCGCCTTCTCGATGGCCACGTCGCCGCCGGTGGGGTACTCGAAGCTGGCGGAGAGGATGCCCTGGCGCACGTAGGCCTGCCCCTCCTGCGGCAGCCCGTCGATACCCACGAACTTCATCTCGCCCTCCCGCCCAGCCGCCTTGGCCGCCAGGTAGGCGCCGTGCGCGCCCGGGTCGTTGTGGCCGTAGACCAGGTCGATGTGGGGGTTGGTGGCCAGCGCCGACTCCATCTCCTTGCGGGCGTTGGGCTCGAGCCACTTCATGTCCGCCTCGAAGACGATCTTGATGTCCGAGCCCTTGATGCCCTCGCGGAAGCCGGAGTCGCGGTCCTGGCCCGGGGTGGAGGTCATGAGCCCCTTCAGCTCCACCACGTTGCCCTTCCCGCCCAGGGTCTTCACCACCCACTGGCCCAGGTGGCGGCCGATCTTCTTGTTGTCGGCGCCGATGAACTCGGTGAAGTCGGAGCCGGTGACCTTGCGGTCGAGGACGATCACCGGGATGCCCGCCTTGTAGGCCTCGGACACCGGCGGCGTGAGCGGCACGGCCTCCTTGGGGGAGACGATGAGCAGGTCGACCTTGGAGGCGATGAACTCGCGGATCTGCGAGACCTGCTTGAGCGTGTCGTTCTGCGCGTCCTTGTAGATGACCTCGATGTTGGGGTGCTTCTCGGCGGCGCGCTTCACGTCGGCGTTCATCTGCACACGCCAGGGCTCGCCCAGGTTGCACTGGCTCATGCCGATCACGTACTTCTTGTCGGCGGCGCGGGCGGTGGCGGCCAGGCCCAAGGCCACCAGCATCACCAGGAGCTTCTTCATGGCTCTTCCCTTCTGCGGTGGGTTCACTGCGGTCGGTGCTACTTGCGGACCTTCTGGAACAGCACTGCTGCGACGACGATCCCTCCCGTCAACATGAGGCGGAATGCCTCGGGTACGGCGTTGATGCTGAGGATCTTCTCCAGGTAGCCGATGATGGCGGCGCCGAGCAGGGTGAAGAGCATCCCGCCGCGGCCGCCGTTCAGGCTGGTCCCCCCCATGACCACGATGGCGATGGCGGTGAGCTCGTAGCCGTTGCCGGCCTCGGGGTCGCCCTGCTGCTCCTGCACCGCCTGGCAGATGCCGGCCACGGCGGCCATCAGGCCGGAGAGGCCGTAGGCCAGCAGCTTCACCCGGTGGATGGGGATGCCCGAGAGGCGGGCCGAGTCCTCGTTGCCGCCGGTTGCGTACAGGTACCGGCCCCAGCGCAGCTTGCCCAGGAGCACCCAGCACACGGCCACGCAGGCGAAGAAGATGATGCTCACCACCGCCAGGTGGCCCCCCAGGACCTTGCTGTCGATGACCGAGAAGACGCGGGGCAGGTCCAGGTACTTGGGCGAGCCGTCGGGGAGGAGCACTGCCTGCGAGACCTTCTCGCCGCCGGAGATCGTCTTGGCCAGGCCCCGGGCGAAGACCATCATGGCCAGGGTGGCGATGAAGGGCTGCATCCGGAATCGCGAGATGAGCTCGCCCGACACCAGCCCACAGGCGCTCCCGGCCACGAGCACCACCAGCACCGCGGGCAGGGCCGGCCAGGCCTGGTGGATGGAGACCTGGGCGAAGAGCACCGCGGTGAAGCCCAGCAGGCTGCCCACCGAGAGGTCGATGCCGCCGGTGATGATCACCAGGGTAAGGCCGCAGGCCAGGATGCCGTAGACCGAGACCTGCCGGAGCATGTCCCGGTGCGTGCCCCAGGCGTAGAAGGCCCGGTGCGCGTTGAAGACGACCCCGATGATCAGCACCAGCACCAGAGGCGCCAGCGCCCGGACCCAGGGCCGCTGCAGGAAATTCAGGAGCGGCTTCAGGCCGTCCCGCCGCCGCTCCACCTCCGCCAGCTCCGCCTCGTGCTGCGTCTCCAGCGTCTCTCTCATGGTGCGCTGTCCGCCATGGCTGCCTCGAGGACCTTCTCCTGCGTCGCCTCGGCCCGCGTGAACTCCGCCGTCACGCGGCCCCGGTGCATGGCGACGATCCGGTCCGAGAGCCCAAGCAGCTCCGGCATCTCGGAGGTGATGAGCACGATGGCGTGGCCTTGCTCGGTCCACTGGTTCATCAGCTCGTAGATCTCGTGCTTGGCGCCGACGTCCACGCCGCGGGTCGGCTCGTCGAGCAGGAGCACGCGCGGCCGGGTCTCGATCCACTTGGCCAGCGCCACCTTCTGCTGGTTGCCGCCGGAGAGGGTGGAGACCTCCTGGGTCGGGCCGGTGGCCCGGATGCTCAGGGCCTGGGTGTGCTCGGCGGCGATGCGGCGCTCGCGCGACTCCTGGACCCAGCCGCCGGGAGAGATTGCCGGGACCGAGGCCAGGGTCACGTTGCGGGCCAGGTCCATGGACAGCACCAGCCCCGTCCCCTTGCGGTCGCTGGTGAGGTAGGCCAGCCCCTGCCTCACCGAGTGGCGCGGCGAGCGCACCCGGAAAGGCTGGCCGTCGACCAGGACCCGGCCCTGGGCGGGCGGTCCCAGCGCCCCGAAGATCCCCCGGAACAGGTCGCTGTTGCCCGAGCCCTGCAGCCCGGCCAGGCCCACGATCTCCCCGGCCCGCACCGAAAGCGACACGTCGCGCACCAGCCAGCGGCGCGAGCCGGTGGAGGTGGACCCCGGCGCCAGCAGGGACAGCCCCTCCACCCGCAGCCGCTCGGCCCCCAGCTTGGCCCGGCGGGGCGGGAAATGGGTCTTGAGCTCCCGGCCGATCATCCAGCGGATCAGCTCCGGGGCGGGGAGCCGCGCCGCCTCCTCGGTGCCGATGTACCGACCGTCGCGCAGGACCGTGATCCGGGTGGCCAGCCGGTAGATCTCTTCCATCCGGTGGGAGATGTAGATGATCCCGCAGCCCTGGGCCTTGAGCTGGCCGATGATCTCGAAGAGCCGCACCACCTCCGGCTCGGAGAGGGCGCTGGTGGGCTCGTCCATCACGAAGATGCGCGCGCTCCAGGCCAGCGCCTTGGCGATCTCGATCCGGTTCTTCACCGAGAGCGAGTAGTCCTCGACCGGCCGAAGGAGGTCGATGTCCCCCAGCCCCAGCTGGTCGCAGAACTGGCGGGCCCTGCGGAGCTGGGCGGCGCGGTCCAGCCACTGGCCGCCCGACCCCGGCCGGCTCAGCTCGCGCCCCAGGAACATGTTGTCCACCACCGACATGGCGTCGATGAGCGACATCTCCTGGTGAATCACCGAGATGCCCCGGACGGCGGCGTCGTGGGGCGAGGTGAAGCGGGTGAGCTGGCCGTGAAGGTGAATGCTCCCCTCGTACTCGGAGTGGACGCCGGCGGCGATCTTGATGAGCGTGCTCTTGCCGGCCCCGTTCTCGCCGGCCAGGACGTGGACCTCGCCGGGGCGGAGGTCGAAGCGCACGTCGCGGAGCACCTCCACCCCCGAGAACGCCTTGGAGATGCCGGCCATCGACAGCAGGGGCGCGGCCTCGCCCGCCGGCTCGCTCGTCGAGAGGGCGCTCAAGCTCGCTCCCGTCCGGAGCCCCGCTCCGGTGACTGAACCTGGTTTACTAAACCGAATTACTGAAACGGGACCTTGGCACCGCGGCTTCACCGCGCGCAACGGCCCCGATGGGGTGCGGGCCGGCGACGGGGGCGGGGACGACCGCGGGACGCGGGGGCTCGGCGCCGGCCGAAGGCCTCACACCCGGACCTCGCGGTCGTAGGGCTTGCCCAGCGCCGCCGGGCCCAGCAGGCGCGATCGCCGCGCCAGGGCCAGCACCAGGATGACCAGCGCGTAGGGGAGCATGACCGCGAACTCGTAGGGGAACTTGATGCCGGCCACCTGGATGGCGAGCTGGAACGCCTGGGCCAGGCTGAAGAGGAGGGCGCCGCCGGCGATCCCCAGGGGCGTCCACCGCCCGAAGTAGACCAGCGCCACCGCGATGAAGCCGCGCCCGGCCACCAGGTCGTCGGCGAACATCTTGGCCTGGCAGAGCGAGAGGTACCCGCCGCCCAGGCCGGCCATGGCCCCGCCCAGCATGAGCGCCTGGTAGCGGACCCGGTTGACGCGGATGCCCATGGTGTCGGCCGCGCGCGGGTAGGTCCCCACCGCCCGCACCCGGAGCCCCCAGGGCGTCCGGTAGAGCACGAAGGCGCAGGCGGGCACGGCCAGGTAGGCCAGGTAGACGACCGGGTCGTGGCGGAAGAGCACGTCGCCCAGGAAGGGGATGCGCGACAGGCAGGGGACGGGCCAGGCGGAGACGCCCGGGACGCCGGTCACCCCGCCGATGAAGTGGCGGAAGACGACGCCGGCGGTGCCCCAGCCCAGCATCTGCAGGCCGATGCCGGCGATCCCCTGGGGCGCGCGGAAGGTCACGGTCACCAGGGCGAAGAGGGCCCCGAGGAGGACGCCGGCCAGGGCGGCGAGGGCAAAGCCCAAGATCGGTGCCCAGGGCGCGAGCCCCCCCTGCGCCAGGAGGTAGGAGGGCAGGAAGGCGAGGAAGGCCCCCATGCTCATGATCCCCTCGCACCCCAGGTTGAAGACCCCGGCCCGCTGGTTGAACATCTCGCCCAGCGCGGCGAGGAGCAGGGCCACCGAGAAGGGCACGCCCAGGGCCAGGACGTCGTGGACCATGCGGAGGATCAAGGCGAGCCCTCGCTGGCCGGTCCCGGGCCGGAGCCGGCGGACGCGGCTCCGGGGCCCCCCGCCCCGAGGAGCCGGCGGACGAACCGGGCGGCCCGCTCCTGGGCGTACGGGTTGTTCATGACCATCCCCGCCGAGACGATGGCCAGGATGATCACCCCCTCCAGCACCAGCACCATGTTGGCCGGCACGCCGGCCGAGCGCTGGGTCATGTCCGCTCCCACCAGCATGAGGCCGAAGAAGGCCGCCGCCGGCACGATGCCGGCCGGGTGGAGGCCGCCGAAGAGGGCCACCACGATGCCGGCGAAGCCGTAGCCGGCGGTGATGGCCTCGATGGCGCGGTGGTGCACCCCGGCCACCTCCACCCCGCCGGCCAGGCCGGCGAAGCCACCGGCGAGGAGCATGGCGGTCACCAGGGAGCGCTCCACCCCCACGCCGGCGTAGCGCGCCGCCCGCTGCTCGGCGCCCGCGGCCCGGAGCCGGAAGCCGAAGGTGGTCCGCCACAGCAGGAGCCACACCAGGAAGGCGAGGATCAGGGCCAGCACCAGGCCGGAGTGGAGCCGGGTGCCGGGGACCAGCCGGTCGAGCCAGGCGGCGCGGGGGAGCCGCATCGACTGCGGCGTCCCCGAGCCGGTCATGAGCTCGTCGGGGTCGATCATCGGGCCGCGCAGGAGGAAGGTGTAGAGCTGGGCGGCGATGTAGTTGAGCATCACCGTGGAGAGGATCTCGTTC
>DATKMW010000095.1:0-31246 GCA_035541675.1 Anaeromyxobacter sp. | reverse complement strand
TCGAGGCCGAGAACCAGACCCTGGCCACCATCTCCTTCCAGAACTACTTCCGCATGTACTCCAAGCTGGCGGGCATGACCGGCACCGCCGAGACCGAGGCGGAGGAGTTCGCCAAGACCTACAACCTCGACGTGGTGGTGGTCCCCACCAACAAGACCAACGTCCGCAAGGACGCCGAGGACGTCGTCTACCGCTCCGAGCGCGAGAAGTTCCACGCGCTCTGCGAGGAGATCGAGGGGCGGAGCAAGAAGGGGCAGCCGGTGCTGGTGGGCACGGTGTCGGTGGCCAAGAGCGAGGTGGTCTCGGCCCTGCTCAAGCGGCGCGGGGTGGGCCACAACGTCCTCAACGCCAAGCACCACCAGCGCGAGGCGGAGATCGTGGCCCAGGCCGGGCGCAAGGGCGCGGTCACCATCTCCACCAACATGGCCGGCCGCGGAACCGACATCATCCTGGGCGGCAACCCGGAGATGATGGCCCGCCACGAGGTGGGGCCGGAGCCGGACGCACCCATGGAGGGCGAGGAGCAGGCCGCCTTCGAGGAGCGCCAGCGGGCCTGGGTGGAGAGGCTGCGCGAGACCACCGAGCGGCTGAGGGGGCAGTGCGCCGCCGAGCACGACGTGGTGGTGGGGCTGGGCGGCCTGCAGATCGTGGGCACCGAGCGCCACGAGTCCCGCCGCATCGACAACCAGCTCCGCGGCCGCGCCGGCCGGCAGGGGGACCCGGGCTCGTCGATCTTCTACCTCTCCCTGGAAGACGACCTGATGCGCATCTTCGGGTCGGAGCGGATCCAGGGGCTGATGAAGGCCATGGGCATGAAGGAGGGGGAGCAGATCGAGCACCCCTGGCTCACCCGGGCCATCGCCAGCGCCCAGAAGAAGGTCGAGGCCCACAACTTCGACATCCGCAAGAACCTGCTGGAGTACGACGACGTGATGAACCAGCAGCGCCGCAGCATCTACCGGCTGCGCCGGATGGTGCTGGGCTTCGGCGCGGGCGTCCCGGTGGTGGAGTACGACGAGGACCCCAAGACCCGGAAGAAGACCCGGCACGAGCAGGTCTTCCAGTGGTCGGACGCCCGCGAGCACATGCTCGACCTGATCGAGGACCTGGTCAGCGAGATGGTCGGGGCCAGCTGCGGGACCCGCGTGGCCGACTGGGACCTGGACGGACTCTCGGCGGTGGTCAAGGACCAGTTCGGCGTGGCCATGAAGTTCGCGCCGCCGGCCGGCCGCGCCCAGGACTCGCGCCAGGCCATCATGGAGCAGGTCTACAACGTGGTGGAGAAGCTCTACCGGCAGAAGGAGGAGGAGCTGGGCAAGGACCCCGAGGGCGTCTCGGTCCTCCGCCGTTACGAGCAGTACCTCTACCTGCAGGCCATCGACCAGCAGTGGAAGGACCACCTGCTCTCCATGGACCACCTGCGCCAGGGCATCGGCCTGCGCGGCTACGGCCAGAAGGACCCCAAGCAGGAGTACAAGAAGGAAGGCTACGAGATGTTCGTCCAGATGACCTGGCGCGTGAAGAGCGCGGTCGTCGGGAACGTCCTGCGCCTGCAGCTGGTCCGCCAGGAGACCGCCGAGGAGATCGAGCAGAAGCGCCTGGCCATGCAGCGCCGGGCCATGGCCCGGGCCATGGCCAGCCACGCCGACGCCGGCGGGGACGGCGACCAGAAGCCCAAGCCCAGGCAGGAGACGGTGGTGCGGACCCAGCCCAAGGTCGGGCGCAACGACCCCTGCCCCTGCGGCTCGGGCAAGAAGTACAAGAAGTGCCACGGGGCCACCGAGACCACGGTCTAGGGCCCCGGCCCGCCGCTCGTTCCCTGGTCAGAACGCCTCCAGCACCAGCACGTACAGCTGCACCCCGAACCGGCTGGCGGCCACGTCCAGCCGGATGTTGGCGCCCTCGTCGGTGAGGCGGTAGCGCAGCCCGGCACCGCCCGCCACCTTGGGCCGGTCGAGCCGGATGTCGGCGATCCGCGGCGCCACGTCGCCGGCGGCGGCGAAGGCCACGCCGGAGATGCGCCAGAAGAACGGTGCCCGCAGCTCGGCCTGGACCGAATAGGAGACGTCGTCCCGGTAGCGGCCCTCGCGAATGCCGCGCAGGTAGCGGGTGCTGCCGATGTGCGGCAGGAGCGTGAAGGGCACCGCCCCGTGGGCGCGCTCGCCGTAGGCGTGCAGCCCCAGCACCTGCCCGGAGGGGAGCGGCACGAACTGGCGCAGCTCGAGCACCCCGCGGCCGTAGGCGCCGTTCCGGGCCAGGCCGTCGGGCGCGTAGACGTACCAGGCCTCGGCCAGCGTCCCGTGCGACGGCCAGAACGGCCCGTCGCGGGTGTCCCAGGTCACGGCCGCGCCCGCCGCGGCGGCGCGGGAGCCGTCCGCGCCCGAGACCTTGCCCGCCGCCAGGGCGCCCCCCGGATCCTTGTCGACGATCTCCTCCGCCCGCAGGTCGATGCGCGGCCCGACGCGCAGGTGGGGGACGCCCGGGAAGGGCACCTCGCCCTGCGCCACCAGCTCGATCGACCGGCGGGTGTAGTGCTCCATGGCCGACGAGGGCGTGTCCGGCCCGATCCCGTAGTAGCGGTCGGGGTAGTGCAGGGCGCGGGCCCGCGCGGCCAGGGTCAGGCCCCCGCGGAAGTTGCAGTCGGCGGCCAGGTCGAGCAGCCCCTGGCGCTCGGTGGTGTAGACCGCGGTGCCGAAGAAGCTGGTGGGGCGGGTGGCGCCCTCCAGGTGCCGGTGGACGCCGGCCGAGGCGCCGGCCGCTAGCCCGGTCTCGGGCAGGTAGGAGACCACCGGGAGGAGGAAGCTGCGCGAGGCCCGGCGGTGGCCGTCGGCGGGCGGGGGCGGCTCTGGGACCTCGCCGGGCCCGCTCAGGGTCCCGGGCCTGGGCTGGCCCTCCTCCGGCGGGGCCACCTCCTCGGGCTCGGGCCGGACAACTTCGGGGAGCGGCGGCTCCGGGGCCGGATCCGGGGGTTCTCCCAGGGTGGGCCGCGCGGCCAGGAGCAGGGCGGTGAGCGCGGCGCGGCGCATGAAGGCGGTGGAGAGTAACCCGGGGAAGGAGGCGCAGCCAGGGATGATCCGGCGCCCCCGAGGCCCTCGATGGCGCGATCGGTCGGGCCCTCCCTGGCGCCGGGGCAGGGCCCTGCGCCTCCCGGCGGGGCGGGGGCGCGGCCTCCGTGGTAGTGAATCCGCGGTGCGCGTTCCCGAGCCCTTCGATCTCCGTCTGACGGTGGAGAGCCACGGCTGGTACGACCTCGCCCCGTGGCGCTGGGATCGCCAGCGGCAGGTGCTGGGCAGGCCGTTCGGCCTTTCGACCGGGCGTGTCGTCGACGTGGAGGTGGCGCCGGCGCCCCACGGGCTGGCCCTCCGGGCGGCGGCGGCGGGCCGCCTCTCTGCCGCGGAGGCGCGCGAGGCCCGCCAGGCCATGGGCGCCTGCCTGGCGCTCGACGAGGACCTGGGGCCGTTCTGGGCCCGGGCCGCGGAGCTGGAGGCGCTGCGGGCGTCGGGCCAGGGGAGGGAGCTGCCCGACCTCCGCTGGGCGATCTCGCGGGGTGCCGGCCGGCTGCTCCGCTCGCCCACCGTGTACGAGGACGCGGTGAAGACCCTCTGCACCACCAACTGCTCCTGGGCGCTGACCCGCGCCACGGTGTCCCGCCTCTGCGAGCTGCTGGGGGAGCCGGGCCCGCGAGGCGGCCGGACCTTTCCCACGCCCCGGGCCATGGCCGCGCGCCCCGAGCGCTTCTACCGGGAGCTCGTCCGGGCCGGCTACCGCGCGCCCTTCCTCCTGGCGCTGGCCCGGGGCGCCGCCCAGGGCGAGCTCGGGCTGGAGGCACTCCGCGGCGGCGGGGCCGCGACCCTCTCCACCGAGGAGGTGGCCGCGCGCATCCGAGCCCAGAAGGGCTTCGGCCCCTACGCCACCGAGCACCTCCTGCGCCTCCTCGGCCGGCACGACCACCTGGCGCTCGACTCCTGGAATCGGGGCAAGCTGGCGCGCCTTCGCGGGAAGCGCCGCCCGCCCGCCGACCGCACCCTGCGCCGCTGGTACGCCCGCTACGGCGCCTGGGCGGGGCTGGCCATGTGGCTGGAGGCGACCGCGGACTGGCACGGCGGAGATCCCGCCTGGCCCTGACCCGCGAACCGCGAGATGATGGGGCCGGCGCCCGGGCGGCGCCCAGGAGGCGACGGATGAAGGCCGGGTTCGTGCTCGTGAAGTGCCAGCTCGGGCGGCTCGAGGAGGTGGCCAACGCCCTCATGGAGATCGAGGGCGTGTCCGAGGTCCACTCCATCACCGGCCCCTGGGACCTCCTGGTCAAGGTCTACGCCCCGGATCACGAGGCCTTCGGCGACCTCATCCCCGACCGGCTCCAGCGCATCCCCGGCATCCGCGACACCGAGACGCTCCTGGCCTTCCGGGCCTTCAAGCCCGCCTAGGGCGGGTCGGTGGCGGGCGCGGCCAGCTAGGCTGCCGGAGGGTGCGCCCTCGCCGGCGGCTCGGCCGCCTGGGGGGCGGGCGGCCCGAACTCGCGCCGGTACATCCGCAGCGCGGTGACGAGGAAGGTGAGCGCCAGCGGCCCGATGACCAGCCCCATGCCGCCGAAGACCGCCAGCCCGCCGAGCAGCGCGAAGAACATGAGCCCGCCGTGGACCGCCATGCCCCCCCGCAGGAGGTAGGGGCGGGCGACCGAGTCGACCGCCGAGACCAGGACCGCCCAGGCGAGGAGGAACACGCCGGCCACCGGGTGGCCGGTGGCGAGCAGCAAGAGGCCGGTGAGGACCACCACCAGCGTGCCGCCCAGGGCCGGCACCAGGGCCACCACGAAGGTGGCGAGGGCCAGGAAGAGCGTGTTGGGGGCCCGGGCCACCAGGTAGCCGACCAGGGCGGCCGCGGTCTGCAGGAGGGCGGTGACCACGCTCGCCAAGAGCACCGACACGCTGGTGCGCCGGAACTCGCCCAGTAGCGTCCGGAGCTGTCCGGGCCGCAGCGGGACGTGGGCGTCGAGCCAGTGCACCATGGGCATGCCGTCGGTGAGCAGGAAGAAGAGGGCAATGAGGAACAAGGCGGCGCGGAACATGGCCGAGCCGGTGGCCAGGAGGATCCCGCCCAGCGCCTCCGCCGCCTGGCTCCCCCGCGCCCCGGCCAGCGCCTGGATCTGCTGCTGGGGATCGGGGATGGCGGCCACCAGGCGCAGGGCCAGCTCGTGCAGCGGCGCCGGCAGCCTGGCGATCAGCCCGGCGATGCCCTGGCTCTCCAGCGCGCCCCGGGTCCACTCCACCCCGTCGACGATGCGGCTGGCCAGGCCGGCCCCCAGGCCGCCCAGGGGCAGGAGCACCGCCAGGAGGACGCCCAGGGTCAGGATGAGGGCGGAGAGCCGCCGCCGCCCCCGGAGCAGGCGCGCCAGCGCGTCCATCCAGCCGTGCAGCGCGGCCGCGAACACCGCCGCCAGGGTGAGCGGCGCCCAGAACGGGGAGGCCAGGGCCACCACCAGCGCCACCGAGAGGAGGACCAGGGCGACGAGAAGCCGGTGGGCGTGGAGCTCCGAGGCCATGCTTCCCCCTCTACCCTAGTGGTTCAGGAACAGCCGCTCTGGCGGCATCCCCGCCTCGGCCAGCGTCCGCCGAACGTCCTCCACCATGGCGGCCATGCCGGCGACGAAGGCCACGGTCTCCGCGGGCGGCGAGCCCCCGAAGGCCATGGAGCGGGCCACCTCCTGCACCCGGCCCCGGAACCCCTCCCACAGGTCGTCGGCCCGGGACGGGCACAGCACCACGCGCACCCCGCCGCGCTCCCAGGCCGGGTGCTCGGCGCGGTAGGCGAAGTCGCCGCCGTGGCGCTGGCCGTAGAAGAGGGTGATGCGCCGGCAGCGCCCGCGCTCCTCGAGCAGGTGCTGGATCACCGAGCGGATGGGGGCGATGCCCGAGCCGGCGGCGAAGAGGAGCAGGTCCCGGCCGTCGGCCTCGTCCACCGGGAAGCCGTCGCCGAAGGGCGGGGAAAGGGCCAGCGCGCCGCCGGGGACGGCGCCGGCGATGGCCGCGTCGGCGACCCGCCCCCCGCGCTTCACCAGGAGCTCGGCGAGTCCGGCCGGGTCGGGCGCGCTGGCCAGGGCGAAGAACCCCTCGCCGATGGCGGTGTGGACCTTCACCAGCTGGCCGGGCCGGCGGTGGGCCGGGGCCAGCTCGGCCGGGAGCGCCAGCCGGATGGCGCGGAGGGTGGGGGTCTCGTCCCAGGCCTCCCGCACCGGCGCGCTCTGGAAGGTGGTCGGGCCGGCCATACGCGGGAACCTATCACCGGGGGACGGCGTCCGGGGCGACCGCGAGGCGGCGCCCGGCCGCGGCGGGGAGCTCGGCCAGCGAGAGGTGGAGGCCATCGCTGGCCGCCAGCACGGCCACGCCCGTCCGCGCCGCCATCTCCTGCGCGGCCGCGCGGGCCCGGGCGGGGGGGAGCTGCATGCCGAAGTGGGTCAGGACGCACAGCCGCGGACGGATGGCCGCGGTCAGCGCCTCGGCGTCGTCCAGGCCGAGGTGGAGGTAACGGCGGTCGCGCCCCCTGAGACGGGTGGCATTCACCAAGAGGAGGTCGACCCCGGCGTAGGAGTCGGCCAGCTCGTCCATCCAGTAGGTGTCCACCACGTGGGCGGCGGAGAAGCCGTCCCGCTCCAGCCGGTAGCCGTAGGTCTCCACCCCGTGGTCGTGGGCCAGCGGGGTGGAGAGGGTGAGGCCGGGCGCGAGCGGGTACCGCCCGCCCGGCTCGAGGATCTCGCGGCGGGTCACGAACTCCTGGGCGTAGCGGAAGACCACCGGCTCGCCCTCCAGCGCGGCCCGGGGGGCGAGCAGCGTTCCCCGCCGGCCGAAGCCCCCGCGGGTCATGGCCTCCACCACCGCGGTGGCGTCGCCGGCGTGGTCGAGGTGGGGATGGGTGACGAGCAGCGCGTCCACCCGCGAGGGATCGATCCGGGGCCGGGACGACAGGGCCCGGACCAGCGCGCCCGGGCCCGGGTCCACCCACAGCGTCAGGCCGCCCAGCGTCCACAGCAGGCCGCCGGAGTGGCGGGCCTGCGTGGAGACGGTGAGGCGCGCCCCCGCCGTCCCCAGGAACTTGAGGCTGTCGCTCGCGGCCGAGGTCACGGGGTAGACCTAACCCGGCCGCCGGCCGGGTACAGCCGAAGGCCGGGGTGGGCTGCGTCGATTCAGTAGCGGATCAGCGACTGGATGGGGTCCGGGGAAAGCCGCCGGGCGCCGTCGAGGAAGCCGAGCTCGACCAGGAAGGCGAAGCCCACCACCTTCCCGCCCTGGCGGGTGACCAGGCGGCGGGTGGCGTCGGCGGTCCCGCCGGTGGCAAGCACGTCGTCCACCACCAACACCCGCTCCCCGGGGGCGATGGCGTCCTGGTGCAGCTCGAGGGCGTTCTCGCCGTACTCCAGCGAGTAGACCTCGCGGATCACCTGCCAGGGGAGCTTCCCCGGCTTGCGGACCACCGTCACCCCGGCCCGGAGCACGTAGGCGAGCGGCGCCGCGAAGAGGAAGCCCCGCGACTCGATGCCCACCACCTTGGCCACCCGCTCGCCCCGCCAGCGAGTGGCCAGGGCATCGATCACCTGCCGGAACAGCGCGGCGTCGGCGAGGACGGGGGTGATGTCCCGGAAGATGACCCCCTTCTGCGGGAAGTCGGGGACGTCGCGTATGCAGGCGCGGACGGCATCCAGGGCTTCGGCCATAGGGGAGCGAGCCTACCACGGACCCTCCGCTACGGCAGGTAGAGCAGGGGGTTCCGCGGTCGGGTCCCCTCCCGCACCTCGAAGTGGAGGTGAGGGCCGGTGGTCCGCCCGGTCTGGCCCACCCTGGCCACCGGCTGCCCGCGGGCCACCCGCTCCCCTTCCCGGACCAGCACCGCCGAGTTGTGGGCGTACACCGTGACCAGGCCGCGGTCGTGGCGCAGGATGAGCACGGTGCCGTAGCCGCTCTGCTCGCCCACGTAGGCGACCACGCCGTCGTCGGCGGCCACCACCGGCGAGCCCTCGGGGGCGGCGATGTCGATGCCATCGTGCCGGGCGCCGCCCCGGATCCCGAACCTGCCGTAGAGGACGCCCCGGAGCGGCCAGGCCAGGACCGGCGTCCGGGGCTCGGCGGCGGGCGGATCGGTCTCCCGGGCCGGCGCGCCGGGAGGCGGGCTGGCGGGAGGCGGGCTGGCGGGAGGCGCGGGCTTCCGGGGCAGGGCAGGGTCGTCGACGTCCACGGGCACGGTGGCTCCGGGAACGAAGAGCTCCTGGCCCACCGCCAGCGTCCGCGGGTCGGTGATGCCGTTCGCCTCCATGAGCTCGCCGGGCTCGATCCCGTAGGCGCGGGCGATGCGGTAGAGCGTCTGGCCGCGCTTCACCACGTGAACAACGCCCCCGGTGTCCCTCCCCGCGGAGCGGTCGCCCTCGGCCCCGCGGGCGGAGAGGGGCACCGGCGCCGGGTGAGCGCTGCGGGGCGACGGGGCGGGGCAGGCGCAGAGCGCGGCCAGGGCCGCGGCGGCCGGCCCGGCCCACCACCTCACGGTCGGGCGTCCTTCTGGTAGCCGGCCACGGCCAGGCCGCGCAGGTCCTGCAGGACGGCGTCGTGGGTGGAGTCGAGCTGCAGCGGGGTCAGCGCCGCCACCCCCTCCCGCACCGCGTTGCAGTCCGAGCCGGGGATGTCCTCGTTGCGCGCCCCGCCCTCGCCGCCGATCCAGTAGTACTTCCGCCCCCGCGGGTCGGTCTTCTCGACCACCTCGTTGCCGTAGGTCCGGCGGCCCAGCCGCGCCAGCCGGAACCCCTGCACCGGGCCGGGCGGCACGTTGACGTTGAGCAGGAAGGGGCTGGGCGCCGGCCGGGAGAGGAGCCCCCGCACCAGGGCCGCCGCGAAGCGGGAGGCTGGCCCGAAGTCGTGGGGTGGCGGGCCAGCCAGGGAGACGGCCACCGCCGGGAAGCCCAGCAGCGCCCCCTCCATGGCGGCGGCCACCGTCCCCGAGTAGTGGACGTCGTTGGCGAGGTTGGGGCCGTGGTTGATCCCCGCCACCACCACGTCGGGCGGGGACTGTCGCAGCACCAGGCACAGCCCCATGTACACCGCGTCGGTGGGCGTGCCGTCCACCGCGTAGCGGCGCAGCCCCACCTCGGTCACCCGGAGCGGGCGGTGGAGCGAGATGGCGTGGGAGGAGGCCGACTGCTCGCGATCCGGGGCCACCACCCAGACCTCGTCGCCGGCGAAGGCCGCGGCCAGCGCCTGCAGGCCGGCGGCGTGGACGCCGTCGTCGTTGGAGAGGAGGATGCGCACGGCGGAGAATGTACCAACCACCCCCCGAGGCCGCCAGCGAGCCATGGCCCGGCCCCGCCCTCGAGCTCCCCGCGCCGGCGCCGGAGGACTATCCTCCTCAGCATGGCCCTCACCATCACCTCTCCCGCCTTCCCCGACGGCGGCGAGATCCCCACGCAGTACACCTGCGAGGGCGCCGACCTCTCGCCGCCCCTCGCCTTCGCCGGCGCGCCCGCCGGCACCAGGAGCCTGGCCCTGCTGGTGGACGATCCGGACGCTCCCGATCCGCGGGCGCCGCGCCTGGTCTTCGTCCACTGGGTGCTCTGGGACATGCCGCCCGGGGCCGCCGGCCTGCCCGAGGGGGCCTCGCCCCGGGCGCTGCCGGCGGGCACGCGGGCCGGCCTGACCGACTACCGCCGCGCGGCCTGGGGCGGGCCCTGCCCACCCATCGGGCGCCACCGCTACTTCTTCAGGCTCTACGCGCTGGACGCCTTGCTGGGCGACCTGGGCTCCGGCCAGAAGGCCCGGCTGCTCGAGGCCATGAAGGGCCACGTGCTGGCGGAGGCCCAGCTCGTCGGCACCTACCAGAAGAAGCGCGGGTGAGCCTCTGTGCGCGGGGGGCGCCTGCCGCGGGCGCGGCGGCCGCCCGCCCGGCCGGCGCCTGACCGGGGCGCGGAGCCGGGGCAGAGTGGATGTGGCGCCGGTGGTGAAGGGCCGGGCGCCGCGACACCGTGCACCTCCGCCGCCCCCCCTCCGCCTTCCTCGCCGGCGTGGCCCGCCTGGCGGCCGCGCCGGCCGCGGGCCTCCTCTCGGCGGCGCCGCTCGCCGGCGGGCGCAGCGCCGGCCCGACCAGCCGCCTGCGCCGGTCCCTCCGCGCCTCCACCGCCGAGGGGCTCGGCGCCGAGCTCATCAACGCCCTGGCCGGGCCGACCATCCTGGCCGGGTGGGCGCTCCACCTGGGCGCCTCGCCGCTCCTCGTGGGGGCGCTGGGCGCGCTGCCGCAGCTCGCCCAGCTGGCCCAGCTCCCCTCGGCCCTGGTCACGGCGGCGCTGGGCCGGCGGCGGGTGGCCATCGCCGCCGTGGGCCTCTCGCGCCTGGCGCTCCTCCCGCTGGCCCTCTCGCCGCTCCTGGATCTCTCCGGGGCCGGGGCGCGGCACCTTCTCCTCTCGGTGGCGGCGGCCTCGGCGGTCCTGGGCGTCCTGGGGAACAACGCCTGGACCGCCTGGATGGGCGAGCTGGTGCCCGAGCCGATGCGCGGTCGCTACTTCGGCCGGCGCACGGCCCTGTGCACCCTGGGTGGGACGATGGCCGGCGTGGGGGTGGCCCGCTTCCTCGACGCGGCGGCGCCCCGGGGTGGCGCCGAGATGGCGCTCTCCGCGCTGGCCGGCGCCGCCTGCCTCACCGGGCTCGTCACCACCGTCCTCATGGCCCGGCAGCACGACCCTCCCGCCGGCCCCCAGAGCCCCCCCACGCTCGGCGCCGCGCTCCGCCCGGCTCGCGATCCCCAGGCGCGTGGGCTCCTCGCCTACCAGGTCGCCTGGAACGCCTCGGTGGGCGCGGGCGGGGGCTTCTTCACCTTCTGGCTCCTCCACGACCTGCGGGTCGGCTTCACCGTGGCCGCGCTGCACGCCGCCGCCAGCGCCGGCGCCAGGACCCTGGCCGCGCCGCTCTGGGGCAGGGCGGTGGACCGGTTCGGGGCCAGGCCGGTGCTGGCCGCCTGCTCCTTCGCCGCGGCGGGACTGCCGCTGGTGTGGCTCGCCACCTCCCCGGGCTTCCTCTGGCCCATCGCCGCCGACGCGGTGGTGGGCGGGATCGCCTGGAGCGGCCACGGCCTGGCGAGCTTCGCGCTGCCGCTCTCCATCGCGCCCCGCCGCGACCGCCCGTACTACCTCGCCGCCTTCGCCGCGGCGGGCGGCGTGGCCTACGCGGCCGCCACCTGGGCGGGCGGGGCGCTCACCGCGGCGCTGCCGGGGCTATGGGCCACCCTCGGCGCCGGGGCCGGGAGCGACCTGGCGCCCATCTTCGCCCTCTCCGCCGCGGGCCGGCTGGCCAGCGCCTTCCTGGCGCTCCGCATCGCCGAGCGCGGCGCCGGGACGCTCGCGGAGCTGCACGCCGCCGTGCGGAGCGCGGCCCTCGGCGCCCTGGCCGAGGCGCGGGTGCGAGCGCGGGCCGGGGTGGGCCCCGGCTAGCTGATGCGCTCCCAGCCGCTCACGTCCTCGGATCCCAGGCCCTGGACGACCCGGACGCCCTCGGCATCGAGCCACTCGTCGGTGCGCATGCGGATGGCGTCCTCATGGGTCCCGCCCCGCATCACGATCCACGGCTCGCGGGCCAGGATCGCGTCCACGTAGATGGGCACGCCGAAGAGGCAGAGCGGTGGCTCGGCCCCCACCTCGCAGGGCTCGAAGCGGGCGGCGAAATCGGCCTCCGGTACCATCTCGGCCTGGCTGGCGCCGGTGGCCAGCGCCAGGGCCCCCAGGTCCACCCGGCGGTCGGCCGCGACCACCGCCAGCGCCTGCCGGCCGTCGAGGCTCACCACCACCGTCTTCGCCATCCGATCGCCGCTCACGTGCTCCGCGGCGGCCACCCGCTGCGCGGGGACGGCGCGGAGGTGGGCGGTGTGCTCGCAGCCCGGGTGTCTCGCCTTCAGGTACTGGTCGACGCGCTCGGGGATCATGGCGGCTTCCTCCGTGGGAGAGGACCTCCCACCACTCGCCCATTGTCGCGCCTGCCAGGAGGCAGGGGTGAGCCCGGACTCCCGTCCCTTGCGGGGAAGCGGGTCCGGGGCGGGAGGACCTCCACGGCAACCGCTGGCTCGCCCGGGGAGGTGTCCCCGGCAGGCGCCGCCCTGGCCAACGCCCGGGCGGTCTACGATCTCCGCATGCCCAAGGCCGACTGGAAGCGGATCTGCTGCCCCATCGACTTCTCCGACGCCTCCCGCGCCGCCATGGAGGTTGCCGCCGACCTGGCGGCGCGTTTCGGGGCGACGCTCACCCTGCTGCACGCCTACCCGGTGCCGGGCTTCACCTTCCCCGACGGCTCGGTGGTGGCCAGCGCCCGCATGCTGCAGGAGCTGGCCGACCAGGCGGCCAAGCACCTCGGCGACTGGCGGCGCGAGGCGGAGGGGTTGGGCGCCGCCGCCGTCGATGCCGCCACCGCCGTCGGGGAGCCGGCCGCGGAGATCGTCGCCTGGGCCAAGGAGCACGCCGTCGATCTCCTGGTCCTGGGCACGCACGGCCGGACCGGCCTCGAGCACGCGCTCATGGGGTCGGTGGCCGAGCGCGTCGTGCGGCGCGCACGCTGCCCGGTGCTGACGGTGCACCCGTAGCTCGGGGAGGCACATCGCCCTGCCGCGGCGCGAAAGGTCGCTCTGGTGGTGAAATGACCCAGGGTGTATCCCCGGCGCGGCCCGGCCGGCGGAGGTGGCACCGTCACCCTCACCGGCACCGCGCCGCCCTCCCCCGTGACCTCGACGCGGTCGCTCCGCGGCGGCGCCGGCTCGACCGCCGGCGCGGCCGGCACCTTCACCCATGGACGGCGCGATCCCAGACCCTCACCGGCGGTCGCCACACGCCGTGGCGGAGCGGTCCCGGCAACCCCGGGCGGCGCCGCCGGATCCCGGCGGCACCGCTGCCTTTTATGCCCGCGGCGGCGGCCGGGAGCCACCAGGCCGCACGAATCGCTGGCGTCCCGGCGGGGCAGGGGGTATCAAGCGACCAGCCCGGCCGGGGTGCTCCCGAGGGAAGGGGATCGGGGGGCCCGCGCGCCGGCGGAGCCGGAGGGCGAAGCGATGGCGGACCTGACCACGCAGTTCATGGGCCTCACCCTGCCCACCCCCGTGGTGCTGGGGAGCTCGGCGATCTCCAACCGGCTGGACAACCTGGTGGCTGCGGAGGGGCACGGCGCGGGGGCCATCGTCCTCCGCTCGCTCTTCGAGGAGCAGCTGGAGGCAGCCGACAGCGCCCTGCAGGACGAGCTCTCCCGCGGCAACGACCTGAGCGCCGAGTCCCGCACCTTCTTCCCGCCCCAGCGGGTGGGCCCGCACGAGTACCTGGCCTTCCTAAAGTCCGCCAAGAGGGCGCTCAAGATCCCGGTCATCGCCAGCCTGAACTGCGTCGCGCCGGGGAGCTGGACCGAGTACGCCCGGGAGATCGAGCAGGCCGGCGCCGACGCCCTGGAGGTGAACATCTACGCGGTCGAGGCCGACGCCTCGCGGAGCGGCGCCGAGGTGGAGAAGCGCTACCTGGAGGCGGTGGCCGAGGTGAAAAACGGCGTCTCCATCCCGGTGGCGGTGAAGCTCTCCCCCTTCTTCAGCTCGCTCGGCCACTTCGCGGCCAGGCTCGACGAGCTGGGGGTGGACGGGCTGGTGCTCTTCAACCGCTTCCTCCAGCCCGACCTTTCCCTGGAGCGGCTGGCGGCGGTGCCCAGCATGACCCTGTCCACGCCCGCCGAGGCGCTGCTCCCGCTCCGCTGGATCGGGATCCTCCACGGGCGGGTCAAGGCCCACCTGGCTGCCTCCACCGGCATCCACGACGGCGCCGGCGCCGTGAAGCAGATCCTGGCCGGCGCCCAGGTGGTGCAGCTCGCCTCGGCCCTGGTCAAGCACGGCGTCCCCCACCTGGGCAAGGTGGTGGCAGAGCTCGACGACTGGCTCGACCGGCGCGGCGCGCCCGGGCCGGAGGCGGTGCGAGGCATGCTCTCCCAGCAGAAGGTCCAGGACCCGTCCGCCTTCGAGCGCGCGCAGTACGTGCACCTGATCCTGTCGCAGAACACCTGACCGGCCGGCTCGCCATGCGCGCCCGCGCCAGCCCGCGCGACGCCGCCCCGCTCCTCGCGGGCCTGGCCGGGCTCACCGCGGTGGCCTGGTCGGCGGCGAGCGCGGCCGGGACGGCCGCCGAGGCCCTCCTCCTGGCCGCCTCGGCCGGCGCCGCCCTCCGCCGGCCGGCGCAGGGTCGGGCGACGCCTCCAGGAGGGGCCTTTCGGCCCGGCCGCGGAGGGGATTAGACAACGTCTAAACCGCAGGACCCGCCCGGCGAGGAGATCGACATGAGCGAACCCGAGCAGCCCGCCGAAAAGCGCATCTCCTACCAGCCCACGCCCGGGCTCTCCTACGATCCGACCGAGCCGCGCTACTGGGACCGCGCCGCCCTCGACGGCGAGGTCCAGCGCGCCTTCGAGATCTGCCACGGCTGTCGCATGTGCTTCAAGTACTGCGACACCTTCCCCCGCCTCTTCTCCCTCATCGACGAGAAGCACGATGGAGACGTGCGCCGGCTCACCGCCGCCGAGACCGAGGGGGTCCTCGACACCTGCTTCCAGTGCAAGCTGTGCGAGGTCCAGTGCCCCTACACCCCGCGCGACGGGCACGAGTTCCAGCTCGACTTTCCCAAGCTGGTCCACCGCTACCGGGGCGTCTCCCGCAAGGGCGCGCGCCGCACCCTGCGCATGCGGGTGCTGAACGACCCCGACAGCGCCGGGCGCATGGCGCGGCGCTCGCTGGGCACGGCCAACCTCATGAACCGGAGCCGCCCATTCCGCATCCTCCTGGAGAAGGTGGCCGGGGTGCACAGGGACAAGCTCCTCCCCGACTTCGCCGCCCAGGCCTTCGACGAGTGGGCCGAAAGGAACGGCCACGTGCAGGCCGAGCCCGGGGGCGAGGCGGTGCTGTTCCAGACCTGCTTCGTGCAGCACAACGAGACCCAGCTCGGCAAGGACGCCCTCTTCGTGCTGAAGCGCTGCGGGGTGGACGTGCGGGTGGTCAGGGGCCTGGCCTGCTGCGGGATGCCCGCCTGGGAGCACGGCGACCTGGCGGCGCTGCGATCCCAGGCCCGGCGCGACCTCGAGCTCCTCCTTCCCTACCTGGAGCGGGGCGCCAAGGTGCTGGTGGTGAACCCCACCTGCTCGATGATGATGCGCAGGGAGTGGCCGCACCTCCTGGAGGGCGAGGACCGGGCCCGCGCCGAGAAGCTGGCGCCGGCGGTGATGGACCTCTCCGAGTATCTCTGGACCATCCGCAACGAGCCCCGCTTCGACGCCGGCTTCAAGTCGGCCCCGCCCGGCGGCAAGGTCGCCTACCACGCGCCCTGCCACCTGCGGGCCCAGGGGATCGGCTTCAAGGGCCGCGACCTGGTCCGCCGGGTGCCGGGCGTGACCGTGGCCGCCTCGGTGCTGGAGTGCTGCGGCCACGACGGCACCTACGCCATGACCGTGGAGGGCTTCGAGCCGTCGCGGCGCATCGGCGCCAAGGCCTTCGACGGCATGAGGGCGGCCGAGGCGGCGGTGTGGGTCACCGACTGTCCGCTGGCGGCCCTGCAGTTCCAGCAGCATGCGGGGAAGAAGCCCCTGCACCCGGTGTCGTTCCTCGCCCGGGCCTACCGCGAGGACGGATTCGCGGAGGAGGCGAAGTGAGGGCGGTGCGTCGAGAGGAGATCCTGGGGCTGTCGGCCTACGAGCAGTCGCGGGAGGAGATCCGCCGGGAGGTGCTGGAGGCCAAGCGGCGCCGCCGGGTGCACGCCGGTGGGGTCCTCACCTTCCTCTTCGAGAACACGGCCACCATCCGCTACCAGGTCCAGGAGATGGTCCGGGCCGAGCGGATGACGCGCGAGGAGGAGGTGCGCCACGAGCTCGAGACCTACAACGAGCTCCTGGGGAGGAGGGGCGAGCTGGGCGTCTCGCTGCTCATCGAGATCACCGACGTTGCCGAGCGCGACCAGAGGCTCCGGGAGTGGATCGACCTGCCCCGCCACCTCTACCTGAAGCTCGCCTCGGGCGAGAAGGTCCGGCCGCGCTTCGACCCCCGGCAGGTGGGCGAGGACCGGCTCTCCTCGGTCCAGTACCTGGTCTTCGACGTGCGCGGCGAGGTGCCGGTGGCGGCCGGCGCCGACCTGCCCCAGCTCATGGTCGAGGCGGCCCTCGGCGACGAGCAGCGGGCCGCGCTGGCCCAGGACCTGGCCGCCCCCGAATAGGCCGCCCGCGGAGCTATCGGGCGGAAGCGGCGCCTCCCCGCCGGGGCTGGCGGGCCACCCGGCGGTTCCTCGGTCGCCGCTTCACCCACCGTTGCACACGCCGGCCCCTGGCCGCCGGGAAGAGCCTCTCCCGGCGACTGGATCGGAGGGCGCGGCGGTGGCAGGATGCGCACACGGTCGTCGCCGGAACGATGAGGAGCGCGCGCGCCGGAGGGGCGCGGCGGAGGGGGTCGTCCCCGGGGCGAGTGTCGCGCGGAGGCGCGAATGATTGCCGCACGGTTGTCTGGCACGCTTCACCCCGTGCCCGCTGCTCTCGAGCTGGTTGCGCCCCCGGCCGTTCCCGCCGATGACCTGGCGCCCGCCTCGTTCGACCTCTTCGCCGGCCACGACCGCGAGCCGGCCCACGGCCGGCTCGACCTGGCCGAGGTGCGGTCCATGCTCGACGAGGGCCGCTTCTGGACGGAGTACCAGCCGCTGGTCCACGCCCGCTCCGGCCGCACCGCCGCCTTCGAGGCCTTGGCCCGCTTCCGCCGCCGCGACGGCCGGCCGGTCCCGCCCGCCCGGGTCTTCTCCCTGCTGCACGCCGACCCGGGCCTGCTGGTCCGGGCCGAGCTCACCCTCAAGATGCAGCAGGTGGAGCACGCGCCGCGCACGCCGCTCTTCGTGAACCTCGACCCCGACTCCTGGACTCGCGCCGGCGACCGCAACCGCAACCCCTTCCTGGCGCTGCTCTCCTCGGCCGGGGTGCGGGTGGTGGTGGAGGTCACCGAGGCGCTGGCCACCGCCGACGTGGTGCGCGCCCAGCAGATGATCGCCGCCCTGCACTCGCGGCGGCTGGCCTTCGCCCTCGACGACGTGGGCACCGTGAACGGGCTCATCTCCTTCGAGGCCGTGGCCGAGGCCGCGGTGCTGAAATTCGACCGGACGCTCATCCCCCGCCTGCGGCACCCCCGCTGCCGCGCGCTGGTGGTGGCGCTGGTGGCCATGGCCCGGGAGACCGGGGCCCGCACCGTGCTGGAGGGCGTGGAGACCACCGCCGACTTCGTGGTGGCGCGCGACCTGGCCATCGACATGGTCCAGGGCTACCTGTTCCGCGATCGCGCGCGGCTGGCGGGGAGATAGGGGCGCCCCGATTCCCGTGGACCGCAGGCCGGGTGGGCGGTAAACACACCCCGATGCCCCTGGCGGTGATCCCCGGCTTCACGCTGCCCAGCCTACCCATCGGTCCCTTCACCCTGCAGTCCTTCGGGGTGCTCACCGCGCTGGGCGTGGCCTCGGCCGTCTGGCTGGCGGCCCGCGCCGCGCGGGGGATGGGGCGCGACCCGCAGGTGATCATGGACTTCGCGCTCTGGGGGGTCCTCACCGGGGTGGTGACCGGCCACCTGGTGCACGTCCTCCTCTACCACCCGGAGGAGATCTCCTGGCAGGCGCTCAAGTTCTGGGAGGGGCTCTCCTCCATGGGCGGGCTCCTGGGCGGGATCCTGGCAGCCGTCGTCTTCTTCCGCGCCCGGAAGATCCCCTTCGCCGGATACTCCGACGCCTTGGCCCTGGGGATCGCGCCGGGGTGGGGGGTGGCGCGGATCGGGTGCTTCACCGTCCACGACCACCCCGGCGTGCGCAGCGACTTCTTCCTGGCCGTGAACATGGACGGCGTGCCCCGTCACGACCTGGGGCTCTACGAGGCCATCCTCCTCCTCTCCCTGGGCGCCCTCCTCTGGGCGCTCCACCGCCGGGGGATCCTCCGCGGGCGGCTGCTCCCGCTCCTGGCCGTGCTCTACGGGACGGCCCGCTTCCTCCTCGACTTCCTCCGGGCCCGGCCCGGGGACGTCCCCTATGCCGACGCCCGCTACCTGGGCCTCACCCCCGCCCAGTACATCGTGGTGGGGCTCGTGGCCTACGGCGCCTTCCGGCTGGCCACCCGCCGGGCCGCGCCCGGCGAGGCGGCCGCCGGCCGGGCGGCTTGAGCGGCGGGACGCCGGGCCGGCCGGCGATCGGCGCTAATATCCGGGGATGGTTCAGGTCCGCTCCGCCCGCGATCTGGCGCGCCGCACCGCCCTGGCGCGGGGCCCGCGGCCCGAGGAGCCCGGGGACGGGACCGCCGAGCTGGAGGCGCGGCTCCGGTCGGCGCTGGAGCGGGTGACGGCGCTGGACCTGGAGCTGGAGGCGCTCTCCGCCGCCCTGGCCGAGTTCTCGCGGGGCTGGGAGCGCCGCCTCTCCCAGGCCTTCGCCGAGGTGGCGGCGGCCGAGCGCCTGGTGCGGCGCCTGCGCGACCTGGAGGATGCCCTGGGGGCCGAGGCCGCCAGGGTCCGGGAGGCCGGTCCGGACCGCCGCCGGCGTCCGGGGCGCACCCGGCGGGCGCGGGCGGCCTTCGCCGCCGGCGCTCGCCGCGCCGCGGCCCGCGGCTCTGGCCCCGGCGCCGGGGAGGGGGAGGGCGGGGGGGCAGCGGAGGAGGGTGGCGGGCCGCCGGAGGTGGAGGCGGCCGCGGTGGCCCTGAAGCGGCTCTACCGGCGGCTGGCGCGCCTGCTCCACCCCGACCTGGCGCAGGACGAGGCCGAGCGACGGCGCCTCTCCGATCTCATGGCCCGGGTGAACGCCGCCTACGCCCGGGGCGACCTCACCGAGCTCTCGGTCATGGCCGAGAAGGTCGGCGCCGGCGAGCCGCTCGGCGAGCTCACCCCCGAGGAACGCCGCTCCCACCTTCTTGCCCGCATCGCCAACCTGGAGAGGATCGCCGCCTCGCTGGACCGGGAGCGGTCGCGGCTCTTGGGCAGCGACACCGAGCGGCTGCGGGCCGAGGCGGCGAGGCGGGCCGAGGCGGGCGGGGACCTCTTCGAGGAGACGCGGGTGGAGCTCGGCGAGGAGGCGGAGGCGGCCTACGCCGACGCCCTCCACCGGCTGGAGCGGCTCTCCCGGGCGGCGCGCGAGCTGGCGCGCGCCAGGAGGGAACGGATGAGCGAGCTGGAGAAGAGGGGGCCCACCGGGGCGCGTCGGGCCTTCGATCCGCTGGCCGAGAGCGAGCTGGTGCGCCGCGGGGCGGCACGGCTCCTGGAGCGGCGGGCCACCGCCGCCGCCCGCGAGCTCTCGCGGACGCTGGAGGACGCGGCCCGGGCCTCGCCCTGGGAGGTGGCGCTCACCTGCCTGGCCTACTTCGCCGAGGCGGCGGGGCCGCGTCCTCCCCAGGCGCTCTCCACGGCCGAGGGCTGGGCGACGACCTGGGACGGACTGCGCGCGGCCTGGCCGGAGGCGCCGGACCTCCCGCGGTGCCTGGCGCGCCTCCCTCGCCACCTCGTGCTGGGGGCGCGGGCCCAGGGCGACGAGGTGCTGGCCGGCGTGCAGCTCGCGGCCGAGGACCTGGCGGCCGGGGTGGATCTGGCCCTGGAGCACCCGGCGGTGGCCCGGCTGGCCGCGGCGGCGCTCCGCGCGCTGGGCCCGCACGAGAGGTGCGGTGGCTGCCGGGCGGCTGGGGCGGCGCTCCACCTGCACCGCACCCGCGGGCTCGACCTCCTCCACGGGCTGGTGTGTGGCCGCTGCGGCGCGGTCTTGCGCAGCTACTGGCGCTACGGGGAGGTGGACGGGCTGGAGGCGCTGGCGCCGCACGCGCTGCGGCTGGGGCTGGTGGCCGAGGTGACCGCGGCGCTGGCCGGCACCTCCATCGGCTTCCAGATGCTCCCCGCCGAGCTCGAGGCCCTCACCGCCGACCGCCTGCGCCGCCGGTTCGCCGAGCTCTACCTGGGCCCGAACGAGGTGGCGATCGAGCCGGGCGCGGTCCGGGTGCTGGCCTCCGGCGTACCGCTGCGGGGCGGCGCCCGGGCGGCCGGGCAGGGGCGGCTGGAGCTCGACCTGGCCGCCGGCGCTGGGATGACCGCCCCCGAGCTCCTGGAGCTGCTCCGGGTTCGCATCGAGAGGAGGTTCAAGCCGTGATGGCGGAGCCCGAGAGCCCCGACCTCCTCCTGGTGGAGGACGACCTCGCCGTCCGCGAGAGCCTGGAGGAGGTGCTCGCCGGGGAGGGATACTCGGTCTCCATCGCCGCGGACGGCGAGCAGGCGCTCGCCTGGCTCCGGGCCGGCAACCGGCCGCGCCTCCTCCTGCTCGACCTGGTGATGCCGCGCATGAGCGGGGAGCGCTTCCTGGAGGCGCTCCGGGCGGGGCCGGCTCCGGCGCCCCCGGTGGTGCTCATGACCGCGACCACGCCCTCCTCCCGCACCCCGCTGCCCCCGGTGGACGGGCTCCTGGTGAAGCCGTTCGATCTGGCCGACCTCCTCTCGACGGTGGGACGCTTCCTGCGCGGATGACAGCCCTCAGGCACCCCGCGCCGGCGGGGTGACGCGCAGCCGGCGGACCACCCGCGGCGAGGCGTCGAGCACCTCCAGCACGGTCCCGTCGGGCGTAGTGACCCGGGCGCCCTCTTGCGGCACGGCCCCGGCCAGGGCCACGCACAGGCCGCCGACCGAGGTGTAGTCGTCGCCCTCGGGCAGGTCGAGGCCCAGGGCCCGGTTCACCTCCCGGACGGGCGCGTCGCCGCGGACCACGGCCGCGCCGCCCATCTCGCGCCTCACCAGCTCCTCGGGCTCCTCGGCCTCCTCCAGGATCTCCCCCACCAGCTCCTCCAGCAGGTCCTGCAGCGTGAGCAGCCCGGAGAGGCCGCCCCGCTCGTCCACCACCACCGCGATCTGGGTGCGGCGCCGCTGCAGGTCGCGGAGCACTCGCACCGCCGGGGCCGAAGCCGGTACGAATGGGACCGGGCGGACCAGGTCGGCGAGCACGATGAGCTGTCGCTCCCAGGCCATGGCGGCAAGGTCCTTGGCCACCACGTAGCCCACCACCTGGTCGAGCGAGCCCCGGTAGACCGGCATGCGGGCGCGGCCCTCCTCGAGCAGGAGGCGCTTGAGCTCGTCCGGCGGCGCGTCCAGCGGCAGCGCCACCACCCGGCTGCGGGGAACCATCACGTCGGCCGCGGTCAGGCCGCGGAAGGCCAGCGCCCGGGCGGCGATCTCGGCGGTGGGACCGTCCAGGGAGCCGGCCCGGCCGGCCTCCTCCACCAGCTGCTCCAGCTCCTCGCCGGACAGGCGCGACTCGGCGAAGGTGGTCCGGTCCCCGAACGGGCGGAGCACCAGGTTGGAGGCGGCGGTGAGCATCCAGGTCAGGGGCCGCAGGCCACGGGCCAGCAGGAGGAGCGGCCGGCCGGCCAGCAGCGCGTACCGCTCCGCGCCCCGCAGGGCCAGCGACTTGGGCACCAACTCCCCCAGCACCAGCGAGAGGAACGAGACCAGGGCGACCACCAGGGAGAGGGCGACGCTATCGGCGTGCGCCCCCAGGCCGGGCAGGGCGGCGATGGTGGGCGCGATGCGCTGGGAGAGCTCGGCGCCGCCGAAGGCGGCGGCGGTGGCGCCCACCACGGTGATGCCGGTCTGCACGGTGGCGATGAAGCGCTCCGGCCGGTCGCGCAGCGCCTGCACGGCGGTGGCCCCCGGGCGGTGGGCCTCGACCAGCTGGGCCAGCCGGCTCCGGCGCAGGGCGATGACCGCGATCTCCGCCCCGGCGAAGGCGCCGCTGGCCAGGACCAGCGCCAGCACCACCAGGAACTCGGTCACGACCTCGCGCACGGGCTTCCACAGTCTCCCCGAACGCCCGGGGCCCCGGGTCGGTCCCCGGTGGGGACTGCGGCCGGGGGGTGGCGGGGGAGCGCGGTCCCCTTCTGGCGGGTGGGTCCGCGGACACGCAGGAGGTCCGCAGGGACCTTCACCCGGCCGGATCGGCCAGGTGTTTCTGGCCCGACCACGGGCGGAGGTAGGATGGGGCCGGTCGCGGGTCGCGGCCCGCTGCGGTCCGGCACGGAGGAGATCATGGCTGGCCAGTGGCCGAAGCAACGGCGCTTCACCCGGATCCCGTTCCAGGTGCCGGCGCACCTCGAGGTCGGGGGTGCGCGCGTGCCCTGCTCGCTGGTGAACCTCTCGCTGCGCGGTGCGCTGGTGGAGCTCGCCGCCGACGGGGCGCCGGCGGCGGGCGCGACCTGCGCGGTCACCATCGACCTGGACCCCGGCAGCGGCGCGCGCATCCGCATGGACGGGGACGTGGCCCACAAGCACGGTCGCAAGATCGGCATCCGCTGCGACGAGCTCGACCTGGAGTCGGTCCAGCATCTCCGCCGCATCCTGGAGGTGAACGTCGGCGACGAGGACCTGGTGCTCCGCGAGCTGGGCCAGCTGGTGGCGGAGCGCCAGTGGGACGCGGACGAGAGCGAGCACTAGGGGCGCAGGGAGATCGCCCTAGCGCATCCGGAGCCGGTAGAGCCGCGTCACCTCGGCCGAGCGCGCCTCGAACAGGGGGTCGTCCCTGTCGCGCGAGCGCGGATGCGCCGGGCGCGCCTCGAGCGCCTCCACCACAGCGAGCCCGGCCCGCTCCGCCAGCGCCTCCACCTCGCCCACGGGCCGAAGTCCCAGCCGCTCGGCCAGGTCGGAGAGCACCACCCAGGCCTCGCCGCCCGCTCGCAGCGCCCCGGGAATCCCTCCGAGGAGCCCGGCCAGGAACCGCCCCCCCGGATCGTAGATGGCCCGGTCCAGCGCCGAGTGCGCCTCGGCCGGCACCCAGGGCGGGTTCGAGACCACCAGGTCGGCGCGTTCGCCGGGGAGGAGGTCGGCTTCCCGCACCTCGACGGCCGCGGCCAGGCCCAGGGCGGCGGCGTTCTCCCGGGCGCAGGCGACGGCGCGCGGCTCCTTGTCGGTGGCGATCACCCGGGCGCCGGCCCGGGCCAGCACGAAGGCCAAGACGCCCGTCCCGGTCCCCACGTCGAGCGCCAGCTTCCCGGCCACCGGCCAGGCCTCGACCGCGCGGGCCAGGAGCTCCACCTGCTCGCCGCGCACCGGCGCGTAGACGCCGTGGTGCGGGTGGACCCGGGCGCCGAGCGCGGGCACGAACACCCCGCGCCGCCGCCACTCATGGGCGCCCACGACGCCCAGGAGGTCCCGCAGCGGCAATAGGGAAGGGCCGTCCGGCGCCGGGCCCAGGGCCTCCTCGCAGGCGGCGCGCACCTCCGGGGCACGGCTCAGCCCGAGGCGGTAGCCCGGCCCGAGCGGCACCAGGAGGCGCGCCAGCACCTCGTGCTCGAGGCGCGCCTGCTCGCGCTCCGCCCGGAAGACCTGGGCCAACGGGGCGCGGCCGAGGGGGTCCGCGGCGCGCCCGCCAGGACGGCGCAGCCGCCGGCCCATGGCCGAGAGGAGCTGCCGGGCTCCGTTGTAGTCGCCGCCGTAGAGAAGGCCTACACCCTTACGGGCCTGGGCCAGTGCGGCGGCCGCGGTCGTCTGGTCGCCGACGGCCTGCCACTTCGTGGGAGGGGGCCGGTCGGCGGCGAGCCACCGCGCCTGCGGACCCGAATCCCCGAACCGGCCGGGCCCTGGCCCGTTAGATACGCCGGAGCATGTCATCCTGGACCGATCTCCCGTCCCTGCCCGACCCCGCCAACCTGACCTTCGTCGAGGACCTGTACCACTCCTGGGCCGCAGACCCCTCCTCGGTCGCCGAGGCCTGGCGGCGCTACTTCCAGGGCCTGCCCGGGTCGCCCGGCGCCACTCCGGCGCCGGGCGCCTTCGCCCCCCGCCGCCTCGACGGGCGGGTCGCGCCGCAGGCGACCCGGGCGGCCGGGGACCTCGAGGCCCGGGTCGACCGGCTCGTCGAAGCCTACCGCGAGTTCGGCCACCTCCGCGCGCGGCTCGACCCGCTGGGCCTGGTCCGTCCCGCCGAGCCGCTCGCCCTCGAGGCCTTCGGCCTCTTGGAGGCCGACCTCGACCGGCCCGTGGCCGACCCCGCCGGCGGCGGGCCGGTGAGCCTGCGAGCGCTGCGGGAGCGGCTCGAGGACACCTACTGCCGGACCCTGGGCGTCGAGCTCGGGCACCTAGACGACCCGGATCTGCGCCGCTGGCTCGAGCAGCGGATGGAGCGGACCCGCAACCGGCTCTCCCTGGCGCCGGAGGTGCGGCGGCGGCTCCTGGCCAGGATCCTGGAGGCGGAGCTCCTCGAGCAGTTCCTGGGGGCGCGGTTCCTCGGGGCCAAGCGGTTCAGCGCGGAGGGGGCGGAGGGCTTCCTGGCCTTGCTGGAGTTCCTCCTCGACCGGGCCATGGGCCACGGCATCCGCAGCGTGGTCATCGGCATGGCCCACCGCGGCCGGCTCGACGTCCTGGCCAACATCGTGGGGAAGCCGCTCCAGGACATCTTCGCCGAGTTCCGCGACTCGGGCGTCGTGGGCGCCGGCGGCGGGGACGTGAAGTACCACCTCGGCCACTCCTCCGACCGGGAGACGCCCGACGGCGTCCCCTTCCACGTCTCGCTGGCCTTCAACCCCAGCCACCTGGAGTGGATCGACGCCGTGGTGCAGGGGCGGGTCCGCGCCAAGCAGGACCGCTACCGGGACTTCGAGCGGTTGCGCACCATGCCGGTGCTGGTCCACGGCGATGCCGCCTTCGCCGGGCAGGGCGTGGTGGCCGAGACGCTCAACATGTCCGAGCTCGAGGCCTATCACGTGGGCGGCACGGTCCACCTGGTGGTGAACAACCAGGTGGGCTTCACCACCGCGCCCCGGGACTCCCGCTCCACCACCTACTGCACCGGTCCGGCCCGGAGCCTCCAGGTCCCCATCCTCCACGTGAACGGGGAGGACATGGAGGCGGTGGCCCAGTCGGTCCTGCTGGCCATCGACTTCCGCCAGCGCTTCCACCGCGACGTGGTCATCGACCTGTGGGTCTACCGCCGCCACGGCCACAACGAGGGGGACGAGCCGTCCTTCACCCAGCCGGTCATGTACCGGGCCATCTCCCGCCAGCCCACCCTGCGCCAGCGCTACGCCGAGGAGCTGGTGCGGGAGGGGATCGCCACGCCGGAGGAGGTGGAGGCGATGGCGACCTCCTACCGGGCGCGCCTGGAGGAGGCCTACCAGGCCTCGGCCAGGCTCGCCGCCCGCCCCACGCCGCAGTCCATGGGCGGCGTGTGGGTCGGGTACCAGGGCGGCCCCATCACCGGGCCCGAGCCGCCCACCGGCGTGCCCGAGGCGCAGCTGCGCGAGGCGGCGCTGGCGCTCTCCCAGGTCCCGGACGGCTTCCACCTCCACCCCAAGCTGACCCGGGTGCTGGCCGCGCGGTCGGAGATGGGGCGGGGGGAGCGGCCCCTCGACTGGGGCATGGCCGAGGCGCTGGCCTACGCCACGCTGGCGCTCTCCGGCACCCGGGTGCGGCTGGTGGGCCAGGACTCCCGGCGCGGCACCTTCAGCCATCGGCACGCGGTGCTCTTCGACCACGAGAGCGGCGTGCCCTACTCGCCGCTCTCCCACCTGCGGGAGGGGCAGGCGCCGGTGGAGATCCGCGACAGCCCGCTCTCCGAGGCGGCCGCGCTGGGGTTCGAGTACGGCTACAGCCTGGACATGCCCGAGGGGCTCACCGTCTGGGAGGCGCAGTTCGGCGACTTCGTCAACTCCGCCCAGGTGCTCGTCGACCAGTTCCTCTCCTCGGCCGAGACCAAGTGGAAGCGGCTCTCCGGGCTGGTGCTGCTCCTTCCCCACGGCATGGAGGGGCAGGGGCCGGAGCACTCCTCGGCGCGGCTGGAGCGGTTCCTGGAGCTGTCGGTGGACGACAACTGGCGGGTGGTGAACCTGACCACGCCGGCCCAGGTCTTCCACGCCCTGCGGCGCCAGGTGATCTCCCGCTGGCGCAAGCCGCTGGTGGTGATGGCGCCGAAGAGCCTGCTCCGCCTCCCGGCGGCGGTCTCGCCGCTCTCGGACCTCGCGGGCGGCGCCTTCCGGCCGGTCATCCCCGACGAGCGGGTCGACCCCGCCGCAGTGACGCGGGTGGTGCTGTGCGCGGGCAAGGTGTACTACGATCTCCTGGCCGGCCGAGAGGCCGCCGCCGCCAGCCACGCCGCGCTCCTGCGGGTCGAGGAGCTCTACCCCCTCCACGCGGAGGAGATCCAGGCGGCGCTCTCCGCCTTCCGGCCCGGAGTGGAGCTGGTCTGGGCGCAGGAGGAGCCCGCCAACATGGGCGCCTGGGACTACGTGGACCTGCACCTCTCGCCCCGCCTCCCCGCGCCGCTCCAGCTGGTCTCGCGCCCCGCCTCGGCCAGCCCGGCGGCGGGCTCGGCCAGCCGGCACCGGCTGGAGCAGGAGCAGCTCGTCCGCGAGGCGCTGGGCGAGCCCGTCCCCCGCCTGCGGCGCGCCGAGCGGCGCGCCGCGGCCCAGGAGCGCTGACCCATGCCCGTTCCCCTGAAGGTCCCCTCCCTGGGAGAGTCGATCACGCAGGCCACCGTGGGCGCCTGGCTCAAGCAGCCGGGCGAGGCGGTGGCCGTGGACGAGCCGGTGGTCGAGGTGGAGAGCGAGAAGGCGACGGTGGCGGTTCCCTCGCCCGCCGCCGGCCGGCTGTCCCGCGTGCTGCGGAGCACCGGCGAGGCGGTGGCGGTGGGCGAGGTGATCGCCGAGGTGGAGGAGGGAGCCAGCGCGGAGGCCCCCGCGCCCGCCGGGCGCGCCGGCGCGAACGGCGCCGAGGGGAAGGGCGCGCCGCCCCCGGAGGCCCGGGCCACGCCGGCCGCCCCGGCGCCGCCCGCGCCGTCGGCCCCGCCGCGCCGCGCCCCGCCCAGCGCCCGGCGGCGCATGGCCGAGCAGGGCGCCGACGCCCCGGAGGTGGCGCGAGGCCCGGTCGCCCCCCCGGCCCCGCTGCCGGCCGAGCCCGGCCCGCGCGAGCGGCTCGTGCCCATGACCACCCTGCGCAGGACGGTGGCCCGGCGGCTGGTGGAGGCGCAGCGCGCGGCGGCCATCCTCACCACCTTCAACGAGGTGGACATGTCCCGGGTGCTGGCGCTGCGCGAGCGCCACGGCGAGGCGTTCCAGGCCCGCCACGGGGTGAAGCTCGGCTTCATGTCCTTCTTCGTCAAGGCGGCGGTGGAGGCGCTGCGCGCCTTCCCGGCGGTGAACGCCGAGGTGCGGGGCGAGGCCATCCTCTACCGGGATCACTACGACGTGGGGGTGGCGGTGGGCGGCGGGAAGGGGCTGGTGGTGCCGGTGATCCGCGACGCCGACCTCCGCTCCTTCGCCGAGATCGAGAAGGAGATCGCCGAGCTGGCCCGGAAGGCCCGCGATGGCCGGCTCGATCCCGCCGACCTCTCCGGCGGGACCTTCACCATCTCCAACGGCGGCGTGTACGGTTCGCTGCTCTCCACGCCCATCCTCAACCCGCCGCAGTCGGGCATCCTCGGGCTCCACAAGATCGAGAAGCGGCCGGTGGTGGGTGACGGGGACCAGGTGGTGGTGCGGCCGATGATGTACCTGGCCCTCTCCTACGACCACCGCATCGTCGACGGGCGCGAGGCGGTGTCGTTCCTGGTCCGGGTGAAGGAGGCCATCGAGGACCCTGAGCGGATCCTGCTCGAGGTGTAGAATGCGAGGGTAGCCCCCGTGCGGATGGGCGAAGGTCTCCCTTGCCCGGTCTGCGGCGCGGCCGCCGCCTACCAGGCCATCGCGCCGGGCGGGAGCCTGCGCGAGACGCGCTGCCCCGCCTGCCGCTCCGCGCGGCGGACGCGGGATCTGGCCCGGTACCTCCTCCGCGCCTACGGCGATGGGCGGGCGGCCGATCTGCCGGCCGCCCTGCCCGCCCTCGACGGCCTGCGGGTGTACGAGGCCCAGGCCAGCGGCCCGCTGCACCTCGTGCTCCAGGCGCTGCCCGGCTACCTGTGCTCCGAGTACCTCCCGGAGGCGGCGCGGCCCGGGGAGATCAGGGCGGACGGCGTCCGCTGCGAGGACCTCCAGGCGCTGAGCTTCCCGGACGGGAGCCTCGACCTGGTGATCACCCAGGACGTCCTCGAGCACGTGGCTGACCCCTGGCGCGCCCTGGCCGAGATCTTCCGGGTGCTGGCGCCGGGCGGCCGCCACGTCTTCACCGTGCCGATCCACCCGGGCCACCCCACCACGCGGCGGGCCGAGCCCCGGGGCGCCGAGGTGCGGCACCTGTTGCCCCCGGTGCACCACGGCGACCCGCTGCGCAGGGGAGGCTCGCTTGTCTTCACCGACTTCGGCGACGACCTTCCCGCGCGGCTGTGCGCGATGGGCCAGCCCACCGAGGTGGCCAGCCGGGCCGGTCTCCACGGCCCCGGCGAGGTGCCCTGGATCGCCGAGGGCGACCCCTATCTGCGCTACCAGCGGGCGCGGGCGGAGGGGCGGAAGGCGAGCTTCCTCCTCTACGACTCGGTGGTGCTGGTCACGCAGCGGCCCTAGACGGCCTGCCGCAACAGGCCCTCGGCCCGCAGGGACTCCACCACCTGGGCCTCGTCCGGCCCCTGCGCCCCGCGGGCGGCCGCCTGGGCCAGCGCGTCGACCACCTCGTTGACCGCGTGGCCGTGGTGGCCGCGAACCCAGGTGAAGCGGACGGAGAGCTCGCGTCCGCGGGCGTCGACGGCCTCGATGAGATCGCGGTTCAGCACCGCGCCCCCCGAGGAGGTGCGCCAGCCATTCCGCCGCCAGCCGTGGATCCATCGCGAGAGCGAGTCCACCACGTACCGCGAGTCCGAAAGGACCTCCACCGCCGCGCCCACCGGGAGCGGGGAGAGCGCCTCGAGCACCGCGCGGAGCTCCATCCGGTTGTTGGTGATGGGGTTCCCGCCGTCCTCGTCCCAGCGCGTTCCGCCGAAGCGGACCGCCGGGCGCTCGCGGTCCAGCACCACGAACCCGGTGCCGCCGGGGCCGCCCGGGTTCCTGAGGGCGGAACCGTCGGAGAAGACGAGGAAGCGGGCGGCTCGTGCGTCGGCCATGGCGGCGCAAGGTACCCCGAAAACCCGGGGGAATTCCACCTCTTCAACCCTCCGTCAGACCCATTGCCTACATTGTAGCCAGGATGAAGACCGCCTCGAACACCAAGCCGGACCCCGCGCTCCAGCGGCTCCACGAGGTGGCGGATCGCATCCGGCGCCGATCGGAGTTCGCCGCCCGGCTCGCGCGGCCGAGGGGCGGACGGGGACAGAGGGGAATCCCCGACCTCCTGCCGGCGCCGGTCCTGCCGCCCCCGCCCCGGCACTGGGCGGACGACCGGGAGCCGGACGCGGAGGAGCGCCACTAGAGGGCGGTCGCCGGGTCCCTCAGGCCCGGGCGAGCGCCGCCTCCAGCGCGCGCCGCCAGGCGTCGCCGCCCGAGTGGACGGCCCTTCCCAGGAAGGACTCGCGCGCCGCCCGCAGGCCTGGCAGGAGCCGCAGGGCCTCGCCGTACCGCGCGCCGCGGGCGCCAAGGAGCTGCTCGTCCGGCAGGGAGATGGGCTCGCGCCGGAACTGGATGGCGGCCAGGGCGCGTACCAGGGCGCGGGCGGATCGCGCCGGGTCCTGGCCGGCGCGGAAGAGGTAGGTGGCGCTCTCGGTGCTGCTCGGGACCTCCAGCGCCAGCGCCCGGTCGACCTGGAAGAGGTAGAGGAGCTCGCGGCCAGCGAGCTCCTCGGGCAGGGTGGAGCCCGGGCTCGGCTCCGCCTCCCCCGCGGCCTCCCCCTGGGGCTGCACCTCGCCCGGGGAACGATGCTCGCTCGCCGAGGCTTCGGCCGCCGGTGGATCGGTCTCCTTCACCGCCAGCCACGCCTCCCGGGCGCGGGCGGCCAGGTGCTCGGCCGCCTCGCGCCGGCCGCCGGCGGCGAAGGCCCGCTCGAGCATCGCCTCCCAGGCGCCCGGGGCGGCGGCCTCGAGGGCGGCGCGGCCGGCGGGGACGCCGTCGGGGAGGAGCGCGCCCAGCGCGCGGAGCGAGAGGGCGGGGACCTGGGGCGCCAGCGCCTGCAGGGCCCGCAGGGCGCGGGAGGCGAGGGCGTCGCGTCGCTCGGCGATGCCGGCCCGGAGGGCGTCGGTCCGCTTGCCGAAGCGGAGCAGCTCCAGGGACCGGCCGTCGTCGAGGGCCAGCACCAGCGCGTAGGCCTCGGCGTCGAAGGACAGGCCCCGCACCTCGCCGTAGCCCACCCGGAAGGGGAGAGACTGGCGGGGGAAGGCGACCAGGCTGGTCCGCTGCAGCCGCACCCGGCCGGCCTCGGCCGCCCCGCCGCGCCAGCGGAGCTCGCCCGACTCCTCGGCGGAGGCGCCCCGCTCGAGAAGGAGCAGCGCCTGGCCCAGGTGCTCGGCCCGCGCCGCCGGCAGGGCCCGGCAGAAGGCCTCGAAGCGCCTGCCCATGGCGGAGAGGCGCAGCCGGCCGCCGCCGGTGAGCTCCAGGGAAACGAGCTGGTCCTCGGCCGTCCAGCGGGCGATCTCGGCGAAGGGCAGCCGCAGGGGCGGCCCGCCCTCGGGCAAGACGGTGACCGCACCCTCGGAGAGCTCCACCGTGCAGGCGGCCTCCTCGGCCGGGGCGGCGGCGCCCGGCTCGATGCGGGAGCGTGCGGGGAACGGCTGCACGGCCGGGCTCAGTCGCGATGGGTCCCGCACTCGGGGCAGAACTTCCCGTCGAACTGGGTCCCGCACTTCTTGCAGGTGGCCCGCGAGGTGAGGGGCTTGCCGCACTCGGGGCAGAACTTCCCGCCCTCCACCCGGGCGTTGCAATGGGGGCAGGCGGCCACCTGGTGGGCGCCCATGTCCACCTCGTCGACCAGGTTCACCGAGCGTGCCTTCTCCCGCACCTGCTCCACCGCCGCCTGGGCCTGGGCCGCGGCCGCCTCCTCCTGCAGGTCGGGGGCGCACTCCTCGCACAGCGAGCGCTTCTCGTTCCAGCACACCTCCGGGCAGACCCACTTGCCGCAGCGGGTGCACTGCTTGAACTTGGCCCGTCCCTCCTCCACCGCCTTGGCGAAGGCCTCGTCCCAGGCCTTGCCGCGGAAGACGTCCTTGACCTGGTCGCCGGCCCAGCCGGCCCGGCCCAGGGCCCCGCCGAAGACCGAGCCGGCGGCGCGGAGGATCCCCGCCGCCATCCCCATGGTGCTGGGCTGGAACCGCGACACGAAGCCGTTGCCGCACTTGTCGCAGAAGAACTCGAACTGGAAGCCCTGGTCGTTGGAGCGGTCGGTGTAGTTCTTGGTGAACTGGATCATGGCCATGGGC
>DATKMW010000094.1:0-16025 GCA_035541675.1 Anaeromyxobacter sp. | reverse complement strand
CTTCCAGGGCGGTGCGCTCGGGCACCTCGATCTGACCGTGGCCGTGCGCATGGACTGGCACGAGGGAGTCCAGATCTACGGGGAGAAGGGCAGCGTCCTGGCACGGACCTACAACCCCTGGCTCTACAAGACGAGCGACGTCGAGATCTTCCACGAGGAGAGCGCCACCACCACCCGGGTCCTCGGCGCCGACGGGCACTTCTACCGGCGGCAGCTGGAGGGCTTCGCCGACGCCGCCCTGGGCAGGGCGCCCTTGACCGGGGCCAGCGTCGACGACGGCATCGCCTCGGTCCGGGCCATGGTGGCCGTGGCGCAGTCGGTCCGGACCAGGCTTCCGGTGCGGCTCGCCGAGGCGTCGGGGGAGCTGCGGTGAAGCTCGGGGTCTTCGCCAAGACCTTCGCCGGGAACACGCCCAGGGAGGTCCTCGGGGCGGCGCGCCGGGCCGGGTACGAGGCGGTCCAGTACAACTGGGCCTGCTCGGGGCTCGGATCCCTGCCCGATCGGATCCCGGAGGGCGAGGCGGTGGCGGTCGGCCTGGCCGCGGCCGGAGCGGGGCTCGAGGTGGTGGCCCTCTCGACCACCTACAACATGGTCCACCCGGACCTGTCCCGGCGGCAGGCGGGCCGGCGGGCCTTCGCCGCCAGCGCCAGCGCGGCGGGCGAGGCCGGGGCGAGGCTGCTCACGGTTTGCACCGGCAGCCGCGACCCGGAGGACCAGTGGCGCCACCACCCGGACAACCGGAGCCCCGGCGCCTTCCAGGACCTGTGCGAGGAGTGCGAGGCCGTCCTGGCGCTCGCCGAGGCGCACGACCTCTGGGTCGGCGTCGAGCCGGAGCTCGGAAACGTGGTGGACTCGGCCCGGCGTGCCCGGGAACTCCTCGACGCGCTCCGGAGCGAGCGGCTCCGCATCGTGCTCGACCCCGCCAACCTCTTCGAGGTGGCCGGGCCGGCCGAGCGAAGACGGCTGGTCGAGGAGGCCGTCGATCTCCTCGGGAGCCGGATCTCGCTGGCGCACGCCAAGGACCGGGACGCGGCCGGCCGGGTGGTCGCGGCCGGGCGGGGCGTCGTCGACTTCGGGCACTTCCTGGCCACGCTGCGGCGCGCCGGCTTCGACGGGCCGCTCGTCACCCACGGCCTGACCGAGGCCGAGGCCCCGGAGGTCGCGTTGCGGCTGCGCGCGCTCGTGCAGGGCGGGGAGGGAGCGGGGTGACCTGGTCTTGGCACGAGCGGGCCGGCCTGCGGCTCTCGGTCGCCGAGAGCGGAGAGGGGAGGACGCTCCTCCTCCAGCACGGCCTGTGCGGGGACGCCGGCCAGCCTGCCGAGGTGTTCCCCGGCGGCGCGGGGTGGCGCTGCCTGACCCTGGAGTGCCGCGGGCACGGCCGCTCCGAGCCCGGGCCGCCCGAGGACCTCTCCATCGCCACCTTCACCGACGACGTCGGCTCGCTCCTCGAGGCCCGGGGGGCGGGAAGGGTCGCGGTCGGCGGCATCTCGATGGGCGCGGCCATCGCCCTGCGCCTGGCGGTGCGCCGCCCCGACCTCGTCGGCGCGCTGGTCCTGGCGCGGCCGGCCTGGGTGGACGGCGCCGCTCCCGCCAACATGCAGCCCAACGCCCTGGTCGGCCAGCTCCTGGAGCGGTACGCGCCGGCGGAGGCCCTGGCCCGCTTCGAGGCCTCGGAGACGGCGCGCCGGCTCGCCGCCGAGGCCCCCGACAACCTCGCCTCCCTGCGGGGCTTCTTCTCCCGGGAGCCGCGCCATGTGACCAGCGCGCTGCTGCGGAGGATCTCGGCCGATGGCCCGGGCGTCTCGCTCGGCGAGCTCGCCGCGCTCCGGGTCCCCACCCTGGTCCTCGGCACCGGCCGCGATCTCGTCCACCCGCTCTCGCACCTCGACGCGCTCTCGGCGGCGATCCCCGGGGCACGCCGGGTCGAGATCACCTCCAAGGCGGAGAGCCGGGAGCGCTATGGGGCGGAGTTCCGCGCCGCGCTGGCGCGCTTCCTCGGGGAGCTCGTGCCGTGAGACCGGACCCTGGCTGGATCGACGCGCTGCCCCGCCGGCGCCTCCTCGCCGAGCTCTCGCTCTGGTCGGCCGACCTCGGCCACCTGGCCGAGGAGGTGGCGCGCACCGAGCCCTTCGCCGACGCCTACCACCTCGACGTCGCCGACGGACACGTCTCGCCGGACCTCCTCTTCTTCCCCGACCTGGTCGCGACCGTCCGCCGGCTCACCTCCCGTCCGCTCCACGTCCACCTCATGGCGGCGGACGCGATCCTCGAGGCGCAGATTCGGCAGTTCGTCCGCGCTGGCGCCGACCTGGTCACCGTCCACGCCGAGAGCGCCGGGGCCAGCCGGGCCCTGTCGCTGCTCGCAGAGCTCGGCGTGCCGGCGGGCCTGGTCCTGCAGCTCGGGACCCCCATCAGCGCGGCGCTCCCGCACCTCGACCGGGTCCGCTGGCTGACGCTCCTCGGCACCGAGATCGGCGTGAAGGGCCAGGGGCTCGACCCCGCCGCGGAGGACCGCCTCCGCGAGGCATCCCGGGCGCTCGCCGCCCGTTCCGGGAGGGGCGGGCGGCGGGCAATCCTGGCCGCCGACGGCGCCGTAAGGGAGCACACCGTCCCCGGCCTCGGCCGCGCCGGCGCGGACGCCGTGGTGATGGGGTCGCTGGCCTTCGAGGCGCCGGACCTGCCGGCGCGGATGGCCTGGGTCCACGCGCAGGGACGGGAGCCCGGATCCGATGGCCGGTGAGCGCGCCGTCGCCGTCGACCTCGGCGGGACCCAGGTCCGCGCCGCCCTGGTCGAGGGCGGCCGGGTCCTGCGCCGGGCCTCGACCCTCACCGACATCCGGGGCGGTCCGCGAGAGGTGCTCCTCCAGATGACAGGGCTCTTCGCGGAGGTCTGCGGGCCCGCTGACCGGGAACGGCTCGTCGGCGTGGGGGTCTCCGCCCCCGGGCCGCTCGACGGCGAGCGTGGCGCCGTCCTGCACATCCCGACGCTGCCCCGCCTGGATGGCTTCGCCCTGCGCGACTCCCTGGCCGCCGAGCTCGGCCTTCCGGTGATCGTCGAGAACGACGGCATCGCGGCGGCCATGGGCGAGTGGCGGTTTGGCGCCGGGCGCGGCCTTCGCCACCTCGTCTACGTCACCGTGAGCACCGGCGTGGGCGGAGGGGTGATCGCCGACGGGCGGGTGGTGCGGGGTCGGATGGGGATGGCCGGGCACGTCGGGCACATGCGCCTTTCGCCGGAGGGGCCGCGCTGCGCCTGCGGCGCGGTGGGCTGCCTGGAGGCGCTGGCATCCGGGACCGCGCTCGGCGCGCGTGCGCGCGAGGAGGCCCGGGCCGACCCGGCGGGCGCGCTGGCGGGGGTGGGCGATCCGGCGGCGATCGAGGCGCGGCACGTGGTCGAGCTGGCCCGCCGGGGCGATCCGACCTGCCGGAGGCTCCTGCGCGAGGAGGCTGCGGTCCTCGGGTCGGGCTTCACCACGCTCCTCCACCTCTTCAGCCCGGAGATCGTGATCATGGGCGGCGGCGTGGCCAACGCCTTCGACCTCATGGAGGAGGACATCCGGGAGGTCATCCGACGCGAAGCGCTGGAGCCCTTCCGGAATGTGCCGGTGGTGCGGGCCGCCCTGGGCGAGAACTCGGGGCTCCTGGGCGCGGCCGCTCTGGCGGTGGAGGGGCGGGGCGGCTCGGGGACCTGACCCCCAGGCGACGGCTCGTACCGCCGGCGCGTGGCCGCCGCCACGCGGAGCGTGGACTGGGGCCTGTCCGTTCTCCCCGTCCGAGGAAAAACGGGAGGTTCGCCCGCTCGAAATGCACCTTCGCCCCGGGCACCGACCTCATCCCCTGCGCCGGCCGGCGTAAAACGATCGCCTGCCTGCCCTCGCGGGCATCCGGAGGCGCCCTCGAGGCGGGCGGGGGCTCGCCCAGAACGCCCTATCGGAGACGCCGACCTTCTCCCTGGGCGATCTTGGCGGGGTGGTATGGTGTGCGTCGAAGCTCTGCGCTCACTGTCAAGGGAGGTCCGCATGAAGAGGGTCCTGTGCATCGCGCTCGCCCTGATGATCCCGGTGTTCACGCCCGCCGCGGAGAAGCCCAAGAAGCAGCTGACCTTCGCGTACATGTCGGGGATTCTCGACCCGTTCATGATCATGATCGAGAAGGGTGCCAAGGCCAAGGCGGATGAGCTGGGGATCAAGCTCCTCACGGCCGAGTACCCGAAGAAGTGGGGCCCGGAGATCCAGGTGCCCATCCTCGAGGCCATGGTGGCCAAGGGCGGGATCGACTTCCTCATGGTGGTCCCGACCGGGCAGACGGCCCTGATCGCGCCCTTGAAGAAGATCCACGACAAGGGCATCCCCATGGTCACCTGCGACACCTACCTCGGCGATGGTGACTACTCGAAGCCCTCCGACTACTCCTTCCCGCTCGCCTACATCGGCACGGACAACGAGAAGGGCGGCTACGAGGTCGGCAAGAAGCTCGCCGACATGATCGGCGGGAAGGGGAAGGTCTACATCAACACCACCAATCCCGACGTGTCCTCGGTCGCCGGCCGCCGCGACGGCTTCAAGCGCGCCCTCAAGGAGTACCCGGACATCACCCTGGTCGGCGTCGACTACAACCTGGACAACCAGGAGAAGGCCGAGGCGCAGACCGCGGCGGTCCTGCAGGCCAACCCGGACCTCAAGGGCGTGTTCGGCACGAACCTGTTCAGCGCCCAGGGCGCCTACCGCGCGGTGGTGGCGGCGGGCCTGACCGGCGCGGTCAAGGTCGCCTCCTGGGACGCCGGGATGGACCAGATCAACGCGCTCAAGGCTGGGCAGATCGACTTCACCCTCGCCCAGAAGCCGTACGAGATCGGCCAGCTGGCGGTGGAGTGGGGTTACAAGTACCTCACCCAGGGTGCGAAGATCCCCAAGCGGCTGGTCCCGGGGTTCTTCATCTTCACCAAGGACAACGTGGACGCGCCGGACGCGCAGCAGTACATCTACAAGTAGGCCGTCCTTCGATCGCACCCGGGCACGGCGCAGGTGGCTCGACCACCTGCGCCGTCCTGGCTCCAGCCGGCCCGCCCGGCCACGGGAGGAGGGGCTCGACGGTGGAGGAGCGAGACGTCGTTCGGGGGCGCAGGGCTGCCAGCCGGATCCTTCCCTACATCGGGGAGCGGTGGTCCGGGTTCTTCCTCCTCTTCCTGCTGGTGGCCTTCAGCCTGCTGGGCCGGAACTTCTTCGCGGTCCGGAACTTCTCCAACATCCTCTACTTCGCCACCATCTACCTGCTGCTGGCGGCAGGCGAGACCTTCGTGATCATCACCGGCGGGATCGACCTGTCGGTCGGCTTCGTCATGGGTCTGGTCACCGTGGTCAGCGCCATCGTCATGCGAGACCTGCACGCCGCGGGGGCGCCACCGGCGGTGAGCATGATCTCCGGCTCGGTGGTCGGGCTGGTCGTCGGCATCTTCCCCGGCCTCATCAACGGCTACCTGGTTGCGCGGCTGCGGGTGCCCCCCTTCATCGCCACCCTGGGCATGTACGGGGTGGCCAACGGCGTCATGCTCAACCTCTGCCAGGGCTTTCCCATCTACTACCTTCCCCCGCAGGCCCAGCAGATCGGGAACCTGTTCGTGGCCTACTTCCTCCCCGGCCGCAGCTTCACCTTCTTCCGGAAGCCCCCGGGCATGACCCCCGACGACATCCGCAGCCTGGTGGGCATCGTGCCGGTGACGGTCCTCATCGCCGCCGTGGTCCTGCTGGTGTTCGGCTTCATGCTGGTGCGCACCCGCTTCGGCCGGCACACCTTCGCCATCGGCGGGAACCTGGACGCCGCCCTCCGCGCCGGGATCGCCGTGCCCCGCCACCTGGTCAAGGTCTACGTCCTCTCCTCGATGATGGCCGCCGTGGCCGGTGTGCTCTACACGTTCCGCGCCGGCATCGGTCACTTCACCACCCTCTCCTCGTCCTACGAGCTCTTCGCCATCGCCGCGGTGGTCATCGGCGGGGCGAGCCTCATGGGCGGCCGGGGGAGCATCGGGGGCACGGTGATCGGCGTGCTCATCCTGAACGTGCTGGAGAACGGCCTGAACATCACCGGCCTGCCGGCCTTCTACCGCTACATGGCCACCGGGCTGATCCTCATCGCCGCGGTGGTCATCGACCAGCTCACCCCGGAAAGGCGGCCCGCCGGTGACTGAGGCCACCCTGCCGATGGGGAGGGAAGCGGGCCGGGCGGCCGGGTGGGCCGGCCGCAACTGGGCGGTGCTGTTTCTGGCCCTGGAGTTCGCCGCCTTCACCGCCTTCGGCACCCACTTCGTCTCCCTGGAGAACGTCCAGAACGTCCTGGTGGCCTGTACCTTCGTCCTCCTGCTCGGGATCGGCGAGACCTTCGTCATCATCACCGGCGGCATCGACCTCTCGGTGGGGTTCCTCATGGGGTTCGGGACGGTGACCTGCGCCAAGGCCATCGTCCTCTTGCGGACGGCCGGCGTGCCCCTGCTCGCGGCCATCCTCCTCGGCGCCCTGATCAGCCTGGCCGTGGGCCTCTTCCCCGGGCTGGTCAACGGGCTCCTGGTGGCGCGCCTGAAGGTGCCCCCGTTCCTGGCCACCTTCGGCATGTACGGCATCACCTACGGGGCCGCCGAGATCATCTGCAACAACACGCAGATCACCGCGCCGGAGGGGACGGGGTACGCGGGCAACGAGTACCTCTTCTACTGGGTGCCGGGGAAGGTCCTCTCCTTTGTTCGCCCGGAGGGCCTCTCGGAGGCGGACCTCCGCGGCATGGTCACCCTCGTCCCCATCATCGCGGTGATCACCTTCCTGGTGGCGGCCCTCTTCGCCTTCGTGCTCACCCGGACCCGGTTCGGGCGCCACACCTACGCCATCGGCGGCAACATGGACGCGGCCACCCGGGCGGGCATCAACGTCCCGCGCCACCTCACCTACGTCTACGTGATCTCCTCGGCCTTCGCCGCCCTGGCGGGCGTGCTCTTCGTGCTCCGCTACGTCACCGGGACCTCCGACGCCGGGAGCTCGCTCATGCTCGACGCGGTGGTGGCGGTGGTCATCGGCGGGGCCAGCCTCTACGGTGGCAAGGGCACGGTGAAAGGGACCATCATCGGGGCGCTCATCATCGCGGTGCTCGAGACAGGCATGGTCAACCTGGGTATCCCCACCTTCAACCGCTACATCGCCATCGGCGGGATCCTCATCTTCGCGGTGCTGATCGACCAGTTCTTCCCCGACTTGGTCGGGAGGGGGAAGTAGATGGCCGTTCCCTTGCTCGAGGTGCGCCACCTCATCAAGCGGTTCGGCGGGCTCACCGCCGTGGACGACGTGGACCTGCAGGTCTTCCCCGGCGAGGTGGTGGGCCTGCTCGGCGACAACGGGGCGGGGAAGTCCACGCTCATCAAGATGGTCTCGGGCGTCTACCAGCCCGACGGGGGCCAGATCCTCTTCGAGGGCAAGGAGGTGCGGCTCGCCAGCCCGGCCAGCGCGCTGGAGCTGGGGATCGAGACCCTCTACCAGGACCTGGCCCTGGCCGAGAACCTGGACGTCTTCTCCAACATCTTCATGGGCCGGGAGAAGACCCGGCCCTTCCTCGGCCTCATCCCCGTCCTCGATCACCAGACGATGCACGACGAGTCGAAGAAGGTCCTCGATCGGCTGGACATCCAGATCCCCTCCCTGAGAAAGCTCATCAAGACGCTGTCCGGCGGGCAGCGACAGGCGGTGGCCATCGGGCGCTCCATCTACTGGAACGCCAAGCTCCTCATCATGGACGAGCCCACCGCCGCCCTGGGGGTGCAGGAGCAGAAGAAGGTCCTCGACCTGGTGCGCATGCTCCGCAGCCAGGGCATCCCGGTGATCATCATCAGCCACCAGATGTACGACGTCTTTGCGGTCACCGACCGGCTGGTGGTCATGCGCCGCGGCAAGAAGGTGGCCGAGCGGATCACCAAGCAGACCGACACCGACGAGGTGGTGGGCCTCATCACCGGGGCGGAAGAGGTCACGAAGACCGTGGAGAGCTGAGGCCTCTCCCGGGTCCGGGTTCTTCCATGCGTGAATCCGGGACCGCGCTCGGCATCGACGTCGGTGGCACGAACCTCCGCATCGCCGAGATCGATCCGGGCGGGCGCATCCTCTCGCGCCACGCCGAGACGGTCACCCAGGGGCGCGAGGCCCTGTCGGCGCGCCTGGTCGAGCTCGTCCTCGCCCGGAAGAGCCCCGCCGTCCGGGCGGTGGGCGTGGGCATCCCTGGCCGGGTTGACGCCGCGGCCGGCCTGGTGCTCTCCGCCGGCTACCTGGAGATCGCCGGGCTGCCGGTCTCGGCCATCCTGGGCGCGGCCGTGGGGCTGCCGGTCGCCGTGGAGAACGACTGCACCATGGCGCTCCTCGCCGAGTGCGCCGTCGGGGCGGCGCGCGGCCGTCGCAACGTGGTGATGTTCAGCATCGGCACGGGCATCGGCGGGGCCATGGTGGAGGACGGCGAGCCGGTGCGGGGGCGCGCCACCGCCGGCCAGCTCGGGCACATCACGGTGCGGCCAGGCGGCCGGGCCTGCAACTGCGGCCGGCGCGGCTGCGTCGAGACCACGAGCTCGGGCACCTCGCTCGGAGAGCTGGTGCGAGAGGCCGGCCTGCCGCCCGGCACCGACGTCAGCGGCCTCCTAGAGGCGGCCGAGGCCGGCGACGCCGCGGCCGACTCGGTCCTGTCGGCCTGGGCGAGGCCCATGCGCGATGCCGCCACCTCGATGGCTGCCGCCTTCGACCCCGATCTGGTGCTCTTCGGTGGCGGCCTCGGCCAGGCCATGGTGCGCGCCCTCGGCCGCCTGCCGCCGGAGCCGAGCTGGTATACATACGAGATCGCCGCGGCCGGCCTCGGCGACGACGCCGGCGTCATCGGCGCCGGCCTGCGGGCGCTGTCCGGCGTGGGAGGGCGTCCCTTCACGGCCGGAGGCGACGCCTAGAGGCAGCCCGCCGCCGCGCCGGCCTTTCCAAGGGGCACGGACCAATGCATCCCGTCATCCTGGTCAACGGCGTCCCGGCCAGCGGCAAGTCGGTGGTTGCGGCCATCCTGGCCCGGTGCCTCCTTCTGCCGGTTCTCTCGCTCGACACCGTCAAGGAAGCGCTCTTCGATCACCTGGGCATCGGCGATCGCGACCACAGCCGCCTCCTCGGCAAGGCGAGCTACCAGGCGATCTTCTCCACCATCGCCGGCTTCCCCGCCGGGCTCGGGGCCATCGTCGACGCCTGGCACGGGTTCCAGCCGCTCGAGGTCCTCCAGGGCCATCTCCGGCGTGCCGAGGCCGGTCCGGTGCTCGAGGTCTGGTGCCACGCGCCGCCGGCGGTGGTCGCCGAGCGCTACCGCGCCCGCGCCGGTCACCGGCACGAAGGTCATCCGCCGGCCGCCTACGCCGAGGAGCTGGCCGCGCTCGCCGCCCGGGCGACGCCGCTCGGGGTCGGCCCCACGGTCGAGGTCGCGACCGACCGGGAGATCGACGAGGAGGCGCTCGTCGCCGCCATGAGACGGCACCTCTCTACCTGAACTTCCGCCGGCCGCCTCTCGTAGAGATCGCCCTCCACCCAACTGGACGTGCCGGGCGTCCCGTGAGCGCACCATCGCCGGGATCGACGACTGGGCGCGGGCTGCTCGGCTCGCAGTCCGCGACTCGGCCGAGGGGACGCTCCGGCCGGGGCCGACGGTGCCTGCCCGTGGTGGCCGTGCTCGCCCTCGCCCCGCGTCCAGGGGACGCCGCCGCGGGCCAGGGGGGTGGCCCAGCGGCTATTCCGGATCTGCACCTGACGGCCGGTCGGTCGCGGGAACAGAGTCCTCCGGGCGAGACAGCAAGCCGGAGGAGACAATGGAGAGGATCGCGTCGGGTCGGATGGCTGCTCTGGTGGTGGGTCTCCTGGCCGCCTGCGGCGGGGGAGGGGGTGAGGGCGGGGGTGGCACGACCAAGGGGACGGTCACGCCGGTGGGCACCGCCCGCGGCGACCCCGTCACCCAGACCATCGGCGCGGCCGGAGGCAGCCTCACCTCGGCCACCGGCAAGGTGATGCTCACCGTGCCGGCGGGCGCGCTCTCGGCCGATGCGCAGGTCACGCTCGAGGGGGTGAGCGGAACCGCGCCCAGCGCGGTGGGCGACGGGATCCGTCTCAGCTCCACCGCGCCCTTCTCGCAGCCGGTGACCCTGACCTTCCAGTACGACCCTTCGGCCCTGCCCCACGGAAGCGGTGGGGCCCCGGATCTGGCCGTGCAGCAGGCCGATGGAACCTGGGTCCCTCTTTCCGGCTCGAGCGCCGACGCGACCACCGTCTCGGCCTCGTCGGACTTCGCGGGTAAGGCCGCCTCCTCCCGGCTGCCGCTCGTCCGGCTCGCCGCCGCCGGTAGCTTTAGCACGGCGGACATCGACCTCTTCGAGCTCGTCTACCTAATTCCCAGTCAGGCGACCATCCAGGTGAGCCAGACTCAGGTCGTGAGCCTGGACGTCCACCAGGTCACTCCCCCGCCTCCAGATCCCACCGTGGACGACGACGTGGCATCGCCCGGCAAGGCGATCCCCAACCACTCGGCCTGTGGCGACTGGAGCTGGAGCGCGACTGCGGGCACCATCGCGCCCGGCGACAGCGGGGCGGTGTTCACCGCGCCTGCCAGCATCCCCGCCACGAATCCCGTAGCCGTCTCGGCCAAGTACCAGCCCACGGGCGCCTGTAAAGACCGCTCCTTTACCCTCGTCTCCAACATCACCATCACCAACGACCTCGGGACCTACAAGGGCACCGCCCAAGGGTCCCTCAACGGGAGGGTGTTCACCGCCGACGTCACCTGGACGCTCGAGTCGGTGAAGGACAACGTGGCGACCTACGTCCCGAGCGGCACGGTCAGCGTCGTCGACCCGAACGAGCCCTGCCCCTTCTCCCCGGCCACCCAACCCATCGTCTCCACCGACGGAGCGCTCACCATCGACTTCAGCAAGACGCCCACACCCTATTACGGAGGGGGAGGCTCGATCTGGACGATCACCCTCAGCTGCAAGGACGGGCCGGTTCAGGGCTCGATGCAGGGGTGGTGGTTCGGGGACGCGAACGGCTATCTGAGCAGCGACCTCACGGAGATAAAGGGCACTGGCAACGCCGACGGGTTTGCCACCGACTGGGACTTCACCCGGGCCGCCACGCCCTGACGGCGGGAGAGCCCTCCGCGGGGGCCGGGTGGCCCGGTGAGGGTTGCCCGCGGTCCAGCGCCCCGTTAGTGACCCGGGCACGTGGACCGGGAGCTCCAGGCGCTCGACGACCGGGTGAAGCTGCGCGGCCTCTTGGGCGCGGGCGGGATGGGCGAGGTCCACCGCGCCTGGGACGAGCGGCTGCAGCGTCCGGTGGCGGTGAAGGTGCTCCGCCGGGGCGGCAAGGCCGAGGCCGAGCGGATCCTGATCGAGGCTCGGCTGCAGGCCCGGGTCGACCACCCGCACGTGGTGAAGGTGCACGAGGTCGGGACCCTGGGCGGCCGGCCCTGCGTCGTGCTGCAACTGGTGGAGGGGGGGACCTTGGGGAGGCTCTCGCCCGATCTGTCGGTGGCCGAGCGGGTGGAACTGGTGCGCCAGGCGGCGCTGGGCCTGCACGCGGCCCACCTGCAGGGGCTGGTGCACCGCGACGTGAAGCCGGACAACGTCCTGGTCGAGGTGGGGGCGGGTCCGGAGCGGAGCGCCCTCATGAGCGACTTCGGCCTGGCCCGGGCCGAGGAGGGCGGGCTCTCGAGGAGCGGCCTCGCCCCCGGAACCCTCGACTACATGAGCCCGGAGCAGATCACCGGGCCCGGCCCCGCCGACCGGCGCTCGGACGTGTACGCGCTGGGCGCCACGCTCTACGCGGTGCTGGCCGGGCGGCCGCCCTTCCGGTCGCATGAGCCCCGCGGCGGCACGGCCGACGCCGAGCTACAGGTCATCCGCCGCATCCTGGAGGAGGAGCCGCCCAGCCTCCTGCGGGCCGCGCCGGGCCTGCCGCGCGACCTCGACCGGATCGCCTCCCGGGCCATGGAGAAGGAGCCGGGCGGTCGCTACCCGACCGCCGAGGCCTTCGCCGAGGACCTGGGGCGCTTCCAGCGCGGGGAGGCGGTGCTGGCCGTCCGGGCCGGGTGGCTGGAGCGGACGGTCAAGTGGACACGCCGGAATAGGGCCCTGTCGAGGACCCTGGGGGCGGCGGCGGCGGCGGTCCTCCTCGCCGGCGGCTGGGCGCTTTTGAGCTCGCGCCGGGCGGGGCTGGCGGCGCTCGAGGCCGCCCGGCTGGGCGCGCTCGCGGAGGAGATGGACGCCACGCTGCGCCAGGAGCACCTCTCGCCGCCCCACGATCTCCGGCCGGCGCTCTCCCGGATCCACGGGCTGGCGGCCGGCCTCCGGCCGGCCGCGGACCGCGGCGACGGCCCCGCCAGCTTCGCGCTCGGGAAGGGGCTCGAGCTCACCGGCGACGTGGAGGGGTCGCGCGCCGCCTACCAGCGCGCCTGGGACTCCGGGTTTCGGACGCCGCAGGTCTCCGAGGGGCTGGGCAACGCCCTGGGGCTCCTCTACCGGAAGGGCTACGAGCGCGCCCGCGACACGCTCGAGCCGGAGGCGCGGGCCGAGCGGGTGGCCGCGCTCCAGGCGCAGCTCCGCGACCCGGCGGTGCGCTACCTCTCGCTGGCCGCCACGGGAGGGTGGAGGCTCCCCTACCTCCGGGCCAGCATGGCCATGCTCGAGGGCGACTACGCCGGGGCGCGCGAGCGCGCAGCCCAGGCCCTGGCGGCCGACCCGGGGCGCTACGAGGCGCGCGTGCTCGAGGCCGAGGCATGGGTCGAGGAAGGCCTGCAGCTCTCCAACGACCAGAAGTTCGACCCGGCCGAGGCCGCGCTCTCGCAGGCCGACGGGCTGCTCGACGAGGCCGGGCGCTTCGGGCGCAGCGACCCCCGCGTCCCGGCGGCCCGCGCCAGGTCGCACCTCATCCGGGCCACCATGCGGCTCCAGCGAGGGCAGTCGCCCGACGACGAGGTGGCCGCGCTTCTCGCCGCCACCGACGCCGCCGCGGTGCTCGAGCCCGACTCGCCGTCGGTGCCGGCCCTGCGCGGCGCCGCGCTCCTGCAGCAGGTGCAGTACGCCTTCGTGGCCAGGCCGGCCGACATCCTCTCCCTCCTCGACCGAGCCGCCGCCGCCTACCGGCGGGCCATCGAGCTCGACGGCGGCGAGCCGCGGACGCTGTGCACCTTGGGGCGCGTCCTGTACTACCGCGCCTTCCAGATCGGCGAGACCGGCGGCGAGGGCGCGCTCGAGGCCGCCCGGGAGGGCCTCGCCCTCGCCGACCGCGCCGCGGCGCGGTCGCCGCAGGATCCGGAGGTCCCCTTCGTCCGCTGCATGCTCCTCCACGCCGAGGCGACGGCCCTGGGGAGGGCGGGGAAGCCGCGCGCCGAGGCGCTGCACCAGATGGTCGAGGCCGGCGAGGAGGCGCTCCGGCGCCACGTCGCGCGGGGCGTCATCCTCCGGCCGCTCATGGGGCAGGCCCTGGTAGCGCTGGCCGGGGAGGCGCTCCGCACCGGCGCCGATCCGGGGCCGGACCTGCAGCGCGGGCTCGACCTCCTCGACGCCACCTACCGTGCGCTCCCCGGCCAGGTGGCCGTCGCCGGCCAGGTGATCTCCGCCCGGACCGACGCCGCCGACCTGGTTGACCTGGAGGGCCAGGACCCGCGGCCCCACATCGAGCGGGCTCTGGCCGCCGCCGACGACTCGTTGGCGGGGGCGCCCGACCTCGCCCCCATCCAGGCGATGAAGGGGGAGGCCCTGGCCCAGGAGGCTCTTCGGCGACTCCACGCCGGGGAGGATCCCACGGCCACGGTGGCCGAGGCGGTGCGGTGGCTGGACCGGAGCCGGCGGGGCATGGGAGAAGACGTCGCCAGCGAGGTGACCCGCGGACAGCTGGCGCTCGTCGAGGCGTGGTGGTCGGACGGGCGCGGCGCCGACCCCGCCGCGGCCCTCGGGCGCGCCCAGGGCATCTTCCAGGGGCTGGTCCGGCTGCACCCGCAGCTGCCGCAGGCGCACGAGGGGCTGGCCCGGTGCGCGCTCGAGCAGGCTGCCGCGGCGGCGCGGCGGGGCGGCGATGCGGTCCCGGCGGCGCGCCTCGGGCTGGAGAGCGTGGGGCGTGCCTTGGAGGAAGCTCCCGGGGACCTCCGCCTCGAGCTCCTCCGCGCCTGGCTCGAGGCGCTCTCCGGCGACCGCCAGGGGGCGCGCCGGGATCTCGAGGCCATCTGGGCCAGGAGCCCGCGGGTCAGGGGGAGCTGGGAGTCGCGCCAGGCCGAGCTGGCGCTGCGCTAGGCCAGGCCTCTCGAGAAGGCGCGCCTCAGCCCTGCTTCAGCTCCTGCACCAGCCTGGAGAGGGAGGCCTTGGCGTCGCCGAAGAGCATGGCGGTGTTCGGCCCATAGAAGAGCTCGTTCTCGATCCCGGCGAAGCCCGGGTTCATGGAGCGCTTCATGACGATGACCTGCTTGGCCTGGTCGACGTTGAGGATGGGCATCCCGTAGATGGGCGACGACTTGTCGCTGCGGGCCGCGGGGTTGACCACGTCGTTGGCCCCGATGACCAGCGCCACGTCGGCGTTCTTGAACTCGTCGTTGATCTCGTCCATCTCCTTGAGCCTGTCGTAGGGGACGTCGGCCTCGGCCAGGAGCACGTTCATGTGGCCGGGCATGCGGCCGGCCACCGGGTGGATGGCGTAGAGGACGGTCCCGCCGTTCCTCTCGATCAGGTTGGCGAGCTCCCGCACCTGGTGCTGCGCCTGGGCCACCGCCATGCCGTAGCCGGGCACCACGATGACCAGCCGGGCGAAGCCGAGCTGGATGGCCGCGTCCTCGGGGGTGATGGCGTGGATGGTGAGCCCCTGGGCGGTGCGGCCCGAGGCCTTGGGCGCCGCGCCGAACGCGCCGAAGAGCACGTTCCGGAAGGAGCGGTTCATGGCCCGGCTCATGATGATGGAGAGGACGAAGCCGGAGGCGCCGTCGAGCGCCCCGGCGATGATGAGGACGTTGTTGCCGATGGCGAAGCCGGTGGCGGAGGAGGCCAGGCCGGCGTAGGAGTTGAGCAGCGAGATGACCACCGGCATGTCGGCTCCGCCGATGGGCAGGACCAGCGAGACCCCGAAGAGGAGGGCCAGGGCCACCATGGCGTAGAAGGCGTTCGGGTTCGCGGGCTCGACGAGGAGCCAGGCGAAGAGCGCCACCGCCAGCGCAAACATGCCCAGGGAGAGGAGGTTCTGGCCCGGGAAGGTGACCGGGCGCGAGGGGAGGATCCCCTGCAGCTTCCCGAAGGCCATGAAGCTGCCGGTGATGGTCAGGGCGCCGAACAGCACCTCGAACCCCAGGGCGGCCATCTCCGGCCGCTCCACCCGGGCGCCCTGGCCCAGAGACCAGAACTCGGCCACGCCCACCAGCGTGGCCGCCACCGCGCCGAACATGTGGGAGATGGCGATCCGCTGGGGCATGGCGGTCATGGGCACGTACACGCCCAGCGGGTAGCCGATGACCGTGCCCAGGGCCAGGCCGGCCAGGATCCACTCGTAGCGGACGATCTCGTGGTTCACGACCGTGCCCACGATGGCCAGGAGCATGCCCAGCGCGGCCAGCTGCATGCCCCGGCGGGCGCGGTCAGGGACGGTCAGGCTGCGCAGCCCGAGGATGAAGAGGATCGAGGCCGCCACGTACGCGGCCTCGATGAAGAGCGTGCGGGGCGTCACGGCTTGGCTCCGGGGCCGCCCGGCTTGCCGCCGCGCTTGAACATCTTCAGCATCCGGTCGGTGATGAGAAACCCGCCCACCACGTTGATGGTGGCCGAGGTCACGGCCACGAACCCGAGGAGCGTGGGGAGGAGGCCCCGGTCGGCCCCGGCCAGGACCAGCGAGCCCACCAGCGAGATGGCGCTGATGGCGTTGGTGGCCGACATGAGGGGCGTGTGGAGCAGGGCCGGCACGCGGGTGATGGTGAAGAAGCCCACGAACCCGGCCAGGATGAAGACGTACAGCTCG
>DATKMW010000093.1:0-46550 GCA_035541675.1 Anaeromyxobacter sp. | reverse complement strand
TCGCCGCAGCCGATGGTGGTGGCCATCACCACCCGCGCCCCGGGGCGGGGGCCCGAAGCCTCCGGGCCGCAGGCCTCGACCGTGCCCACGAACTCGTGGCCCATGGTCTGGGGCGGCCGGATGCGCGGGTTGCCCTTGTGGAACGACTTGATGTCCGTGCCGCAGATGGCGCAGGCCTCGACCCGCACCACGAGCTCGCCGCGGCGCGGCACGGGCGGCTCGACCATCCGCTCGATGGTCACCTCGCGAGGAGCGCGGTAGACGACCCGGTCCCCTCCCTGGTCCCTGGCGGCCATCAGTGCATCTCCCGCCCGCCGGTGACGTTGAAGGCCTGGCCGGTGCAGTACTCGCCGCTGGCGGTGAGGAAGAGGACGAAGTCCACCAGGTCGCGGATGTCGGTGAGCCGCCCCAGCGGGACCTTGGCGGTGAACTTCTTCACCACCTCCTCGCGCGGCAGCTTGAGGTTCTCGGTGTAGCCCTTGCTCACCGAGGACCAGACGCCGGTGGCGTCGGTGATCCCGGGGCAGAGGCAGTTCACCTTGATGTTGTCCGGCGCGACCTCGTGGGCCAGCGCCTGGGTGAGGGCGATGATCGCGCCCTTGGCGGCCGAGTAGGGCGCCATGAGGGCCGAGCCGGTCTTCCCCGACTTGGAGGAGAAGTTGATGATCTTGCCGTCGCGCCGCTTCCGCATCCCGGCCAGCACCGCCTGGATGCAGTAGACGGTGCCGTGCACGTTGACCCGGAAGACGCGGTCGAGCAGCTCGGGGGTGGTCTCCTCGAACGGTCGCTGGTCGACGATCCCGGCGTTGTTCACCAGGGCGTAGGGATCGCCCAGCTCGGAGGCGATCCGTGCGAAGCAATCGAGCACCGCTGCCCGGTCGGTGATGTCGACGACGTAGCCCTTCACCGCCGCGCCGCCCGCGGCCAGCCGCCCGGCCTGGGTGGTGACCTCCGGGTTGAGATCGAGCATGCCCACCCGCGCGCCGGCGTCGCGATAGGCCTCGGCGATGGCGAGCCCGATGCTCCGCGCCGCTCCCGTGACCACGCAGGTCTTCCCGGTCAGCTCCGCTCCGATGATCCCCATGACTTCCTCCGATGCTGGTTTGACAGATTCTATGACATTTGTCAACGACTGGCCGACGCGGCTCGCCCCGGGCTCCCCCGAGCCCGGGTGCTCCCTAGATCCGGCCGGTTTCCCCTCCCAGGCGAGCGGCCACGTCCCGGAACCGGGCGTAGCCCTCGCGCTGCGCCGCGGCGCGCGCCGGGTCGGGGGGGTAGCGGCGCCCGGGGCGGACCATCCCCTCCGCCGCCTCGGCATAGGAGCGCCGGCGACCGATCCCCACGGCCACGGCCAGGGCGATGCCCCGGGCGCCGGCCTGGGCGGCGTCGCTCGTCTCCACCTCCCGGTCCAGCACGTCGGCGAAGATGCGGCACCAGGCGGGGCTCGAGGCCGCGCCGCCCGACAGCACCGCCCGCGGCCTGGAGAGCCCGCCCTGCGCCAGGAGCTCGAGGTGGGCACGGTGGGCGTAGGCCACGCCCTCGAACACCGCCCGGACCAGGTGATGCGCGCCGTGGCCGGCGCGCAGGCCGGCGAAGGCGGCGTCGGTGCCCGGGGCGAGGTGGGCGCGGTGGATGAAGGGCAGGAACACCACCCCGCCGGCGCCGGGCGGGAGCGCGTCCACGCCCGCGCCGATCCGCTGGTAGAGCGCCTCTCGCCCGCCGGCCGGGGAGCCGCCCAGCTCCTCCAGGAGGCCGAGGAACCACTCCAGGTTCCCGGCCGAGGTGGCGCTCGACTCCACGTAGGCGAACCGGCCGGCGTCGGGCCCGAGGGAGGTCTTGACCGAGGGCGGCATGGCCACCAGGTGCGCGTCGAAGACCGAGTTGATGTTCCAGGTCCCGGCGATGAGCGAGCAGGAGCGATCGTCCAGCGCCCCCGACCCCACCGCGCAGGCGACCACGTCGAACATGCCCGCCACCACCGGGGTGCCCCGGCGAAGCCCGGTCGCCGCGGCCGCGGCGGCGCTCACCTCGCCCACCACCTCGGCGCTCTCGTGCACCGGCGGCAGCATCCCCCGGACCTCGGGGACCCCGAAGACCGCCGGGGCCCCGGGGTCGTAGCACCCGTTGCCGAGGTCGATCAGGGCGCCGTTGCTGGCCTCGGTCCGGTCGGTGGAGATCTCTCCGGTGAGCCGGTGCACCACCCAGTCCTTGGCCCCGAGCGCCCACCGCACCCGGCCGTAGTCGACGGGGGCCGCCTCCTTGAGCCAGCGGAGCTGGGGGAGCGACTGGCCCGCCCACGGGTGGTGGCGGGTGACGGCGTAGCGCGTGCGCCCCTCGCGCGCCCACGCCTCGACCACCGGCGCGGCCCGGCCGTCCATGGAGGTGAGCGCGGCGCGCACCGGCCGGCCGCCGGCGTCGACGGGGTAGAGGCCGCCGCCGTGGCCGGAGACGCCCACGCCGGCGATGGCCGGGTCGCCGGGGACCTCTCCGGCGCGGGCCAGCGCCTCGCTCACCAGGCCCGCGCACAGCCGCCACTGCTCCTCCATGTCGATCTCGCTGGCCTCCCCCGCCACCCGCACCGGCGTCCGCCCCCGGGCCTCGGCGAGCTGGACGCCGCCCGGGTCGAACACCGCCGCCTTGGTGGCGGTGAGTCCGCAGTCCAGGCAGAGGTATCGGCCGGGCTCCACGGGTCACGCTCCCAGCCGGCTCCGCGCCACGGGCAGGGCCTCGCGGTTCACCACCGACCGAGGCTCCCCCCCGTCGAGCAGCTTGCCGATCTCCGCGGCCAGCAGCCGGGGGCAGTGGAAGAAGGCGTCGTTGGAGCCGCCCGCCATGTGGGGGGTGAGGGTCACGTTGTCGAGCCGCACCAGCGGGTCGTCCACGCCGGGCGGCTCGTGATCGAAGACGTCCAGCGCCGCGCCGGCCAGCCGCCCCTCTCCTAGCGCCTCCACCAGCGCACGCTCGTCCAGGAGCGCCGAGCGCGAGGTGTTGATCAGGTAGGCGGTGGGCTTCATGCGGGCGATGAGCTCGCGGGAGAGGAGCCCCTCCGTCTCCCGGGTGAGCCGGGCGTGGATGGTGACGAAGTCGGCCTCCGCCACCAGGGTGGGGAGGTCCACCAGCCGGATGCCCTCGGGCGCGGCCTTCACCAGCGGATCGTAGGCCAGGAGGGTCACGTCGAACCCGGCCAGCCGCCGGGCCACCTTGCGACCGATCTCCCCCAGGCCGACGATGCCCACCGTCTTGCCGGGAAGGTCGGGGATGTGTCCCGAGTTCGGGTACTCGCGGAGCCAGCGGCCGTGCTTGAGGCCGTGGTGGCCGCGGCAGATGTTGCGGGCCTCGGCGATGAGCAGGCCCACCGTGAAGTCGGCCACGGCGTCGGCGTTCCGCCCGGGAGTGTTCACCACCACCACCCCGCGCGCGGTGGCCGCGGCCACGTCCACGTTCTCCACGCCGGCCCGGAGGACGCCCACGACCTTGAGGCGCGGGGCGGCCTCGAGCAGCGCCGCCGGGACGGTGCAGAACTGGGTGACGAGGACGTCGGCGCCGGCCGCCGCGTCGAACACGTAGGGCGGGGGGCGGAAGGCGGCCGCCCCGCCCTTCTCCACGGCCAGGTTGATCTCCTGCAGCTCCGGGAACCCGGAGAGGCGCCAGTCGAAGGTCTCGACCTGGTGCCCGCGAGCCGCCACCGGCTCGAATCCGTCGCGGATGTAGCGATGGGGGATGAAGAGGTCGCCGATGCCCACGAGCTTCATGGTCCGTCTCCTATCGGCTCAGCATCCCGCCGGTGGCGTCGTAGGTGGCGCCGGTGAAGTAGTCCGCTGCCCCGGAGACCAGGAACACCGCGAAGCGCGCCACCTCCTCCGGGCGCGCGATGCGCCCGATCTGGATGCGCTTCTGGTAGTACTCGCCGTTGTTGGCGAGCACGTCGCGGTTCATCCCCGTGGCCACCATGCCCAGGGCCAGCGCGTTCACGTTGATGCCCTTGGAGGCGACCTCGCGGGAGAGCGAGATGGTGAAGGTGACCACGCCCGCCTTGGCCGCGGCGTAGTGGGCGTGGCCGGTGGTGGAGCCGTTGAACGCCGCCTGCGAGGTGATGTTCAGGATCTTGGCCCTGCGCCCCTGCGCCAGGTTCAGCGCCACGAAGCGCTGGCAGGCCAGGAACACCGCGGTCAGGTTCACCTCGAAGGTGCGCCTCCACTCGTCCAGGGGGATCTCCGTCACCAGGTGGGTGGGCCAGAGGCCGGCGTTGTTCACCAGGACGTCGGCGCTCCCCAGGAGCCCCGCGGTCCGGTCCACCAGGGCGGCGCAGTCCGCCGGGTCGGTGAGGTCGGTGCGGATGGCCTGGGCACGAACCCCCAGGGCCCGGCACTGCTCGGCCACGGACTCGGCCCGCTCCAGGGCCAGGTCGGACACGACCACGTTCGCCCCCTCCTCCGCCAGCTGCCTGCAGATGGCGGAGCCGATCCCCCCCGCCCCGCCCGTCACCACCGCGTTCTTCCCTTTGAGCTGGAGATCCATTTCGCCGCTTCCTCCGCTCCCCGATGATCGCACCCCGCACCCCGACACCCACCGCCCTCGTCCTGGAGCGTAGCCTCGGGCCTGGCGTAACATTTGTCAAGACAAAAGTTTGGTCCTGTGCGGCGCGGGAGGAGGGGCCTTTCCTCGGGCCGCTCGAGCCCCTCGGTGCGGGCCCGGACCGGGGAGGCCCGCGGAACCCCCCGCGGCCGCGCCGGTTGTTTGCGTAGCCACGGGGTCCGCCCGAGGCAGGGGGCCTCCGGGGCGGCAGCCGGGACCCTCCTCGCCCTCGGCCTGTCGCTCCTCGCCCGGGGGGATCGGGCGGACGCGGACGCTTCTCGGGGAGCGGATCCCTGGCGGCGGCCCTTGCCCCGGGTCGTCGCCGCGGCGCTCCACCTCGCTCATCGAGTCGTCGGCGCCCCGGCGAGCGCCGGGCGCAGCATGACAACCCAAGCGGACCGCTCGGTCACACCTCGGGGAGCGGGTCGATCCCCGAGGTAGCGGGCGACACGCACCGCGGCCGGCGCGGGCCGGCCGGGACCCCCCTCGAGTCCCGGCAGGCTCGCGCCGGCGTCGATGGGGGCTCTAGCCGAACCCCAGCCCGGGCAGGACCCTCGTCCGCTCCTTCCCCACCGCCTCGAGCGCTTCCGGGTCGAGCCCCGGCGCCCGGAGGATGGTGGGCGCGACCTGGGCGGTGCTCACCCGCTCATGTACCCTGGCCGGCCGCAGGTGAGGGTTGGACGCCAGGAGCGCCACGTGGGTGTCGTCCAGCGTCCCCCCGCCGTGCTCGGCGATCTTCTTGCTGCTGCCGGAGTAGATGACCCCCCAGTTCGGCTGGACCAGCACGTCGGGCGCGCGGGCTGCGGCCAGGGCGGCGCCGGAGCTGGGATCGCCGCAGTGGCGCGCCAGCTCCTCGCCGTGGGCGATGCTGGGACTCGAACGGGGTCCCCGCGGGGAGATCGTCGGCGAAGATGGCGGCACGGTGGGCGGGATCGGTGAGCTGCGCCACCACCGCCTCCACGTTGGCCGGCGACTGGTCCTGCAGCCAGACGATCCCCACGTGGTCCGTCTGGAGGTGCCCCCTCACCGCCGGCGAGCTCCCGTCGTTGGGGTTCACGAAGGGAGCGAAGACCCCTCCTGGAAGTTCATCCCGAAGAGCTCGGGCACCGGCGCCGCCCGGGAGCCGTCGGCGGACCTGCCGCCGATCTGGTTCAGCACCGCCTGCACCTTGACGTCGTCGTAGGCCATGACCGCCGGCTCGCAGGTGGTGTAGTCGCCCACCTTCTTGAGGGGCAGCGAGTTGGTCACGCCGTCGCAGAGCGCCCGCGCGGCCGAGAGGTCGACGCCGTTCACCGTGCCGCCGTTGGCGATGGGCGAGTTGATCTCCGGGGTGTACAGGCCCTCGACGCCCTGGCCCGACGGGCCGTTCACCAGGTCGTAGGCGGGGTGCTTGTCGGACCGGGCGGTGTGCCCGCCCGCGGCGCGGACCACCTCGAAGACCGTGTTCACCGCCAGGAACTCATGGGGGTAGACCGGGAGGCAGGCGCCGTCCTCGGCCCGCCGCCGGGGCAGGTTGCCCGGGTCGATGGGGCCGAACAGCTGGGTGAGGTCCTTTTCCAGGATCTCGAAGTAGGTCACCTCCGTCCCCGGCGCCCCGGTGCATTCGCTGCCGGGCGGGAAGAGCGTGCGGTCGTAGCTGTCGCCGTAGTAGACGCCGGTCGATCGTGGTGTGCCGCCGGTGACCAGGGCCAGGAGCCCGGGGAAGGAGTCGGAGGGGGTGGGCGTGTGCGCGTCGCCGTAGCCCACGCCGCTGCGGGCCAGCTGGGCCAGCGTCGAGAAGGGGTGCGCCGCGATCCAGCGGGCCAGGTCGACCTCGTGCATGCCGTCGACCGAGAACAGCAGCACGTGGCCCATCGGCGCGCGGGAGGGCGGGCGGCGCCCGAGGAGGCCAGGGCGGTTGCCAGGGGTGCCAGGAGCAGCTTGCCACCGTTCATCGTCACCTCCGGTGTGCGACCCGCCCGGGGAGGAGGTCGGCGCCCCGCAGGTCGTCGGCGCCGCCGGGCGCGTTCCGACCGGGCCGAGGCCGATCCGTGGCGGGGCGGTGACGATTGGGCAGCCGTCCCCGGTGACGGGCGTGTTTCGATCCGGCAAGGACTCGGCGACGGCGCATTCACCATCTGGCGAAGCGCCCGGGCCGGCGTACAGGATGGGGCATGGAAGCGGTGCGGGTGGCGGGCGGAATCCTGTGGCGGAGAGGTCGGGAGGGGCCGCGGCTGGTCCTGGTACACCGGCGAGGCCGCGGCGACTGGGGCCTCCCCAAGGGCAGGGTCGACGCCGGCGAGGCCTGGCACGAGGCCGCCCTGCGCGAGGTGGCGGAGGAGACCGGGTGCGCGGCGCGCATCTCCCGCTTCGCGGGCGCCAAGCTCCTGCTGGCCCGGGCGCTCCCCAAGCTCGTCCTCTACTGGCACATGGCGCTGGTGGACGAGGGGGACCCGGACGGCGACGAGGTGGACGAGGTGGCCTGGCTCTCCCCGCGCCCGGCCCTCTCCCGCCTCGACCACGGCTCGGACCGCCGGCTGCTGCTGCGGGCACTGTCGGGGGGCGACTGGCGGGCCGACGACGACGGCCGCCCCCTCCGCCCGGTCCCCTCGGCCGACGGCGGCGTCCTCCGCCAGGCGCTCTTGCTGGACGTGAGACGGCCCGAGAACGAGATCGCCCCGTTCCTGCGGCTGGTCGAGAGGGCGGTCGCCGCCGAGGGGCGGAGCGCCTCGTCCGGTGCGCGCTCCCTGCGTCGGTGAGCGCCGCCGGGGCGGACCTGGCGTGCTCCCTCCTGGGGACCCGGCCCGCTCCGGACGGCCACCTCCCCGCGCCGGCGCGCTAGCATGGTGGCGATGAGCACCGCCGTGCCCGCCTCCGAGCTCCCGGCCAAGCCCCTCGAGCTCCCCGAGAAGCGCCCCGCGCCCGGCCCGGAAACACTCCGGGACCCACGCCTCTACGTGAACCGCGAGCTCTCCCTGCTTGCCTTCCAGGAGCGGGTGCTCGAGGAGGCGCTCGACCCCGGGAACCCCCTCCTCGAGCGCGTCCGCTTCCTGGCCATCGTCGCCTCGAACCTCGACGAGTTCTTCATGATCCGCGTGGCCGCCCTCCGGCAGCAGCTGGCCGCCGGAGTGGGCGAGGTCGCGCCGGACGGCATGGGCCCCCAGGAGATCCTGGCCGCCATCCGTCGCAAGGTGGCCGAGCTCCGTCGCACCATGAGCGCCTGCCTCCACGGCGAGCTCCTGCCGGCGCTGGCCGCGGCCGGGGTCCACGTCCTCGACTATCCCCAGCTCTCCGACGAGCAGCGCGCCCAGGCGCGCCGCTACTTCGACGAGTTCATCTTCCCGGTCCTCACGCCGCTGGCGGTCGACCCCGGCCGGCCCTTCCCCCACATCTCCAACCTGAGCCTCAACCTGGCGGTGCTGATCCAGGGTGCCGACGCCGGCGTCCGCTTCGCGCGGGTCAAGGTCCCGGACACCCTCCCCAGGCTGGTGCCGGTGGGGCGGGGGAGGAGCGCCACGCCGGTCCAGCAGCACCTGGTGTGGATCGAGCAGGTGGTGGCCGCCCACGTCGACGCACTCTTCCCCGGGACGAGGGTCCTCGAGGTCCATCCCTTCCACGTCACCCGCGACGCGGAGATCCTGCTCCAGGAGGCCGAGGCCGACGACCTCCTCGAGACCATCGAGCAGGGCGTCCGCCAGCGCCGCTTCGGCTCGGTGGTGCGGCTCAAGGTGGGCGCCAACATGACGCCCAACATGCGGGACCTCCTGGTGGAGAACCTGGACATCCAGCCCAGCGACGTCTACCAGAGCGAGCCGCCCCTGGGGCTGGCGGGACTGTCGGCCCTGGCCGCCGTCGACCGGCGGGATCTCAAGTTCCCCCCGTTCCAGCCCGCCATCCCGGCGCGCCTCTCCCTGGCCGAGGACGAGGACCTCTTCGCCGCCATCCGGCGGCAGGACGTCCTCCTCCACCACCCCTACGACTCCTTCGGCCCGGTGGTGGACTTCCTGCGGGCGGCGGCCCGCGACCCGGACGTCCTGGCCATCAAGATGACGCTCTACCGGGTGGGCCGGAACTCGCCCGTGGTGGAGGCGCTCCTCGAGGCGAGCCAGGCCGGGAAGCAGGTGGCGGTGCTGGTCGAGCTCAAGGCCCGCTTCGACGAGGAGAGCAACATCGGCTGGGCCCGGACCCTCGAGGCCGAGGGCGTGCACGTCATCTACGGGCTGCTCGGCCTCAAGACCCACTCCAAGGTGGCGCTGGTGGTGCGCCGGGAGGGGAACGCGCTCCGCCGCTACGTCCACCTCTCGACCGGCAACTACAACGGCGTCACCGCCAGCGTCTACACCGACCTGGGCTTCTTCACCTGCGACCCCGACTTCGGCGACGACGCCACCCACCTGTTCAACACCCTCACCGGCTACTCCGCCCAGGAGGAGTACCGGAAGCTGCTGGTGGCGCCGGCGCGGCTGCGGGAGCGCCTGCTGGCGCTCATCGACCGCGAGATCGACCACCAGCGGGCCGGGCGGGGCGGCCACCTGGTGTTCAAGGTCAACGCCCTGGTGGACAGGGCCATGATGGAGGCGCTCCTCCGCGCCTCCGCCGCCGGGGTGAGGATCGACCTGGTGGTCCGCGGCATCTGCTCCCTGCGGCCGGCCCTGGCCGGGCGGAGCGAGACGGTCCAGGTGCGCAGCGTGGTGGGCCGCTTCCTGGAGCACAGCCGCATCTTCTGGTTCCGGAACGGCGGAGACGAGGAGGTCTACCTGGGCAGCGCCGACCTCATGGAGCGCAACCTGGACCGGCGCGTCGAGGTGGTCTTCCCGGTCGGCGACCCGCAGCTCCTGCGCACCCTCCGGGACGAGATCCTGGAGAGCTACCTGCGCGACAACGTCCGGACCCGCCTCATGCAGCCGGACGGCTCCTACCGGCGGCTCCACCCGGCCGAAGGCGAAGCGCCCTACGACAGCCAACTGGCGCCCCTCCAGACCCGCGCCACCAAGAAGCACGGGTAGCCGGACCGGTTCGGATCGCGGCCGCGGCCTGCCTCCCGGCGCGCGCCCTGCCATCCCGGCCGGATACCCCGCCGCAGGCGACCACCTCTGGCGGCTACGGGGCGGCCATCGACGGCGTGAACACCCCGGAGATCCAGGTGGCCGACAACGACTACGCCGTGGGCCGGCTGCTCCAGGCGGTGGCGCATAGCCCCTATGCCGCCGACACGCTCGTCTTCGTGGTCGAGGACGACGCCCAGGACGGCCCCGACCACGTCGACGCCCACCGGAGCACGGCCTTCGTGGTCGGCCCGTACGTGAAGCAGGGAACGGTGGTGAGCGCCCACTACACCACCGTGAACCTCCTGCGAACCATCACCGACGTGCTGGGCATCGACCACCTGGGCCTCTTCGACGCCCACCAGCGGCCCATGGCCGAGGTGTTCGACCTCTCCCGCAAGCGCTGGACGTTCACCGCCCGGCCGTCGGGGCTGCTGGCCGGCACCCAGCTCCCCATCCCCCGCTCGGCGTTCGCCGCCGCCCGGATCGCCCCGACCCACGACGCCAGCTACTGGGCCGAGCGGACCCGGGGAATGGACTTCAGCGGCGAGGACCGCGTCGACGCGGCCCTCTACAACCGCGTCCTCTGGCAGGGGCTCATGCCCGGCCGGCCCTACCCGCTGGCCAGCGCGCCGGCCAGGCCGCGGGATCCCTGACCGAGGCCATCAGGCCACCCCGTCGAGCCGGGGCGCGCGCTGGCGCGCCTCGGCCCGGAGCGGGGACACGTCCACGGTGCCTTTCTCCTCCACGCCGTCTGCCGCGAGCTCGGCCCGGAACAGCGCCTCCGCCTCGATCGCGTCCCAGGCGCGGACGTGGCCGACGCGCCGGGAGGAGGGGGAGGAGAACACGCAGGTGAAGAAGGACTCGCGCGAGGTAGGCACGGCCGCCTTCCTACCAGCCCGCCACCTGGCGCGTCCGTGACGCAACGGTGCCGGACAGGTGACCGGACGGTGACGGCCCCGCAACCGTCCGGAAGGCGGGGAGATCGATCCCGGATCGTCGCAGGGGCGCCGCGGGCCGGAGACCGGGGCCGGGCAGGCTCTCGACCGCATGCGCCTCGCCTATGGAGTCCACGGCTACGGGCGCGGACACGCGGTCCGCTCGCTGGCCGTCCTCTCCCGGCTCACCTCCCGGCACGAGGTGCTGGTCCTGGCCGGCGGAGACGCCGCGCCGCTGCTCCGTCGGTACAGGCCCCTGCCCCTGCCTGCCTTCACCTTCGGTTACCACGGCACACGCCTCTCCGCCGCCAGGACGCTGCGGGCCAACGCGGCGCTTCTCGCCGCCCTGGCCCTCGCCGGCCCGCCGGTGGCCCGGATCGAGCGGCTCCTCGACTCCTTCCGCCCCGAGGTGGTGGTGTCCGACTCGGAGCCGCTCGTGCTCCGCGCCGCCGGCCGCCTGGGGATCCCCCGCCTCGTCTTCGACCACGTCGGGGTCGTGGGCTGGTGCCGGCCCCCGGCGCCGCTCGGCGACGCCCTCCGGCTCGGGCGCGACGGCCTCGCCTACCGCCTGCTCATGGGGAACCCCGAGCGGGTGGTGGTCTCCAGCTTCTTCGACGCCCCGCCGCGCCGGGCCGACGTGAGGGTCGTCCCCCCGGTGCTGCGCGAGCGGGTGCTCCGGGCAGAGGCGGCCGACGCCGGGCATCTCCTCGTCTACCTCAACCAGCCGCGGCTCCTCACCCCCGCGGTGCTCTCGGCCATCGCCGGCGCCGGGGCCCCGGCCGTGGTCTACGGCGCCGGACGCCTGGGGCGCGAGGGCGCCGTCCGCTTCCGGGCCATCGACGAGGCCGCCTTCGTGGACGACCTGGCCTCCTGCCGCGCGGTGCTCGCCACCGCCGGCCACCAGCTGGCCGCGGAGGCGCTGCACCTCGGCAAGCCCCTGCTCCTCTGCCCCGAGGACAGCGCCGAGCAGCGTCTCAACGCGCGCGAGCTGGTCCGGCTGGGCGCCGCGCGCGTGGTCCGTCCCCGTGAACTCTCCGCCGACCTGCTGCGCGCCTTCCTGGCCGGGGCGACCCCGCGGGGCGGCGCCGCGGGCCGGATCCGCCGCGACGGCAACGACCGGGCCCTCGAGGTGCTCGAGGAGCAGCTGGCCGCGCTGGCGGCCCCGCCCTCCTCCGCGCCTCAGGCGTCGTCGGCCGGGGCCCGGGCGCTGTGCACGCCCTCCAGCCCGACGTAGCGCAGGAGGCGGCTGTGGTGCCCGGAGAGGCCCACGATGTGGTAGCGGCCCGTGGCCGACGCCAGGGCGCGCGCCAGCCGCACCAGGGCGTGGTCCTCCACCGCCCGGGCGTCGTGCAGGTCGACGGCCACCGGCCCGTCGTCCCGCAGGCCGACGATCACCGCGGCGATCCGGTCGGCCTCGCCGTCGTCGAGCAGGCCCTCGAGGTGCACCACCGCGCCGCCCGACTGCGGGTGCAGGACGCCGATGCGGGACATGGCCCGGATCCTGGCGACGCGCCGTGGCGAACGGAGGGAGGACCGGTGACGGATCGAGCCGTCCGGTCTCGGCGAGGCGATACGCCCCGCTCAGCCGCGCTCGGAGTACACCACCAGCCGCTGCCCGGACAGGAGCTTGTAGCGGCCCGGGCTCTTGATGCCGTTCCAGCGGCAGAGGTCGACGAGCTCCACCCCCAGCCGCTGCGAGATCGACCAGAGCGTGTCACCGGCGCGGACCCTGAGCAGCGTGCGCTCGGCGCGGCTGGCGGGGCGGCTCTCGGCGGCGGCCTCGGCCGGGACGGCCCGGGGGGCGGCCGCGGGGCGCGCGGCGGCCGGGGCGGCGGGCAGCCGCGCCGAGGCGATGCCGGCCTCGCCGGCCACCGGGCGGGGGATGAGCAGCTCGGTGCCGACCCGTAGCCGCCGTCCGTCGCGGAGGCTGTTCATCTCCACGATCCCCTCCACCGGCACGCCGTACTGCGCGGCGATGCGGGAGAGGGTGTCCCCCTTGCGGACGACGTGCCCGGTGAAGGTGGTGCGGACCTTGGCCTGGACCGTGGACCAGGCGTCGGCGAAGGTGGGCGCGGCCGCGGCCGGGATCTTGAGCGTGTAGCTGCGGGGCGGGGTGCAGGAGCGGCGCAGCTCGGGGTTCAGGTCGACCAGGTCCCGCTCGCCCACCCCGGCCGCGCGGGCCACCACCGAGAGCAGGGTGGCGCTGGGGATCTCCACCTCCTGGTAGTCGGTCCAGGACTCGCGGTCGATCTCCTCCTCGTGGAAGCCGAAGGCCTCGGGGTGCTTGGCGATGATGGCCGCGGCCATGAGCTTGGGCACGTAGCCCTTGGTCTCGGGCCGCAGCAACCTCCGCCCCGGCGTCGCCGCCATCGACCAGAAGTCGGTGTAGCCCTTCCGCTGCGCCGACTGGATGCGCCCCACGCCGGCGTTGTAGCCGGCCCAGGCCAGGCGCCAGTCGCCGGTCTGCTCGTAGAGCCGCTTGAGGTAGCGGGCCGCGGCGCGGGCGGAGCGCTCCGGGTCCCGCCGCTCGTCCACCCAGAAGTCCTGGTGGAGGCCGAAGAGCCTGCCGGTGCCGGCGATGAACTGCCAGGGGCCGGAGGCGCGGGCCCGGCTGTAGGCGAAGTTCCCGAACCCGCTCTCGATCATGGCCAGGTAGAGCGTGTCGGAGGGGAGCCCCTCCTCCTTCAGGATCTGGCGGTAGCGGTCCTCGTAGCGGTGCGAGCGGCCCAGCCACTTCACGAAGTGGCCGCGGGCCACCGGCGACTGGAAGAAGCGGATGTAGGCCACCACCGCCGGGTTCACGTCGATGGGGATGTCGTACTCCGCCTGGAGCGCGGCCAGGTCGAGGTCCAGCTCGGGGATGAGGGCGATGCGCCCGCCCGCCCGGGGCGCCCCCTGCAGCGCGGCCTGCTGCCCGCCGGCCTCGGCGGCGTCGCGGACGTGGGCCAACTCCTCGGCCCGGCGCACATCCTCCATCTCGGCCGAGTCGGCCTCGACCTGGGCCTCGACCTCGGGCGAGTCGCCGTCGCCGTCGGCCTGGTCCTGGTCGGGCCCCAGCCGGGCTTGCGCCTCGGCCGAGGGCACCAGCCGGGGCGCCGGCACGGCCGCCGGCGGGAGCGCGTCGGCACCCCCCGGATCGGCCGCGGCCGGATCGGCGGCGGCGGGCGGCGCCGAGGCGCCGGCCAGGCCGGCGGACGGGAGGAGGAGGGAGAGGAGAAGGAGGGGGAGCGTGGTCAGCTTCATCGTTCCTCTGGGCAGCCGTGCCCCGAGGGACTTCCAGGGCGAGGTTTCATGGTACCGATCCGCCGGCGGGAATCAAAATCATACGACCCAGGGTCACGCCGCCTCCGCGGAGGTGGGTCGCGGGCTGGACCCCGAGGTCGTGGGACATCATGGCCGCCCGCCTGGCCGCTCGCCCGGTCGACCGGCTCGTCCCGCGCGCCCCTGGCACCGCTCGGCCGCGCCGGCGCGGGCGCCGGCCCTGGCTCCCGGAGGTCGGACGTGTCGGCAAATCGTTGCACCGGCACCACACCCCGCTTAGCCCCTCCAACCGCCGTGCCAGCCCGGCATTCCGGGTTCACGGCCGCCCCCCGCCGTGGTAACCCGCCCATCGGCCCCGTGGTCGCGCATGCGCATCGGTCCCTACACCTTCCCCGGTCGCTACTTTCTCGCCCCGCTGGCGGGGGTGTCGGACCGGCCCTTCCGCGCCATCTGCCGCCGCATGGGTGCCAGCTTCGCCTACACCGAGATGGTCTCGGCGCACGGCCTGGTCCAGGGTGCGCTGCAGACGGCCAGCTACCTCGATCGCGAGCCCGACGAGGAGCCCTTCGCCGTCCAGATCTTCGCCGGCGAGCCGGAGATCCTGGCCCGGGGCGCGGCGGTGGCGGTCGCGGCCGGCGCGGGAATGGTGGACATCAACATGGCCTGCCCGGTGCGCAAGGTCTGCGGCGCGGGAGCGGGGGCGGCGCTGGCCCGGGAGCCGGACCGGGTCGAGGCCGCGGTGCGGGCGGTGGGCCGCGCCGTGCCGGTGCCGGTCACCGTGAAGATCCGCGCCGGCTGGGACGACGGCGAGGTGAACTGCGTGGAGGTGGCCCGGGCCGCCCAGGCCGGCGGCGCCGCGGCCGTGGCCCTGCACGGGCGCACCCGCGCGCAGCAGTACGCCGGGCGCGCCCGCTGGGAGCTGGTGGCGGCGGTCAAGCGGGCCGTGACCATCCCGGTGCTGGGGTCGGGCGACGTCTGGACGGCCCGCGACGCCCTGCGGATGGCGGCCGAGACCGGCTGCGACGCGGTGCTGGTGGCGCGGGGCGCCTGCGGCAACCCCTGGATCTTCCGCGAGCTGGCCGCCGCCGAGCGCGGCCTCCCCCCGCCGCCGCCGCCCTCGCGCGACGAGTGGATGGCCACCGTGCTCGAGCACGTGCGGCTCCAGATCGAGCACCGGGCCCGCTCGGCGCGGCCGGGCCAGCCACCGGCCGAGATCGAGGCCGCCGCCATCCGCGAGCTGCGGCGCCACCTCCTCTGGTACACCCGCGGCCGCCGCGGCGGGGTGCACTTCCGGCGGGACGCCGACAAGCTCCACACCGCCGCCAACGTCGAGGCCCTGCTCGCGCTCCACTTCCCGCCTGGCGGCCAGAGCTTCGATCTCGACCCCGGCTACCACGCCCAGGCCGAGGCCGACGCCGAGTGAGGGGGCGGCAACCCCGCCCGGGCCGCCGGGGGGGCAGCCCCCGGGCAGGTCCCTTGCCCGGCCCCCGTCGCCCGACCATGGCGCGGCGCGCCATTGAAACCGGCGCCGCGGGCGTGCGACGCTCTGCGGGCTTCGCAGACCGCCCGCCGCCCTGAGCGCCTCGGCCGCCCGCCGGAATCGCCGGCACCCGGGGAGCGCGGGGCGCCGCCGCGTCCGCCCCGTGGGAGGTGCCACCGTGTTGAGACGATTCGCCTCGAAGCTCTACAACTGGGTCGCGCTCTTCATCGTCCTGGGCGCGGTGCTGGGCGCCATCTGGCCCGCGGCCGGCGCCTCGCTGCAGCCGGTGGCCGAGGGGTTCATCTCCCTCATCAAGATGCTCATCCCCGGGGTGATCCTGTGCACGGTGGTGCTGGGGATCGCCGGGGCGGGCAGCCTGAGGAAGGCCGGCCGGGTGGGCGGGAAGGCCATCCTCTACTTCGAGGTGGTGAGCACCTTCGCGCTCGTCATCGGCCTCTTCATGGCCAACGTCCTGGGGCCGGGCCGGAGCTTCCACGCCAACCCGGCCCAGCTCGATCCCAAGCTGGTGGCCAGCTACATCAACCAGGCGCAGAACATGACCCTCAAGGATCACCTGCTGAAGATGATCCCCCGGACCATCTTCAGCGCCTTCACCGAGGGCGACGTCCTCCAGGTCCTGGTGGTCTCGGTGCTGCTGGGGTTCGCCCTGGCCCACCTCAAGGACCAGTACAAGAGGCCGCTGCTCGAGTGGCTGGAGCAGGTGAGCAAGATGCTCTTCGGGGTGATGCGGCTCATCCTCTTCGCGGCGCCCCTGGGCGCCGGCGCCGGCATCGCCTTCACCGTGGGCAAGTTCGGGCTCAAGTCGATCCTGCCCATGGCCTGGCTGGTCGTGCTCTTCTACCTGACCTGCGCCGTCTTCGTGCTCCTGGTCCTCGGCACCATCGCCGCCCTGGCCGGGTTCAACATCCTGAAGCTCCTCCGCTACATCAAGAGCGAGCTCCTGCTGGTCCTCGCCACCAGCTCCTCGGAGTCGGCCCTCATCCCCCTCATGGAGAAGCTGGAGCGGATCGGGCTCTCCCGATCGGTGGTGGGCCTGGTGGTGCCCACCGGCTACTCCTTCAACCTCGACGGCACCAACATCTACATGACCATGGCGGCGCTGTTCATCGCCCAGGCCCTGGGCATCGAGCTCACCCTCGGGCAGCAGCTCTCCATCCTGGTGGTGGCCATGCTGACCAGCAAGGGAGCGACCGGCGTCACCGGGTCGGGCTTCATCACCCTGGCCGCCACGCTGGCGGTCGTGCCCGGGATCCCCGTCGTCGGCATGGTCCTCATCCTGGGGATCGACAAGTTCATGTCCGAGGCGCGCGCCATCACCAACCACATCGGGAACTGCACCGCCGCGGTGGTCCTGGCCAGCTGGGAGAAGGAGCTCGACTGGGACCGGTTCCGGGCCGAGCTGGCGCGCGGCGAGGGAGGGCTGCCCGTCGCCGCGGCCGAGCCGGTCCCGGAGCGGGTGGAGTAGCCGACGCGACCGGGGTCCTGAGCCCACCGCAGGCCGGGCAGGTCCCGCCCATGCGCCGGTCCTCCGCCCGGCCGCGGGAGGGGAGCCGTCCCGGATCGCTCCCGCTGTTCAGCCCGTCGGCCCCCGGGTAAGCTCCCGCGCCCGGAGAGCCTCATGACCGACATCCGCGCCGAGATCCAGGCCGTCCAGGAGGAGGTCCACGGGCGGACCGCGTTCGTGGAGGCCCTCCTCGCCGAGACCGGCAAGGTGGTGGTGGGGCAGCGCTACGTGGTGGAGCGCGTGCTCATGGGCCTGCTCTCCGGCGGCCACGTGCTCCTGGAGGGCGTCCCCGGTCTGGCCAAGACCCTGGCGGTGAAGACCATCGCCGAGGCGGTGGACTGCACCTTCCGCCGCATCCAGTTCACCCCCGACCTGCTCCCCGCCGACGTGGTGGGCACCCAGGTCTTCGACCCGCGCACCCAGACCTTCTCCGCGCGCCAGGGGCCGGTCTTCGCCAACGTGGTCCTGGCCGACGAGGTCAACCGGGCGCCGGCCAAGGTCCAGTCGGCCCTGCTCGAGGCCATGCAGGAGCGGCAGGTGACCTTGGGCGAGCAGACCTTCGCCCTGCCCGACCCTTTCATCGTCCTCGCCACCCAGAACCCCATCGAGCAGGAGGGCACCTACCCTCTGCCCGAGGCCCAGGTCGACCGCTTCATGCTCAAGGTGAAGGTGGCCTACCCCACCCGCGAGGAGGAGCGGCTCATCATGGACCGCATGGTGGTGGCCGCCCCGCCCCACGCCTCCAAGGTGGTGGGGCACCCCGAGCTGGCCGCCGCGCGTGGCACGGTGCTGCGCATCTACATGGACGAGCGGATCAAGGAGTACGTGGTCGACCTGGTCTTCGCCACCCGCGACCCGCGCGGCCACGGCCTGGCCGACCTGGTGCCGCTGGTGGAGTACGGCGCCTCGCCGCGGGCGACCCTCTTCCTGGCGGTGGCCGCCCGCGCCCACGCCTTCCTGCGCCGCCGCGCCTACGTCACCCCCGAGGACGTGAAGGCGGTGGCCTACGACGTCCTGCGGCACCGGATCACCCTCACCTACGAGGCCGAGGCGGAGGAGGTCACGCCCGAGAAGGTCATCTCGCGGGTCCTCGACCGGGTCGAGGTCCCCTGATGCCCGGGCCGACGGCATGACCCCGCGCGAGGTCCTCCAGCGCGTCCGGCGCATCGAGATCGGCACGCGCAGGGCGGTGGCCGGGACCCTCTCCGGCCAGTACCACTCGGTGTTCAAGGGGCGGGGCATGGACTTCAGCGAGGTCCGCGCCTACCACCCCGGCGACGAGGTGCGGAGCATCGACTGGAACGTCACCGCCCGCACCGGCCACCTGCACGTGAAGCGCTTCGTGGAGGAGCGCGAGCTCACGGTGATGGTGCTGTGCGACCTCTCCGGCTCGGCCGACTTCGGCTCGGGGGAGCGGACCAAGGCCGAGGTGGCGGCCGAGATCGCCGCCCTGGTGGCCATGAGCGCCGTGGCCAACGGCGACCGGGTGGGGCTGGTCCTGTTCACCGACCGGGTGGAGCGGTTCGTGCCGCCGCGCAAGGGTCGGCGTCACGCCCTGCGCATCGTCTCCGAGATCCTCCAGGCCCGGCCCGCCTCCCGCGGGACCTCCCTCACCGCCGCGCTGGAGTTCCTGCGCAAGGCCTTGCCGCGGCGCACCGTGGCCTTCGTGCTCTCCGACTTCCTCGAGGCGGGCCCGTTCGCCTCGCCTTGGCCCGGCGGCCGCCCGCCCGCCTTCCCCTTCGAGCGCGCCCTGCGCATCGCCGCCCGCAAGCACGACCTGATCCCCGTCCGCCTCGGCGATCGGCTCGAGTCCGATCTGCCCGCCGCCGGGGTGGCCTGGGTCGAGGACCCCGAGACCGGGGCGGTGACCCGCCTCGACCTCTCCCGCGCCGTCCGCGAGCGGTTCCGGGCGGCGGTCCAGGCCGAGGACCAGGCCCTGACCCGGCTCTTCGCCCGCCTCCAGCTCGACCACGCCGCGGTCCGCGCCGACGACGCCGACTACGTGACCCCGCTGGTGGCCTTCTTCCGGGCCCGGGCCAGGAGGCACGGGTGAGCGCCACCCTGCTCGCCCTGGCGCTCGCCCTCCCGGCCGCCCCCGCGGCGGGCCCGCCGCCGGTGCCCAGCGCCGACCCCATCGGCGTCCATGCCCGCGCCGACAAGGCCAGCGTCCGGCTGGGCGAGCCCTTCGGCTACCAGGTCGAGATCCGCCACCGGCCCGAGGAGTGGTACGTCCTCGGCAAGGAGCTCGACCTCTCGCCCTTCCGGGCCGACGGCGCCCGCTGCCGGCGCGACCAGCTCGGCGGCGAGGCGCGAACCACCTGCACCATGCAGCTGGCGCTCTTCGCCCTGGGCCCGGTCGACGTGCCTGACCTCCTCTTCGAGGTGGACCGCCCGGCCGGGAAGGCGCGCCTCTCGGTGCCCGGGCCGCGCGTCACCGGCCTGGGGGTGATCGACCCCCGGGCCCCGGCCGCCTCCCTGGCGCTCCGCCAGGTGGCCCCGCCGGTGCCGCTCTGGGTCCGCAGCTACCGCCTCCTCCTCGCCGCGCTGGGCGCGGCCGCGGCCCTGGCCCTGGCCCTCCTCCTCGTCCGCCTGGTCCGCCGAGCCCGGGCCCGTCGCGCCCTTCCCCGGGTCCCGACCCCGGCCGAGCGGCTCGAGCGCCGCCTGCGGGCCTTGGAGTCGGAGCGGCTCCCGCTGCTCGGGAAGGGGGAGGAGCACGTGGACCGGCTGGCCGAGGCGGTCCGCGAGTACCTGGGCGCCCTGCGCGGCCTGCCCGCCCTGGACCTCACCAGCGCCGAGCTCCTGGCCGCGCTCCGGGCAGCGCCCGACCCGCGCCTCGACCTCGCCGCCCTGGAGCGCTTCCTCTCCCAGGCCGACGGGGTGAAGTTCGCCCGCCGACCGGCCACGCCCGAGTTCTGCGAGGCCGGGCTCTCCTTCGCCCGGGAGCTGCTCGGGCGGACGCAGCCGCCGGCGGGCGGGGAGGCGGCGGCGTGACGCTGGAGCGGCCGCTGGCACTGGTCCTCCTCGCCGCCGTCCCGCTGGCGGTGGCGGCGCTCCTCCTCGAGCGGCGGCGCGCGCCGCGCCTCCGCCACCCGCGCACCCTGGCCCTGGCAAGGGCCGGGCGGGGCTGGGCGGCCCGGCTGTGGTGGCTCCCCCAGGCCTGCGCCGTGGCCGCGCTGGCCCTCGTGGCCCTGGCGCTGGCCCGGCCGCGCTCGCCCGAGCGGGAGCCGGAGTGGACCGCGGTCGAGGGCATCGACGTGGTCATCGCCCTCGACCTCTCCACCTCGATGTGGGCCGCCGATCTCCAGCCGCAGGACCGGATCACCGCCGCCCGCGAGACCCTGCGGGCCTTCATCGAGCGGCGCCCCACCGACCGCATCGGGCTGGTGGTCTTCGCCGGCGACGCCTACACGCAGTGCCCGCTCACCCTCGACCACGGCGTGCTCCTCGGCCTGGTCGACGGCCTGCGGCCGGGCTCCATCGAGGACGGCACCGCCATCGGCAACGCCCTGGCCACCGCCCTGAACCGGCTGCGCGACTCCACCACCCGCTCCCGCGCGGTGGTGCTCATCACCGACGGTGACAACAACGCCGGCCAGATCTCGCCGCTGGAGGCGGCCGGGCTGGCCCGGGCCCTGCACATCCCGGTCTTCCCCATCCTGGTGGGCAAGGGCGGCCTGGTCCCCTACCCGGTGGGCGAGGTCCTGGGCCAGAAGATCTACCAGCCTCGCGACTTCCCGGTGAACCCGGAGCTGCTCCAGGAGATCGCCCGCCGGACCGGCGGCGCCTACGCCAACGCCACCGACCGGGCCGGGCTCGAGCACGGCCTCCAGGAGGTGCTCGACCGCATGGAGAAGACGCGCCTGGTCGAGGCGGGCGGGGTGAGTCGACAGAGGGAGCTCTTCCCCGGCCTCCTCCGCGGTGCCTTCGCCCTCGCCGCCCTGGGGCTGGCCCTCTCCACCACCCGCTGGAGGCCCTTTCCGTGAGCACGCCGGGGCCGGCCCCCTCCTTCCGCGTGCTGGGCGAGCTGGTGCGCCTCGCCGACCCGGGCGCGCTTCGGCTCCTGCTCCTGGTGGCGGCGCTCTCCGCCCTGGCCGGCCTTTCCCTCTGGCGCCGCCGCGCTGCCCTCCGCCGGGCGGCCGGCCCCCTCGCCCCGCGGGTGGCTCCGGCGGCCGGGGCGGGGCTCCCCGCCGCCCGGCTCTCGCTCTGCCTGCTCTCCCTGGCGCTGCTCGCCCTGGCCCTGGCCCGGCCGCAGTGCGGGACCCGCGCCGAGCCCACCCGGCGGCTGGGGCTCGACCTGGTCGTCACCCTGGACGTGTCCCGGTCCATGCTGGCCCGCGACGTCGGCCCCGACCGGCTCACCCGCGCCAAGCTCGAGCTGGAGACGCTCATGGGGGAGCTCGGCGGCGACCGGGTGGGGCTGGTGCTCTTCGCCGGGCGCGCCTTCCCCGCCTGCCCGCTCACCAGCGACGTGGAGGCGCTCCGGGTCTTCCTCCGCGGGGCCGGGCCCGACGCCGTGCCGGAGCAGGGCACCGGCATCGCCGCCGCCCTGGCCGCCTCCCGGGAGGTGCTGGCGGCGGCGGAGCACGGCGCCCGCTCCCGGGTGGTGCTGCTCGTCTCCGACGGCGAGGACCAGGAGCAGGGCGCGGCGGACGCGGCGGCCGTGCTGGCCGACGCAGGGATCCGGGTCTACGCGCTGGGCGTGGGAGGGCGGGAGGGCGCGCCCATCCCCATCCTGGATGCGTCCGGCGCCGTGGCGGGGTACAAGAGGGACTCTCGCGGGGCGGTGGTGCTGACCCGCCTCGACGAGGCGACCCTGGCGGCGGTGGCGGCGAGGGGCAACGGGGAGGTCTTCGAGGTGGCTCGCCCGGACCGAGGCATGGAGGCCTTCCGCGCCGCCCTCGACCACCTGGAGCGGAGCGAGCTCACCGGGCGGACCGCCGTGGCCTGGGAGGATCGGTACGCGCTGCTCGCCTTCCCCGCCCTGCTGTCGCTCCTCGGTGCGCTCCTCCTCGGCGAGGCGCGGAGAGGGACGCGGCCATGAGGCGCGCGGCGCCGGCGCTCCTCGCCCTCGCCCTGGCCCGGCCCGGGGCGGCCCGCGCCCTCTCGCCCTTCCTGGCCGAGGAGCCGAACGTGCGCCAGGGGAACGCGCGGCTCTCCTCGGGCGACGCCGCCGGGGCGCTCGAGCGCTACCGGGCCGCCGAGGAGCGCGCCGGCGCCCGGCCGGAGATCGACTACGACCGCGGCGACGCGCTCTACCGGCTGGGCCGCACCCCCGAGGCCATCGAGGCCTGGCGGCGCGCGGGCCAGAGGGCCCCCGCCGCGCTCGGCTCCCGGGCCAGCCAGAACGAGGGGACGGCCCTGGCCGCGGCGGGGGACAGGGACGGCGCCATCGCCGCGCTCACCGAGGCGCTGCGGCTCGACCCCGGCAACGAGGACGCCCGCTTCGACCTCGAGGTGCTGCTCCGCCGCAAGCAGGAGGAGGAGCGGAAGGCCGGCCCCGGGGGAGGGCCCCCGCCCCCGCAGGCCGGGGGCGGGAGCCGGGATGCGCGGCAGCCGGACGAGCCGCCCCCCGGCGCCGACCCGGACCGGCGGGAGCAGGCGGCCCAGGCGGGCGCGCCCAGGTCCCCGGCCGCGGCTGGGCGCGGCGATCGCGACCGGGGCGCGGCCGGGGGGCCGGAGGCGAGCATCTCGTCCGCCGAGGCGGAGCGGATCCTCGACGCGTTCCGCAGCCGGGAGCGGGCGCTGCCGCGCGAGTCGGAGCGGCGGCGGGCCAGGAGGGCCGATGGCGATCGCGACTGGTGAGCGGCGGTCCCGGGGCGCCCTCTGGGCGCTCGCCGCCCTGGCCGCGGTCTCCGGCCCGGCCCGGGCCGCGGAGGTCGTGCTCTCCGCCGAGGTGGACCGGGACGTGGTCGGCCCCGGGGAGGTGGTGACGCTGCGGGCCCGCCTGGTGTCGCCGGAGGCGCCCAGCCGCTGGGAGTTCCCCGACAGCCCCGACTTCGAGGTGCTGGCGGACGCGCCCTCCCAGGAGCACTCGGTGTCGCTGGGCGGTGGCGGAGGGGTGCTCATCCGCCAGGTCTACGGCGTCACCCGCGAGCTCCGCCCCCGGCGGACCGGCACCCTGCGCATCCCGGCCATCACCGCCGTGGTGCGCGGCCGGACCTACACCACCGGGCCCATCGCCGTGACGGTCTCCGCGGCCGGCGGCCCGCCGTCGGCGGGCCCGGCGGCGCCGGGCCCGGGCGCCGGCACCCCGGTGCCCGGCCGCGCCTACCGCGGCTGGGAGAGGGACCTCGTGCTCCAGGTGGAGCTGGACCGCGCCGAGGCCTACCTGGGCGAGCAGGTGGTGGCCGAGGTATGGCTGCTCTCGCCGCTCGACCTGGGCACCTTCGAGGCCCTGCGCCCGCCCGGGCTGGACGGGTTCTGGAAGGAGGACCTCTACTCGGCCCGGGGCCTGCTGGGCTTCGACGTCCGCGACGTGAAGGGCATCCCCACCCGCGCCTACTGCCTCTACCGGGCGGCCCTCTTCCCCACCCGCGCCGGCGACCTGGAGATCGGCCCCTTCGAGTTCGCCGACTTCGTGGTGCACACCCGCCCGCCCGGCGCCCTCGACCCGGGAGAGGCGGTCCGCATCACCCGCCGCAGCGCCCCCGTCACGCTGCACGTGAAGCCGCTGCCCCCCGGCGCGCCGGACGGCTTCGAGCCGGCCAACGTGGGCCGGCTCTCCCTCCAGGGCGGCGCCGCACCGCCCCAGGTGGCGGTGGGCGAGCCCATCACCGTGCGCGTGGCGGTCTCGGGCGACGGCAACGTGCGTGCGCTCTCCCCGCCCCACCTCAAGCAGTTCCCGGGCGCGCGGACCTTCCCGCCCACCACTCGCGACGAGATCGGCGAGCGCGACCGGCGGCTCCAGGGGACCCGGCTCGAGGAGACGGTGCTGGTGCCGGAGCGATCGGGCGAGCTGGTGATCCCGCCGGTGGAGTGGCCCTACTTCGACCCGCGCGCCGGCAGGTACCAGGTGGCCCGCACCCCGGAGATCCGGGTGGCGGTGGTCCCCGCCGCCCCGGCCACGGGTCCCCAGGGCGCGCCCGGGAGCAACGCCCTGGCCGCCGGCCTGCGCCCCATCCGCTCCGGGGAGGCGCTCACCCGCCACGGCCCGCCCGCCTGGCAGCGGCGCTGGTTCGCGGCGCTGCTCCTGGCGCCGCCGGCCGCCTTCCTCCTGGTCACAGCCCTGGGCCGGCTCCAGCTCGGCCCCCGCGGCGCCGAGCCCGGCCGGAGGGCCGGGCGCAGCGCGCGGCGCCGCCTGGGGCGGGCCCGGCGGCGGCTGGAGCGCAGCGACCGGCCCGGCGCGCTCGCCGAGGTGGAGCACGCGCTCTCGGGGTACGCCGCCGACCGGCTGGGCCGCCCCACCGCCGGGCTCACCCGCGAGGCGCTGCTGAAGGGCCTCTCCCGCGCTGGCGCCCACCCCCCCGCCACCCGGGCGCTGCGGGAGGCGCTGGACCTGCTCGACCTGGCGCGCTTCGGGGCCGGCGGCGCCCAGGCCGAGGAGGTGCTGGCCGCGGCCGAGCGGGCCGTCGGCGCGCTCGAGGAGGCGGACTGGCAGCCGGACGAGGAGGTCCCCGGGTGAGCCCTTCCATCGTGGCGCTGGCCCTGGCCCTGGCGGCCGCCCGGCCCTCGCCGCCCCCGGCCGAGCGTTTCGAGGCCGCCAACCGCGCCTACCTGGCCGGCGACCTGGAGGGCGCCTCCCGCGGCTACCTGGAGCTGCTGGCCGACGGCTGGGAGAGCCCCGCGCTCCACGTGAACCTGGGAAACGCCCGCTACCGGATGGGCCGGCGCGGGCTGGCGGTGGCGAGCTGGGCGCGGGCCTTGCGCCTCGACCCGGGCGACGCCGACGCCCGCGCCAACCTGGAGCTGGCCCGGGCCCAGAACGTGGACGAGGTGGTGGGGGCCGAGGCGCGCCCGCTGCTGGTCCGCGCCGTGGAGCGGGTGCCCGACGGCGAGGCGGTGGGGCTGTTCGCGCTGGCCTGGCTGGCCCTGTGGCTGGGGCTGGCCGGCCGGCCCCTGGCGCCGCCCTGGCTCCGGGCCCGCATGGGCGCGCTCGCCCTCGCCTGCGCGGTGCTTGCGGTGCCCGCCGGCGCGCTCCTCGCCGGGAAGGCCGCGGCGCGGGGGACGACCACCGCGGTGGTGGTGGCCCCGGTGGCAGCGGTGCGCGAGGGCATCGAGCCCGCGCTGCGGCCCATCTTCGAGCTGCACGAGGGGACCGAGGTCCGGGTGCTCGAGGTGCGCGACGGCGCGGTCCGGGTGCGGCTCGGGAACGGGATGGAGGGCTGGGTCGGTGCCACCGACGTCGAGCCGGTGTGAGGACGCCTCCCCATCGTCGCCGTGGTCGAGGCGGAACCGGTGAAGGGAGGGGCAGCGGCGAACCCGGACCCGGGCCTCAGGCCACCCGCAGGTGCGCCCGCAGCCCGGCGTCGCCCCCCCGGCGGAAGGCGTCGAGGGCGTCGTCTGCCGGGGTACGACCGCTCCGGACGCGCTCCCGCAGCGGCTCGAGCCAGACCCGCTCGTCGTCCCCCTCCTGCCCGCAGCAGCGCTGCCGGCAGAGCCCCTCGGCGGAGGCGTCGACCAGCTCGCCCGCCACCCCTGCCAGCGTCCGGCCATCGGGAAGCCGCGCCGAGAGCCCCTCGCGCCCGGCCGCGCTCGTCAGCGCCCGTCGCTCCGGGACGGACAGCCTGCGGACCAGGTCGAAGGCACGCTCGCGGGCCCCGGCGTCGTAGAGGATCCCCTTCCAGAAGGCCACCAGCGCCTTGGTGTGCGCCGGGTCGCCGGCGTCGGCGCCGCGCATCTCCAGCACCCCCTTGACCCGGACCTCGGGGAAGAGCGTGGTGAGGTGATCCTCCCAGTCGGACAGGGTGGCCCGCTCGCCCTCCAGCCCCTCCGCCAGGAAGGCGCGGAAGGTCCGGCCGCCGGTGTCCCGGTAGGCGCCCGCTCGCCGCAGGAAGATCATGGGGACGTCCAGGGCCCACTCGACGTAGCGCCGGTAGGGGTCCTCCAGGAACCCGGGCTCGAAGGGGAAGGCGGGCAGGCCGCAGCGGGCCGGATCGGTCTCCTCCCACACCCGCACCCGGTAGCTCTTCCACCCGGAGTCGACGCCCCGGACCACGGCCGAGTTGGCCATCAGGGCGGTCACCGCCGGCTGCACCGCCAGCGCCACGCGGAGCTTCTCCGCCAGGTCCCGCGGCGAGGAGAAGTCGTAGGAGACCTGGGCCGAGCCGGTCATGGCCATCATGTCCGGCGCCAGGCGACCGCGGCTCGAGAGGAACGGCCGCATGACCCGGTAGCGCTTCTTGGGCATCCAGGGCGTGGTCTCGGGCGTGCCCCAGGGTCGGTAGCCCGCCGCCAGGAACTCCACCCCCACCTCGGCGGCGATCTCCCGGCACTTGGCAAGGTGGCGGTCCAGCTCGGCCGCCACCGCGTGCACGTCGGCGAAGGGGCGCCCGGAAAGCTCCAGCTGGCCGCCCGGCTCGATGGAGACGGTGAGCCCGCGCCGCTGCGAGGCGATGACCGTCCCGTCCTCCTCGAAGGGCTCGTAGCCGAACCGCGAGAAGCGGCGGAGGACCTCCCCCACGCCGCTCGGCCCCTGGTAGGGGAGGGGATCGGTGGTCCCGGCGACCACACCGAGCTTCTCGTGCTCCAGCCCGACCTTGAAGGAGTCGGGGGTCCGCTCGCGCGCGGCGAACCAGCGGCACAGGTCGTCCGCCTCGCACACGGGCGGCGCGGCGCGGGTGAGCGCGTCGAGCGACATTGCGCGCGAATGTATTCGCCCCTGGGCCCCGGCGCCACCCTTCCGAGGCGGCCGCGGACCGGGCGCCGACGCGGCCGGGCATAGGACGCCCGGCGCCGAGGTTACCCCTCGGAGTTCGGGCCCTGGCCCGGGGCGTTCTGCTTGCGCGCGCCCGGGCGGCCGCCCTATCCTGCGTCATTGCGCGGAGTTCTGCCCCGCCGACCCGCAACCCCAGGCTCCACATGAACCGCTTCCTCCGGTCCCTCGCCACCCTGGTGGCGGCGCTCGCGATCTCCGCGGGCGCGTTCGGCGCCCGCGCCGCGCCGCAGCCGGACTGGCTGGTCCGCGCCTCGGTGGGGAGCGGCGCGGCCCACGTCCCGGGCAGCGACTACCCGCTCGATCGCATCCCGGTGGCCTCGCGGGTCATCATCGCCATGAAGGACCACTACGTCGACCCGTCCCGCTTCCGGCCCAAGGAGATGCTGGTGGCGGCCCTGGAGGCCGTCGAGCACCGGGTGGCGGAGGTGATGGTGCAGGGCGACGCACGCTCCGGCCGCCTCACCCTCACCGTGGGCTCGGCCCAGCGCGAGCTGGACATCTCCGGGGTGAACTCGGTCTGGGAGATCACCAGCAAGCTGCGCGAGGCCCTGGGCTTCCTCCAGGCCCACCTGGTGGCCCCGCAGGACCTGCGGGAGATCGAGTACGCCGCCGTCAACGGCATGCTCTCCACCCTCGACCCGCACACCGTCCTCCTCGAGCCCAAGAACTCGAAGGAGATGAAGCTCCAGACCCGGGGCGAGTTCGGCGGCCTGGGGTTCGTCATCGGCATGCGCGACGGGAACCTCACCGTGGTGAAGGTGCTCAAGAGCACGCCGGCCCAGCGGGCGGGCATCAAGCCCAAGGACGTCATCACCCGCATCGACGAGCAGTCCACCGTGAACCTGGACCTGCAGGACGCCGTCGACCGGCTGCGGGGGCGGCCGCAGACCAAGGTCAGCATCACCGTGCAGCATCCCGGCGCCGAGCCCCGAAAGCTGCGGCTGGCCCGGGAGATGATCAACGTGGAGACCGTCTCCCAGGCGCGGCTCCTCGCCGGGGACGTGGGTTACGTGCGCCTCTCCCAGTTCTCCGGCAACACCTCCCGCGACCTGCAGCAGGCCCTGCTCTCGGAGAAGGCGCAGGCCGGCGGCCACCTGACCGGCATCGTCCTCGACCTGCGCAACAACCCGGGCGGCCTCCTCGACCAGGCCATCCAGGTCTCCGACCTCTTCCTCGCCGAGGGGGTGATCGAGAAGACGGTGGCCCACGCCGACAAGGACTCGGTGGCGGTCCACGAGGTGAAGGAGGCGCACGCCGAGCCCACCGACATCCTCAACGTCCCGCTGGTGCTCATCGTCAACTCCAACTCCGCCTCGGCCAGCGAGATCGTGGCCGGCGCCCTCAAGAACAACAACCGGGCGCTGGTGATCGGGCGGCAGACCTTCGGCAAGGGCTCGGTGCAGGTGCTCTACGACGTCAACGACCCCGACCAGCCCGACCAGGACCCGCCCACCCTCAAGCTGACCATCGCCCAGTACCTCACCCCGGGGGACGTGTCGATCCAGGAGACCGGCATCACCCCCGACGTGCTCCTGGTCCCCGGGCGCGCCCTCAAGGAGCAGGTCAACGTCTTCGCCCCGCCCCGCTCCACCCGCGAGGCGGACCTGGCCCACCACTTCACCAACGGCGGCCCGGACAAGGCCGGCGCCCCGGCGGCGGAGGCGGGCCGCAGGCCACCGGCGGAGAAGCCGGCCCTGGAGCTGCACTACCTGCTCGACGAGAAGGAGGACGAGGTGGCGCGGCAGCTCCGCAAGGAGGCCGCCGCCGCCCAGGCCGCCCAGGCCGGCTCGGAGCTCACCCCCGAGGAGCAGGAGGACGAGGACAGCGAGGCCGACCCCGACACCTTCGTGGAGGACACCCAGATCCGCTTCGCCGCCGAGCTGGTGCGCCGGGCCCCCAACGCCTGGGACCGGCCTCGCCTGCTGGAGGCGGCCCGGGGGCTGGTGACCGAGCGCCGCGAGGAGGAGGAGGAGCGGCTGGAGAGGCGGCTCAAGGAGCTGGGCGTGGACTGGGCCAGCGCCTCCGAGGACGGCGGCGAGGCCGAGGGCGGGGCGCCGCGGGCCGTGGTCACCGTCTCCCCGCCCCCCAACCGCGATCTGCGCGCCGGCGAGACCCTGAGCTGGACGGTCACCGTCGAGAACCGGGGCGACGACGCCTATCACCGGCTCCGGGCCTGGTCCAGCTGCGAGAAGAACCCGCTCCTCGACCGGCGCGAGTTCGTCTTCGGCACCATCGAGCCGGGCGAGCGGCGGAGCTGGACCGTGCCGGTGAAGCTGCCCCGCGGGCTCGACACCGGCCGCGACGAGGTGGTCTTCCACTTCGAGTCCGAGGGCGGCAAGGCCCCGGACGACCTCACCACCACCGTGTCGGTGGTCGAGGCGGCCCGGCCGGTGTTCGCCTTCAGCGTGCAGGTCGACGACCGCGAGGGCGGCAACGGGGACGGCCTCCCCCAGCGCGGCGAGTCCTTCGCCGTCCGGGTGGACGTGCGCAACTCCGGGACCGGCCCCTCCGGCGACAAGACCTTCGTGCTGCTCAAGAACCTGGGGGACGAGAAGCTCTTCATCACCAAGGGGCGCGAGGTCCTGGGAGCCATGAAGCCGGGCGAGGTCCGCTCGGCGGTGATGCAGGTGGAGCTGCGGCGCGGATCCGCCAGCGAGACCCTGCCGGTGCGGGTCACGGTGCTCGACGAGAAGACCGACCAGTACGTCTCCGAGGAGCTGGACATCCCGGTGGCCCGGGACCAGCCCGCCCCGGCCCCGGCCCAGGGCGTGGTCAAGGTCCAGGTCGCCGAGGCGCTGCTCCGCGCGGGGGCCAGCGCCACCTCCCCGGTCCTGGCCACCGCCCGGAAGGGCGCCGTGCTGGCCTTCGACGGCAAGGGCGGCGAGTTCTACCGGGTGAGGTGGGGCGCGGGGCGCATGGCCTTCGCCGCCGCCTCCGACGTGGCCGCCGCCCCCCGGAGCAGGAAGCCGGCCGGCCTCGTGGCCGAGGCCTGGCAGCGCGATCCCCCCCGCATCGCCCTCTCGCCCGACCCGGCCCGGAGCGCACCCCTGGTCGACGCCGAGACCCTGCACCTCACCGGCAGCGCCACCGTGCCCCCCTCCGCCGAGCCCTCCTCCCGGCTGCGGGACCTGTACGTGCTGGTCAACGACCAGAAGGTCTTCTTCAAGGTGCAGCCCGAGTCCGGCGCCACCTCCCGGATGGACTTCGCCACCGACGTGCCGCTCAAGCCGGGCGCCAACGCCATCCACGTCGTGGCCGAGGAGGACGAGGAGTTCCGCTCGGTCCGCAGCATCACCGTCCTCCGCAAGCAGCCGCCGGCCCTGGCCAACGACGCCGGCCGCGGCACCAAGCCCGAGGAGTCGGTGACCGCCCCGCAGTGATCCCCGAGGCCGGCCCCTCCCTCCCCACCCCGGCGCTCTTGCGGTAGGCTGTCCCCTCGCCGCCCGGTGCGGCGCAGGGGGATCCGGTGGTCGCTCGAGGGCCTCGCGTCGGTCTGGCCGGGCTGTGGATCGCTGCCACCGCCCTGGTCTCCTGCCCCTACACCTTCTCCAACCCGGTCGAACGGCTGGGCGTGGGACAGGTCTCCGGCAGGACGGTCGCCGACCCGCTGGCCACCGGGAAGGCCTCGCCGCTGGGCGGGATCTCGGTCTCGCTCAAGGGCAGCACCTTCGACCAGGTGACCCACGGCACCGGCTACTTCACCCTCATCCCCCTCCCGGCCGGAAAGCACACCCTCCTCTTCCGCCAGGGCACGAGCCTCTCGCTGGTGCGCCACGTCGAGTTGGGCCTGGGCCCGAACGGCCTGCCCGACGCCGTCTCGCTGGGCGACGTGCTGGTGCCCTTCGGCGGCTCGGTCGCCGGCACCACCTCCGACTACCACTCCGGCGTGGTGGTGGACGAGGCCACCGGGCTCACCGGCGAGGTGGGCGGCGGCCGCTTCCGGCTCGACGCGGTCAGCCTGGGCGACCACGTCTTCAAGGTCGGCGAGGTGGACACCTCCACCTCCGGGGAGTGGGTGGGCGGGCCGGCGGGATTCTCGCTCGGCCCCGACGCCCAGGCGGCGGTGACCGTGCTGGGCGTCCTCCCCGTCCACCCCGTCACCGCCTCGCTGGGAACCGTGAGCCTCCGCGTCGTCTCGCTCCTCCCCGCCATCGCCCCCGCCGACATCCTCGTCTCCGTGACCGAGGTGCTCAGGGGCCCGCTGGCCTCGGTCCCGGCCCCCGACGCCAGGGGCCAGGTGGAGATCGAGGCCGCCGAGGGCATCTACCAGGTGGCCATCGCCCCGCCGACGGCCTACGCCGGCCAGGTCACCGCCCCGCCGGCGGCCACCGCGGTGGCCATCGCCGGCGAGGTGGCCGACCTGGGCACGCTCTACCTCGTCCCCCCCGGCCTGCCCGCGGCCGACCAGCTCCTCTGCCAGGCGGCGGCCGACTGCCTCCCCGCCGGCACCTGCGCCGCCGGATCCTGCCTGAACTGGGCGCCGCCGGTGGTGGCGCCCGCCCGCGTCCCGCTGTGCTCGATCCGTCTGGATTTCTGCTCGCCCACCAACCCCTGCACCAGCGCCGACGGCCTGGCCGGCCAGTGCCAGGCGGTCGGCGCCGGCCCCTACCAGACCTGCGTCCCTTGCGGCACCGAGTGCACCGTCGACGGGACCGACCTCTACCTCGGAGGTTGCTAGTGAGCCGGCCCCGCCGCCCCGGCGCCGTCCCCGGCCCGCACCCCCAGCCCCTTCCCCCAGGGAGGTCCTGCGTGCAAGAAAGCCAGCCCGCCCGTGCCGCCGTGGCCCGCGCCCTTCCCGCCCTGCTCCTCGCCCTGGGCCTCGCCGCCTGCAACTACTCCTTCAGGAACCCGGCCGAGAGCCTCCAGCCCGGCCAGGTCTCGGGGCGGGCCACCGGCGGCGGGACGCCGCTCGGCGGCGTGTCCATCTCGCTCAGGGGCAGCGCCTTCGATCAGGTCTCCCGCGCCACCGGCATCTTCAGCTACCTGCCGCTCCCCACCGGCACCCACGTCCTCCTCCTGCGCCAGGGCCTGACCCGCGCCCTCTGGCTGCAGGTCGAGGTGGGCAACGGCTCCGACGGGAAGCCGGAGGGGGTGGCCCTGGGGGACCGGGATCTCCCGCTCGCCTCCGCGCTGGCGGTGGACCTCCTCGCCGCCTCCGGCGCCGCCGACAGCGGGGTGGTGGTCGACGAGGCCACCGGGATGGCGGTGCTGGGCTCCTCCAGCTTCGAGCTGGAGGGGATCCCCGTCGGCGCCCACCGGATCCTGGCCGCCACCCGGGACACCACCTCCGGCGACGTCTGGGTGGCCGGGCCGGCGCCGGTGACCGTGGCCACCTCGGAGCAGGGGACGGTGAAGACCCTGGCCCCGCTCACGCTCCGCGCCGCCACCACCGACACCGGACAGATCCACTTCCGCGTCGCCTCGCTGGTCGACGGGCTGGCCGCCTCCGACGCGGTGGTCGCCATCGTCAGCGCCACCGGCGCCTCGGTGACCGTGCCCGGCGCCGACTCCAACGGCGACCGGGACGTGGAGGTGGCGGAGGGCGCCTACTTCGTGGAGATCGACCCGCCGCCAGCCTTCGCCGGCACCGTCCCCGCCCCCGCCCGGCGCGCCGCGGTGGTGCTGGGCGGCGACGAGTTCGACCTGGGCACCTTCTACCTGGTGGACGTCGGAACCATCACCGCGGCGCAGCTCGTCTGCGCCGGCGACGCCGACTGCGCTCCCGGCGGCACCTGCACCTCGGGGATCTGCACCGGCTACGCCCCGCCGGCCACGGCGCCCGCCTCCCTGCCCTACTGCAACGACCTCCCCTACTGCGCCAGCCCGGGCAGCGCCTGCGACTCGCCCGGCGGCGTCACCCCCTCGAGCTGCGTGCTGGACCCCGTCTCCACCCTCGGCGTCTGCGTCCCCTGCAGCTCCGCCTGCACCCCCGACGGAACGATCGTCGTCTCCGCCTCCGCCTGCTCCTAGGACCAGCCATGACCCCGACCCGCACCGCGACGGAAACCCGCAAGGTCCTCTCGCTCGTCCTGGCCTGGTCGCTGGCCCTCGCCGCCGGCCCGGCGGCGGCCGCTCCGGCGGCCCCGGCGAAGCCCCCCCGCCCCGCCCCGGTCGCCAGCCCCGCCCCGGTCGCCAGCCCCGCCCCCGCGCCGGCGCCGGCCCCTCCCACCCCGGGCATCGCCCCCCGCCCCGCCGGCAAGCTCCGGCTGGCCATCCTGGACTTCACCCTGGCCGGCTCGGCCCACCCCGACCTGGCCCGGGTGCTGGCCGACGGCGCCGCCAAGGGCGCCGAGGGTGGCGAGAACCTCCAGATCGTCACCCAGGGCGAGGTGGCGGCGGTGCTGGGCCTGGACCGGCTCCGGCAGCTCCTCGGCTGCAGCGACGACCAGCGCTGCCTGTCGGAGACCGCCGGCGCCCTCGACGCCGACCGGCTCCTCTCCGGATCGCTCACCATCCTGGAGCGGACCGCGCTGGTCACCGTCCGGCTCATCGACGCCCCCCGCGGCCGGACGCTGACCCGGGCCACCACCACCCTCCTCGACGCCACCGAGAAGGAGCTGGTGGACGCGGCCCGGCGGCTGGCCTTCGAGGTGGTGACCGGCAGGCGGCTCGACACCTCGGGCGTGCTGCGCCTCCGCGTCGACCGGGCGGGCGCGACCGTCACCCTGGACGGCAAGGAGCTGGGGCGGTCGCCGCTCGCCTCGGCGCCGCGGGTCCTGGAGGGGCCGCACACCGTGGTGGTCCAGAAGGACGGGTACGTCCGCTGGTCCTCCACCGTCTCCGTCCCGCCCGGCGGCGAGGTGCCGGTGGACGCGCAGCTCGTCCCCATCCGGCTCTTGGGCGAGCAGGCCCGCTCCCGCCTGTGGTCCTGGGCCTGGACCTCGACCGGCGTGGCGGCGTTGGGCCTGGCCGGTGGGCTGGTGCTGCACAGGATGGCCGACGACTCCTACTCCCGCTACCAGCGCGCCACCACCCGGAGCGCCGCCGCCGACCTCCGCGACGAGACCCGCACCCGCAGCACCCTCGCCAACGTCTCCTTCGTGGTGGGCGGCGCCGCGGCGCTGAGCGCCACCACCCTGTTCCTCTTCGCCGCCCGGGCCGACGCCAGCGCCGCCGAGGAGCCGCGGCTGGCCCTGGTGCCGGCCCCCGACGGCCTGCTCCTCACCGGCAGGTTCTAGACCCGCCGTGAACGAGTATCCGGGCAAGGAGCTTGGCATCGCGGCCATGGCCGTGGCCGGGGCCCTGGCCGCCTGGGCCGCCTGGGCTTGCCACCGGGCGCGCCGCCGCGGGCTCCCGGGGGGCGACGCGGCCGTGTGGGCCCTCCTCGCCGCCGTGTTCCTGGGCTTCGCCGGCAGCCGGCTCGTCTCGAACGACTGGTACATCCGGCTGAACGTCTGGCTGCGGGTGGTGGCGCGGCAGCACCACCTGTACCAGGGCCGCCGGCCGTTCCAGGTGGCGGCGAGCCTCCTCGTCGTCGCCGCCGTGGCCGTGGGGCTGACGGTGGGCGTGGCCGCGGTCTGGGACTACATCAAGCGCTACCGGCTGGCCATCGGCTTCACGGCGCTGGCGGTGGGGGCGGCGGCCATCCGCTTCGTCTCGCTGCACGAGGTCGACGCCTGGTTCCGCGTCCTTCCCTGGCTGCACGCCTCGCTGGACCTGGTCGCGGCCGCGGGCGCCTCGATCCTGGCGGTGGCACGGCTGTGGAGGCTGCGCGGGCCCGTCGAGGTCCGGGCCCGCCGCCCCTGACGAGGAGCCCCCCGTGCGCATCGGGCAGCGGCCGTGAGAGCGCGGCGTCCACCCCGCCGTGGGCAGCCATGACGAGGCGATGATCGACCACCCCGCCCGCGCCGCGGCGGAGGATGGCTGGTCGCCGGACGAGTGGGCGGTGGAGAGGCTCCCGGGGGTGAGGCCGGCGCTCCAGCGCGCGGATCGCCCGGGGCGTGCGCCCGCGCCTGTGCCTCCCCTTCGGCAGCGAGTGGTGGCCCTGCACTCTTCGGAGGATCGGGGAGACCCGCGCAACCTGGCCTTCCTGGTTCGCGCGCTCTCCTCGGGCCGCCGACCTCCGCCGGGCGGATGGCCCGGTATCGCCCGCTTTCACCCGCCCACCCGCGCCCACCCGGGGGCGCGAGGGCGGGCGCAGCGCAGCCCCCGGATTCGCGAACCCCCGGGTGGTCCGCTAGAATTCCCGGGCCATGGCGGAGGTGAAAACATCGGCCTCCGCCCCTCCTTCCGCGGGCGGGACGAGAGGCGGGACCGGCTTCGAGCTGCGCCTCGAGCGGGGCGGCGCGTCGGTGCGCCTGGCGGACCAGGAGCTGGCCCCGGGCCTCTCGCTCGAGGCGCTCTCGCTCCAGATCCCCGACGTCCGCTTCCCCTTCGACGTCGGCCAGGGCGCGGCCCAGTTCCGCCACCGCCTCTCCGACCTCTCCGAGCTCTCGGTCGCCGCCGGGGCGTCCTTCCTCGAGGCCACCCTCCTGCGGGCGCCGCTCGCCCAGGCGGGGCTGCTCGACGTCCGCCTCGAGCTGCGCCCGGGCTTCGCCGAGCTGGCCGGACGCCTGGCGGCCGGCCCCCCCTTCGCCATGAAGGCCGGCGTCCTGGCCCACGGGATCCAGGGCCTGCGCATCCTCTTCCACTCCCCGCGGGTCTTCGGCCCCACCCCCTTCCCGGCGGTGGCCCTCCCGCACCTGCTGGCCCGGGCGCTCGCCGGGACGCTGGGAGAGCGCGGCGAGCTGGACCCCGTTCCGGCCCTGCTCCGCCAGGCGCTGGCCCCGCGCGCCTGGAAGCTCCCCCGCGTCGCGGGGCTGCGCCTGGCCCGGGCCCAGGTCGACGCCGACGCCGTGCGCGTCGCCTGGGCGCGCGCCTCCGGCGAGCCGGCCGCCGTCCACCCCGACCCGGACCTCCTCGCCGCCGAGGAGGGGCGCGGCGCCTTCGGGCAGGCGGAGGAGGCCATCGCCCAGGGCGATCCCGCCCGGGCCCGCGAGCTCCTGCTCTCGGCCGGACCCGCCGCCGCCGTCCACCCCTTCTCCGCGGAGCGGCTCCTCTCGCTCCTGACCCTGGAGGAGCGCTTCCACGACGAGGCCCTGGACCTCGCCGCCGACTGGCTGGGCCGCCGCCCCGGCTTCGCCCCGGCCCTGGCCGCCGAGGCGCTGGTCCGGCTGGCCCGCGGCGAGGAGCGCCGCGCGGCCCTGGCCCTGGCGGAGCTGGCCGCCGCCGCCGCCCAGCGGGGGGAGGTGTTCGCCGCCCTCCTCGCCGCCCAGGCGGCCTTCGAGCTGCCCGGCGCCGCCCCGGCCGACGCCACCCGCGCCGTCGACGTCGCCCTGTCGCTGCGCCGGGACCACGTGCCCGCCCTGCGGGCCCTGCGGGCTTTGGCCGCCGCCGCGGGCGACCGCGAGGCGCTGCTGCGCGCCGACCGGCGCCTGGTGGCCTACGATCCCGACGAGGCCCGCAAGGCCCGGGCCCACGCCGAGCTGGGGGAGCTGCTCCGCGAGGCCGACCCGGCCGCGGCGCGGCTCCACCTCGACCAGGCCCTGCGCCTCGCCCCCGACGACCCCGCCGCCCTGGCCGCGCTGGCCCGCGCCTGCGCCGCCGCCGGCGAGGCCCTCCGGGCCATCCGCGCCCTCGACCGGCTGCGCGACGTGGAGCTCGCCCGCGGCGACCGGGCCGCGGCCGCCGCGGCCGCGCAGGAGGCCGGCGCGCTCTGGGAGGGGCCGCTCGGCCATGCCGAGAACGCGCTGCTCCGCTACCGGGCCGCGGCCGAGCTGGCCCCGTCGGCCGAGCTGCACGCGGCCGCGGCCCGCGCCGCCGAGAAGCTGGGCCAGTGGGTGGAGGCGGCCGACCACCACGCCGCCGTCCTGGCCTCGCTCGATCCCTCCTCCCCCGGCGCCGTCGCCACGCTGGTCCACACCCGGCTGGCCCTGGCCGACGTCGCCGAGCGGCGGCTCACCGATCCCGCCGGCGCGGCGGCGCACCTCGAGGCCGCCGCCGTCCTCAAGCCCGGCGACCCCGCCATCCTGAGCCGCCTGGCCGCGCTGCACCGAGACCTGGGCCGGGCCGACGGGCTGGCGGCGGCGCTCGACCGGCTGGCCCCGCTCTCGCCGCCCCCGGAGCGGGCCGCGCTCCTCGCCCAGGCCGGCGAGGCGCTCCTCTCCCTCGGCCAGGCGGAGGGCGCGCGCGCCCGCTTCGCGGCGGCCCTGGCCCACGACCCCGCCTCCCGCCCGGCGCTCACCGGCCTGGTGCGGCTGGCCAGAGAGCGCGGCGACGCCCTGGGCGAGCGCGAGGCCCTGGCTCGCCTCCTCCCCCTGGCGGCCGGGCCGGCCGAGCTGGCCGAGCTGCACGACCGGCTGGCGGCAGCCGGCGAGCGCGCCGGCGACCTGAACGGCGCCGTCCGCGCCGCCCGCGCCGCCCGCGCCGCCCTCCCCACCCCGGCACGGCTCGAGACCGAGCTGCGCCTGGCCCGCCTGGCCGGCGACGACGGCGCCCTGCTCGCCCTCCTCCCCGAGGCGGCGCTGGCCGCGGCGGCCGGCGGCGACCCGGCCAAAGCCGGTGCCCTCCGGCTCGAGCAGGCCCGGCTCCTCGCCCCCGCCGCCCCGGCCGCGGCCCTGGCGGCGCTGGCCGAGGCGCACGCGGCAGCCCCCGGCGACCCGGCCGTGCTCCGCGCCCAGGCCGAGCTGGCCGAGCGCACCGGAGACCTGCGCCTGGCCCTGGCGGCGCTGCGGGCCCTCCTCGCCACCTCCCCCGTCGACGCCTCCGCCCTGGACGTGCGCGCCGCGCGCACCGCCCTCGCCGCCGGCGAGCTGACCGCGGCCAGGGAGCACGCCGCGCGGGCCGAGGCCGCCGGCGCCCCCGGCGCCGGCGAGATGCTCTCGGAGGTGCTGGACCGGACCGGCGACCTGCAGGCCCGGGCCGAGCTCCTGGTGCGCATGGGCCGGCCCGAGGCGGCGGCGGAGGTGCTGGACCGCGCCGGCCGCCCGCTCGAGGCCGCCCCGCTCCTGGCCCGCATGGGCCACCACCGGGCGGCAGCGCGGGCCTACCTGGCCGGCGGCAACCGGTCCCGGGCCGCCGAGGCGCTGGCGCGCGCGGCCGACGACCCGGCCCTGGCCCTGGAGGTCCTCCCCGAGCTGGCCGAGCTGCTCGCCTCGCTCGACGACGCCGGCGGCGCGGCCGGGGCGCTCCTGCGCCTCGCCCGGCTGAAGGGCGGGAGGGAAGGGGCGCTCCTCGCCTGGCACGCCCACGGGCTCTCCCCCTCGGCGGCGGCCCTGGAGGCGGCCATCGCCTGCGACCCGGGCTTCGCCCCGGCCCGGGCGCGGCGCGCCCGGCTCCGCGCCGGCGAGGACCCGAGGGGCGCGCTGGCCGACGCCCAGGCCGCGCTGGACGCGCCCGAGCCGGCCCCGGACGGCGAGCGGCCCGCCCTCCTCTCCCTGGCCGTCGACGCCGCCCTGGCCTGCGGCGAGGGCGAGGCCGCCCGGCGGCTCCTCGCCGTCTACTGCGAGCTCGTCCCCGGGGACGAGCAGGCCCTGGCGCGCCTGGCCACCCTGCACCGCGAGGCCGCCGACGCGCCGGCCCTCTCGGCCGTGCTCCGTCAACGGCTCGAGGCGGCGCAGGGTGCCGAGGCGACCGCGCTCCGCCTCGAGCTCGCCGATCTGTCCGCCGGCTCCGGCGACCCGGCCGGCGCGGCCCGGCTCCTGGAGGAGGCCCTGGAGGGCGAGCCCAGCGCCCTGGAGCCGCTCCGCGCCCTGCTCGCGCCCCGCCTGGCCGGGGCACTTCCCCCGCCGCGCCGCGCCGAGCTCCTCGGCCGCCTGGCCGCCCACCCCGCCGCCGAGCGCGGCGAGGTGGTCGCCGCGCTCGGCGAGCGCGCCCGCTTCCTGGCCGAGGCGGGCCACGGGCCCGCGGCGCTCGAGGCCCTCCGGGCCGCGGCCGCCCTCGCGCCGGAGGACGACGCCGCCCTGGAGCTGCGCGCCTCCCTGGCCACCGCGGCGCGGCTGCCGGCCGAGGCCGCCCAGGCCCTCCTGACCCGGGCCAGGCGAGCCGTGGCCGGCGGCGAGCCGGGCGCTGCCGACCGGCTGGCGGAGGCCGGCCTGGCCGCCTTCGGCGCAGGGCTGGGCGGGGCGGAGCAGGCGATGGACGAGGCCCTGGGGCGCGGCCCCCGGCCCGACAACGCCCGCGCCGTGTGCCAGACCCTGGTCGAGCTGGCCCTGTCGCGAAGGGACGCCGAGCGCGAGCGGGCGCTCCTGGCCACGCTGGTGCCTCTCCTCCGCACCGGCGAGCGGCCCGCCGCGCTCCTCCGCCTCGCCTCCCTCTCCCTGGCCTCGGGCGATCTCCCCGCGGCGCGCCGCAGCGCCGAGGAGGCCCGCTCGCTCGCTCCCCGCGACCCGGTGGCGGTGGAGGCGGCTCGCGCGGCCGCCGAGGCCGAGGGCGACCTTGGCGCCGTGGCCGAGCGGCTGGGCGAGCTGGCCGAGCTGGTCCCGGCCGAGCGCGGCGCGCTCCTGCTCCGCCGCGCCCGCCTCCTGGTCGGCCTGGGCCGGGTCGAGGAGGCCGACCGGGCCTTCTCCGGCGCGCTGGAGGCCTCGCCGCCTGACCTGGCGCTGGCCGAGGAGCACGCGCGCCTGCGCAGGGACCACCTGCCCGCCGCGCCCGCCGCCGAGCCGCTGGAGCGGCTGGCGGCGAGGCTGGAGGATCCGCGCCGCGCCGCCCACTCCTTGCGCGCCGCCGCCGGCCTGGCCCTCGCCGCCGGCGACGACGGGGCCGCGCTCCGCTGCGCCCGGCGCGCCTATGCCCGGACCCAGGGCGAGCCGGCCTACGCCGGCCCGCTCCTGGCCCGCCTCCTCTACCAGGGTGGCTCCTGGGCCGAGGCGCTGTCGGTGCACCGCCGCCTGCTCGAGGCGGGCCCCGAGGCCCTGCCGCCGGAGGAGGCCCTGCCGCTGGCGCACCAGCTGGCCGAGCTGGCCGAGGACGGGGGCGAGGTGGAGCTGGCCCGGTCGGCGTTGGAGCGGGTCTTGGCGCTGCGGCCCTCGGACCTCGACGCCGCCCTTCGCCGCTTCGCGCTGGATCCCGACCGCGCCCGGGCCGTGCACGAGCTGGCCGAGCAGGCGGACGCCTCGCGCTCGAGCGCGCGCCGCGCCGAGGCGCTGGCCGTGGCGGCCGAGGCCGCCCTGGCCGAGACCGGCGACGCGCCGCTGGCCGAGGTCCTGTTCCAGCGGGCCCGCGAGGCCGCCCGTCGCCTGCCGGCCCTGGCCGCGGCCGTGGCCCGGCGCCGGGTCGAGGCGTTCCGCGCGGCCGAGGGCTCCCGCTCGCCGGTGGTGGCCGAGGCGCTGGACGAGGCGGTGGAGCGGGCGCTCCAGGGCGGCGACCGCGGCCAGGCGCGCAGGCTCCTCGCCCAGGCCGTCGACCGCGACCGGGCCAGCGCGCAGCCGGCGCGCATCTCCGGGTACCTCCGCCGGCTCTCGGCCCTGGCCGCGGAGGACGGCGACACGGCCGCGGCCGGCGCGCTCTCGGCCGAGGCCGCCGAGCTCCTGGCGGCGGCCGGCCAGCTCGAGGAGGCGCTCTCGGCCATCGACCTCGCCGCCGGCGCCCCCGCCGCTGCCCTCGACCGGTCCCTGGCGCGGATCGAGGACCTGGCACGGGAGCGGGGCGCGCCGCTCCTCCACGAGGTGCTCCGCCGCCGGATCGCCCTGGCCGCGCCGGGCAAGGGCCGCGCCCCGCTGCGGGTGCGCCTGGCCGAGGCCTGGCTCGCCTCCGGCGAGCCGGGCGCGGACGGCCGGGCCGAGGCCGAGCTGCGCGCGGCGCTGGCCGACGACCCCACCCACGCGTCCGCCTCCGACCAGCTCTCGCGGCGGCTGCTCGCCGCCGGACGGGAGGCCGAGCGGGCCCGCCTGCTCCTGGAGCGGGCCTCGCACCAGACCGACCGGCGGGAGGCGGTGCGGCTGAGGCGGGAGGCGGCCGGCCTGCTCGCCCGCGCCCCCGACACCGCCGACCGGGCCATCGCCGCCGCCACCTTCTCCGAGCTGGCCGAGGACGACCCCCGGGACCTCGAGGCCCACCGCAGCGCCGCGGCGCTCTTCCGCGAGCTGGGCCAGCGGGAGCGGGCCATCCCCCACCTGGCCGCGGTGGTGCGCGCCAGCCCCGACGACGAGGCGGCGGCCCAGGCGCTGGCCGACGCCTACTCCGACCGGCACCGCGACCGGGCCGAGCTGTTCCTCTCCCGGGCCGAGCGCGCCCAGGGCGCGGAGCGAGCCGGGCGGCTGCGCGAGGCGGCCAGGGCGCTCTTCGCCGCCGGCGAGGACGAGCGCGCCCGGGCCGCGCTGGTCTCGGCCTTCCAGGCCTGGCCCGCCGACGACACCGCCTTCGTGGCCGCGTTGCGCGAGGCCACCGCCGACCCGGAGCGGCTCGACGCGGTCCTCTCCGCCCGCGCCGCCGCGGTCCCCGCCGAGGCCCCCGCCTGCCACCGAGCCCGGGCCGACGCGCTCCTGGCCTTCGGCGAGGTGGACCGCGCCGTGGAGGCCTACCGCGCCGCCCTGGCCATCGCCCCGGACGACGTGGCCACCCTGGCGGCCCTGGCCGCCTGCCTCTCCGCCGGCGGACGCGAGGCCGAGGCGCGAGAGGTGGACGGGCGGCTCCTGGCCCGCGCCCGCGCCGAGCCCCAGGCGGTCCCTCCCTCGGCCGAGGCCAGCGCCCGTTACCGGGTGGGGATCGCCGCCTGGGCCGAGGGCCGCGCGGCCGACGGCATCGAGCACCTGGAGCGGGCCCTGGCCATCGCCCCCGCCGACGATCGGGCCGGGATCGCCTGGGCGGCGCTTTCCTACGGGCACGCCACCCGCGGCGACGCCGGGCTGGCCCTGGCCGCGGCGCGAAACCGGGCCGAGCGCGCGCTGGCGCTGGGCCTCGCCGAGGAGCGCCGGGTGGCCCTGGAGGCGGGGGCCGAGCTCGCCGGCCGGCTGGGCGACGCCGGCCCGGACGCGGCCGAGCTCCTCGTGGCCCTGCTCGAGCGCCGGCGCGCCGACGGCGAGCCGCCGGGATCGCTCGAGCCCCTGGCCCGGCGCACGGCCTCCTGCCTGACGGCCATCGGCCAGGCGGACCGCGCCCGCGCCGTGCTGGAGAGCCATGGCCTCGTCGCCGCCGCCGCGCCACCCCCGCCCGCGCCGGAGGCGGAATCGCCGCCGGAGGCCGGGCCGGCCGACGAGGTGACGGCCCCGCTCGCGCCGGTGGTGGACCTCTTCGGCGGGCGCGAGCCCGCGAGGGCACCGCCGGCCGGGGAGGGCCCGCCCGCGGAGCCCTCGCCCGGGGAGATCCCCGTCGCGGCGCTTCCGCCCGCGGAGCTCGTCCCCGAGGACCTCGCCCCCGAGGAGCCCGCTCCCGCGCCGCCGGAGGCGCGGCCTGCCGAGATCCCGGCCGCGGCGGCCGCCGCGCCGCCGCCGGCCCCTCCGCCCGCCGAGGCTCCGGCCGCACCGCCCGCCGTGGAGGCTCCCACCCCGCCGGTCGCGGGCGACCCCCGCGAGGCCGCGCGCCGGGAGGCCGAGCGCGCCCTGGCCCAGGAGGACCCGGCCGCTCGCGTCGCCGGCCTGCTCGCCTACGCCGACGCGCTCGCCGCCGCCGGCGCCCCTGCCGACGAGGTTCGCGCCGCCATCGACCTGGCCACCGAGGCCGATCCCGACGCCGCCGCGCCCTGGCAGGCCCGCGCCCGCCTGGAGACCGCCGCCGGCGACGCGATGGCCGCCGGCCGCGCCCTGCTCTCCGTGTCCATCCGGACCGAGGGCGACGAGGCGGCCCGCGCCGCGCTGGAGGCCGCCCGCCTCTTCGCCGGGGCGGGGCTGCCGGCCGAGGCCGCGCGGGCCTACCGCGCCGCGGTGCTCGCCCATCCTTCCTGCGCTCCGGCCCGCAACGCGCTGGCCGACGAGGCGATGGCGGCCGGCGACCCGGAGGCGGCCGCCGGCCATCTCTCGGCCATCGCCCCCGACGCCCTGCCGGCGGAGGAGCGCCCGGCCCACGCGCGCCGGCTGGCCCGCGCCTTCGAGGATGCAGGGCGACGCGCCGACGCCGAGGCGGTCTGGGCGGCCCTCTTCCAGGCCGACCCCGAGGACCGCGAGGCCTTCCGCCACGCCGCCGGGCTGGCCCGCGCCCGGGGGGCCATCGAAACCTGGATCGAGCTCGCCCAGGCGCACGAGCCGGCCCTGGCACGCGCCGGCGACGCCGGCGCCCGCGCTGACCTGCGCTGCCAGCGCGGCGAGGTGCTGGCCGCGGCCGGGCGGCTGGAGGCTGCCCGTGGCGCCCTCCTCTCCGCCCTGGAGCTGGTCCCGGGACACGAGCGCGCCACCGCGGTGCTGGCCGAGCTCGACGAGCGCCGGGACGGCTGGGAGCGGGCCACGGCCGAGCTGGCCGCCGAGGTGGCCCAGGCCACCGACCCGGCCGAGCGCGCCGCGCTCCACCTGCGCCAGGCCCGCATCCTCCGCGACCGCCTCCAGGACTTCGTGGCCGCCGCCGTGGCCGCAGGCGAGGCGCTGGTGGAGGCCCGCCGCAGCCCGTCGTCCGCCGCGCGCCGGACCTTCGCCGACGCCGAGGCGCTCCTGCGCGAGCTGGGCCACCTGAGCGGCGAGCCGGCCTCGACGCCCCCGGCGGCGGCCGACCCGGTCTCCTCGGTGCTCCGCGCCCAGGCCGAGGCGGCGCGCGGCCTCGAGCGCGCCGACCTGTTCGAGCGGCTGGCCGGGCACCTGCAGCGCTCCGGCGACCGCGAGGCGGCGGCGGACGCGCTCCTCGCCGCGCTGGAGGTGGACCCCGACCGGCCTGCCACCCACGCCTGGCTCCGCTCGCTGGCCGCGGGCGACCCGGTGCGCCTCTCCCGGGCCGATGCGCTGCGCGCCGGCGAGGGGCCCGCGCCCTCCCCGGCGGAGGAGACGCCGGCCACCGCTGCACCGCCCCGGACCACGCTCCGCTACGACGTGGGCCCACCCGCCGACCGGCCCGCTGCCACTCCCCCGCCGGCCCAAGGTGACGACCTCCTCGACTTCCCGCTCCTCGATCTGGGCGAGCCGGCCCAGGACTCCCTGGGGTTCCCCGGGGCCACGCCCTTCCCGCCGCTCGACCTCGAGGCCGACCTCGGCGCAGCGGAGCAGCAGCTGGCCGAGCCCGCCGGGGCGGGCGAGGGCGCCCCCGGGCCCGGCTGGTCGCCGGCGCCGGCCGCCCCCGAGCCGGCCCCGCCGCTGCCGGCGTCCGGCCAGCCGCCGCGCGAGGACCTCCTGCCCGAGCTCGACGCCGAGGGGCTGGCCCTCCGGGGCCCGGGACCGGAGGCGCCCCACGACGAGCGCGCGCTGGCCGCCGCCCTCGCCCCGGAGCCCACCAGCGCAACCCCCGCCGCCCCCCCCGCCGCGCCGGCCACCGCCCAGGCGTCCGGGTCGGCGCAGCGCGGACGCGAGCACCTCGAGGCGCAGGACTGGGAGCTCGCCTACGCCGAGCTCTCCGATGCCCTGGAGGCCGCGCCCGACGACGCCGGCCTGGTCCGGGACCTGATGCGGGCCGCCGAGAGGCTGGGCCACTACGAGCGCTACGTCGAGCTCGGCGAGCTCGGCGTCGACGCCCTGGCCTCCACCGACCCGCTGGCAGCGGCCGCGCGGCTCCGCCACCTGGCCCAGCTCCTGCGCACCCGGCTGGCCGCGCCGGACCGGGCCGCCATCCTCCTGGAGCGGGCGCTGGTGCTGGTGCCGGGCGACCCCGACACCCAGCGCGAGCTGGCGGCCACCCTGGCCGAGCGGCCCCGCAGCGCGACTCGCGCCCTGGAGAGCTGGCTGGCCATCGCCCGTCAGGACCCCAGCGACGGCGGCGCCCTGTCCGCCCTGGCCGCCCTCTGCGCCCGCGGCAGCGGCAGCGGCGGCGACACCCCGGCGGCCGCCCGCCTCGCCGAGCAGGGCCGCCTGGCCGCGTCGCTGGCGTCCTTCGTGACCCCCGCCTCGCCGACCCCGCCCCCGCCCCGGCTCCCGGCGCGCATCCCTTCCGACCTCCGCGCCGATCTGGCGGTCGCGCCCGCGGCCGGCCCCTCCGCCCGGCTGCTCTCCCTCCTCGCCCCCTGGCTCGAGCCGCTCTTCCCTGCCGACCTGACCCGGCGAGGCGCCTCGGCCGCCGACTGGCTGGCGCCGCCGCGCGCGCCCACCCTGCGCGCGGCCATCGAGGCCGCCTCGCGCGCCCTCTCCACCCGCCCCCACGCCTCCTTCCTCACCAAGCGCCCCGGGGTCGAGATCTCGGTGGAGAACACCCAGCCGCCGGCCATGGTCTTCTCCGCCGGCGCGGGCGAGCTGCCCGAGCTCCAGCTGACCTTCGTGGCCGCCCGGACCCTGGACCTGGTGCAGCACGGCTGGGCGCTGGCCGGCAGGTTCGCGCCCCGCGACGTCGGCATCCTCCTGGAGCTCGCCTGCCGGTTCGCGGGCGGCACGGCCCCCTCCCTGGGCCTGCCCGCCGAGCGCGCCGGGTCCTTCCTCTCCGCCCTGGGCCGCAGCGTGCCGGCCGGCGTGCTGGAGCGGGCGCGCCTGCTCGCCCCCGAGGTCGGCCGCGAGCTCGCCTCCTTCGATCCGCGGGCCCTGGTGGACGCGCTCCGGCGCACCTCCAACCGAGTCGCCCTGCTCTACGCCGGCGAGCCGGCCAGCGCGCTGCGCGCCCTCTCGGTGCTGGACAGGCCCGGCGAGGTCGCGCCCGAGCCCGCCCAGGCCGTCGGGCTCCCCGACCTCCACGACCTGGCCGTCTTCGCGCTCTCCGACCGCTTCGTGGAGCTCCGGCTGACGGTGCTGGACGGGAGGCGATGAGCCGGGCCGGCGCCGGTCGGGCCGGGGCGGTGCCAGGCATGCGCGACCTGGTCGCCCTCGCCGCCGCGGTGGCCCTGGCCACCGGCTGCACCCCGCAGGCGAGCGCCAGCTGCCCGGGCCAGCTCGTCGCGGCGCTGGCCATGAGCGGGGTCCTGGATGCCGCCGACACCGGGTGCGCGACGCCGCCCGCGGCGGGCTGGTCGGTTCCGGCCTCCCTCTCCTTCGACGCCGACTTCTCCTGGGACGGGGTCTCGGGGCAGCTCGCCTACTGCGCCGGCGGCACGCATGCCGCCGTGCTCTACGGCACCAGGAGCGGCGACCACCTCCACGCCGAGGCCACCGTCCAAGGGGCGGTGCTCTCCGTCTGCGCCTCGACCTGCACCCCCCTCATGACCGTGGCGGTGGATGGCGACCTCTCCCCGGGGGCGCCCGCCTTCACCGGCACCCTGACCGAGTCGTTCCACGACTCGACCGGCGGGTGCAGCCCCTGCGCCCTGCCCTGCACGTCGACCTACGCGCTGACCGGGGAGTCGCGGTAGAAGAGGGCCCATGTCAGCGAAGCGATCCCAGAGGCCCGCCGGCCCCGGCCGGCCCCGCGCGGTGGTCCTCCTCTCCGGCGGCCTCGACTCCACCACCTGCCTGGCGGTGGCCCGGGCCGACGGCTTCCGCGTGCATGCCCTCTCGGTGGACTACGGGCAGCGGCACAAGGGCGAGCTGGTGCGCGCCCGCCGGCTGGCGCGGGCCCTGGGGGCGGCGGATCATCGCGTGATCAAGGTCGACCTCTCCGCCTTCGGCGGGTCCGCCCTCACCGATCACGCCATCGCCGTCCCCAAGGGGCGGAGCGCCAGCCGGATGGCCCGGGACATCCCGGTGACCTACGTGCCGGCGCGCAACACCGTGCTCCTGGCCCTGGCGCTGGCCCACGCCGAGACCATCGGGGCCGAGGACGTCTACGTGGGCGTGAACGCCATCGACTACTCCGGCTACCCCGACTGCCGGCCGGCCTTCCTGCACGCCTTCGAGCGGCTGGCCAGGGTCGCCACCAAGGCCGGGGTCGAGGGGCGGCCGCTGCGCATCCGCGCCCCGCTCCTGCGCCT
>DATKMW010000092.1:0-32910 GCA_035541675.1 Anaeromyxobacter sp. | reverse complement strand
TGCGCAAGTTCCAGATGTGCCGCATCTGCTTCCGCAAGCGCGCGCTGCAGGGCGAGATCACCGGCGTCATCAAGTCGAGCTGGTAAGGGAGACCGCGCGATGAGCTTCACCGATCCCATTGCAGACATGCTGACGCGCATCCGGAACGCCTCGGCGGCGCGCCACGAGAAGGTGCTGGTGCCCAGCTCGCGGCTCAAGATCCGGATCGCCGAGGTGCTCCGGGACGAGGGCTTCATCAAGGACTTCGTGGTCCACCAGGACGGGCCCCAGGGGGCCATCACCGTCCTGCTCAAGTACAGCGCCGACCGCGAGCCGGCCATCAGCGAGATCAAGCGGGTCTCGCGCCCCGGCCTGCGCCGCTACGTGCCCACCGATTCCATCCCCCGCGTCCTCAACGGGATGGGGATCGCCATCCTCTCCACCTCCAAGGGCGTGATGGCGGATCGCGAGGCGCGCAAGCAAAAGGTCGGCGGCGAGCTGATCTGCACCGTCTGGTAGAGAGCGAGCAACCCATGTCCCGAGTCGGCAAGCTGCCCGTGAAGGTCCCGGAGAAGGTCAAGGTCTCCGTGGACGGAAACGTCGTCAAGGTCGAGGGCCCCAAGGGGAAGATGTCCTTCCCGGTGAACCCCATCATGAAGGTGGTGGTGGAGAAGGGCGAGGTGAGGGTCACCCGCCCCGACGAGTCGCGCCTGGCCAGGGGCCTGCACGGCCTGACCCGCACGCTGGTGAAGAACGCCTGCGAGGGGGTGGTCAAGGGATACGAGCGGAACCTGGAGATCAGCGGCGTCGGCTTCAAGGCCGAGGTCAAGGGGAAGGAGATCGTCTTCACCCTGGGCTTCTCGCACCCGGTGGCCTTCCCGCTGCCCGAGGGCGTGACCGCCGAGGTCGACGCCAAGCAGACCAAGCTCACGGTGCGGGGCGTGGACAAGCACCTCATCGGCCTCACCGCCGCCAGGATCCGCGACCTGCGGCCGCCCGAGCCCTACAAGGGCAAGGGCATCAAGTACGCGGAGGAGCACGTCCGTCGCAAGGAGGGCAAGACCGGCGCCGCCTAGGCCGGGAGCCCGCGCTCATGCGGCGGCTGAGCCGTCGCCGCCGCAAGGAGGAGGAACGCCATGCCGAAGCACGTCACCCCGCGCGAGAAGCGCAAGGCCCGCATCCGGCGCAAGATCACCGGGACGGCCGAGCGCCCGCGCCTCACCGTCTACAAGAGCCTCAAGCACATGTACGCCCAGCTGGTCGACGACACCGCCGGCAAGACGCTGGTGGCGGTCTCCACCGGCTCCAAGGCGCTCAAGGCGGAGGTCAAGGAGGACGACAAGACCTCCGCCGCCAAGAAGGTGGGGCAGGCCATCGCCCGGGCGGCCAAGGAGAAGGGGATCGAGGCGGTGGTCTTCGACCGCAACGGCTTCGACTACCACGGGCGGGTGCAGGCGGTGGCGGCGGCGGCCCGCGAGGCCGGGCTCAAGTTCTAGGTCCAGGATTCGAGGAGACGAATGGCAACCCCCATCAACGCAAACGATCTCGAGCTCCAGGACAAGGTCGTCCACATCAACCGCGTCGCCAAGGTGGTGAAGGGCGGCCGGCGCTTCAGCTTCTCGGCGCTGGTCGTGGTCGGCGACGGCTCCGGTCACGTGGGCATCGGCCTGGGCAAGGCCAACGAGGTGCCCGAGGCGATCCGCAAGGGCGGGGACCAGGCCAAGAAGAACCTGTTCAAGGTGCCGCTGCTGGGGACCACCATCCCCCACGAGGTGCTGGGGCACTTCGGGGCCGGCAGGGTGCTGCTCAAGCCGGCGGGAGAGGGCACCGGTGTCATCGCCGGCGGCGCGGTCCGCGCGGTCCTGGAGGCGGCCGGGATCCGCAACGTGCTCACCAAGAGCCAGGGTTCCCGCAACCCCCACAACGTCATCAAGGCCACCGTGGCCGGGTTGAAGCGCCTCCGCTCCGCGGAGGACACGGCCCGCCTGCGCGGCAAAGAGGCTGCCGAGTTCACCGGCGCCTAGAGGAGAGACCGGAGATGGCTGCCATCAAGGTGAAGCTGGTCCGCGGGCTGGCCGGCTGCCCGGCACCCCACCGCGTGGTGGTGGCCGGACTAGGGCTCAAGAAGCGGGACTCGGTGAAGCTCCTCCCCGACACGCCGCAGACGCTGGGGATGATCGAGAAGGTGCGCTACCTGGTCGAGTGGGAGCGGGTGGACGCCCCGCCGCCGGTAGGCCGCAAGGCGCGCAAGGCGGCCGCCGTCCGGTCGTGACAGGCTCGGCGCCACTGGGATAATAAGGAGACGCACTCCATGTCGCTGAACCAGCTCAAGGCGCCTCGCGGCGCCAACCGCGAGAAGACCCGCGTCGGGCGCGGCCAGGCCTCGGGCCTGGGCAAGACCGCCGGCCGGGGCGGCAAGGGCCAGAAGGCCCGCTCCGGCAACATGCACTTCGAGGGGTTCGAAGGCGGGCAGATGCCGCTGCAGCGGCGCCTCCCCAAGTTCGGATTCAAGAACGTGTTCCGGCGCGAGCTCGAGGAGGTCAAGGTCGGCGACCTGGAGGGGCTCTCCGGGACCCTCGACGCCGCCGCGCTCAAGGCGGCGGGGTTGATCCGCGGCAACCGCGACGGGGTGGTGGTCCTGGGCGGGGGCGAGCTGAAGAGCGCGGTGACGGTCAAGATAGACCGGATCACCTCCGGGGCCCGGGCGACCATCGAGGGGTCGGGCGGCAAGGTCGAGCTCGTGCCGGCCCTCATGACCATGGGCCAGAAGGCCAAGGCGGCCCGGCAGGCGGCGAAGGCGGCGGCCCCGAAGAAGGAGAAGGCCCCCAAGCCGGAGAAGGCCCCCAAGGCGCCCAAGGCCCCCAAGCCGGACAAGGCGGAGACCGCGGAGAAGGCGGAGAAGGCGGAGAAGAAGCAGTAGGGCCGAGCCGAAAGGAACGCGATGGCCGTCTCGAGCGGGATCGTCAACATCTTCAAGATCGCCGAGCTGCGGAAGCGGCTGCTCTTCTCGCTGGGGATGCTGGCCGTCTACCGGCTGGGCATCTTCGTCACCACGCCCGGCGTCGACCGCGTGGCCATGCGCAACGTGGTCAACCAGCAGGGCAGCTTCTTCGGCCTGCTCAACTTCTTCTCGGGCGGCGCCTTCGAGCAGCTCTCCATCTTCGCGCTGGGCATCATGCCCTACGTCTCGGCCTCCATCATCCTGCAGCTGCTCACGGTGGTCATCCCCACCCTGGAGGCGCTGCAGAAGGAAGGGGAGATCGGGCGGCGCAAGATCACCCAGTACACGCGCTACCTGACCGTGGTGCTCTCCGCCATCCAGGGGTACGGCATCGCCACCTTCCTGGAGGCGCAGCGCGCCACCAGCGGCGCGCCGGTGGTGGCCGAGCCGGGCTGGGGCTTCCGGCTCATGACCATGATCTCGCTGGCGGCCGGCACCGCCTTCATCATGTGGATGGGCGAGCAGATCACCGAGCGAGGGGTGGGGAACGGCATCTCCCTCATCATCTTCGCGGGCATCGTGGCCCGCATCCCCACCTCGCTCTTCAACACCATCCGGCAGCTCAACACCCCCGGGAGCACCACCAAGCTCACCCCGCTCAACGTGCTCATCCTGGTGGCGGTGATGGTGATAGTGATCGGCGGCATCGTCTTCGTGGAGCGCGGTCAGCGCCGCATTCCCATCCAGTACGCCAAGCGGATGGTGGGCCGGAAGCTCTACGGCGGCCAGTCCACGCACCTGCCGCTCAAGGTGAACACCTCGGGGGTGATCCCGCCCATCTTTGCCTCCTCGCTGCTCCTGTTCCCCGGGACCATGGCCGGCTGGGTCCCGGCGCTGGCGGTCCTGGCCAACGAGCTGCACGCCGGGAGCTGGATCTACAACACCCTCTACGTCGTGCTGATCGTCTTCTTCGCCTACTTCTACACCGCGGTGACCTTCAACCCGGTGGACGTGGCCGACAACCTCAAGAAGTACGGTGGGTACGTGCCGGGCATCCGGCCCGGTCGCGCCACGGCCGAGTACATCGACCACGTCCTCTCCCGCATCACCTTCGGCGGCGCCATCTACCTGGCCGCCGTCTGCGTGCTCCCGACCTTCCTGGCCAACCAGTTCGGGATCACCTTCTACTTCGGCGGGACCTCGCTGCTCATCGTGGTGGGCGTGGCGCTCGACACCGTGCAGCAGATCGAGGGGCACCTCATCACCCGCCACTACGAGGGCTTCACCGGACCGCGCGGGCCGCGAATCCGCGGACGGCGCGTCTCGACCAGCCCGGTCGGCGCCTGAGGCGCGGCCGGGCCCACATCGCTGGGGAGGGCGGACGATGATCCTCATCCTGCTGGGCCCGCCGGGCGCGGGGAAGGGTACCCAGGCCAAGCTGCTCGTGGGGCAGTACGGCATCCCCCACGTCTCCACCGGCGACATGTTCCGCGACCACATCTCGCGGGGCACGGAGCTGGGCCAGCAGGTCAAGGCCATCACCGCCTCCGGGCAGCTGGTGCCGGACGAGGTCACCAACGCCCTGGTCAAGGAGCGGCTCTCCCGCGCCGACGTGGGCCCCGGCTTCATCCTCGACGGCTACCCGCGCACCGTCCCCCAGGCGGAGTACCTGGACGGCCTGCTCCGCTCCATGGGGCGAAAGCTCGACCGCGTGGTCTCCTACGAGATCGCCGAGGAGGTGGTGGTCGAGCGGATCAGCGGGCGGCGGAGCTGCCCCAAGTGCGGCGGCGTCTACCACGTCTCGCAGAACCCGCCCCAGAAGGCGGGGCTGTGCGATCGCGACGGGACCGGGCTGGTGCAGCGCCCCGACGACCGGCCGGAGAACGTGCGAGTCCGCCTCCAGGAGTACGGGACCAAGACCGAGCCGCTCAAGCGCTACTACCGGGAGAAGGGGCTCCTCTCCGAGGTCGAGGGCGTGGGCACCACCGAGGGGATCCTGGCCGCCACCCGGCGGGTGCTGGACAAGAAGTAGGGCGCCGTGGACGTCGCGGCCCAGGCCCGGATCGCGCGCAGGGACCGTGCCGAAATCGAGCGCATCCGCGAGGCCGGCCGAGTGGTGGCGGCGGTCCTCAGCGAGCTGGGCACCGCCGCGGTCCCCGGGGTCTCCACCGCCGAGCTGGACCGGCTGGCCCGGGCCCGGGCCGAGGCCATGGGCGCCCGGCCGGCCTTCCTGGGCTACCGCGGCTACCCCGCTAGCCTGTGCGTGTCGGTGAACGACGAGGTCATCCACGGCATCCCCTCCGCCCGCCGCCTCCTGCGCGAGGGCGACCTGGTGGGCCTCGACTTCGGGGCGGTGCTGGCCGGCTGGTACGCCGACGCCGCGGTGACGGTCGCGGTGGGGCGGGCCAGCGCCGAGGCCGAGCGGCTGGTGGCCGTCACCCGGAGGGCCCTGGCGCAGGGCATCGCGGCCGCGTGGCCGGGTGCCAGGGTGGGAGACGTGGGGGCGGCGGTCGAGGCCTGCGCCGAGGGGGCCGGGTTCTCGGTGGTCCGCGATTTCGTCGGGCACGGCGTGGGTCGGCGGCTGCACGAGCCGCCGCAGGTGCCCAACTACGGCCCGCCCGGCACCGGGCCGGAGCTGGGCGAGGGGATGGTCCTCGCCATCGAGCCCATGGTGAACGCCGGCACGGCCCAGGTGCGCGTCCTGGCCGACGGCTGGACGGCCGTCACCGCCGACGGGAGGTCCTCGGCGCACTTCGAGCACACGGTGGCCGTCACCGCCGGCGGCCCGGAGGTCCTCACCGCGGGGGCGGAGGGCGTGAGCCCCGTGGCCGGGTAGGTATGCGGCAGGATGCACCACCTCTGCGGGGCCTTCCCGCGCGGGTTCCGCCTTGCACGGGGTGAATGCGTGTGTTATAGCGCCCGCTTCGCACGAGCCGCTCCGCAGCCGGGCGGCTCCCCGGGAAACCCCGGAAAATACGGGTGGCTAGACAGGGGCGCGGATCGCGCTCGGCCGCCAGCCCCGCCGGCGGTGGAGGCGGGAGTTCGCGCATCTTGAGCGGCATCGGAGGCGGTCATGAAGGTCCGGGCGTCGGTGAAGAAGATCTGCGACAAGTGCAAGGTCGTGAAACGCAAGGGCACCGTGCGGATCATCTGCCCGGCCAACCCCCGCCACAAGCAGCGCCAGGCCTAGACGGCCCGCGCGTCACGGAGAGAAGCGAATGGCTCGCATCGCCGGCGTCGACCTTCCCCGCGAGAAGCGGATCGAGGTCAGCCTGCAGTACATCTTCGGAATCGGGAAGACGACCGCCAAGCTCATCCTGGAGCGGGCCAACGTCAACCCGGTCACGCGCACCAAGGACCTCACCGACGACGAGGTCCGCCGGATCCGCGAGACCATCGACCAGAACGTGAAGGTGGAGGGCGACCTCCGCCGCGAGGTGTCGCTCAACGTGAAGCGGCTCATGGACCTGGGCTGCTACCGCGGGCTCCGGCACCGCAAGGGCCTGCCGGTCCGCGGCCAGCGCACCCACACCAACGCCCGGACGCGCAAGGGCCCGAAGAAGGGGCTCATCCGCAAGGCGCCCAGCGCGGCCGCCGCCCCGGCGGCACCCAAGGCCCCGTGACCCTCACCTCGCCAACCGGAGACTAGAGCGTGGCCGACGAGAAGCAGCAGACCAAGGCACCCGAGCAGCCCAAGAAGGAGGAGGCATCCGCCCCTCCGGCGATGCCCAACCTCGGTGGCATCGAGCCCATCGTGGCCTCCCCCGTCACCCCGAAGAAGGGGAAGAAGCGGGTCAAGAAGAACATCGCCACGGGCATCGTCCACATCGCCTCGACCTTCAACAACACCCAGATCACCATCACCGACCCGACCGGCAACGTCATCGCCTGGTCGAGCGCCGGCGCCCGCGGCTTCAAGGGCTCGCGCAAGTCGACGCCGTTCGCGGCCCAGGTGGCCGCCGGCGACGCCGCCGCCAAGGCCATGGAGCACGGGCTCAAGACCGTCTCGGTTCTGGTCAAGGGTCCGGGCGCAGGCCGGGAGTCGGCCCTGCGCGCCCTGTCCGCCGCTGGCCTCAAGATCACGGTGATCCGCGACGTCACGCCCATCCCGCACAACGGGTGCCGGCCTCCCAAGCGTCGCCGGGTCTGATCACCTCCAGGAGAACTCGACGTGGCTCGTTACAGCGAAAGCGTCTGCCGGCTCTGCCGCCGTGAGAACCTCAAGATGTACCTGAAGGGCGACCGCTGCTACACCGACAAGTGCGCCATCGAGCGCCGCCCTTACCCCCCGGGCCAGCACGGCCAGGGGCGCACCAAGTTCTCCGAGTACGGCGTCCAGCTCCGTGAGAAGCAGAAGGTGAAGAGGATGTACGGCGTCCTGGAGGCGGGCTTCCGCCACGCCTACCAGAACGCGGCCGCGGCCAAGGGCAAGACCGGCGAGAACCTGCTCCAGACCCTGGAGCTGCGCCTCGACAACGTGGTCTTCCGGCTCGGCTTCGCCGACACCCGCAACGAGGCCCGGCAGCTCGTCCGCCACGGCCACTTCAAGGTGAACGGCCGCAAGGTGAACATCCCCAGCTACCTGTGCCGCTCCGGCGACAAGGTCGAGCTGAAGGAGCGCTCCCGCAAGGTGGTCCGGATCACCGAGGCCCTGGAGGCGGTCGACCGCCGCGGGGTCCCGGCTTGGCTGGAGTTGGACAAGAGCGGATTCAAGGGCACGGTGAAGACCCCGCCCGCGCGCGAGGACGTCACCATGCCCATCCAGGAGCAGCTCATCGTCGAGCTCTACTCGAAGTGATCGAGGCCCGGGGAGGGAGGGCCCGAGCGGCCCGGCCACGCCCCATCACCGGTCGCGCGTCCCACGGTTCTCCCGTCCGCCACGGCTGAGCGGGCAGGGGAGGGGGCGGTGGCCCAGGAGGACAGCCCATGGTGGAATCCATCGTCACGAAGAACTGGCGGGACCTGATCAAGCCCCGCGGCCTGGTCGTGGACCAGGAGAGCCTCTCCAACACCTACGGGAAGTTCATCGCCGAGCCGCTGGAGCGCGGCTTCGGCATCACCCTCGGCAACTCGCTGCGGCGGGTCCTGCTCTCCAGCCTGCAGGGCGCGGCCATCACCTCGGTGAAGATCGAGGGGGTGGAGCACGAGTTCATGACCATCCCGGAGGTGGCCGAGGACGTCACCGACATCATCCTCAACCTCAAGGAGGTCCTCCTCCAGATCCACACCAACGAGGTGAAGACCCTCCGGATCGAGGCGGACGGCCCCCGCGAGATCAAGGCCGGCGACGTCATCGCCGACGGCCAGGTGGAGATCCTGAACCCCGGCCACCACCTCTTCACCATCAGCGAGGGCGGCCGCGTGCGCATGGAGCTCACCGCCCGGCGCGGCCGGGGCTACGTCCCGGCCGAGAAGAACAAGGTGGCCGGCTCGCCCATCGGTACCATCCCCATCGACGCCCTCTTCAGCCCCATCCGCAAGGTGAACTACCAGGTCACCAACGCCCGCGTGGGCCAGCAGACCGACTACGACCGGCTGACCCTGGAGGTGTGGACCGACGGCTCGGTGGCCCCCAACGACGCCCTGGCCTACGCCGCCAAGATCGTCAAGGAGCAGCTCTCCATCTTCATCAACTTCGACGAGGCCGAGGAGCCCGCCGAGGAGGTGAAGCCGGTGGAGGAGCAGAAGCTGAACGAGAACCTCTTCCGGTCGGTGGACGAGCTGGAGCTCTCCGTCCGCAGCGCCAACTGCCTGCAGAACGCGAACATCAAGACCATCGGCGACCTGGTCCTCAAGACCGAGGCCGAGATGCTGAAGACCAAGAACTTCGGCCGCAAGTCGCTCAAGGAAATCAAGGAGATCCTGGCGGAGATGGGGCTCTCCCTGGGCATGAAGCTCGAGAACTGGCCACCCAAGGCCCAGCCGCAGAGCGCGCCCAAGGCCTAGTCCCCCCCCCGACCCGGTTCCCCAGGAGAACGAGATGAAGCACCGCGTCGTCGGCCGCCGGCTCGATCGGACCACCGAGCACCGGACGGCCATGCTGAAGAACATGGTGACCAGCCTCTTCCGCCACGAGCGGATCGTCACCACCACGCCCAAGGCCAAGGAGCTGAAGCGCTTCGCCGACAAGGTCATCTCCCTGGCGAAGCGAGGCACCCCGCACGCGCGCCGCCTGGCCCACGTGCAGGTGCGGGACGTGGAGGTCCTGAACAAGCTCTTCGGCACCATCGCGCCGCGCTTCGGCGCCCGCCACGGGGGCTACACGCGGCTGGTGCGGGTGGGCCACCGGGCCGGTGACAACGCCGAGATGGCGGTCATCGAGCTGGTGGAGCGCACCCCGGTCGCCGAGCCGGAGGCGGCCGACGACAAGAAGAAGGGCAAGGCGGCCAAGCCCGAGAAGGACGAGGCCGCCCCCAAGCCCGAGAAGAAGTCCAAGAAGGCAGCAGCCGGCTAGGCGGCACCAGGAGGCAGATCACATGGCGGTGGTTCTTCGGCTCTCCCGCGCCGGCACGCACAAGGCGCCCTTCTACCACGTGGTGGCGACCGACTCGCGCAAGCCGCGCGACGGCCGCTACATCGAGGACGTGGGCATCTACGACCCCACCGTCAAGCCGGAGCGGATCGAGCTCAAGGCCGAGAGGGTGGAGCACTGGCTCAAGGTCGGAGCCCGCCCCAGCCAGACGGTGGCGGCCATCCTGAAGCGGGTCCGGGCGGGCAAGCCCGCCGCGCCCAAGGCCTGAGGCGGCGGTGCGCGACCTCGTGCTCTGGCTCGCCCGGGAGCTGGTGGAGGACCGGGACGCCGTGCAGGTCGAGGCCATCGAGCGCGATCGCTCGACGGTGCTCGAGCTCTCGGTGGCCGAGGGCGACCTGGGCCGGGTCATCGGCCGGGGCGGCAAGACCGCCAAGGCACTGCGGACGGTGCTCGACCTGGCGGGCCGGCGCGAGGGGCGCCGGGTGGTGCTGGACATCCTCGACTGAGCCGTGGCGCCGGTGGGCCTCGTCCGGATCGGCAAGGTGGTGCGGGCGGTCGGGCTCGAGGGCCTGCTGGGCGTGGCGGGGTCGGAGGGGGCGCTGGGGCGGCTGGACCGCCTGGCGCTGGGCCGGCAGGGCGAGGTGGCGCCGGCGCTTCGGAAGGTGGTCGAGGCGAGGCCGCAGGGGCGGCTCTGGGTCGTCCGGCTCGAGGGTCTGGCCGGGCGGACGGCCGCCGAGCGGTGGGTGGGAGCGGAGGTCTGGGCCCTCCGGGAGGATCTGGGCGAGGCGGGCGAGGGCAGGCACTTCTGGGCCGACCTGGAGGGGCTGCGGGTGGTGACGAAGGCGGGCGAGGAGGTCGGCAAGGTGACGGGGCTGGTCGAGACGGGCGGGGTGGACGTGCTCGTCGTGGACGGCCCCCGGGGTGAGCGGCTGTTGCCGCTCGCCCCGTACGTGGAGGTGGACCGGGCGGCAGGGCGGATCGTGGTCGATCCGCCGGAGGGTCTTTGGGACCCCTGATGGGTTTCCGGCCGCGGGCCGGGAGGACAAGGAGGCAGCCGGGAAAGGGAAGCGCGTGCCGAGTCTCGAGGTCGATATCCTGACGCTGTTCCCGGGCACGTGCACCGGGTACCTGGGGGAGAGCATCCTGGGGAAGGCGCGGGAGGCCGGGCTCCTCGAGACGCGGGTGACCGACATCCGCGAGCATGCCGCGGGCAGGCACCGGGTCGCCGACGACGCTCCCTACGGCGGGGGCGCCGGGATGGTGATGAAGCCGGAGCCGCTCACCGAGGCCATCGAGGCCGCCCGGGCGAGGCTGCCCGGCGCCTGGGTGGTGCTCCTGGGCCCGCGGGGACGGCGCCTGGACCAGGCGCTGGCACGGCGCTTCGCCGAGCACGGGAAGCTCATCTTGGTCTGCGGCAGGTACGAAGGAGTGGACGAGAGGGTGCAGGCGGCGATCGACATGGAGGTCTCCCTGGGGGACTTCGTGCTCACCGGCGGCGAGCTGGCTGCGCTGTGCGTCGTCGACGCCGCGGCCCGGCTGGTGCCCGGGGTCCTCGGCAACGAGGAGTCGGCCGGGGCCGAGAGCTTCGCCGCCGAGGAGGCGCTGCTCGAACACCCGCACTACACCCGGCCCCCCGAGTACCGGGGGCTGAAGGTCCCCGAGGTGCTGCTCTCCGGCGACCACCGACGCATCGCCCGCTGGCGGCGACGCGAGTCGCTGCGGGCAACCCGGGAGCGGAGGCCGGACCTCTTCGAGAGGCTCCGGCTGGACGATGCCGACCTCCGGCTCATCGACGCCGGGGACGAGGAGCTGTAAGAAGCAGGCCGTCAAGGAGAGTCACGTTATGCTGCGCAAGGCGATTGCCGAGGTCGGGGCCAAGTACCTGCGGAAGGACATCCCGCCCATGCGGGCCGGCGACACCGTCCGCGTCCACACCAAGATCCGCGAGGGGGACAAGGAGCGGATCCAGGTCTTCGAGGGCGTGGTCATCGCCTACCGGAAGGGGCAGCCGGGCTCCTCCATGTTCACGGTGAGGAAGATGAGCTACGGGGTCGGCGTGGAGCGCATGTTCCCCGTCCACAGCCCCCGCATCGACCACATCGAGGTGGTCAGCCACAGCGAGGTGCGCCGCTCGCGGCTCTACTACCTGCGCGATCTCCAGGGCAAGGCTGCCCGCCTCCACCAGGAGGAGGGTGGGGTCGAGACGGCGGCGCCGCCCCCCCCGGCGCCGCAGGCCTAGCGCCGGCGGATATCGGCTTCCCCGGTCGCGGCGCGGGGCGGTAACATCCTCGCCCGGTCGTGATCCTCCTCGAGTTCGCAGCCCAGGGCATCCGTGGCGTGGCGCCTGCCGGCGGCCGCGCCACCCTGCGCCCCGGCTACAACGTGGTGGCGGCCGAGGGCCAGGCCCTCCGCCGCCTGCTCGAGGCCCTCTTCTACCCGGGTCCCCACGACGGCGAGGCGCTGCCGCGGCAGGCAGCCACCTCCCCCGGGGCGGCGGTGCGGGCCGGCCTCACCCTGGTCGGGAACGACCGGACCACCTACCGGCTGGTGCGCGATTTCCAGGGTGTGGCCCAGCTCCACCGCTTCGACCAGGAGAGGCGCTCGTTCGCGCTGGTGGCCAGCGAGCTGGGGGAGATCGCCGCCTTCCTGCGCCAGACCGCGGGCGTCCCGCCCCCCCAGAAGCTGGCCGCACTCCTCACCATCCGCGGGGCCGAGCTCCCCTCGCGGCAGGGCGGGGTGGCCCCGGGACCGGCCGGCGCCGGGGGACCGGCGCGCACCGGGCTGTCACCGGACCAGGCGCGCAGGCGGATGGCCCAGCTCCAGGGCGAGCTGGAGAGGGCGAAGGTGGCGGAGAAGGTGCAGTTCCAGCTCGACGGCCTGCAGACCCGGGTGTTCAAGCTGGAGGAGGTCCTGAAGGGCGGGGCCCAGGTCAAGGAGGGGCTGGCCAAGGCCGAGGCGGCCCGCGCCGAGCTCGAGCCGGTTGCCGCGGCTGCCGCCGCGCTGGGTGACGCGGACGCCCGGCTGGCGCAGTACGAGAAGGCGGCCGGCCGCCGAGAGGAGGCCGCCGCGCGGGTGGCCTCGGAGCGCTCCGCGCTCGACGACGGCGACGCCGCCGGTCCGCCCGCGCCGGCTTGGGGCGAGCCCAGCTTCTGGGCCGGCATCGGCGCCGGCGCGGTGGCTGCGCTGGTCGGCGGGGTGGGGGCGGCGCTGGCCTCGCCGATGCGCTACCTGGCGCTGCTCGACATCCCCGCCTTCGGCTGGTCGACCTGGCGCGTCCTGCGCTTCATCGGGGCGCTGGAGGGGCGCGAGCGGCTCGAGCGACGCCGGCGGGTGGTGAACGACTGGGAGCAGAAGATCGAGGCCCAGTTCGCCCGGGACGGCGCCGGCGTGCTGGGGGCGCTGAAGAGCCTGAACCTGACCAAGGTGGGCGAGCTGAAGGAGGCGCTGGGGCGCCTCGCCGACGCCGACCAGGTGGTGGCGGAGTGGCGGCGGCGGGTGGCCGAATGGGAGGCCTCGCCCGAGGCCAGCGGAGCCCGGGCCGAGAAGGCGCAGCTGGAGGAGCAGCACCGGACGCTCGAGGAGAAGATGGCGGCGGAGGCGGGCGGCTTCGTGCGCGACGTGCGGTCGATCGAGGCCGAGCTGCATCGGCTCCAGGCCGAGGTTGCCGCGCCGGCCGCGCCGCGGCCCGCACCCCGGCCGGCCGGGCCGGCGACCACGGGCGAGCCGTTGCGGGTGCTCCTGGAGCGGGCCGCCGCCGAGCAGGGGTCGAGCCCCTCCGGGGCCGGCCGGGCGCTGGCCGCCAAGGCCTCCCAGGCCCTGGCAGGCCTCTCCTTCCAGCGCCTCACCGGCGTCCAGGTGGACGACCGGGGCGGCGTCCAGGCGGTGGTGGCGGGCCGGCCCACGCCGGCGCTGACGCTCTCTCCCTCCGATCGCGACCTGGTCTGGCTCTCCTTCAAGCTGGCGCTGCTCGAGCAGGCCCTGCCGGCGGCCAAGGGCGTGGCCTTGGTGGACGACGCCTTCGCCGGGCTCTCCGACGGGTCGCGGCGCTTCGCCGCCCGCGTCCTCAAGCAGATCGCCCGCGGCGGGCAGATCCTCCACGCCACCACCGACCCAGCGTTCCGCGAGGCGGCGGATCACGGTGCCTGAGTCGGCCCGGGCCTGTTCCAGGCGACCATGAGCCTCGACCCTCGGCCCGATGACGGCCCCCTGCGGCGGCCCGGAGCCGGGCGCGGCCAGGCGCTCGAGCTCCATCCGGCCCGGGTGAGCGGATGAGCAACCGCAGCGGACCCTCCGGCCGGCTCTACGTGGTGGCGACCCCCATCGGCAACCTGGGCGACCTCTCGCCGCGGGCCGCCCAGGTGCTGCGGAGCGTCCAGGCGGTGGCCGCCGAGGACACCCGGCGGACGCTGCGGCTCTATGCGCACCTGGGCTCCCCGGCGCCGGTGCTGCTCTCCCTCCCGGCCTTCGACGAACGCGGCCGCATCGAGGGGGTGCTGGAGCGGCTCGGGGCCGGCGACGACGTGGCGCTGTGCACCGACGCCGGCACGCCCGGGGTCTCCGATCCCGGGGCGGCGCTGGTGGCGGCGGCCTGGGAGGCGGGGGTGCCGGTGATATCCGTCCCCGGCCCCAGCGCGGCGCTGGCGGCCCTGGCCGCCTCCGGCTTCCCCGCCGATCGCTTCGTCTTCGCCGGGTTCCTGCCGCGGAAGGGAGGCGGGCGGGCCGAGGCTCTGGCCTGGCTGGCGCGGGCCGGCGCGACCGCGGTGCTGTACGAGGCCGGGAACCGGGCCGCCGACACCCTCCTGGACCTGCAGGGTGCGCTGGGCGACCGACCGGCCCTGGTGGCGCGCGAGCTCACCAAGCTGCACGAGGAGCTCTTGCGCGGGCCGCTCTCGGCGCTTTCGGCCGCGCTCCAGGGTCGGGCCGAGGTGAGGGGGGAGGTGACGCTGGTAGTCGGGCCTCCGGCGCCGGGCGCTGCGGCGGTGGAGGAGCGGGCGGTAGAGCCCCTGGAGGAGGAGCTCCGGCGGCGGCTCCTGGCCGGTGAGCCCCCCTCGGCGCTGGCGCGGGAGGTGGCGCGGGCGAGGAGGCTGCGGCGGTCGGACGTGTACGACTCCATCCGCCGGCTGAAGGGGTGAGCGGGAGGGTCGGTGGCTCGCCGGCCCGCCCGGAGGGCAGGGCTGCCTCCCCGGCGCCCCTTCAGGACGTCGAGGTCCGGGAGCGGGCGCTCTGCCCGTCGCAACCTCGGGCCGGCGAGAAGCTCCCGACGGCGGGGAGCGGGCTGCGGGCGCGCGGCCATCGGGGGCCGTCGCATCGGGACGTGGCGTCCTTCCTCACTCGTCCTCCGGCGCCCCGCGGAGCCCGAGCTCCTTCATCTTCACCTGGAGAGACTTGCGGCTGATCTGCAGCCGCTTGGCGGCGCGGGTGACGTTGCCGCCGGTCTCCTCCAGGGCCCGGGCGATGAGCTCCCTCTCCAGCTCTGCCTGGGCGTGGCGGACGATCTCCTTCATCGAGGCCCCGCTCGGGGCGGCGATGGCGCCCAGGTGGCCGACCGCGGCGATGGGGCCCGACGGGTGGGCGCCGCGCTCGCGCAGGGAGTCGGGCAGCGAGGCGGCGTGGATGACGGGGCCGTCGGCGAACAGCACCGACCGCTCCATGAGGTTCTCCAGCTCGCGGATGTTGCCCGGCCAGGCGTAGTCCAGGAGCAGGGCCATGGCCGCGTCCTCGATCCCCTCGACCCGCTTGCCCAGCCGCTGGTCGTACTTCTCGATGAAGTGGCGGACGAGGGGCGGGATGTCCTCGCGTCGCTCCCTCAGCGGGGGGAGGGCGATGGGGACCACCGCCAGCCTGTAGTAGAGGTCCTCCCGGAAGCGCCCCTCGGCGATGAGCTGCTTCAGGTCGCGGTTGGTGGCGGCCACCAGCCGCACGTCCACCCGGATGGTCTTGATGCCGCCCACGCGCTCGAACTCCGACTCCTGCAGGGCCCGCAGGAGCTTGACCTGCATCTCCACCGGCACCTCGCCGATCTCGTCGAGGAAGAGCGTGCCGGTGTCGGCCAGCTCGAAGCGGCCGGGCTTGGATCCCACCGCGCCGGTGAAGGCGCCGCGCTCGTAGCCGAACAGCTCGCTCTCCACCAGGTCCTTGGGGATGGCGGCGCAGTTCACCTTGATGAGCGGCTTGTCTCGGCGCGACGATCCCCGGTGCAGGGCCTTGGCGATGAGCTCCTTGCCGGTCCCGCTCTCGCCGGTGATGAGCACCGTCGAGGGGGAGTCGGCCACCCGGGCCACCATCTCGTGGACGGCGCGCATCGAGGGGGAGTCGCCCACCAGCGGCGTGGCGTCGGGCTCGCCCGGGGCCACGTGCACGTTCTGCCGCTCCAGGTCGTGAGCGCGGGCCGCCTTGGCGATGATCTTCTTCAGCTCCTCCTGCTCGAAGGGCTTGGTGATGTAGTCGAAGGCGCCGGCCTTGAGCGCGGCCACGGCGCTGTCCACCGAGCCGTGGGCGGTGATCATGATGACCGGCACGTCGGGGTAGTCGACGGAGATGCGCTTGAGCAGGTCCATGCCCCCCAGGCGCGGCATGATCAGGTCGGCCACCACCACGTCCACCGGCGTCTTGGCCAGCACCGCCAGGGCCTGCTCGCCATCGGCCGAGGTGGTGGCCTCGTACCCCTCGCGCTTGAGCATCGCGGCCAGCACGCGCCGGATGTTGGTCTCGTCGTCGACGATGAGGACGTGGGCCACGCGGAACCGTCCTAGCACGCCTGCGCTCGCGCTGCATCACGCCCGGCGCCGGGCCCGGCGCCGGCGAAGCCGGGCCTCGGCCTCCGCCCGGCGCCGTTCCTTGGCCCGGGCGCGGCCCCCCGCCTCCATGGCCCTCGGGCTGGTTGCGGGGCGCTCCTCCCGCAGCCCCGGCAGCGAGATGAGGAACTCGGCCCCCTCACCCGGGGTGGAGTGGACGGCGATGGACCCCTGGTGCGCCTTGACGATCCGCTGGCAGATGGCCAGCCCCAGCCCGGTCCCCTTCTCCTTGGTGGTGTAGAAGGGGACGAAGATCGAGTCCCGGGCGTCGTCGGGGATCCCCGGCCCGCTGTCGCGGAAGCGGATCTCCACCACGTCGGGGCGGCGCCCGCTGTCCCGCCAGAAGGTCAGGTCGTCCCGGGCGGCGTAGGTGGAGACGGTGAGCTTGCCGCCCCGGGGCATGGCCTGGAAGGCGTTCAGGGCCAGGTTGAGGAAGACCTGCTTGAGCTGCTCGGCGTCGGCCAGCACCCGGGGCACGTCGTCGGCCAGCTGGAGCACCGGCACGATCCCCGCCGGCACCTCGGCCGAGAGGAGGCGGAAGGTCCGGGTGAGGACGTCGTTGACGTCGGTGGGCGCCATGGAGGGGCGGAGCGGCCGCGAGTAGTCGAGGAACTGGCTCACCACCGTGTTGAGCCGGTTCACCTCCTCGATCATGATGTCCAGGAACTGGCGGTCCTCCTCGGGCAGCTTGCGCGGGTCCAGATACTGGATGGCCCCCTTGATGGCGGCCAGCGGGTTGCGGATCTCGTGGGCCAGGCCGGCCGACATCTCCCCCAGCGCCGCCAGCCGATCGCGCTCCTTCATCTGCTGGTAGAGCTTGGAGTTCTCGATGACCAGCGCGCAGCGGTCGGCGACGCTCAGGAGGGCGGCGATCTCGTCGGAGGCGAAGGCCTCGGGAACCCGCTCGTCCCAGCAGGCCAGGAACCCCACCACCCGGTCGCCGGCCATGAGCGGCACGGCGATCCCCGCCCGCATGGAGGTCATCACCTCGCGGGCATCGGAGAGCCGCTTCAGCTCCTCGGCCACCGCCGCCGGGGCCCCGCGGCCGCTCCGCACCTCCTCGCCCCCAGGCCCGGGCGGCAGCAGGGCCCGCAGCTCGGACACGCGCCGGTCGAGGTTCTCCAGCAGGATGGCCTTCTGCCCGGTGGCCGAGGCGGAGAGCAAGGCTCGCACCGCGCCCGGCTCGAGGAAGGGGACCGGCGGCGGCCCGCGGTGGTCGAGGAGGTGGTAGCCGGGCCGGTCCTCGGAGAGCAGCCACAGCGAGGCGTGGGTCACCCGCCGCGTCTCCACCAGGCCGTCGAGGACGGTGGCCGCCAGGCCGGCCGGCTCGATGACGCTGGAGGTCCGCTCCCGGAGCCACTCCAGCCGGCGCACCAGCTCGTAGCGCTCGTGGAAGAGGGTGGCCACCACCCACTCCTCGACCCGCTCGCGCAGCGGCTCGAAGAGGGAGAGGATCACGAAGGAGGCCACCACCGTGTTGAAGTAGAAGAGCTCCGGCCGGTCGCCCACCCAGGACACCAGGCCGCCGTAGATGGTGACCAGCACCAAGCCCAGCGCCGTCACCACCACGATCTTCCCGAGGAACTCGTGCAGGTCGAGCAGCCGGTGCCGCAGGAGCGTCTGCGACAGGAAGAACATGAAGAGGGTGAGGGCGATCGAGCCGAGCCCCTCGAGCGGGTAGGGCACCCCGAAGCGAGGGAGCATGTCCAGCACCGACAGGCACACCGCCACCAGCGCGCCCAGGAACAGGTACTTGAGGCGGGCCCGGTCCACGCGGGTGGGAGAGCCGCGCATCTTGCTCCACAGGACCGAGAGCACGCCGAACAGCCCGGAGGCCACGTACGCGGCCACCAGGAGCTTGGCCGGCTTCACGTGGACGAGCGGCGTGGCCGCCACCGCCAGGCCGCCGAGCGAGCCGGCCAGCATGCTGTTGCGGGCCCGCCGCGCGGGGCGCCGGGCCACGCCCAGGAACTCGAGGAAGAAGGCCAGGGCGGTGGCGGGGATGAGGCCGCCGGACGCCACCGCCAGCCGCTCCCACCAGCTCCCGCCGAAGGCCTGGGACCAGCGCAGGAAGAAGATGGACAGCGAGAAGAGGCAGAGGTCGAAGGAGAGCAGCGCGAAGAGGGTGAAGACCCGCGGGCGGTTGTCGCGCAGCAGCGAGGCCACCGCCAGCGCCAGGGTCACGATCGCGGCCAGGAGCGCCGCCTGCGTCCGGATGTCCACCGGCGCCGATCCTAAACCGGAATCGGGCTGCGGGCACGAGGTGGGATGACGGCGCCAGGGCGTGCGAGGCCGCTCACTTGACCGGGGGCCGCCCCGCGCCGCAACCTGCAGGGCCGTGACCGCTGCGCTCTTCCCGATCCTCGCCCTCCTCGCCGCCACCCCCGTGCTCGAGCCGGACGCGGTGGCGCCGATCCCGGGGAGCCCGGGCGCGGCCCAGATCACCTCGGGCCCCGAGCCGGACGAGGTCGCCGGGGCGCCGCCGGCCGCGTCCGGGGCGGCGGAGGGCAGGCTGGGGGAGGCCCAGCTCGTCCCCGGGCTCGAGCCGGGGAGCCCCGCCGCAGAGGGGACCGCCGCCTGGGAGGCCGGGCGAAGCGCCGAGGCGGCCGCCCTGCTGGCCCGCGCCACCGAGCCGGAGGCGGCCCTGGTCCGGGCCATGGCGCTCCTCGAGCTCGACCGGCACCCCGAGGCGCTCCGGGCGCTGGAGGGCCTGGAGGCCCACCTGCCCGACCTGGCCGACCGGATCCACCTCCTGCGGGGCGAGGCCCTGTCCGGCGCCGGCCGCCGGCGCGAGGCGCTGGCCGAGCTGGGGGCGGTACCCCCCGCCTCGCTGTTCGCGCCGCAGGCGCGGCTGGAGCAGGCCCGGGTGGCCTCGACCCTGGGGGACCGGGGAGCAGCCCTGGACGCCCTGTCGGCCCTGCTCGAGGCGCCGTCGCCCTCGGATCCCCTCCGCCCCGATCCGGCCGCCACCGCGCTCCTGCTCGCCGGCCGGCTCGAGGCGGGCGGGCCGCGTCCTGACCTGGCCGCGGCTCGGCGGCACCTCCTCTCCTGCTGGGTGGCGCACCCGCTGGCCCCGGAGGCGGCCGAGTGCCTCCAGGCGCTGCGCAACATGTCCATTCCGTTCGGGGTCGCCCCCGGGCCGGAGGAGGTCCTGGAGCGGGCCGAGGCGCTGCTGGAGGCGAACCGCAACGGCGCGGCCGTGGCCCTGCTCGAGCCGCTCGCCGCCGCGGTGCGCGGCGCCGCCGAGGACGCCCCGCTCGCCTGCCGGATCCGCTCGGCCCTGGGCCGGGCCGAGCGGCGCGAGCGCAACTACCCCCGGGCCATCGCCCTGCTGCGGCCGGTGGTGGAGGGCTGCAAAGATCCGCAGGTCCGCGTCCGGTCGCTGTACGTGCTGGCCGGGGCGACCGCCATCGCCGGCGACCACGCCGAGGCCGTGGCCCTGTACCGGCAGCTGGAGCGGGACTTCCCCGACCACCCCTACGCCGACGACGCCCTGCTCTACGCGGCGCAGCTCCTGGAGCGCGACGGTCGCCCGGGCGAGGCGCGGGAGGCCCTGTCCGGCCTGGTGGAGCGCCACCCCGACGGCGACCAGCTGGGCGAGGCGCGGTTCCTCCTGGCCTGGATCGATCGCCAGGCCGGCGACCTCGACGCCGCGGAGGAGCAGCTCCTGTCCATCGAGCGGGACGCGCTGGGCGGCGACCCGTACGAGTACGCCCGGGCCGCCTACTGGCGCGGCCGGATCCTCTTCGGGCGGGGAGGGGCGGACCGGGACGCGGCCCGCGAGGCGTGGACGGCGCTGGCGGCGCGCTACCCCACCGACTACTACGGCCTGCTGGCGCGGGCCCGGCTGGCCGAGGCGGGCTCCCCCCTGCCCAGCCCCCGCCCGGCGCTGGCGGCGGCGCCCGCCAGCTATGACCCGGGGCCGCTCAGGGGAGATCGGCACCTGCTCGCCGCCCTGTCCCTTCTGCGGCTGGGGCTCCTGCGCGAGGCGGTGGAGGAGCTGCAGGCCATTCCGGTGGCTCGGCCCAGGCCCGGCGAGCCACTCGATCCGGTGCTTCTGGTGGCCGATCTCCTGTACCGGGCCGGAGACCACCGCGGCGCCCACCAGCTCCTGCGCACCCGGGCGCGGGATGCCTTCCGCCGCGCGCCGGACAACGAGAACCTGCGGGCCTGGCTCATCGCCTATCCGCCCGCCTACCGCGAGGAGGTGCAGCGCTCGGCCCGCTCGGCCGGGATCCCCGCCGACCTGGTGCAGGGGCTGCTGCGGGAGGAGAGCGCGCTCGACCCGCGCGTCGTCTCCCCGGCGGGCGCGGTGGGCCTCGCCCAGCTCATGCTGCCCACGGCGCAGCAGGTCGCGGTGCGCCTGCGCCTGGCCCGCCCCACCCGCGCCGACCTGATGCAGCCGCCGCTCAACATCCGCCTGGGCGCGCAGTACCTGGCGGAGCTCGTCCGGCGCTACGACGGCGAGGTCTCCCTGGCCCTGGCCGCTTACAACGCCGGCGCGGCGGCGGTGGGCAGGTGGCAGGAGGCGTTCCCCGGCCTTTCGCTGGACGAGTTCGTGGAGCAGATCCCGGTGGAGGAGACGCGCGGCTACGTGAAGCGCGTGCTCCGCTCCTACGCCGCCTACGCCACGCTGTACGGGGACGGAGACGGCCCCGCCCCCTCCGAGATCTTCCGCACCGCCAGGCGATGAACGGCGGCGGGGTGGCCGGCACGGCCTCCGCCCCTGCGGGGCATGACCCGGCGTGCGTCCGGGGCCGTAAGCACGTATGATCCGCGGCCAAGATGCTCGACACCGGCGTTCTCGTCCTCAACAGGGTCTACCAGCCGGTGCACATCACCTCGGTGCGCCGGGCCTTCACGCTCCTCTACCAGGGGGTGGCCAGGGCCATCGACGAGCAGTTCCAGCTCTTCGACTTCGAGAGCTGGGCGGCGCTGGCGGCCGCGGAGCACGACAGCATCGGCGCCGTGGGCAGGCGCATCCGGGTCCCCCGGGTCATCGTGCTGCTCGCCTACGAGCACCTGCCCAAGACGCGGGTGCGGTTCTCGCGGTTCAACATCTACGCCCGCGACGACAACACCTGCCAGTACTGCGGGCGACACCACCGCCGGGCCGAGCTGAACCTCGACCACGTCATCCCGCGCTCGCGCGGGGGCTCGACCAACTGGGAGAACGTGGTCTGCTCCTGCATCGCCTGCAATCTGCGGAAAGGTGGGAGGACGCCGGAGGAGGCGGGCATGCGGCTGCTCCGGCCGCCGGCGCGGCCCCGCTGGACGCCGATGTTCCGCAGCGCCACACGCCGCGCCTTCTACCACGAGTGGCGGCCGTTCCTGACCCTGGCCGACGCTGCGTACTGGAACGCCGAGCTGGTCGACTAGGCCCGCCGCTCCTCCCCGGCGCGCGGAGGGCCCCCACCCAGGCAGGCGGATCCTTCGTTTGGCTCCACGATCGGGCTAGGATGGGGCGGATGGCCGACGTCCCCATCCTGAAGCTCGTGCGCACCCCGCCGGTGCCGGCCCGCCGGGCCGTCGGGGCGGCGCGCGGGGTCCCGGCCGCTCCCCCGGCGCGGACGCGGCGCGTCATCTCCATCGGCGGGGGCAAGGGCGGGATCGGCAAGAGCCTCATCTCGGCCAACCTGGGCATCGAGCTGGCGCGCCGGGGCAAGCGGGTGGTGCTGGTGGACGCGGACCTGGGCGGCGCCAACCTGCACACCACCCTGGGGGTGGAGGTGCCGCGCCGGACGCTCTCCGACTTCGTCGAGCGGAAGGTGAGCCGCATCGAGGACGTGGTGACGCCCACCGGCATCGCCAACCTGGGGCTGGTCTCCGGCGCGCTCGACCACCTGGACGCGGCCAACCCCCGCTACGCCCAGAAGATGCGGCTGCTGCGCCACATCCAGCAGATCGACGCCGACTTCGCCATCCTCGACCTGGGCGCCGGGACGGGCACCAACGTGCTCGACTTCTTCCTGGTCTCGGACCACGGCGTGCTGGTGCTGGTGCCGGAGCCGACCGCGGTGGAGAATGCCTACCGCTTCGTGAAGGCGGCGTTCTGGCGGAGGATGCGGAACGTGGCGCAGGTCTTCGGTTACGAACCGCTGCTGCGCTCGGTCATGGACGGCGCCAACTTCCGCAGCCCGGTGGAGCTGGTGGAGACGGTCTCGCGCAAGAACCCCGAGGCCGGCGCCAACCTGGCCCGGCAGCTCGCGGTGTTCCGGCCGCGCCTGGTGGTGAACCAGGCGCGCACCGCCCAGGACGCGGACATCGGGAGGGCGGTGGTGGCCGCCTGGCGCAAGTACTTCGGGCTGGAGATGGACTACCTCGGGTTCATCCAGTACGACGACGAGATGTGGCGGACGCTGCGGGCGCGGCGGCCCTTTCTCCTCGAGCGGCCAGATGTCCCTGCGGCCAAGGCCTTCGCCACGGTCGTCGACGGGCTGCTCGCCATCGATATCGCCGCCCGCGCCGGAGCCCCGAAGTGAAGCCCCTGTCCCAGCAGAACCTCTACGAGGTGCTGGACGTGCCCTTCGACGCCAGCCAGGCGGTGATCGCCGAGGCCGTCGAGCGGGCCATGGCGCTCTACGCCCCGGGCTCGCTGGCCACCTACACCCTCATGGATCCGGAGGAGGAGCGGCTCCTCGCCAAGATGCTCGAGGAGGCACGCTCCACCCTGCTCGACCCGACCGCCCGCGCTCGGTACGACGAGCGCATCACCGGGCCGGAGCAGCCGGGGTCACAGGTGCCCTCGCCACCGGCCCCGGCCATGGACGCGGTCATCCGGGCGGCCTGGCCGGAGCTCCCCCCGGTGATCCCCGCCCTCCAGCCGGCGTCCGACGAGGAGTGGGAGGAGGAGCCGGTCGATGGGCAGCCGGCCGTGGAGGCCGAGGCTGCACCCGCACCGCAAGCTCCGCAGCCGGCGGCGCGAGTCGAGGAGGCCCCGGAGACCCCTCCCGCGGCCGCCCCTCCCACAGCGTCACCTCGCCCCGCCCCGATCCTCCTCGAGAAGGTGGTGGAGGCTCCGGCCTCCCAGCAGGCCGCCCCCCCGACGCCGTCGGCGCCCGCAGCCCCGCCGGAGCCCGCAGCGCCCCCGCCGGCGCAGGCCGAGGCCGAGCTGGTGCCGGAGGACGCGGTCTGGTCGGGGGCGGTCCTCCGCAGGATCCGCGAGGCCCGCGGCATGTCGCTGCAGCAGGTCTCGGAGCGCACCAAGGTGACGCGCCACCACGTGGAGAACGTCGAGGCGGATCGCTTTGACCAGCTCCCTGCGACCGTCTACCTCCGCGGGATCCTCCTCTCCCTGGCTCGCGAGCTGCGCCTCGATGGCCAGAAGGTCGCGCGCTCCTACCTGGAGAGGGTGGCATCGGCCCACCCCGGCGGGCCGGCGCAGCGCCCGCGGTGAGGCGCCGGGGCCGATTCGCCAGCGTTGACGGGGCCTTGAAATTGACCGCCCGGGGGGGTCGGTCTACCATCCGCGAGCCATGCCGCTCATCGAGGCTCCCGAGGCTGCCATGCGTCTCGCCCGGGCGATCTGCTCCGACGTCTCCCTCTACAACGAGGAGAAGATCGTCCGCGGGATCGAGCAGGACAACTTCTTCGACGCGCTCAAGGAGGAGCTGGAGGAGGGCCGCGAGCTGTACCGCTCCCGCGTCGCCCCCGAGCTCTACGGGCGCACCAACTTCTACGACCGCGCCATCGTGGACGTGATCCTGAAGTCCAAGGGGCACGTGAAGTCGAAGATCTGGTAGCGGAGCTGCGAGAGTACTCGGTGCCGGCCGAACTCGCCGGGGTCCGCCTGGACCTCGCGCTGGTCCGTCTCGCGCCCGACCTCTCCCGCGCCCGCGCCCAGAGGCTCGTCGAGGAAGGCCACGTCGCGCTGGCGGGGAGGGCAGCCCGGGCCTCGACCCGGGTCCGGGCCGGGGAGCGGATCGCCCTCGAGCTGTCGCCGCCCCCGCCCAGCGAGATCCTGGCCGAGGACCTCCCCCTCTCGGTGCTCCACGAGGACGACGACCTGCTCGTCTTGGACAAGGCGGCGGGCATGGTGGTCCACCCGGCGAGAGGCAGCCCGCGCGCCACGGTGGTGAACGCCCTGCTCTTCCGGCTGGCGGGGGAGGGGGGCGGCCAAGGCGCACCACCGCGCCTGGGGCTCGTCCACCGGCTCGATCGGGACACCTCCGGGTGCCTGGTCGTGGCGCGGACGGAGGCAGCCTACCGGGCCCTGCAGGCGCAGTGGAAGGCACGCACGGTGGAGAAGGTCTACCTGGCGCTCTGCCACGGGGAGCTCCCGGCGGAAGGCCGGCTCGACACCCCCTACGGCCGCCACCCCCGAGACCGGACCCGCTTCACGGGCCGCCGGGCCTCGCCGCGCCGGGCGGTGACCGGCTGGCGGGTGCGGGAGCGCTTCGGCCGGCGCGCCGCGCTGGCCGAGGTTGCCCTGGAGACCGGGCGGACCCACCAGATCCGCGTCCACCTTGCCGAGGCCGGCCACCCGCTCCTCGCCGACGCGGTGTACGGCGGGACGCGCCGCGAGGCCCGGCTCCCGGCCGAGGACCCGGTGCGCCGGGCGGCGGAGGCAGTCGGGCGGCAGGCCCTCCACGCCGCCCTCCTGGCCTTCGACCACCCCCGCACCGGGGAGCGGATGGCCTTCCGCGCGCCCCTCCCGGTGGACCTGAAGCGCGCCCTGGCCGTGCTGAGGGCGGCCTGGCCGGCGGCCCGGTAGAGCGGCCGCGGCTTCCTGGGACGGCGGCGCCCGTCACTCCTCCTCGGTGCGCAGCCCCGCCTCGGCGACGCCCTCCCCGGAGAACTGGACCTCGAGCCGCAGGGTGACGGCGTAGGCGCGATAGCGCCCGCGGTAGCGGGTCCGGGGCCAGCCCACCTCCGGCTCGACCTCCAGGAAGATCCAGCGGCGCAGGACGTCGTGCCGCAGGCGGGCGTAGAGCCGGTACTTGTCGAAGGCCACCGGGCTGAGGCTCGAGCCCTGGGCGTCGCTCCCCAGGGCCAGGGCGATGGTGGGGGAGAAGGCATGCATCCAGACCAGCTCCGCGCCGTAGTCGACGCCGTTGGTCTTGCGCTGGGCCACTTGGGCGGTGCCGGCCAGGCGCACCAGCGAGGAGGTGCCGATGGGCCGCTCCAGGGAGCCGTCGCCGCGCACCCCGAAGAGCATGTCGGTGCGCCAGAACGTCTGGAAGGCCAGGCGGCTCACGAAGAGGTCGCGGATCGGGATGGCCGTGCGGTAGCGCGCCCGAACGAAGGCCCCCGGGGGGATACGGACCAGCAGGCCGGCCCCCAGGTCGACGGACGAGCGCAGCCCCTGGAAGGCGCCGAAGCGGAGTTCGGCGTTGGGCGGGCCCGCCTCACGTGCGGTGAATGGGGCGGTGGTGCCCGACTCCGAGTAGATTCCGGACAGGGCGCTATCGGCGGCGCTGGCCAGCACCAGCCGGAAGTGGTCAAGCAGGCGGTTCACCCCGGGCAGGTGCAGGTCGGCGTAGAAGTCGACCACCTCGGCGGGGACTCCGTCCTGGCGGAGGCGCAGGGAGCCCCGCAGCCGGGCGTAGGAGCGGGAACGCTCCGGGACGAGCTCGGTCTCGTCCGAGAAGAAGCGGTCCAGGCGGAAGATGGGGGTGAAGAAGAGCCGGCCGACGTAGGCGTGCCCCTGGTCGAACCACGAGTGCTCCTCGGCATCCTCCGCGGCCGTCTCCGGCACGGGCTCACCGGAGAAGACCGTCTCCGGGTTCGCCGGCTGAGGTCGGGTGGCCGGGGCGGGGGCGGCGCCCTGGGCCCCGGGCTCAGGGGGAGGGCGCGAGGCGTCGGCGGGCGGCGGCGGGGCCTCGGCCCCGGCAGCGGGAGCCTCCGGAGCCGGGGCCGGCGGGGGGTCGGCCTGTGCCTGGGCCCGGGCCGGACGTTCGAGAGCCGCGAGCAGGGCGGCTACGGCAAGACGAGCGGCGAATTGGCGCGGCAAGGGCACGAAGGGGGACAACTTACCGGTTGGCGCCCTGCCTGGACAGCGAGAGGGACCGGGACGTACCCGACCTGGGGTGGACGTGCTCCGCGTCAGGGCGGAGCCCAGTGAGACTGGAAGTGCGGATGAGGGCCCTCGCACAGCGCGGAGGGCGGCCCTGCAGCGCGCCGGGCCAGGCGCGCGGCGGGAGCTGGCCGAGGCGCGGCCGGCCGGTCCGCCCTTCCGGCCTTCGCCGCTTCGAGGGGTGGGCGGATCCGGGACCGCTGCGGCCTGTCGCCCACCGACCTCGAGCAGCTCCACCGGCCGGAGGAGCTGCAGGGCGGTGCGGCGCAGGCCGACCGGCTCGCGGCCGCGCTCCTCGAGGTGGGGGTGGGTGCGCCCCTTCGGCTGCAGCTGAGCTCGCGGACGCCGCGGATCGGCCCCCCCGCCGCGGCCCATCGGGCGGGCCCCTTCATTTCTCTGTCGCGGTGTCGTAGATCAGCGAGCGACATGCGAGCACCCGGCGACCTGAGCCCTCCTGATTCGAAGAGCGACGCCACCACCGCCACCGCGGCGGGCGAGTGGTCCATCGAGCGCGCGGCCCAGTACTACAACGTGGCCGGCTGGGGGGCCGGGTTCTTCTCGCTCAACGACAAGGGGCACGTGGCGGTCCACCCCATGGGCCACCCCGGGCCGACCATCGACCTCATGGACGTGGTCGAGGACATTCGCGAGCGGAAGATCGGCTTCCCCTGCCTGGTTCGCTTCCAGGACATCCTCCGGGCCCGGGTCACGCAGCTCAACGAGGCCTTCGCCCGGGCCGTTGCCGAGATGGGGTACGGCGGGCACTACTACGGCGTCTTCCCGGTGAAGGTGAACCAGATGCGCGAGGTGGTCGAGGAGATCCTCGACGCCGGTGCGCCCTTCCACCACGGCATGGAGGCGGGGTCCAAGGGGGAGCTGCTCATCGTCCTGGGGATGAACGCCGACCCCGAGGCGCTCACCATCTGCAACGGGTACAAGGACGAGGAGTTCCTGCGGCTGGCGCTCATGGGACGCAAGCTGGGGCGCAAGGTCCTGGTGGTGATCGAGAAGCTCTCCGAGCTCCCCCACCTCCTGCGCCTGGCCGAGGAGATGCAGGTGGAGCCCCTCATCGGGCTGCGCTCCAAGCTCACCACCCGGGGCACCGGCAAGTGGGAGGGATCGTCCGGCGACTTCGCCAAGTTCGGCCTCACCATCCCCGAGCTCATCCACGCAGTCCGCATCCTCAAGGACTCGGGCAAGGAGCACTGCGCCAAGCTGCTCCACTTCCACGTGGGCTCCCAGCTCACCGAGATCCGGGTGGTGAAGGATGCCGTCAACGAGGGGGCCCGGGTCTACGCCAAGCTCCGGAAGATGGGGCTCCCCATCGAGTACTTCGACGTGGGCGGCGGGCTGGGCGTGGACTACGTGGGATCGCACACCAGCGGCTACGCCTCCTCGCTCGACTACTCCATGGACGAGTACGTCGGCGACGTGATCTACAACCTCCAGCGGATCTGCCTGAACGAGGGCGTGCCCGAGCCCCATGTCGTCTCCGAGTCGGGCCGGGCGGTCGTGGCCCACCACGCCTGCATCATCATGAACGTCTTTGGCCACATCGAGATCGGCACGGCCGAGCAGATCGCCGCCGTGGCGGAGGCCCAGCCGGGCGAGCCCAAGGTCGTCCGCGAGATGCGCGAGATCGTGGCCTCGATGACGCCGCGGAACCGGGCCGAGGCCTACCACGACGCCGCGGCCAAGAAGGAGGAGGCGCTGCAGATGTTCCGGCTGGGGATCCTCGGCCTGGAGGAGCGCGCCGTGGTGGAGAGCCTGTTCTGGACCCTGGCGCGGGGCATCGCCAACCTGAACCGTGGCAAGAAGCGGCTCCCGCGGGAGACCAAGGACCTGGGCGACAAGATCGCCGACCAGTACATGGCCAACTTCTCGCTCTTCCAGAGCGCGCCCGACCACTGGGCCTTCGACCAGCTCTTCCCCATCGTGCCGCTGCACCGGCTGGGCGAGGCGCCGACCCGGGACGCCACCATCGTCGACATCACCTGCGACTCGGACGGCAAGATCGACCGGTTCATCGAGGGGGACGGCGTCGACGAGACCTTGTCCCTCCACAGCCTCAAGCCCGGGGAGCCGTACTACCTGGGGATGTTCCTGACCGGCGCCTACCAGGACATCATGGGCGACATGCACAACCTGTTCGGCCGGGTGAACGAGATCCACCTCTTCGTCGACGACGAGGACCCGGAGGACTACTACATCGAGGAGACCATCCCCGGCGACACGGTGGACAAGGTCCTATCCCGAGTCCAGTACGAGCCGAACGACCTGTTCCGGCGGGTGAAGAACGCCATCGACCAGCGCGTCAAGGAAGGCGTGATCCGGCCCAAGGAAGGCGTGTCGCTGCAGGACTTCTACGAGTCGGTGATGCGCGGATACACCTACCTCGGGGTCTGACCGCCCCGTTCCCGAGCCCCGGCCCTGCCGATCCCGCTCCCGAGGAGCCCCATGCCCGCCCCCCTCGTCCTGATCGTCGCCCGCGAGCGCGACCTGCCGCCCTGGGCCGACGCCCTGGTCGCCCGCGGGATGGAGGTGGAGCGGGCCACCGGCCGTCGCCAGGCGCTGGCGGCCGTCGGCCAGCGCGCGCCGGCGGCGGTCCTCATGTCCGAGCGCCTGCCCTTCGGGGCGCCGCTCCGCATCGTCCGCGACCTGCGCAAGCACCCGGCCACGCAGGAGGTCCCGGTGGTGCTCCACGGCATGAGGCCGCTCACCACCGCCCAGCGGCTGCGCCTGGGACAGGCCGCACCGGACGCCTGCCTGCGGGCGGGGGCCAGGCCCGACGAGGTCGCCCAGGCCGTGGAGGAGGCGCTGAGGAGCGGCCGGGCCCGGCCGGTCGAGCTCACGCCGGCCCAGCAGTCCGCCATGAAGTACTCGCGCATCGGCACCATGCTCATGGTGTTCGGCGTGATCTTCTCCATGCCCGGTCTCGGCGGCGGTGCGCAGGCGGACGGGAAGAGCTGGTACATCCTGCTCGTCCCGCTGGGAGGGCTGGTGTCCGACTTCGCGACCGGCCGCGTCGACGGGCGGCGTCGCCTGCTGAGCTGGCAGGGATGGGCCGCGCTGGCGCTCCTGGCGGCGATGGCGGCGGGCCTCGCGCTGTGGCCCGGCGCCTTCCGCTGGCCGGGTACGCGAGGGTAGGCGAGCGGACCGGGCGGCCCGTGACCGCGCGCCACACGGGCAACCCGGGCGGCGCGGACCCCGGGCGCAGGCGACCCACTCTCCCGGCGGCGAGCACGGCCCGTTCCGGGTCCAACCGGTCGCCTTCACGGAGGAAAGGGGCCTGCCCGGGCGTCCGGGCAGGACCTGCTGCCGGCACGCGCCTTTCAAGTACGCCTCGGGGTCGCCATCGCGGGGGCGTGCATGACCCGGAAACTCGGAGATCTCAGCATCGCCGTGCGCCTCTGGGCCCTGGTGGCCGCGGGGGCAGTGGCGCTGGCTGCGCTGGCGGTCCAGGCCCGACAGGTGCTGCTCGCTCGGATGATGGCCGAGCGTGAGGGCAAGGTCCGTGCGGTGGTGGAGACCGCCCATGAGCTCGTATCCCACTATGCCGCGCAGGTGGCACACGGAGCGATGCGCGAGGTCGAGGCCAAGCGGGAGGCGCTTTCGGTCCTGGGGAAGCTCCGCTACGAGGGGAGCGAGTACTTCTGGGTGAACGACCTTGGGCCGACCATGGTCATGCACCCGATGAAGCCGGAGCTCGATGGCAGGGACCTCTCCGGCTTCACCGACCCGGACGGGAAGCGCCTGTTCGTGGAGATGGTGGCCACGGTCAGGGCGAGCCCCGAAGGTGGGCTGGTGGCCTATCGATGGCCCAAGCCCGGATCCGGGGCGCCGGTGCGCAAGGTCTCCTTCGTCAAGCTCTTCGCGCCATGGGGCTGGGTGATCGGGACCGGCGTGTACCTCGACGACGTGGAGGCGCAGCTCAAGACGGAGATGGCGAAGGTGCTGGTCGCCGCGGCCGCCATCCTCATGGTCCTGGCCTTGGCGGCGCTGGTCCTCTCTCGCAGCGTGCAGCGGAACATCGCCGCCCTGGGCTCGGAGTCGGCGCGGCTCACCGCCGCAGCGGCTCGGGGAAGGCTGGACCAGCGGGCGCAGCCGGGCGCCGTCTCCACCGAGTTCCGCCCGGTCGTCGTGCACATGAACGAGATCGTGGACGCCCTCGTGCGCCCCATCCGCGCCACCGCCGCCGCGGTGGATGCCCTGGGGCGCGGCGAGCTGCCCAGGGTGGCGGCGGCGGCGACGGAGGGGGAGTTCCAGGACATCGCCCAGGGCCTTCAGGCAGCGGTCGACTCGGTCGCCCGCCTGGTCGCGGACGTGGGCGCGCTGGCCGAGGCGGCGCGGTCGGGGCGGCTCGACCTCCGGGCCGACGCGGCCAAGCACACCGGGGAGTTCCGCCGGGTGGTGGAGACGCTGGACGGCACCCTCGACTCGCTGGTGCAGCCGCTCCGCACCGCGGCCGGGCAGGTCGCCTCCATCGCCCGGGGCAACGTGCCGGCGGCCATCCGCGGTCCCTGGCCAGGCGAGCTCGAGCCGCTGCGAGCCAACCTCGAGGCCCTGGGTGCCACGCTCGAGGACTTCCTGGGGCAACTGGCGCGGACCCTGGAGGCGCAGGGCCGCGGCGAGCTGGACGCGACCATGGACGCCTCCCGCCTGCCCGGCGCCTTCGGCCGGATGGCCGAGGGCGTGAACGCCACCAATGCCGGCCACGTGCGGGTGCTGCGGCGGGTGCTGGAGGTGGCCACCGCCTACGCCGCCGGCGACTTCTCCCCGGTCCTGGAGAGGTTCCCGGGGCAGCAGGCCGTGGCCAACACCACCCTCGACGAGCTGCGCGGCAACCTGCACGGGATCGCCGGCGAGCTGCGGGGCCTGGCCGAGGGTGCCATCGCCGGCAGGCTGGCCGCCCGGGCCGACGGGGGCCACTTCCGAGGCGACTGGGCGGCCCTGGTCGAGGCGCTGAACCGCAGCCTCGACGCGCTGACCGCTCCGGTGGCCGAGGGGGTGGAGGTCCTGGAGGCCCTCGCCGCCCGGGACCTGCGGGCGCGCGCCGGCGGCGACCACCGCGGCGACCTGGCGCGGCTCGCGCAGGCGGTGAACGGCACCGCCGGGTCGCTGGAATCGGCCCTGGCCGAGGTGAGCCAGGCGGTCGGGGGTGTGCAGCGCACCGCCCAGGCGATCGCCGTCGCCAGCCGGCAGGTGGGGGAGGGGGCCGCCAGCCAGACCGAGACCGTGGGGGCGGTGGGGAGCAGGCTCGAGTCGATCGCCGGGATGGCCGGGCAGACCGCCGAGCGAGCGCGCCAGGCGAGCGGCCTCGTACAGGCGGCCGACGGCGAGGCGACCGGCGGCGGAGAGGTGGTGAGGCGGATGGCCGAGGGCATGAGCGGCATCCGCGCGGCCGCCGAGCACACCGCTCAGATCATCAAGGATATCAACGACATCGCATTCCAGACCAACCTGCTTGCCCTCAATGCTGCCGTGGAGGCAGCCCGGGCCGGCGACGCCGGCCGAGGTTTCGCCGTGGTCGCGGAGGAGGTCCGCTCGCTGGCCTTGCGCTCCAAGGCCGCGGCAGCCCGCACCGAGGGGCTCATCCGCGAGTCGGTGCGGCAGGCGAGCGAGGGCGAGGCCACGAGCCGCGAGGTGAGCGAGCGGCTGGTCCGCATCGCCCGGGCGGTGTCCGACGCCAGCCTCATCGTGGCCAAGATCGACGCGGCGGCGCGGGAGCAGGCGACCGCGGTCGGCGAGGTCCGGGCCGGGATCGAGGCGGTGGTCCGGATCACCGGGCAGAACGCCAACAGCGCCGGGGAGTCGAGCGCCGCGGCCGAGGCTCTCTCCACCCAGGCCGACCGGCTGGCGGCGGTGGTGGACTCGTTCCAGACTCGGTCAGCGCACCGCCTTGGAGGCCTTGGAGGGCCGGTCGCCGCCGAGGGGGGCGGCGTGCTCGTCGCCCCAGGGAGAGATGCGGGCCGGGGCGAAGCGCTCATGGGGCATCACCGCCCGCGGTGAGCGGAAGTACTGCATGGGCGAGTAGTGGACGAAGTTCGAGGCGCGGCTGGTGTACAGGCAGGCGTAGACCTCGACCTGCTCGCCGAAGCGGGAGTTCTCGTTGCCCTCCTTGAATGTCAGCCCCCAGTAGGGATTGAGCCCCTCCTCCACCCCGCGCTCCAGGGTGGCGATGCGGGCGTCGGCGTCGTGGAGGGCGCGGCGCAGCACCTCCAGCTCCTGCTTGGTGGCGCGGCGCTGGGCCTCCAGCTCGCCCCGGGCAGCTCCTTCGGCGGTGCGCTCGAGCTTGCGGTCGAGGACGTTGAGGGCCCCTCGGTGCGCGGCCAGCTCGTCGCTCACCCGCAAGCGCAGCCCCTCCAGGCGGGAGAGCTCGGCCAGGGGGTCCCGGTTGCGGTCCAGCCACTCGAGCTCCTCCTCGATCTCCTGCACCACCATGCAGGTTCGCCAGAGCGAGCTCTTCTTCGACCGCAGGATGTCGCCGTAGATGTGGTCGCCGACGTAGAGGACCCGGTCGCCACCGATGCCCATGAGCCGCTCGAAGGTGGCCAGGTCTCCGCCCTCGTAGACGCGGCCGCGCTCCAGGCTCTGCGCCTCGCCCTGGCGCTCGCCGCCGGGGCCGAGCAGATAGAGCGGGCGCGGCTCGGAGAAGAAGGACGGCTTGGCCGCGCCGGTGATCACCGCGTCGAAGTAGTTCCGCCAGCTC
>DATKMW010000091.1:0-23001 GCA_035541675.1 Anaeromyxobacter sp. | reverse complement strand
GGCGGCGTTCAGCTCGCGGATGATGTTCTCGAAGTCGACGTCGCCGTGCCCCAGGGAGCGGAAGTTCCAGCCGCGGCGGTTGTCGCCGAAGGTGAGGTGCGAGCCGAGGATGCCGGCCCGCCCGTCCAGGGTCACCGCCGCGTCCTTCATGTGCACGTGGTAGATGCGCTCGGCGAAGTCGCGGATGAAGAGGTGCGGCTTCATCCCCTGCCACTGCAGGTGGCTGGGATCGAAGTTGAAGCCCAGGGTCTTGCGCCCCTTGAACTCCTCCAGGAGCCTCTGGGCGGTGTAGAAGTCGAAGGCGATCTCGGTGGGGTGGACCTCCAGGGCGAAGCGCACCCCGCAGCGATCGAACTCGTCGAGGATGGGCGACCAGAGCTCCACCACCTGCTTGAAGGCGTCGTCGACCATCTGGTCGGTGGTGGGCGGGAACGAGTACCAGTACTTCCACACCGCCGAGCCCATGAAGCCGGTCACCACCTTGCAGCCCATGTTCTTGGCTGCCTGGGCGGTGTACTTCATCTCCTGGATGGCCCAGGCGCGGGTCTTCTCCGGGCTGCCCTTGCACTCCGGGGGCGCGAAGGCGTCGAGCCGCGGATCCCACAGGTCGCCGACGCACTGTCCGGCCAGGTGGGCGCCCAGGGCGAAGAGCTGGAGCTTGTTCTCGGCCAGCACCGCCTTCTTGGCCTCGACGTACTTGGGATCGCTGGCGGCCTTCTTCGGCTCCATGTGATCGCCCCAGCAGGCGATCTCCGGGCCGTCGTAACCCCAGGCCTTGAGCTTCTGGCAAAGGGTGGCGAAGGGCAGGTCGGCCCACTGGCCGGTGAACAGGGTGACGGGGCGTGCCATGACGTCTCCTTTCCTTGGAACGGGGTTCTCTTAGAAGTTCACCCAGGCGGTGCCCTTCTGCGAGCTCTCCACGCAGCGCCCGATGAAGCGGACGCCGGAGATGCCGTCGTCGAGGCCGGGGAAGTCGAGGTCGGCCTCGCTGAGCCTGGCGCCGGCCTTCTTCTTGGCCAGGGCCGCGACGAAGGTCTTGTAGATGTTGGCGAAGGCCTCGAAGTAGCCCTCGGGATGGCCGGAGGGGATGCGCGAGTAGCCCTGGGCGTGGGGGTAGAGGCTATCGCGCCCGCGGGAGAGCACCATCGTCGGCTGCCCGAGCCGCGAGACGGTGAGGTAGTTCGGGTTCTCCTGGCTCCACTGGAGCGAGCCCTTGGAGCCGAAGACCCGCACCCGCAGGGCGTTGTCGAATCCGACGGCGATCTGTGAGGACCAGTAGAGCCCCTTGGCGCCGCCCCGGTACTCGACCAGGATGGAGGCGTTGTCGTCGAGGACTCGCCCGGGCACGAAGGTGTCGAGCCGGGCGCACAGCCGCGTGATCTCCAGCCGGGTCAGGTAGCGGACCAGGTTCTCGACGTGGCTGCCGATGTCGCCCACGCAGTTCGACTTGCCGGTCAGGGCAGGGTCGGTGCGCCAGGCGGCCTGCTTCTGCCCCTCCTTCTCCAGCAGGGTGGAGAGCCACTCCTGTGGGTACTCGGCGTTGACGAAGCGGATCTCACCCAGGTCGCCGCGGGCGATCATCTCGCGGGCGTGCTTCACGGCCGGATAGCCGGTGTAGGTGTAGGTCACGCAGAAGAGGAGGTCCTTCTGCCTGGCCAGCGCGGCCAGCTCCTCCGCCTCCTTCACCTCGAACACCAGCGGCTTGTCGCAGACCACCGGGATGCCGCGGGAGAGCAGGGCCTTGGCGGCCGGGTAGTGGGCCGCGTTGGGGGTGACGATGACCGCGAAGTCGATGCCGTCCTTCCGCCTCGACTCGGCGTCGGCCATCTCCTCGAAGCTGCGGTAGAGACGGTCGTCGGCCACCCCCAGCGCGCGCCCGGTGGCGAGGGTGTTCTCGTGGGACCTGGAGAAGCAGCCGGCGGCCAGGATGGCGCTGCCGTCCAGGTTGATGGCCTTGCGGTGGACGTCGCCGATGAACGCCCCCTGGCCGCCGCCGATCATCCCGTAGCGGAGCGCCGAGCTCGAACCCTTTGCGGAGCCTTCGATCATATGGACCTCACTCAACGGGTTGGGCCGGGAGGCCTTAGGGACCTCCGGCGGTGGAGGCCGGCGGGGCCGGCGGGCCCAGGGCAGGCTCGGATCATGGGCCGTCCCCCAGGGCGGAGCTCCGGCTCGAGGCCCGCGGCGGCCCGGCCGACGACTCGCGGGCGATGATCCCCGGGGGGAGCACCACCCGCCGCTCGGGAGGCCGCCGCCCCGAGCGCATGCCCATGATGAGCTCCACCGCGCGCCGGCACATGTCCTCGAAGGGCTGGGTCACGGTGGAGAGGGTAGGATCGCTGATCTCGCAGAGCGAGGTGTTGTCCATGCCCATCACCGACAGGTCTCCGGGGATCCGGATGCCGTGGCGGGCGAAGGTGCGCATGGCGCCCAGGGCCATGAGGTCGTTGTGGCACCACAGGGCGGTGAAGGGTAGTCCTTCCTCGAGGAAGGCCTCGGCCGCTTCCCGTCCGCCCTCGAGCCGGAAGTCTCCCTCGAAGACCCAGGAGTCGGGCAGGCGCACGCCGTGGCGGGAGAGGGCGGCCACGAAGCCCCGGTGGCGGTCGCGGGAGAGGGCGATGTCCTGGGGACCGGTGACCACGCCGATGGCCCTGTGGCCGAGGCGGAGGAGGTGCTCGGCGGCCATCGACCCCGCCAGGGGGTTGTCGAGGACCACCGAGGGGATGTTCTCGCGCTTCAGGGAGCGGTCGAAGATCACCACCGGGATGTTCGACCGGTCCATGACCTTGATCACCCGGCTGCGGTCCGACACCCGGGAGAAGATGATCCCGTCCACGTGCCGCCGCAGGAGGTCCTCGATGAAGGCCCCCTCGGCCTCCGGGCTGCCGCCGGTGCTCCCCACCAGCAGCCCGTACCCGTGCTCGGCGCAGGACAGCTGGGTGAAGTGGACCAGCGTGGCGAAGGCCTCGAGGAGGATCTCCGGAACCACCAGGCCGATGACGGTGCCGCTGCGCGAGCGGAGGCCCCGGGCCAGGAGGTTGGGCTGGTACTGGGTCTCGTCGATGGCCCGCTGGACCCTGGCCCGGGTGGCCTCGCCGACCAGCGGGTGATCGGTGAGGACCCGGGACACGGTCGACACCGAGACGCCCGCCAGCCGGGCAATGTCCTTGATCGAGGCCACCTGGCCACCTGGCCGGCGAGGGCCGGGTGAAGAGGCCCCCGGCCGGCCCGCCGACGCGTCGGTCTAGACCTTCACCCACCTTTCCTGCTTGGCGCTCTCCAGCACGGCCTGGCAGACCCGCTGGGTGAGCAGGGCGTCCTGGAAGTCGGGCTGCGCCGGCTTGCCGGTCTCCAGGCCCTCCAGGAAGTCGGCCACGCCGTGCACGAAGCTGTGCTCGTAGCCGATCTGCAGGCCGGGGACCCACCAGTGCGACATGTAGGGGTGGTCGCCGTCGGTGACGTGGATGGAGCGCCAGCCCCGCAGCCGACCCTCGTCCCGGTGGTCGAAGTAGTCGAGCCGGCCCAGGTCGTGGAGGTCCCAGCCGATGGACGCGTCCTGGCCGTTGATCTCGAAGTCGTACTTGGCCTTGTGGCCGCGGGCGTAGCGCGTGGACTCGAAGGTGGCCAGCGAGCCGTTCTTGAAGCGGGCCAGGAAGGCGCAGGCGTCGTCGATGCCCACCGGCTGGACCTTGCCGGTCAGGGTGTGCTTGCGCTCCTTGATGAAGGTCTCGGTCATGGCGCTGACCCGGTCGACCTCGCCGTTCAGCCAGCGGGCGGTGTCGATGCAGTGCGCCAGCAGGTCGCCGGTCACCCCGCTGCCGGCGGCGCTCACGTCCAGGCGCCACAGGCCCTGCCCGCCCTGGGGCAGGTCGGCGGACATGGTCCAGTCCTGGAGGAACTTGGCCCGGAAGTGGAAGATCCTGCCGAGCTTGCCCTCGTCGATGAGCTGCTTGGCCATGGTCACCGCCGGCACCCGCCGGTAGTTGTACCAGACCATGTTGGGCACCTTGGCCGCGGCCACCGCCTCGACCATCCTCTTCCCCTGCTCGACGTCCAGGGCCAGGGGCTTCTCGCAGAGGATCATCTTGCCGGCCTTGGCGGCGGCCAGGGCGATGTCGCAGTGCATGTCGTTGGGCGCGCAGATGTCGACGGCGTCGACGTCGTCGCGCTGCACCAACTTCCGCCAGTCGGTCTCGACCGCCTGGTAGCCCCAGGTCTGGGCGAACGCCTTGGCGTTGGCCTCGTTGCGCGCGCAGGCCACCTGCAGGACCGGCTTGCGCTTGCGCTCGAAGAAGTTGGAGACCTTGCGATACGCGTTGGAGTGCGCTCGCGCCATGAAGCCGTAGCCGACCATCCCAATCCGGAGATCACTCATGTCCCTCGCCTCGCCTTTCCGCCGCGGCGCGGGGCGGCCGCGCGAACGGCCGCCTCGTGCCACGGCAAGGTTCTCGTCGGACAGCTGCCCGGCGGCTACTGCCGCCAGCCGTGCGCCTCGCGGACCGCGAGCATGGCGCCCAGGATGTCGTTCCAGGTCTGCGGCTTGCGCATGGTCTCGTTGGGGAACATGCAGCCGTCCCAGCACAGGTGCTTGATGCTGCGGGTCACCTGCCCCTTCTCGTCGCGCAGCCAGCGCCCCGCCTCCCGGGTGATGTTCAGCTTGCCGTTGGGGTCCTTGGGCAGGCAGTGGCGGCCGGTCTTGTCGTGGGTCCCGGACCCGAACACGGTCGCGTCGTTCTGGGCGATGTGGAGGTCGTTGGTCCAGGGGCGCAGGGCGTCGGTGAGCTGCTTGTAGGCCTGCTCGAACCGGCCCTGGTCCTTCCAGTTGAAGCCCTGCGGCAGGAGCGCGTCCTCGGGGGCGTTGTACCCGAGGAGGAAGAGCAGGGTGTGAGCCATGTCGGCCTGGATGCCCAGCGTCTTGGGGCGGTTGACCATCTCCAGGAGCTCCAGCAGGCGGCGCCAGCTGTGCATGCCGCCCCAGCAGATCTCGCCCTCGGCGGCCAGCCGCTCGCCGAAGCCCTCGGCGATGTCGCAGGCCTGGCGGAAGGTCTCGGCGATCTTCTTCTGGTTGCCCGCCGGGTCCTTGGACCAGGTGCCCGGGTCGACCGAGGAGTCGATTCGCACCACCCCGTCCGGGCGGACGCCGAGCTCGCCGAGCTTCTTGGCCATGGCACAGGCCTTCCTGACGGCGGTGAGGAACTTCTTCCGCTCCCCCTCGTCGCCCATGGCCGATCCGCCCCCGGCCGGTCCCCAGATGGGCGCCACCAGCGAGCCGATCACCAGGTTCTTGGCGCGGACCTTGTCGGCCAGGCGCTTCAGGTCGTCGTCGGTGGAGTCGATGTCCACGTGGGGCGCGCAGGCGAAGACGTCGATCCCGTCGAACTTGACGCCGTTCACCTGGGCGGCGGCGGTCAGCTCGATCATCTCGTCCAGGCTGATGAAGGGCTCGGCGCCGGGCGAGCCCTTCCCCACCACCCCCGGCCAGGTCGCGTTGTGCAGCTTGGGATAGTTGTTCTGTAGGCCAGCCATTGGTTCCTCCTTCGTGGCCGCGGGCGCCTCGCGCGCCCGCGGTGGTTAGCTCGAAGATCCCGTTCCTCGCCTCGAGAGCATCCGTCAGACCTGGGCCAGCCGGCCGAACCGGTTGGCGATGGCCAGGGCCGGGTCGAGCGGCACCTCCTGCCGCTTCACGTCCCTGGGCACCGAGATGGCGGGCACGGTGCGCACCTTCCGGCCGGCGAACTGCGGCAGCCAGGCGCGCTGCGCCTCGAGCATGTCGCTGGTCATGGACCGGATCTCCCCCAGGGTCAGCACCGCGGCGGTGAGCGGGTCCATGGCGCAGGCCTGCACCAGGAGCTCGGTGTCGCCGAGGAGCGCCGCCTCGACCGAGAGCCCCTGGACCAGGACGTTGGTCATGTTGAGGGCGGCCAGCGGCGAGGGGAGCGCGCCCACGCTGGTGGGGTGGAGCCCGGTCCGGTCGACGTAGATGGGCACCTCCACGCAGCAGCCCGGGGGAAGGTTGGTGATGTACCCGTCGTTGCGGATGTTGCCGTTCAGGCGGAAGACGCGCCCGGTCTCCTTGGCCTCGATGATGTGCGAGCAGTACTCGGCGCTCCGCGGCCCGAGGCGGGTCGACTCGATCGAGAGCGGGTCCATCTTCTGGAACTTCTCGTCGATCATGGCGCAGTAGTGGTAGTAGGCCCCGCTCTCGCCCCCGAAGGCCGGCTCGTCGCAGTAGGCCTCGAGCGCCCTCCGGCTCTTGCGGAAGTAGGGCAGGTACTCGGAGAGGTGACCGGTGCTCTCGGTCATGAAGTAGCCGAAGTGCCGCATCACCTCGCCGCGCACCTTCTCGTTGACGTAGAAGCCGGGCCTCTCGAAGTTGGCCTTGAGCACCGGGTAGAGGTCCTCTCCCCTGTGCTCGAGCCGCAGGAACCAGGCCATGTGGTTGATGCCGGCGGCCACGAAGTCGATCTCCTCCTTCTTCCTGCCGGTGTAGGAGGCGATGAGGTCCATGGTGGTCTGGACGCCGTGGCACAGGCCGATGAACTGCAGCCCCTCCACCGTGCCCAGCGCCCAGCAGCACATGGCCATGGGGTTGGCGTAGTTGAAGAGGATGGCGTTGGGGCACAGCTCCCGCATCTCCCGGGCGATCTCCAGGAGCGCGGGGATGTGCCGCTGGGCGCGGAAGATGCCGCCCGGCCCCATGGTGTCGGCGATGCAGTTGTCGACGCCGTACTTCATGGGGACCTCGTAGTCGACCTTGAAGCCCTCCACCCCGCCGACCTGGATCATCACCACCACGTAGTCGGCGCCCCGGAGCGCCTCGCGGCGGTCGGTGGTGGCCACCACCCGGGCGTCGACCTTGTTGTCGGCGATCATCCGCTCGACGAAGCCCTTCATCTTGTCGAGCCGCCTGTGGGTGAGGGCCATGAGCCGGTACTCGCTCCCGGCCAGGGCCGGGGTGCCCAGGAAGTCGTTCAAGAGGGTCTTCGAGAACACCAGGCTCCCTGCGCCGATCATCGCGATCTTTGCCATGTGACGTCCTCCCTTTGCTCGAGGGCTCGCTAGCGGACCTGCGGGACCTGCACCCGCGCCCCGCCCTTCATCGCCGACTCGTGCGAGCAGATGCCCGCCATGGTCCAGTTGGCCGCCTGCCGGGCGTCGGCGAAGGCCTCGCGCCCCTCGAGGATGGCCATCACGAACTCGTGGGCCAGGTGGGGGTGCGATCCGCCGTGGCCCGCGCCCTGGATGAAGGAGGTGTGCTCGTGCTCCTCGTCGTAGACCCCGTGGAGCGTGTAGGGGGCGATCTCCTTGGGCAGCCGCTTGCCGAAGTCGGGGACCTCCACCCGGGTGGCGTCCTCGAAGCCCGAGTAGAGCACCGGCTTCTCGCCGGCCAGCTGCTCCCACTCGAAGGACGACTGGGTGCCGTAGACGTCGAAGCTCTCGCGGTACTGGCGGATGGTGTCGAAGAGCGAGCGGGTCACCTCGCAGGCCAGGTCGGAGTCGCGCAGCTTGAGGAGCGAGGTCTCGATGGCGTGGGGAGAGCCGTACCGCTTGGCGTACTCGTCCCGGATGGTCCCCGAGCCGAAGCAGACCACCGAGTCGACCTCGCGCTGGGCCAGCGCCAGCAGTGGGCTCACCGCATGGGTGGCGTAGTGCATGGGCGGGAAGCCGTACCAGTACTCCGGCCAGCCGGGCAGGCTCATGTTCTGCTGGTGGGAGCCGCGCAGGAACTGGAGCTTCCCCAGCTCGCCCCGGTCCACCTTCTCCTTCACGAACAGGAACTCCCGGGTGTAGACCGCCGTCTCCATCATCATGTAGACCTTGCCGGTCCTCTTGCGGAGCTCGGCGATCTTGAGGCACTCCTCTACCGTGGTGGCCATGGGGACGGTGGCGGCGGCGTGCTTCCCCGCCTGGAGCGCGGCGATGGTCATGGGGGCGTGGGCGGCGATGGGCGTCACCACGTGGATGGCGTCGATGTCCGCGTCCTTGAGCATGTCCTCGTAGCGGGTGTAGCGCCGGGCCACCTTGAAGGTGTCGGCCACCTGCTTCAGCTTGGCCTCGTCGCGCTGGCAGACCGCCACGCACTCGGCGTTGGGGTGCTTCTGGTAGAGGGGGACGAACTCGGCGCCGAAGCCGAGGCCGACGACACCGATGCGAACCTTCTTGCCGCTGGACATGGAGCCTCCCGTCTGAGGACTGCGTGCCGGCGAGGGGCGCGCCTCCTCCTCCCGGAGTGCGCCCGCTGCCGGCCGGAGATCACGACATCAGCTTCCGGAGGAAGGCGAGCCCGTCGACGGCCAGCGCCTCCGCGCTCGGGGCCAGGGGGCGCCAGACGGCGGCCGCCCGGGCGATCTCCTTCACCGAGGTGGAGAAGGACTCGATCACCAGGGCCCCCGAGTACTGCACCTTCTTGAGCGAGGCGGCCAGCTCGGCCCAGGCGACGTGGCCGCTGCCGGGCGTGCCCCGGTCGTTCTCGTTGGCGTGGACGTGGACCATCCGCGCCCCGGCCCGCTCCACCGCCTGCCCCAGGCTCTTCTCCTCGATGTTGGCGTGGAAGGTGTCCATCATCAGCTTGACGCTGGGGCTGCCGACCAGGTCGGCCAGCTCCAGGGCCTGGTCGGTCAGGTTCACGAAGCTGGTCTCGAAGCGGTTCAGCGGCTCGAGGGCCAGCAGGACGCCCCGGTCCTCGGCGTAGCGCGCCACCACCTTGAGGTTCTTGGCGCAGCGGGCCAGGTCCTTGCGGCGCTGGGCGGGGGTGGCGGCCCAGGTGCGCCCCACCGCGGCGTAGAGCGGGCCGACCACCATGGGCGACCCCATGGTCACGGCGGCGTCGATGCAGTGCTTCAGGTAGGAGATGGCGCCCTTCTGCACCGCCGGGCTGGGGTGGGAGGGGTCGCGCTTCGCCCCCATCACCGCGCAGATGGAGCAGCCGAGCCCGGCGCGCCGGTAGGCCTCGGCCGCCTTGTGGTAGTCGAGGTCCCGCTCCCCCTCGATGGGGATCTCCACCAGATCGAAGCCCATGGCCTTGGCCCGATCGAGGATGGGGAGGTCCCTCGTCCGGAAGGGCGAGGCGAAGAGGAAGGTGTTGATGCCGTAGCGGATCATGGCGGCGCTCCTCCGAGTCGCTCAGGGCCCCGGCCCGGCCCGGGAGCGTGCAGAAGCCGCGCGGGGAACGACCGGCCCGCGCTCCCCTTCGGCCCGCCCTCTGCGCCCGGCGAGCGGCGCCGGGCGCATCGGGCGGAACCCGGCGACGGCGAGGGCCGTGCGAGCCCCGCGGTCGCCGCGGCGTGAATCACTTGTAGCCGGGGTTCTCGCGGAAGACCGGATCGTTGATGTCGTACTTGAACGCCTTGGCGTCGCGCTTGGCGATGTAGTCGTCGGTCTTCCAGGGGATCATCGACTTCTTGTCGAGGTTGCTCTTCTCGTAGGGCCGGAAGGCCACGAAGATGCCCTTCTTGTGCGGCTTGCCGGCGAAGTCGGCCTTGATCATCTGGTAGGCGATGTCCGCCTCGAGGGTCGGGCACTGGTTCACGTCCATGGTGGTGATGCCCTTCTCCACCCAGTCCCACGACTTCTCCTTGCCGTTGCTGGAGCCGAGCCAGTACTTGCTGGTGTCGAGCCCGGCCTCCTGCATGGCCTGGATGGCGCCGGTCATCATCTCGTCGTTCTGGACGTAGGCGCCGTCGAAGCCGTCGGCGCCCAGGCTGGTGATGGCGTCCTGCATCACCTTCTTGGCCGGGTCGGCGAACCAGCCGCCCGAGCCCCAGAACACCACCTGCAGGTCCTTGCCGCCGGCGCCCTTCACGCCGACGCTGTTGAGCAGGTTGCCGATGTCCTTGCCCGCCTTCTTGTAGCCTTCCAGGAAGCCCCCGGTCTGGCCGGCGGCGGTGCCCTGGCCCAGCTTGCCCTCGATCATGATGACGCGCTTGACGCCGTGCTTCATGGCCGACTGGGCGGCCAGCTCGCCGTCGTACACCCAGTCGAACCCGGCGAAGCCGGCCAGGCCCGGCTCGTTGGGCGGGTTATGGGTCAGGTGGTAGACCGGCACCTTGGCCGCGGCGGCCAGCTTCAGGCACTCGGAGCTGGTCTGGGGAGAGTTCTGGACCACCACCAGCGCGTCCACCTTCTGGGTGATGAAGTTCTGGCAGGCGTCGAGCTGCTCGGGGGCGGTGCCCTGCCCAACCACGTCGCGGACCTCCCATCCCTCGCGGGTGGCGAGCACCTTGAAGACGTTGAAGCCGGCCTTGTAGTAGTCGTCCGACGCATCCATGTAGTAGCCGATCACCTTCTTGCCGGCGGCGAACGCCGGGCTGCTGAAGGCGACCAGGCACAGCAACGACAGTGCGAAACGCTTCATCGCTCGTTCCTCCAGGACGTTGAACCCGCGCACCATGCGCGACCCGTTCCTCGACTGACCCTCATCCCTGCTTCACCTCGGCGACGGTTACCGGCACGGACACCTTCCGCCGCCGCGACATCAGCTCCGACACGGCCGAGGACACGTGGCCGGCCGAGACCGCCACCACGATCACGATCCCCTTGGCCACGAACTGCACCTCTGAGGGCAGGCGGAGCATGTTCATGGCGTTGCCAATGGAGCCCAGGAAGAACACCCCGATCAGCGTGCCGACGATGTTCCCCTTTCCGCCCTTCAGCGCCGTGCCCCCGATCACCACCATGGCGATGGTGTCGATCTCCAGGCCTTGGCCCAGGGTGATGATGCCCACGTTGATCCGGGCCAAGAGCATGATGGCGGCGATCCCCACCAGGACGCCCATGATCGCGTACACCGACAGTCGCATCAGCTTGACGTCGATGCCTGCCAGGAAGGCGGCGTTCTGGTTGTTCCCCACCGCGTAGATCCGCCGCCCGTACTTGGTGTACTTGAGCAGGATCCCCGCCAGCAGCGCGATGAAGAAGAAGACCAGCACGTAGGGGGGGATGACCAGGTTGAGCCCGGTGACCGGGTCCTTGGCGCCGGCGATGAGGTTGGCCTTGATGAAGTTGAGCTCGCCGCTCATGATCACCTCCCGTGAATTGCACAGGAGGAGGGCGATGCCCTGGAAGGTGATCATCCCCCCCAGGGTGATGATGAAGGGCTCCACCTTGACCCGGGAGATGATGAACCCCATCACCGTCTCCAGCACCACCGCGGTGGCCACCCCGGCCAGGATCGAGCCGGTGATCCCCAGGTGCCACTTGGAGACGCCCAGGGCGGCGACGATCGAGACCAGGGAGGCGAGCATGCCCACCGACAGGTCGATCCCCCCGGCGATCATGACCATGGTCATGCCCACCGCCACGATCCCCGGGACGCTCACCTGCTGGAGGATGTTGAGCAGGTTCACCGGGCTGATGAAGGTGGGGTACTTCCCGCCGGAGATGGAGAGCTGGAGGAGGACGATCACCAGCACGAACGAGGCGAAGATGGCCGTGACCGTCAGGTTCTCGTGGCGCCTGAAGATGGAGGCGCGCTGGGTGTCCTTGCTCTCGGGCGGCGTCCGGTCGCTCATACGGCCTTGTCCCCAATGGAGTGGGTGAGGATGTTCTCTTCGGTGATCTGCTCCTTGCCGAGCAGGCCCACCATCTCGCCGTCCTTCATCACCGCCACCCGATCGCTCATGGAGATGACCTCGGGCATGTCCGAGGAGACCATGATGATGGCGTGGCCCTGCTTCAGCAGGCCCACCATGAGCTGGTAGATCTCCTGCTTGGAGTTGACGTCGATCCCCCGGGTGGGCTCGTCGAAGATGAACACCTCGCCGGAGGTGTTGAACCACTTGGCCAGGACCACCTTCTGCTGGTTCCCGCCGGAGAGGTTCATGACCCGGACCTTCGCGTCCCGGGCCTTGATGAGCAGCTTCTGGATGAAGCCGTCGCCCACCTTGACGTCCTCGGCCGGGCTGGCGAAGAAGTCCCGGGTGTTGACCATGTTGGCCACCATCACGTTGCTGGCGATGGTCTGCTCCAGGAAGAGCCCGGTGTTCTGCCGGTCCTCGGTGATGAAGCACATCCGGTTGCGGATGGAGGCCTTGGGCGAGGCGTGGCGGACCTCCTTCCCCCGGATCCGGATCTGGCCCCCGTCGAGGCGGGCGCTACCGAAGAGCACCTCCATCAGCTCGGAGCGGCCCGAGCCGGTCATGCCGGCGAAGCCCAGCACCTCGCCGCGTCGCAGCTCGAAGGAGACGTCGCGGACCCCGTTCCCGCTCACGTGGTGCGCCTCGAACACCACCTCGCCGATGTTCACCGCCTCGCGGCGGTAGAAGGTGGAAGGGTCGCGGCCCACCATGTCCTTGATGAGCTGGGTCTTGGTGAGCCCCTGGATCTCGTAGTGGCTCACCTTGCGCCCGTCGCGCAGGACCGTGACCCGGTCGGCGATGCGGAAGACCTCGTCCAGGTGGTGGGAGATGTAGATGATGCCGATGCCGCTGGCCCGGACCGTCTTGATGATCTCCAGGAGGTTGTCGATCTCCGCGGCCGAGAAGGAGGCGGTGGGCTCGTCGAGGATGATGGCCTTGCGCTTGAACACCAGCCCCTTGGCGATCTCCACCGTCTTCTGCTGGCCGCTGGAGAGCCGGCCCATGTTGGTCTCGGGGCCGATGTCCGCCTGGAGGTACTGCAGCACCTCCACCGTCTGGCGCCGCATCTCGCTGCGGTCGAGGAAGCCGCCGCGCGCCACCTCCAGCCCCATGAAGATGTTCTCCATGACGCTCAGGCTGTCGAAGACGATGTGCTCCTGGTAGATGGTCTGGATCCCCAGGCCCAGCGCCAGGTGCGGGGTGAGGGTGACCTGCTGGCCCTCGAAGTAGATGGACCCCTCGTCGGGCTGGTGGGCGCCGGAGAGGACCTTGATGAGGGTCGACTTGCCGGCCCCGTTCTCTCCGCACAAGCAGTGAACCTCGCCCGCCCGCAGGTCGAAGGAGATGTCCTGCATGGCCTTCACGCCCACGAAGGACTTGGACACGTGCTCGAGGCGGAGGATCTCTTTCATCGAGCCGACTCCCAGGACCGTTGCACCGCCCCGCGGGCCCCTAGCAACCGCTGAAGGGCGCCCGCGGCGGCGCAGCAGCGCGCGCCTTCACCCGCCGCGAGCGCGGCAAGTCCCCTTCCGCCCGGGAACGGGCGAGGCAGCAGGCGGTCCGAGGGTTCACCGATGGAATCGATACCATAAAGAGCCGATCCGTGGCAACTCGCCACGCCAGGTTCCCGTTCCGTCCGGTCCCGGAGCGCCCTCGCGAGGTGGCGGTCCCTGGGGGCGACCGCGCCCTGTCGCTCCGGGGGGGCGGGCGCAGGCCAGCGGAGAGGCGCCTGCCCACCGAGGAGACCCTGGCCGGCGGACGGCTCGCTCTGGGTCCTCGGGGTCGAAGGGGTGCTCATCGGCGACCGGCCTCGCGATCCGAGGAAGCACTGCGCTCGAGGGGCGGCGCCTCGCGCTCGAAGACGCTCCGGAAGGCGTCCACCAGCGCGCGCGCAAAGGCTGCGTCGTTGATGGCGTGCGGCAGCCGCAGGAGGACCCGGTCGGGCCCGGGCGAGAATCCCCTGGCGACGGCGTCGAACAGGGCGCGGTCGGCGGCCGGGTCGTGGAAGGGGCCCCCCGGGACGCCGAGCGAGGACAGGCCTCCCTCCGGGAGCAGGAAGCGCACCGGGCCTTCCATCTGGTTGAGCTTCGCGGCCAGGAATGCGCCGATGGCGGCGCTCTCCTCGGGGGTGGTGCGCATCAGGGTGACGTTCGGGTTGTGCCGGAGGAGCCGTCGCCCCCGGAAGCGCGCCGGGACGGTCTCGGCCGCGTGGAAGTTCACCATGTCCAGCGCGCCGCAGGAGCCGACGTAGGGGATTCGCCGACGGATGATGGCGTCGAGTCGGCCGGGGCCGGCCGAGAAGACTCCCCCCACCAGCTCGTCGGCGATCTCGGTGGTGGTGACGTCGATGACCGCCCCGAGGATCCCCAGGTCGACCAGGTGCTCCAGCGACTGGCCGCCGGTCCCGGTGGCGTGGAAGACCAGGCACTCGTAGCCCTGGGCGAGCGAGCGGGTCACCGCCTGGACGCAGGGGGTGGTGACGCCGAACATGGTGAGCCCCACCGCCGGCGGGCGCCCGGTCTTCGGCGGCGGGGCGTGGGCGATCATCCCGGCCAGCGCGTGGGCGGCGTTGGCGAGGATCCGCTCGCTGATCCGGTTGATGCCGGCGATGTCCGCCACCGAGAACATCATGCAGATGTCGGTCAGGCCGACGTAGGGCCTCACGTCACCGGAGGCGACCGTCGACACCATCACCTTGGGGAGGCCGATGGGGAGGGCCCGCATGGCCGGGGTGGCCAGGGCGGTGCCGCCGGAGCCGCCGGCCGAGACCAGCCCGGCGAGATCGCGCCGGGTCAGGACGAAGCGCTCGAAGGCCTGGGCCATGGCAGAGACCGACGAGCCGCGCTCGCCGGTGAAGACGGCCCGCTCGCCGCCGGGGTGGTGGTGGGCCACCTCCCGGGCCCCCACGTCCGCCGCGGAGGGCTCGCCGGTGGTGGACAGGTCGACGGTCACGGTCCGGACGCCGAGGCGGTCGATGCAATCGCGCAGGAAGAGCAGCTCGGCGGCCTTGGTGTCGAAGGTCCCGGCCACGTAGGCAGCCAGCGGCCCGGGGGCGCTCACCGCCCGGGGGGGAGCGCCATCCGCCCGCTGGGCCCCGGCGTCCGGGGGACGCCCCTCCGCTCCCGGGCCGGCGAGCCGGAGGGCGCCCCACGAATGAGACGCTCGTATCATAACGCGACGCGTGTATCATGGACGCCCATGGGGGACAAGCTCTCTCGCCAACCCGCCGCGCCGCCGCGGCCGGAGCCCAACCGGCGAGTGCGCGCCCGCACCTACGAGTCGCTGATCCGGGCGGCCATGGACCTGGCGCGCGACGGCCGGGTCCCCTCCATCGCCGAGATGGCGGGGCGCGCGCAGGTGTCGCGCGCCACCGCCTACCGGTACTTCCCCAGCCGCAGCAAGCTCATCACCGCGGTGGTGGACCGGTCGCTGGGGCCGGTCCGCTCCTGGAAGAGCCGGGAGCGCGACGGCCGCGCGCGGGTGCTCCAGCTCTTCAACGACACCTTCCCCCGCTTCACGCAGTTCGAGCCCCAGATGCGCGCCGCCGTCCAGCTCTCGCTGGAGCACTGGGCGCTGGAGCGGGCCGGCCTCCTCGCCGAGGAGCCGTACCGGCGCGGCCACCGGCGGGGGCTCCTGCGCCACGCGCTCAAGCCGCTGGAGCGGAGCCTCTCCGCGCCGACGCACGATCGGCTGATGAAGGCGCTCTCGGTGGTGTTCGGGATCGAGTTCTACATCGTCCTCAAGGACATCTGGAGCAGCCCCGACCAGGAGGTGGAGGCCATCGCCCGATGGGTCGTCTCGGCGCTGGTCGACGCGGCCATCCGGGAGAGGCAGGCGCGCTCCCGGCTCGGGGAAGGAGACCCGGTATGGCGGAACCGCCTGGCCTGACCCGCAGCCCTGCACCCGAGGGCGGCCGGAGCTTCGCCTACCTGAAGGCCTGGATCGCGGCCCGGGGCGCCGCCGACGGGGACCTCGGGCAGGGGCGCCGCGAGGACCTGGAGCACTTCCTCAGGCACGTCTTCGACAAGTCCAAGGACGGGATCAGCATCCACGACCTGGACTTCACCATCGTGGGCGTGAACGCGACCATGCAGGACTGGTACGGACCGGGGCGGACCCTGGTCGGGCGGAAGTGCCACGAGGCCTACCACGGGCGCGATCGCCCCTGCGAGCGCTGTCCGTTCGAGGCCGCGGTCCGCACCGGCCGGCCGCAGATCGGCGTCGTGCCCTATCAGGTGTCGGGGCGGAACCTCGGCGCCCAGGAGCTCTCGGTGTTCCCCCTCCTGGACGACGCCCGGCGCGTCCTCTGCGGGCTGGAGTACGTGCGCGACATCACCCCGCTCCAGCCGGACGTCCGCCACCTCGAGCGGCTGCGGCGCCGGGTCCAGCTGCAGGAGCACACCCTCCGCGAGCAGGAGACGGCGCTGGCGGTGCTTCTTCGGATGGCGCCCGAGCTGGAGCGCCGCATCGCCGACGAGATCGCCGAGGGGCTCGACGCCCTGGTGATGCCGGTGGTGGCCCGGCTCAAGGTCCGGTGCGCCGGGACGGAGCTGGCCGGGGAGGTGGCGCTCCTCGAGCAGGGGCTCTGCGAGGTGGCCTCGAGGGACTCGCGCCGGCTGGCCCGGGCGCTGCACGGGCTCACCGCCCGGGAGCAGGAGGTGGCCACGCTGGTGCGCCACGGCCGGACCAGCAAGGAGATCTCGGCCCTCCTCCGGATCTCGGCCAAGTCCGTGGACTTCCACCGCACCAACATCCGCCGGAAGCTGGGGCAGGGGAGGGCCGGCGGCAGCCTCCAGACGCTCCTCCAGGACTTGGAGCACCCCAGGTCCTCACCCGAGTAAGGCGCGCGATCTGCTGGTGCCCTGGCCTCGGGCCCGGCCCCTACCCTGGCCTCCGGCCGCCCCCCTCGGCGGCGGGAGGATCCCATGAACCGAGCCGACCCCATCTTCCAGCCGATCCGGATCGGACCCCGGACCGCGCAGAACCGCTTCGTCATCAACGCCATGGAGTGCTGCGACTCCGACGAGGAAGGCAACCCGAGCGAGAAGACCTACCGCCGTTACCGGAACCTGTTCGAGGGCGGGGCCGGCCTGATCGACCTGGAGGCGATCACGGTCCAGTACGAGTCCCGCAGCCGGGAGCGGCAGCTGTCGGTCATGCCCCGGAACCAGAAGGCGCTGGAGCGCTTCGTCCGGGAGCTGCGCAAGGTGAACGACAAGCCGCTGTTCGTCTGGCAGCTCACGCACTCGGGCGAGCTCAGCCACCCGGGCTTCTCGCGCCGGGTGTGCGTCAAGCCCCTGCCCGGCTTCGGTGGCGACCTCATCGACGAGGAGTACGTCGACCGGACCATCGAGCAGTTCGTGCTCTCCGCCAAGATCGCCCACGACTGCGGCGCCGACGGGATCGACTTCAAGAACTGCCACGGCTACCTCGACTCGCAGCTCCTCCGCCCCTACAACGACCGGAAGTGGAAGTACGGTGGTTCCTGGGCCAACCGCACGCGCTTCACCTTCACGGTCTACGAGCGCATCGCCAAGGAGATCGACGATCCCCGCTTCCTGGTGGGCTCCAAGGTGTCGATCTGGGAGGGCTTCCCGGGTGGCCAGGGATCCGCGGGGCCGAGGTCTCCGGTGATGGATCTCAGCGAGTCCCTCGACCTGGTGAAGGGGATGGAGGCGCGGGGGGCCAAGTTCATCCTGGTGTCGGCCGGAAGCCCTTCCATCACCCTGGCGCTGTCGCAGCCGGACAAGAAGGTGCCCGACGACTGCTACCTGCACTTCACCTTCCAGAGGCTGGTGCGCCAGGCCCTCAGGCCGGAGACGGTGGTGATCGGCTCCGCCTACTCGGTGCTCAACAACGGCAACAACGAGCTGCAGGGCCTGGCCCCGGAGGAGAAGACCTTCTACCACTGGGCCAACAAGAACATCCGCGAGGGCGTGACCGACATGGTCGCCATCGGCAGGCAGTCGCTGGCCGACGGCCAGCTCCCCCGCAAGTTCATCGAGGGGCGCGAGGCGGAGATCGAGTGGTGCACCGCCTGTGACAACTGCATCGAGTTCCTGATCCGCCAGCAGAGCGTCGGCTGCGCCACCCACATCCGCGAGTACACCGAGGCCCTCCAGGCCATCCGCAAGGCGGAGGGGGCGCTGCGGGCCAAGCGCACCTGACCCGTCCGCCCCTCGCCCCGAGCCGGCCCTCCCTCCCCGGGGGGCCGCTCGGGGGCGCCGGGCAGCCCGCACCCGGGCCCGGCGGCCGACCCGCGTCCCCGCCCGCCGGCGGAGGGGAGGCCCTCCGCCCTCCCGGGCGGGTCCCGGGTCCCTGGCTAGCGCAGCAGCGCCGCCCTCCGGCCGCGCCGCTTCCCGAAGGCGCTGATGGCCACCGAGAAGATGATGAGCATGCCGAAGGTCACGTCCTGGAAGTAGGGGCTCACCTGCAGCATGTTCAGGGCGTTGGAGATGACGCCCATGAGCAGGACGCCGAAGAAGGTTCCGAGGATCCGTCCCTTCCCGCCGGTCATGGGGGTGCCGCCGATCACCACCGCGCCGATGGCCTGCAGCTCGATTCCGGCCCCGGTGGAGGGCTGCGCGGCGCCGACTCGGGAGAGGAGCATGGTGGCGGCGATGCCCACCAGGAGCCCGTTGATGACGAAGAAGGCGATCTTGTTCAGGTCGACGGCGATGCCGGAGAGGAAGGCGGCCTGCTCGTTGGCGCCGATGGCGTAGACGCGCCGGCCCAGCCGCGTGTACCGCAGGATCAGGCCCACCACCACGTAGACGGCCAGGCTCACCGCGAAGATGAGTGGCACCACGCCGAAGAAGCGGGTCGACCCGAGCCCCTCGAACTTGCCGTAGATGGTCTGGAGCGAGGCCTGGGTCATGAACAGGGCGATGCCCCGGAACACGCCGATGGCGGCCAGGGAGATGATGAAGGAGGGCGCCCGGAAGAGGATGGCGTTGAACCCCACGAACAGGCCGCACAGCACCGCCACCAGCAGCCCGGCCGGTATGGCCACGCCGTAGGGCATGCCGGCCTTGATGAGCATGGCCATGACGCAGGACGACAGGCCGATGTTGGCCCCCACCGAGATGTCGAAGTTCCCCGAGATCATGAGGATGGTGGCCCCCGAGGCCACCACGCCCAGGGTGGAGATCTGCTCGAAGATGTTGACGATGTTGTTGGTCCTGAAGAAGCGCGGGTTCACGGTGCCGGTGAAGGCAGCGATGACCAGCATCACCAGGAGCAGGAGGAACCACTGCGAGCGGAGCAGGGCCGCCCGCCGCAGGACGGGGAAGGGCCGGGGCGCCGAGGGGGCCTGGGTGGTCATATCCCGATGAACTCCTTGACGAGGAGCTGCTCGTCGATCCCGGCGTTGTCGACGATGCGGACCATCCGGCCGGCCCGCATGATCCCGATCCGATCGCTCATGGAGAGCAGCTCGGGCATGTCCGAGGAGACCATGATGATGCTCTTCCCGGCCCGGGCGAACTCCACCATCAGCCGGTAGATCTCCTCCTTGGCCCCGACGTCCACCCCCTTGGTCGGCTCGTCGAAGATGTAGAGGTCCGCGTCCTCCAGCATCCAGCGGGCGATCACCGCCTTCTGCTGGTTCCCGCCCGAGAGGCTGCCGATCTCCTGGTCGAGGCCGGAGACGGCGATGCGCAGCCGGTCGATCATGCCGCTGGCCAGGCGTCGCTCGCCGGCCCTGTCGAGGATGGCCCCTCCGCTCAGCTCGTTGTGGACCACGGCCACGTTCTCCACCACGTCGCGCGGGGCGAACATGGCGTACCTCTTCCGGTCCTCGGTGATGAAGCTCATCCGGTGGCGGATGGCGTCGGCCGGGCGGTGGACCTCGATCGCGACCCCGTCGATGACGAGCTCGCCGGCGTCCCGGGGGGCCAGCCCGAAGAGGAGGCTCACCAGCTCGCTCCGCCCCGAGCCCACCAGGCCGCCGATGCCGAAGACCTCGCCGGCGCGGACGTCGAAGGTCACGTCCTCGACCACCCCCGCCCAGCGCATCCCCTTCACCTCGATCCGCACCGCGCCGATGGGGACCTTCTCCCGCCGGAAGAAGGCGGAGGCGTCGCGCCCCACCATGCTGCGGACCACGGAGTCGACGTCCACCTCGGCGCGCCGGTGGGTGGCCACCTGCTCGCCGTCCTTCAGCACCAGGATGGTGTCGCCGATCTCGAACACCTCCTGGAGGTAGTGGGAGATGTAGATCACGGCGATGCCGCGGGCGGAGAGGTCCCGCACCAGCCGCATCAGCGAGCGCTTCTCCTCGTGGCCGAGCGAGCTGGTCGGCTCGTCCATGATGAGGATGCGCGCGTCGCGGTGGAGCGCCTTGGCGATCTGCAGGTTCTGCTTCTGCGCGGCCGACAGGTCCTCCACCAGCGCGTCCTCGGCGATGTCGATGTGGACCAGGTCCAGGTACTTGCGGGCCGCCTGGGCCTGGGCCCGCGCGTCCACGGTGAGCGGCAGCCGGCCGGGGAGCTCGGACCCCAGGAAGATGTTGTCGTGGACGGTGAGCGACTCGATGAGCTCCACGTCCTGGTAGATGGTGGCCACGCCCAGGCCCATGGCCTCGCGCGGGGTGAGGGCGGCGAACTCCCGGCCGCCCACGGTCACGGTCCCCGCGTCCGGCGCCACCGCCCCGGAGAGGATCTTGATGAGGGTGGACTTGCCCGCGCCGTTCTCGCCCACCAGGCACAGCACCTCGCCCCGGTGCAGCTCGAAGGAGACCCGGGACAGGGCCGGCCGCTGCGCGCCGTACGACTTGGTGAGACCGGCTACGGACAGGACCACCTCGCCGCTGTCCATGCGACGCTCTCCTCATGGCACGAGAGGCGGCTCCCCTCTGGGTGGAGCCGCCTCCCGGACCGCTCATCCGGCGGCCGCCGACCGGACCGGTCGGCGGCCGCGGCCTGTCAGTACAGCCCGTTGTACTGGGGGAAGTACTTCTTGGTCAGGTCGAGCCAGACCGGGTCGACGTCCCAGGGGATGACCTTGGTCTTGTCGTTGATGGTGGAGGTGGTGACGGGGGTGATGGGGAGCATGATCTGCTGGTTGGTCTTCTTGTCCTTGCCGGTGACGTAGGCATGGAGCGCCAGCGCCGAGATCATGCCCTCCCAGCCGGGCGAGGAGGAGATGGAGTACTTGATCGAGCCCTCCTTCACCAGCTCGATGCCGTAGGGGGCGCCGTTGGTGGAGATGACCTTGATGGGGTTGTTGAGGAGGCCGGCGGTCTTGAGCGAGCGGACCACCGCCGCCGCCATCTCCTCGTTGAAGATGAAGAGCACCCCGAACTTCTTGCCCGACTGGACCAGGTCCTGGGCCTGGTTCACGGCGGTGTCCGGGTTGTACTTGCCGTCGCGGATGGCCACGATCTTGTTCTTGCCCAGCTTGGCCACCTCGGGCTCGAAGCTGGCACGGAACATCTGCACCGGCACGTGCTCGAACAGGCCCATGATCACGGCGATGTCCTCGCCGGGGTAGTTCTTGGCGATGTAGTTGGCCACGTCCTTGCCCATGGCGGTCCAGTCGAAGTCGATGCAGGCCACCAGCGGGCTGCCCGACTTGAGGACCTGACCGGCGTTGTCGGTCACCACCAGCGGGATGTTGGCGGCCGCGGCCTTCTTGGCGGCGATGTTCGCCCCGTTCTGGTTGAAGGTGAAGACCGCCATGCCGTCGACGCCCTGGTTCACGAGCGAGTCGATGTTGGCGATCTCCTTGTCCTGGTCGTAGTTGGAGTTGAGGACCACGACCTTCGCGCCCGCCTTCTCGGCGGCGAAGACGAAGCCGTCCACGTCCTTCTTGTACCAGGTGTCCGGACCCGGCGTGACGTAACCGTAGACCAGCTGCTTCCCCGCGGCGGACGCGGTGGCGGGGGTGGAGACCATGCCCAGCGCCATGGCGGCGGCGAGCGCACCGGTGACGAGCCTTCGGATCATATCGACCTTCCTCCTTGCCCTGCGTTTCTCAGCGTTCCTCGGGGATGTGCAGCTCCTTCAGGGTGGCGCGGAGCCAGGCCAGGGAGCGCTCGATGAGCGGGCCCCCCTGACCCTCGCACTCCAGGCTCAGCGTGCCGGCGTAGCCGTCGTCGCGCAGCATGGCCAGGATGGCGCGGATGTTGTCGGCGTTGACGCCCTCGCCGATGGCGCTGTGGCTGATGCCGATCCCGGTCTCCTTCCCGCGGGCGGCGTCGGCCAGGGCCTGGGACACGTCCTTCACGTGGACGTGCTTGACGCGCTTGAGGAAGCGCCGGCAGAAGGCCACCGGATCGTTCCCGGCGATGAAGGAGTTGCCGGTGTCGAAGTTCAGCCCGAACCGGTCGGAGCGGGTGAAGTCGAGCATCTTCTCCACCATGTCCGGCTTGGTGGTGAAGTAGCCGTGGATCTCGATGGTGACGTTGATGCCGTAGGCCTCGGCCGTCTCGACGATCATCCCGTAGCTGCGCTTCATGGCCTCGAGCGCCTCGGCGTCGGAGAGGCCGGCGGGACGGTTCAGCCCGTCGGTGGTGGCGATGTTGGGGCAGCCGGCCAGCTTGGCCCAGGGGATGGTCTTGAGGACGTAGGGCACGCCGTAGGTCGGACCGTCCTTGCCCGAGAGCGGGTAGGCCGCGTCCACCTGGGAGAAGGCGACGCCGTAGCGGCTCATCTTCTCCCGGAGCAGGAGCGGATCCTCGATGAGCGACACGTGGGGGAAGTAGCCGAGACCGTGGATCCAGGAGACCCCGTCGATGACCCCGCACTCGATGGCGTGCACGTCGTTGCGCTGCGCCCACTGCAGGCACTTCTCGAAGCTGAACACGGCCGAGTTGAAGGCATCGGTATGGAAGCCGATCCGCATGGTGGCCACCTCCGCTCCGCTTTGGGACAAGGGCCCGACCCCTCGGCGGCGCGAAGCCTCGCATTTCGCCGCCGGTCGTGCAAGATGCTCGTGGGAACGATTACACGCCAGCAGGAGAGGGCCCGGGACCCCGCGGGGTTCCCCGCCCGCTCGTCCGGGAGGCGACGATCCCGCCGGAGCGGCCCGCCCCCCACCGCGGCGAGGCGGAGCTCCCGCGAAGCGGATCTGGTCGCGGCAGGCCTCCGGATCGGGGGCGTGGCCGCGCCCGACGCGATCGCCTCCGCCGGGACTTTTCTCCGGCGCCCCGCTGCCCGGCCTGCCCGGCTGCAGGGCAGAGGTCGCGAGGCGTCGCTCCCGTCGCCCGCCCCGCCGAGCGCTCACCCGGGCGGCCCTGCCCACCGGGAGGTGGACGGGCGCGCGGCGTCGCCTGGGCCGGGGAGCGGTCACCCGAGCTCCCCTCTCCACCCGCGCGGCCCGGGCACGGGAAGCGGGGGAGCCGGGGCCCGGGAGCGCTCGGCCCCGCGGGCCCAGAGGGCGCCGCCGCTCGCCGAGGTCCTCGGGGATCACGCCGCGCCAGGCG
>DATKMW010000090.1:0-18930 GCA_035541675.1 Anaeromyxobacter sp. | reverse complement strand
CTCATTCGACGTCCAGCTCCCCCATCCGGCCGCCCGGCGCCACCGCGATGGCGCGGTTGAGCCGGTCCTGGAACTCGCGGGCGGAGTGGTGGCCCTGGAGCTTGAGCAGGTGGTTGCGGGCGGCCACCTCGACGATGGTGGTCATGTTGCGGCCGGGGCGCACCGGGACGATGAGCATGGGGATCTCCACGTCCAGGATGCGGAACTTGCGATCCTCCACCCCCAGACGGTCGTACTCGACGTTGGGGTCCCACTCCACCAGCTCCAGCACGATCTCGATTTTCTTCCGGTCGCGGATGGCCGCCACGCCGAACAGGTCCTTGATGTTGATGATCCCCAGCCCCCGGATCTCCATGTGGTGCTTGATGATCTCGGAACCGGCCCCCACCACCGCGTCGGGGGTGCGCCGCCGCACGTCGACGATGTCGTCCGCCACCAGCCGGTGGCCGCGCATGACCAGGTCGAGGGCGATCTCGCTCTTGCCGATGCCGGACTTCCCGAGCAGCAGGATGCCCACGCCGAAGACGTCGAGCAGCACCCCGTGCATGGAGGTCTGGGCGGTGAGGACGTCCTCGAGGCAGCCCTGCACCGACTCGATGAAGGTGGAGGAGAGGTGGGTGGTGCGGAGCAGCGGAACGCCCGCCTCCTCCGCCGCCGCCAGCATCTCCGCGGGGACATCCAGCCCCTTGGTCACCACCAGGCAGGCCACGTCCTGGCCGAAGAACTTGTGCAGCACCTGGCCGGCGCGGTCTCTCGGCAGGGTGGCCAGGTAGCTCATCTCGGTGTTCCCGAACACCTGCACGCGCTCCTTGTGCAGGTACTCGGTGAAGCCGGCCAGGACCAGCCCCGGCTTCTGGATCCTCGACGCGCTGATCCGGCGCGACAGCCCTTGCTTGCCCGCCAGGAGCGTGAGCCGCAGGTCGAACTTCTTGTCGTCGAGGAGGGCCCCGACGCGGATCGCATCCATTCGGAGGGCGAGTCTAACCCGGCGAAACGCGGGGCCGCCACATCGCGCCGCAGGCGCCCCGGCGGGACCGCGGCCGGGTGGCCGCCCAGGGCCGCCTCATCACCCCCCGTGAATTGCCTGGACCGGCGCGGCCGCTCGGGCAGGCCGCCGCGTCTCCCTCCGCCCGGGCGCCGGCCTTGCTTGACCCCGACGGGGCCAAAGGCGGCGTGGCGCGTCCCCCGGGGCGCTTCTGACGCTATGCTCTGGCCGCCCGGGCTTCCGGAGCTTATGCCGCTCCACGTCCTCTACCACGGCAACTGCTTCGACGGCTGCGCCTCGGCCGCCCTCTTCGTGCGCTTCGCGCGCGAGCGGCTGGGGCCGGGGCTCGATCCGGTCCGGACCGTGCCGCTCCAGCACCAGCAGGGCGACCCCTTCCCCGCCGAGGCCTTCGCCGCCGATGTGGTGGCCTGCGTGGACTTCCGCTTCTCCCCCCGGCTGCACTGGTGGTTTGACCACCACGCCAGCGCCTTCCTCTCGGCCGAGGATCGGGCCGCCTTCGAGCGCGACCGGAGCGGACAGAGGTTCTGGGACCCGACCGCGCCCAGCTGCACCGGCTTCATGGCCCGGGTCCTCTCGGAGCGGTTCGGCTGGCGGGCCCAGGATCTCGCCGAGCTGGTCCGCTGGGCCGACGTCATCGACTCGGCCGCCTTCGACTCGGCCCGCACCGCGGTGGAGCTGAAGGAGCCGGCCCTGAGGATCATGGCCCTCCTCGAGGCCACCCGCGACCCGGTGCTGCCGGCCCGGATCATCGAGGCCATGCAGCACGGGCCGCTCAGCGAGATCGCCGCCGCACCCTTCGTGGCCGAGCCCCTCGCCCCGGTCCTGCAGAGGCACCGTGCCGCCGTCGAGGTGGTGCGGGCCCACGCCAGCGCCCGGAGCGGCGTGGTGGAGGTAGACCTGGGCGACACCACCCTGGAGTCGGCCAACAAGTTCATCGCCTACGAGCTCTTCCCCGAGGCCTCCTACACCGTGGTGGTCTCCAGGGATCCCCGCCGGACCAAGGTCTCGGTGGGCTCCAACCCCTGGGCTCGCCCCCCGCGCGCCCATGACATCGCCCGCATCTGCGAGCGCTACGGCGGCGGCGGCCACCCGGTGGTGGGCGCGGTCACCCTGCCCGCCGGCGCCCTCCCCGAGGCGCGCCGCATCGCCGCCGAGATCGCCAGCACGCTGCGCGGAGGGGCGCCATGACCCCCGGCGAGTACATCCTGGTGGTCGACGACGACGACGACTTCCGCGAGGCGCTCTCCGAGGTCCTCATCGAGGCCGGCTACCCCGTGCAGCGAGCCGAGAACGGCGAGGTGGCCCTGGCCAAGGTCGCCGAGGAGGCCCCGGGCATCGTCCTGCTCGACCTGAAGATGCCGGTGCTCGACGGGTGGGGAGTGATGGAGCGGATGCGCGGCGACGCCAAGAGCGCCGCCGTCCCCATCCTCATCCTTTCCGCCTACGGCTTCGAATGGGAGGCCGAGCTCCTGGGCGCCCAGGGCTACATCCCCAAGTCGGTGGGGATGGACGAGATCCTCGAGCGGGTCCGCAAGGCCGCCGGGCCGCCGCCGATGCGGCATTGAGCCCGCCCGGCCGCGGCCGCCTTGCCTCCCGGCCCTGACGCTCGCGCCGCGACCTCGCCCGGCACCTCCCGGCCCGAGCGGCCCCGGGGGCTTGCTCACTCGGGCTTCCCCGGCCACCCGAGGCGCCGGGGCCGGCCCGCCAGATCGGCGGGCCCGACCGCACCCTCGCCGAACCTCTCGGCGATGGCATCGAGCGCGGTGTTGAGGGCCCGCCGACGGGAGTCCCCCGGGGGGCCCGCCACGCCGGAGGGAGCCGCAAAGAGGCCGAGCTGGCCGGGGCGGTCCGCTCCCCGGAAGCCGGACACGGAGACGCCGGTGAGGCGCACCGGGCGGGAGAGGTCGACCCGCTCGAGCTGGGCCAGGGCCGCCTGGTAGATGGCGCGGTGGTCGTCGGTCGGCGCGCCCAGCGTCGTGCGGCGGGTGATGAGGCTGAAGTCGGCGTACTTCACCTTGAGCGTCACCACCCGGCCGCGGAGGCCCGCCTCGCGGAGCCGCCGCCCCACCCGCGTCGCCTGGGCGAGCAGCTCCGGCTCGAGCCCGGCGCGGCCCACCAGGTCCCCCTCGAAGGTGTCCTCCGCGCCCACCGAGCGCGCCTCCTCGTCCGGCACCACCTCGCGGGGGTCCTCGCCGCGGGCGAAGGCGCGGAGGTCCTTGGCGTGCGCCGCCCCCACCGCCCTGGCCAGCGCCGTCTCGGGGAGGCGCAGGAGGTCGCCGATCCGCGCCACCCCCAGCTTCCGGAGCGCGGCCTCGGTCACCTCGCCCACGCCCCACAGCCGCGAGACCTCGAGCGGCGCCAGGAAGGCCGCCACCCCGCCCCCCGGGACCACCACCAGCCCGTCCGGCTTCCCCAGGTCGCAGGCGATCTTGGCCGCGAGCTTCACCTCGGCGACGCCCGCCGAGACGAAGAGCCCGCACTCCTCCCGCACCGCGCGCTTGATGGCGGTGGCGATCTCGCGCCCGCCGCCGTGCAGCGCGCGGCTGCGGGTGACGTCCAGGAAGGCCTCGTCCAGCGCCAGGGGCTCCACCTGCGGGGTGTAGCGGCGATAGATGGCGAACACCCGGGACGAGACCTCGCCGTACCGCTCGAAGCGCGGCGGGAGGAAGACGCCCTCGGGGCAGAGGCGGCGCGCCCGCACGGTGGGCATGGCCGAGCGCACCCCGAAGCGCCGCGCCTCGTAGCTGGCGGCGCACACCACCCCTCGGTTTCCCGTGCCGCCGACGATCACCGGCCGGGAGCGGAGCCGGGGCTCGTCGAGCTGCTCCACCGACGCGTAGAAGGCGTCGAGGTCCAGGTGCAGGATGGTGCGCGGCCCTTCCTCCACGGCCATTCCTCTAGACCTCCCCTCCGACCCGCTGACCCGTAAGGGGGTCCACGGCAACTTGACCTATGTCAAGTGGATAGGTTAGACGATCGGCGAATGGACGGATCCGTGGCCAGCCGCCGCATCGGCCCACCCAGGTCGGGGATCGCCGAGAGGATCTGGGTTGCCGCGCGCATCGAGTTCTCCAAGCGCGGTTACCACGGGGCGCGGGTCCAGGGGATCGCGCGCGGCGCCTCCTGCAACGTGGCGCTCATCTACCGTCACTGGGCGTCGAAGCGGGCGCTCTACCTCGACATCCTCCGCGCCGTGTGGCTCAACGCCGCCAACCTCATCGCCGCCGCGCTCGAGGGCGGCTCGGCCTCGAGCGCCGAGGGCGTGGTCCAGGCCTACCTCGAGGCCCTGGGCAAGGACAGCATGGGCGCGCAGGTCCTGGTGCGCGAGTACCTCGACGGCGCGCCCTTCCTCTCCCAGCTCACCGCCAGCGAGCCCGCGCTCCTCGACCCGCTGCGCCGCTCCGCCGCCATCCTCTCGGCCGCCTCGACCGACCGGGGGGTGGACCCGGTCCTGGCGGTGGTGACGGTGGGCGGGCTCTCGGCGCTGATGGCCTCGGCCACCGACGCGGTCCAGCCCTTCGTGGGCCAGCCCCTCGAGCCCGAGACCTGGCGCCGCAGCGTCCTCGACCTCCTCACCCACGGGCTCTCCCCCGCGCGCTACCCGTCGGACGGCCCCAAGGCGCAACCCTGACCCCGCCGGAGCTCCTCCGGCGACGACTCTCCGTCCGCGTCGCACCCCGTCGCACCTCCCCGGCCCGGCGCCTGGCGCGCCCCCGCCCCCCTGTGGCAAGCTCGCTCCCCATGTCGCGCCCGCTCCTCTGCGCGGCCGCCCTTCTCCTCGGCGCGGCCTGCTCCCGGGGCGCCCCCAAGGCGTCCCCCGCGCCCAGGTCCGTGCCCGAGGCCTCCGCCGCGGACGCCCAGCGCTCCCCCGGCGCGCCGGAGCCGCGGCTCTCCCCCGGACCCCGGCCCAAGGCCATCCGCCCACGGCCGGCGCCCTGCCTGCCCGGCGCGTCCGGCGCCGGGGGAGCGGCGCTCGCCGACGAGGCGCGCCGGGCGCTCGAGGCCGGCCAGAAGGAGCGGGCCCTCGACTGCTCCGAGGAGGCCGTCCGCCAGGCCCCGCGGATGGTCGCGGCGCTGGCGGCCCGGGCCGACGCGCTCTCGGCGCTCGACCGGCTCGACGAGGCCCGCTTGGCCTACGCCAGGGCGCTGGCCCTCGACCCCGACGACCCGGTCGCGCTCCTCGGCGCCGCCGAGCTCTACGTCCGCCGGCTCTCCGGGGACCGCGACGCCCTCGAGACCGGCCTGGCCTACGCCCTGCGCGGCGCCCGGGCGGCGCTGCGACCGGCCCACCGCGACCGGGGCCTGGCCGCCGACCTCTGGCTCCTCGCCGGGATGGCGGAGAACGACCTGGGCCAGAACCGAACGGCGCTGTCCCACCTCGACCGCGCCCTGGCCGCCTTCCCCGACGACCCCGACGCCGTCTACGAGCGCGGCGTGGCCCTGTACGAGCTGTGCCGCTTCGAGGAGGCCCAGCGCGCCTTTGAGCGGACCCTGAAGCTGGCGCCGGACGACCCCTGGGCCCTCCACCAGCTCGGGCTCGTCGCCGAGCAGAAGGGCGAGGCCGCCCGCGCCGAGGAGCTCTTCGCCCGGGCCCGGCGGCAGGAGCCGGAGGCCTTCCCCCCGGACCTGCCGGTCGACGCGGCCGAGTTCAGGGCCGAGGTCGACCGCATCCTGGCCTCGCTCTCCCCCGAGGACCGCCGTGCCCTGGAGGAGTCCGCCCCGCTGGAGATCAGGGATCTCCCCGACCTGGCCGACCTGCGCGCCGTCGACCCACCGCTCTCGCCCGCCATCCTCGGGCTCTATCGCGGCCCGCCGGAGGACGAGCCCTGCGACGCCGGCGAGGGCCCGCACTGCCGGTCGATCGTGCTCTACCGCAAGAACCTGATCCGCTTCGCCCACGACCGCGCCGAGCTCGACGAGCAGCTGCGCATCACCCTCCTCCACGAGCTCGGCCACCTGCGCGGCGAGGACGACGACCAGCTGCGCGACCGGGGGCTCGAGTAGTCACCCCTTGAGCCGCTGGTAGAGCGCCTCGTAGCTGGCCGCGCTGCGATCCCAGCTGAAGTCCTGGGCCATCCCCCGCTGGACCAGCCCCTCCCAGGCCAGGCGGTCCAGATACACGTCGAGCGCCCTCTGGAGCGCGTCCCACAGCGCCCGGGGCGAGTACTCGTGGAACTTGAAGCCGGTGCCCCCACCCCTGCCGTCGTGGTCCTGGACCGTGTCCTCGAGCCCCCCCACCGCGTGCACCACCGGCACCGTCCCGTAGCGGAGCGAGTACATCTGGTTCAGCCCGCAGGGCTCGAAGCGCGAGGGCATGAGGAAGAGGTCCGCCCCCGCCTCGATGCGGTGGGCCATGCCCTCGTCGAAGCCGATCCGCGCCGCCACCCGCTCCGGGTGGTCGCGCGAGGCGCGCACGAACACCTGCTCCAGGCTGCGCTGGCCGCTGCCCAGCACCGCCAGCTGCACGTCCAGCCCGAGGAGCCTGGGCAGGACCTCTGCCACCAGGTCGATCCCCTTCTGCTCGGCCAGCCGCCCCACCATGCCGATGAGCGGTACCTGGGGGCGCACCGGGAGGTGGAGCTCCTCCTGCAGCGCTGCCTTGCTCCGGTCCTTGCCGGCGAGATCCCTCGCCGAGAAGCGGGCGACCAGGTGCCGGTCGCGCGAGGGGTCCCATTCCTCCACGTCGATGCCGTTCAGGATCCCGGTGAGGTCGCCTTCCCGCTCGCGCAGGATCGAGTCCAGGTCGGCGCCGCCCTCGGGGGTGAGGATCTCCCGGGCGTAGGTGGGCGAGACGGTGGTCAGGGCGGTGGCGCCGGTGAGCCCCGCCTTCATGAAGGAGAGGTGATCGTAGTACTCGAGCGCGTCCATGCGGAAGAGGCTCCAGGGGATCCCCAGCGCCGGCAGGACGTGCTTCCCGAAGACCCCCTGGTAGGCGAGGTTGTGGATGGTGAAGACCGTCCGGGCCCGGGCCAGGGCCGGGTCCTGCCGGTGCTCGAGCTGGAGCAGCCAGGGGACCAGGCCCGTCTGCCAGTCGTTCAGGTGGACGATGCGCGGGCGCATGCCCAGCGCCCCCGGGACCGAGAGCGCCGCCCGGGCCAGGTAGGTGAAGCGCTCGGCGTTGTCGTCGTAGTCCCCGGAGGCGTCGCCGTAGAGGCCGCGCCGCGAGCCGAAGTAGCCATCGTTCTCCACGAAGTAGAAGCCGACTCCCCCCACCTCCGTGTGCCACAGGGTGGTGGGCTCGCCCCGCACGCTCACCGCCCGGTGGAGCGGGCGGAAGCCGAGGCGCTCGGCGTCGATGGCGTAGTAGCGGGGGCTCACCACCGCCACGGAGTGGCCCCGCGCCGCCAGGGCGCGCGGCAGCGCGCCGGCCACGTCGCCCAGGCCGCCGGTCTTGGACCAGGGCGCCACCTCCGACGACAGGAAGAGGATCTCCATGAGCGCCCTCCCCGCGGGATCAGCCGTTCACCTTGCGCAGGAACTCGGCCGCCTCCTCGGGCGGGACGGGGTTGATGTGGAAGCCCGAGCCCCACTCGAAGCCGGCGACGTGGGTGAGCGCCGGCATGAGCTCGATGTGCCAGTGGTAGCTGGGGCTCTGCGGATCGCGGAGGGGGCTGGAGTGGACCATGAAGTTGTAGGGCGGGTTCCCCAGCGCCGCCGCCAGCCGGCGCAGGGTGGTGCCCAGCGCCTGGGCGCACTGCCCCAGCCGCTCGGGCGGCTCGTCCTCGAAGCTCGACTCGTGGCGGCGCGGCACGATCCAGGTCTCGAAGGGGCTCCGCGGCGCCCAGGGCGCCATGACCACGAAGCTGTCGTTCTCGAAGACCAGCCGGGTGCGGTCCTTTCGCTCCTGCCCCACGATGTCGCAGTAGATGCAGCGCTCCTTGAGGTCGTAGTGGCGGCGGGCCCCCTCCAGCTCGGCCAGCACCTGCCGCGGCACGATGGGCAGGGCGATGAGCTGGGAGTGGGCGTGCTCCAGCGAGGCGCCGGCGGAGGCGCCGTGATTCTTGAAGACCACGATGTAGCGGAAGCGCTGGTCGTTGCGGAGGTCGTGGATGCGGGCCTTCAGGGCCAGCAGCACCTCGGTGATCCCGGCCGGCCCCTGGGACTCCAGGGTCTGGGTGTGATCGGGCGTCTCGATGACCACCTCGTGGGCGCCGATCCCGTTCATCCGGTCGTAGATGCCCTCCGCCTGCCGATCCAGCTCCCCCTCGATCTTCAGGGCCGGGAAGCGGTTGGGCACGACGCGTACCTTCCAGCCGGGCCCGTTGGCCGGCTGCCCCGGCCCCCGGCCGACCGCGTACACCTCGCGCGGCGTCTTGTCCTCGTGGCCGGGGCAGAACGGGCACATCCCGTCCGACCGCGCCGCCGCCGGCACATGGGCGAACTCGGAGGGGCGGCGGGCCCGCTCGGTGGCGATGATCACCCAGCGTCCGATGATGGGGTCCCGGCGCAGCTCGGGCACGGGGAGCCTCCTCTCGCTACTGTGCCGGGCGGGCCTCCTGCGAGCCCGCGCCCGGGATGGGACTTCGCAAGGTCAGCCCGACCGCGGCGGTGACGAGCAGGAGCGCCGCGCCACCCAGGTACGGGGCGGCGAACCAGACGTGGCCGTAGGCGTTGGTGGCGGAGATGGGCCCGGCGATCCGCCCCAGCGCCGCCGCCGACTGGCCCATGCCCAGCGTGCCCCCCTGGTCCTCGGCCCGCGCCCTCCGGGAGAGCAGGGCGGAGAGCGTCGGGTTGGCCAGGCCGCTGCCGATGGCCAGCGGGACGCAGGCGCCGTAGAGCCCCGGGGTACCCCCGCCGTAGGGGAGCATGGCCAGCCCCAGCGCCTGCAGGAAGAGCCCGGCCACCAGGAGCGGCACCTCGCCGTAGCGACGGGAGAGCGGCCCGATGAGCCCCCCCTGCACCACCGTCACCAGGACCCCGATGAAGGCGAACACCCAGCCCACCTGCCGCTGGACCAGGCCGTAGCGGTGTGCGGCCAGGAGCGCGAAGGTCGCCTCCATGGCGCTGAAGGCCAGCACCGCCAGGAAGAAGATGGCGATGAGCCGGCGGATCCCCGGGCGCGAGAGCTCCTCCCAGAGCGCCTGCAGCCTGGCCCGGCGCGGTCGCTCGCTCCGCTCCTCCGGCTCGGGCAGCAGGACCAGCGCCGCCACCCCGTTCACCGCCGCCAGTCCCGCCGCCGCGAAGCCCGGGGCCGCCAGCGACCAGCCGGAGAGCACGCCCCCCAGGAACGGTCCCAGGACGAAGCCCAGGCCGAACGCGGCACCGATGATCCCCATGCCGCGGGCCCGCCCCTCCGGCGTGGTGACGTCGGCGATGTAGGCCTGGGCGATGGCGATGTTGGCCGTGGCGGCGCCGGCGAACAGGCGCGAGCCGAGGAGCCAGCCGAAGTCGGGCGCCAGCGCATAGGCCAGGAAGCCCAGCGCCGTCATGGCGATCGAGCCGAGCAGGAGCGGTCGGCGGCCGAAGCGGTCGGAGAGGCGACCCCACACCGGCGTGAACAGGAACTGCATCGCCGAGTAGCCGGTCATGAGCCAGCCGGTCTGGGCGTCGGTCGCCCCCAGCCGCTCGGCGTAGAGGGCCATGACCGGGATGACCATGCCGAAGCCCAGGAGATCGACGAAGACGATGACGAAGAGGATCGCGAGGGCGGAGCGGCGGCGCGTCACGGGGCTGCCCAGGATAACCCGTCCGGAGGCTTGGCGCAGCGAAAGGCAGCGAGATCCCGGCCCGCCCTCGACCTATCCATCGCCGGGCTCCCGCCCGGGCGGCACGTGCGCGACCCGGTCCCGTCCGCCGCGCTTGGCGTCGTAGAGCCGGGCGTCGGCGCGGGCCCAGAATGCCTCCGCCCGCTCCTCGGCACCGAGCACCGCGCACCCCAGGGAGACCGTGACCGAGACCGCGGCGCCCCCCGCCGGGATGGCCGGGTCGGAGACCGCGCGGCGGATGCGCTCCGCCACCTCGGCGGCGGCGGCCAGGGTGGCCGCGGGGAGCAGGGCGGCCAGCTCCTCGCCGCCCACCCGGGCGAGGAGGTCCTCGACCCGCAGCGCCCGCTGCGCCCGCGCCGCCACCTCGGCCAGCACCAGGTCGCCGGCCGCGTGACCGTGGGTGTCGTTCACCTGCTTGAAGTTGTCGATGTCCATCACCACCAGCCCCAGCGACAGGCCGCTCCGCCGCGCCCGCGCCACCTCCCGCCGCAGCGCCTCCTCGAAGGCCCGCCGGTTGGCGAGCCCGGTCAGGGAGTCCCGCCGGGCCAGGTCGGCCAGGGCCGAGAGGTCCTCGGCGTCGGCCTCGCCCTGGCGCAGGTAGCGCAGCACGCAGGAGCCGAGCTCGATGCGGTCGCCGGGGACGAGCTTGCGCGAGGTGACCGGCCGGCCGTTCACCCAGGTGCCGTTGGTCGAGCCCATGTCGATGACGCGGTGGCCGCCCTCGTCGGGCACGATCCGCGCGTGCCGGCGCGAGACGTCCCCCGAGGCGATGGGCAGCTCGCAGCGCGGGTCTCGCCCGACCACCACCTCCCGCTCCAGGCCCACCCGCGCCCCCGCGGCCGGGCCCTGGACCACCACCACCGAGTAGGCCACAGGTCTCGCCCCGGGCGCCTGCGCCCGCGGCTGGGTGGGGTTGGTGGCGGGCACGGGCAGCCGGGCCCTGGTGTTCTCGTCGGCCATGGACCGGGGGTCGAGGATACACGACCCGGACGGCCGGGCCAGGGGGTGGGGCCAGACCCGCAGGCTCACGTCCCCGCGGGTCCCGATCGGGACCCCCGCCGCCGGCGCGGGGCTGCCGGCGGCGCGCGTGTGCGCGGGCTGCCGACCTCCCCCCGCTGGCGCCGGGCTCGCTCCTCGCTAGCCTCGACGCGCTCGCGCGGTGCGGGTTCCGCCGGGCAGCCGGGCCGGGCGGCTCGGCGCCTCGGGAGCGCCGGATGCGGTCGAGGCCGGCCCGCCCTCGTTGCGGATCTTCCATTCCTCCCAGAGGTTCAGGACGAGCGAAACGTCCCGGAGCGGGATGGTCTTCTTGAGGTGAGGGAACTCCTCGACGAAGCCGTCGAAGAACTTGTGGTAGCGGAGCGGGGTGAAGTAGCGGAGCAGCGTCTCCCGCCCGTGGGCGTCGACGTCGAGGAACTCGATCCCCATCCCGGTCGTGAAGTCGGGGTGGTCGATCTCCACCACGTGGGCCACCCGGGAGCGGATGGAGAGAGGCCCCTCCGGCAGCCCCAGCTCGCAGTAGAGCTCCAGCCCCTGGCGCAAGAGGAAGCTCGAGCCCACGAAGGCCCCGCCCAGCCCCAGGTTGCGCGAAATGCAGAAGGCCTCGAACTTCAGCCCCTCCGGGCCGCCGGGGATGTGGAGGCGACAGGGGAGCTCGATCTCGATCCGCTCGTAGCGCCGTATCTCGCTCACGGCTGGAGACGATAGACCGTTCCCGCGTCTACCGGAAGATCTTGCCCAGGCCCTTGGCCTTCAGCTCCCCCATCTCCTTGGCCAGCCGTCCCAGCCGCTCGGTCTTGTCGGCCACCTCGCGCTGCAGCCGGGCGATCTTGGCGTCGCGCTCGGCCACCTGGGCGGCGATCCCGTCGCGCTCCTGCATCGCCTTCCTGACGAGCTCGCCCTGGCCGCCGGAGACCTGGGCCCGGGCCGCTCCCAGCGCCGCCTCGGCCGCCTCCGCCCGCTGCACCGCCTGGGCGAGACGCTGCTCCAGCTCCGCGGCGGCGGGGCCGCCGGAGGCCTGGGCCTGGGCGTTCCCCAGCGCCGCCTCGGCCGCCTCCGCCCGGCGCACCGCCTCGGCGTGCCGCTGCTGCATCTCGGCGACGGCGGCGGCGCTGCCGACGGTCTGGGCCTTGACGGCGCCCAACGCCGCCTCTGCCGCCTCCGCCCGGCGCACCGCCTCGGCGATCCGCTGGTCCGCCTCCGCGGCGGAGGCCTCGGCCGGCGCCACCCCGGCCTGCACCGCGCGCAGCCGCGCCTCGACCTCGTCCTTCTCCCAGCGGATGGCTTGCAGCTCGGCGGCCAGCTCGGCCGCCTGTGCCTCGGACGTGCCCGCCGCGGCCTGGGCCTGGGCGAGCTGCTTCACGAGGTCGGCCCGCAGCGCCTCCGCCTCGGCCGCGGCGGCGCGCAGCCGGGCAAGCTCGCCCGCGTCCTCCTCCGGCACCGCCACCAGTTCCATGACGGCGGCCTTCTCCCCGCCCACCGGCGCCGGCGCCCCGGGCGGCCACTCGCGCAGGTTCTCCAGCTGGGCGTTGGCCTCCGCCGCCCGGGCGGAGAGCAGCGCCCCACGCTCCCCCTCGGCCTCCAGCCTGGCGGAGAGCTCCGCCAGCTGCGCCTCCAGCACCTCCCGGGCCCGCGCCCACTCGCGGGCGGTCTCCGCCGCCCCGGTGGCGCCGGCCTGCACCGTCTCCAGGTCCCGCCGCGCCGCCTCCGCCTCCTGGCGAGCCGCCTCGGCCCGCGCCGCGGCCTCCAGGGAGGCGCGCCGGGCGTCGGAGATGTTCCGCTCCGCGCTCTCCCGCGCCTCGGCGAGCTGGCGCTCGAGCTCCCCGCAGGCCGCCTCGGCCCGCTCGGCACGCGCCCTGTACTCCTCGGCCTGCTGGGCCGTGGACGAGAGCGCCTCCGCGTCCGGGCCCGGCGCCGCGGCCGCAGAGGCCTGGCGCAGCCGCTCCAGCTCCTCGTGCAGCCTGCCCGCCTCGGCGGCCGCCACCGCCAGCCGCTCGGCCCGCGCCTCCTCCTCGCGCAGGCGCTCCCGGACTGCCTCCAGCTCGGGGAGCCGGGCCGCCGCCTCCTCCAGCTCCGGCAGGCGCGCCGCAGCCTCCTCCAGCTCGACCAGCCGGGCCGGGTCCGCTGGTGGCGCCGCCTCCAGCGCCTCCTCCAGCTCGGCGGCCCGCGCCTCGGCGCGGGTGGCGCGATCGAGCGCCGCCTCCAGGGCCGATCGGGCCGCCTGGGCCTCGGCCCGGGCCGCCTGGTGCGCCGCCTCGGCCTCCAGGGCCTCGCCGTGCCGCGCGGCCAGCGCCGCCTCCACCCGCTGTCGCTCTTCCTCGGACCGGGCCCGCTCCTCCTGCGCGGCCTGAAGCTCCGCGTCCCTCGATGCCGCGGCGGCGTCGAGCCGCTCCCGGGCGGCGGCCTGCTCGCCCGCCTCGGCCTTCAGCGCCCCCAGCTCCGCCTCGAGCGCGGCGACCCGCTCGCGCAGCTCCGCCTCGATGGTGGCCGCGGCCTCCTGCGCCCGGGCGGCGAGCCGGGCCGCCTCGCCCCGCGCCTCGAGCAGCTGGGCCTCGAGCCCCGCCACGGAGACTCGGCTCTCGTCGAGCGCCAGGCGCAGCTCGGAGATCTCGGCCAGCGCCACCTCGCGCTCGGCTCGGGCGGCGTCCCGCTCGCGCACCGCCTCGCTGGCCAGCGCCTCGGCGCGGACCTGGGCCTCGCCCCGGGCGATGGCCTCGGCCAGCGCCACCTCGCGCGCCCGCTGTGCCTCGGCGGCGCGCTCCCGGGCCAGGTCCCGCTCCCGGGCGGCCGCATCGCGCTCCGCCTCGCGCTGGGCGCTCTCCTCCCGGGCCCGGTCGCGCTCCTCGGCGGCCGTCCCGGCCAGGGCGCGCGCGGCCTCGAGGTCGGCCACCGCCGCCTCTCGCTCCCGGTGGGCCGCCTCGCGGCCGGCCCGGAGCGTCTCCACGTCCTGCGCCACCAGCTCGCGGGCCTGCCGGGCGGCGTCCCGCTCCGCTTCCAGGGCCGAGAGGGCCGCCTCCAGCTCCGCCACCTTCCCCTGCTCCCGCCCGAGCCCCTCCGCCGCTGCACGCGCCGCGCCCTCGGCCCGGCCGGCCTGCTCCTCGGCGGCCGCGGCACGCCGGACGGCCTCCGCCTCCCGGCCCCGCGCCGCCTCGAGGAGCGGCGCGATGGGCAGGGCCACCACCGTGAAGCCGGAGAGCCCGCACGGCTCCTCGCCGGCGATGGCCACGTAGCTGGTGGTGTCGGAGGTGCCGGCCAGGCTCCCGTCCATGCCGATCTCGGGATCGGCCTGCGAGGTCACCCCGAACACCCAGCCCACCATGGCCGTCTGGGCCGCCACCTCCACCAGCGGAAAGTGGTCGGAGAGCGCGTTGACGAAGGCCTCGTACTGCGGGGGCGCGGAGGGCGGCGGCTCGCCCGCCAGGTCGGGGAGGCCCACGCCCCCGGCGGCGATGGCGGTGACGAGCCGCCCACCCGGCGCCAGCAGGCGCCGGAGCACCGCCACCTCCTCCGGCGCCGATACCAGCTGGCCGCCGTCGGCGAGGAGGACCAGATCGAAGGTCGCGCTGCGCAGGCTCGAGGCGCTGGCCGGAAAAAACTGCACGAAGGGGTGGTGTCCGGCGCGCCGGGCCAGCTCCAGGTCCGCCTCCTCGCGCTCGATCGACACCACCGCCGCCGCGCCGCGCTCCGCCAGGAACAGCGCCGAGGCACCCTCGGTGGACCGCGCGGCGCCGATCTCCAGGACTCGCCGCCCCTCCAGCAGGGGCTCGATGAAGCTGTACCGGGCGAGCAGTTCGCCCGCGCCGCTGCGCGCGTGGAAGGAGCCCATGTCCCCTCGATGTTACACCGCCGGCGGCCCGGCTCACTTTTCGGGCCGGTGGCTCGCGGGATCAGGGCGGTATCGGATCCCCGCCACGGCGGACCCCTCCCGTGGTCCTCCTCGAGCCCGGCCGTGGACCCGGGGCGCGCGGGATCACTGCGCCGACGGCGCCGACGGGGCGCTCTGCCCCGTGCCATCCGGGGAGCTCGCCGGCGGGGCGGCCGCGGGCGGGGCGCCCGAGGCGCGGACCACGCCCGCGGCGGCGTCGACCAGCGGGGCGAGTTCGTGCAGGAGCGCCTGGGCGTCGGCCGCGTGGGGTGAGCGGGAGGCCGCCGCCAGGCGCAGCTTCTCGGCCGCCTCGGAGAGCTCGGCCCGGGCGCGCTCCAGCAGGCGCCGCGCCTCGAAGTAGCCGGACTCGGCCCTGAGCGCGGTGAGGTCGTCGCGCTGGGCGGCGGAGATGCCAGGGAGCAAGAGGGCGCGCTCCAGGTAGCCGAGGCCGCGCTCGAGGCGGGCCGGGTCGTTCGAGGCCACGTCCTCGCGCGCCCAGGCGGAGAGGAGGTCGTAGAGGGCCCGGTCGAGGTCGCCCTGCTCCTGGAAGGTCCGCTCCTCGGGCAGCGACTTGCCCGGAGGCGGGACCAGCGGGGCGTAGGCCTTGGCCTGGGCCGGGTCCGACGTCTTGAAGTGGCTGCGCCCCATGGGCAGGAGCATCCCCTTCGACACCACCAGCCTCCCCTCCTCCGGGACCAGCGACCAGGTCCGGGCGTTCCGCTCGGAGATGAGGTAGCCCACCATCGCCAGGAGCCCGAGGATGAGGAGCCAGGCGAGCAGCGCCTTGGCGGCCGCACCCGCAGCGAATCCCCCCCGGGGAGCCCGTGCCCTCATCCGATCGTCCTCCTACTTCACGCGGGGGATGCCCACGTAGGGCAGGTTGCGCAGCTTCCCGTCCCAGTCGAGCCCGTAGCCCACCACGAAGTCGTCGCCGATGACGAAGCCCCTGTAGTCGATGGGGATTTTCACCTGCGCCCGGGCGGGCTTCTCGAGCAGCGCCGCGATGCGCACGCTCTCCGGACGCCGGGTGGCGAGGTTGTCGAGCAGGTACCGCATGGTCAGCCCGGTGTCGACGATGTCCTCGACCAGGAGCACGTGCTTGCCCTCGATGGGCCGGCTGAGGTCGCTGGTGATCTGCACCACGCCGGTGGAGCGGGTGCCCTGGTAGGAGCTGATGCCGATGAAGTCGACCATCAACGGCAGCTCGATGGCCCGGACCAGGTCGGCCAGGAAGATGAAGCTCCCCTTGAGGACGCCGATGAGGACCAGCGGCCGGTCCTTGTAGTCGCGGGTGATTTCCGCGCCCATGGCCGCCACCCGGGCGCGGAGGTCCTGCTCGGGGATGAGAACGTCGACCGGCGTGCCGCCGACCACCGCCGGGCTAGACATAGGCGTTGTTCATGATCTCGCCGAACCCGCCACCGCCCGGCACGATGTACTGGTGGTCGTCGAGGCCCCGCTCCTCGTCCCAGCGCGTGCCGGGTACGGTGGAGAGCACCTCCGGCGACGAGAGCCCGCGATCGAGGCGGATGGCGTAGATGACCACGTCGGGGTGGGCGCGGGTCATGTTTCGGACGTACTCGGGGGTGATGATGAGGTGCAGGTTGATGATCCGCCTGGGCTTGCCCGGGACCTTCCTCTTGTAGGTCTCGATGGCGGTGGCCAAGGAGGAGCCGGTCGCGCCCATGGGGTCGGGGAAGAGCAGGAAGGCGTCGTCGACGTCCCCGCCGATCTTCATTCCCCCGATGCCGGCGCCCACCACCTCCTCGTTGTCGCCCAGCATCCGGCTCATGATGATGTGGTCCTGGCGGACCAGCGCCGGGTCGAGCGTCTCGTTGAGGAGATCGTAGACCAGCTGCGACGGCACCGCCCCGGCCCGGGCGATGTTCACGGTCACCGCCCGGACGCTCCGGTCGAGCACCTCGCCCTCGAAGATCGCCTGGGGCGAGGAGTCGATCATCCGGGTGGGGACCGCCACCCGCCGCCGCGGGAACTCGGCGTTCAGGACGGTGCGGATGAGGTCCTCGTAGAGGAGCCGGACCAGCCGGTTGATGTCGGGCTGGAGCGTGCCCTTGGCGCACAGCGTGGCCAGCTGGCCGAGGAGGAACGGGTTGGCGATGACGTGGACGTTCTCGCCGTACCGGTGCTCCAGCTCGCTCGCCTTGTAATGGACGTGGTCGTAGCTTCGGTCGCGCACGGGCCGGGAGCATAGAGCTTTCCGGCGAGGGGGGCACGCGCTATCCGCGCCCCCGCCGCCGGGGGGCGCCACGGCGTGGTAGAGGTCGCCGCGTGCGCCTCCTCACCCTCGCCCCGGCCAAGGTGAACCTCGTCCTCCGCGTCGGACCGCTGCGGCCCGACGGCTACCACGAGATCCTCACCCTTCTGGCCCCGCTCGACCTCGGAGACCGGGTGGAGGTGCGCGTCTCGCGCCGGGCCGGGCCCGTCACCTGCCGCGTGCCGGGCCTTCCCGAGCTGGACGGGGCCGCGAACCTGGCCGCCCGTGCAGCCGAGGCCTTCCGGGCCCGCTTCGGCGTCCGGCGCGGCCTCTTCATCCGGATCGAGAAGCGCACCCCCGTGGTCGCCGGCCTGGGCGGCGGCTCCTCCGACGCCGCCGCGGTCCTGCGCTGCCTGGCCCACGCCTTTCCGACCCCCGACCGGCGGGCCCTCCTCGAGATCGCCCTCTCCGTCGGATCCGACGTGCCCTTCTTCCTCGGGCCCGGGCCGGCCTGGGTGGCCGGCCGGGGCGAGCGGCTCCGGCCCGCCGACGTCCCTTCCCTCTCCCTCGTCCTCCTCTTCCCGCGCCGGAGGTCGCTCTCCATCCGCGCCGGCGAGGCCTACCGCTGGCTCGACGAGGCGCGGGGCCACGCCGCCACGCCGCCGCTCGGGCGGCCGGCCCCATTCAGGCTGTCCCGGATGGGGAATGACCTCCAGGCGCCATGCCTGGCGAGGCGGCAGGCGATCGGCGGGCTCCTCGACCTCCTCGGCGGGGCGGGGGCGGAGCGGGCCCTGATGTCCGGCAGCGGTCCGACCGTTTTCGGAGTCTTTTCGGGCCCGAGCGCGGCGAGACGGGCGGCGTTAACGATAGGCAAGGAGGCCAGGCGCCTAAAGCTCAGCATGTTCGTCGTGCGGACCGTGCGACGCCAACCGAGGGTTACGCCATGGAGATCACCGAGGTCCGCGTCTTCCCGGTCAACGAGGAGAAGCTGAAGGCCTACGTCACCATCACCTTCGACCATTGCTTCGTCGTCCGCGACCTCAAGGTGATCCACGGCAACTCGGGCCTGTTCGTGGCCATGCCCGCCAAGCGCCGCAAGGACGGAACGTTCAAGGACATCGCCCACCCGCTCAACACCGAGACGCGGGAGCGGATGGAGAAGGCCATCCTGGCCGAGTACGACCGCGAGGTGGGCAAGAGCACCGCCCCTCGCCCCACCGGGACCGATCCGCACGAGGAGTGAGCGGGGAGCGGCGCCCCGCCACGCCATCCCCCCGGTCGGCAGTGCCTCTTGAGGACGCGGTCGACGGAAGTCGGAGGGTTCCGGTATAAGGAGCGCCCTCCGCGAGCGGAGGGCCGGCCCGCCCTTTGGCCGCGCCGACCACCAGCGGGAGCGCGCCATGGCAGCCAACGGCACCCGGCCGGACATCAAGATCTTCTCCGGGAACTCCAACCGGAAGCTGTCGGAGGCCATCTGCCTTGAGCTCGGCCTGCCCCTGGCGAAGGCGGTGGTGGGGCGCTTCTCGGACGGCGAGATCCAGGTGGAGATCGGCGAGAACGTCCGGGGCATGGACACCTACGTGGTCCAGTCCACCTCGCCCGACGCCAACACCAACCTGATGGAGCTGCTCATCATGTGCGACGCGCTGAAGCGCGCGTCGGCCGGCTCCATCAACGCGGTCCTTCCCTACTACGGCTATGCCCGCCAGGACCGGAAGAGCCAGTCGCGCGTGCCCATCACCGCCAGGCTGGTCGCCGACCTCATCGAGGCCGCCGGCGCCACCCGCGTCATCTCCATGGAGATGCACGCCGGGCAGATCCAGGGGTTCTTCAACGTCCCCTTCGACCACCTCTACGCCGCACCGGTCCTGATCGAGCACCTCCGCCGCCGCTTCGACGGCGACGGACAGAACCTGGTCCTCGTCTCCCCCGACGCAGGTGGCGCGGAGCGGGCCCGCGCCTACTCCAAGAGGCTCGGCGCAGGCCTGGGCATCGTCGACAAGCGGCGGCTCAAGCCCAACGTGGCCGAGATCATGAACGTCATCGGCGAGGTGCAGGGCAAGGCCGCGGTGCTGGTCGACGACATGATCGACACCGCCGGCACCCTCACCGCCGCCGCCAACGCCCTCATGGACAAGGGGGC
>DATKMW010000089.1:0-8026 GCA_035541675.1 Anaeromyxobacter sp. | reverse complement strand
CGGTAGGACCACTGGGTCAGCTGATCGGTGTAGCCGGGCCGGTCATCGGTGCCGGCGTCGATGCGCAGGTACTCGGCGTCGAGCTGGAGCCGCAGGCCGCCGTTGATGGCGGCGGGGTCGCTCGAGGCCAGCAGCGGGCAGCCGCAGCCAACACACCGAGCAGGCGCGCGCGGCCGGTGGCGAGAGCAGCGCCGCCAACGCCAGCGCGGCGAGGATGGGACGATGCGCGCGGGCGAGCCCTGCCGCACAGCGCACCCGGGAAGGGGTGGGGTGAGAATCCCAGATGGACACGAGCACGTTCCTGTCTCCCGTCCGCCGTGGGACGGGTGGAGGTCTTCCGCCGACCGTGAAGCAAAGGGCGGTGGGCCCGGCCCGCGCCCGCCGCGTGTCAGGAGGGACGGGACCTCGGGGCTGGCAGCTCGGGAAGGCGTGCGCGGTGCGCGGGGGCGCCGCGCGCTCGGGGGGGCCCAGCTCCAGGCCGCCGCGGGCCAGGGCGGGCTGGTGTGGCAGCGTGAACGGATCGGGGACGGGTCCACACCGGAGGCACCGCCGGGCGCGTCGCACTCCCTGGCCACCACGCGGTGGCAGGGCGGCGCCGAGGGATCGCGGGCCGCGGCTCGCAGCGCGGCCAGCCGGCAGAAGGGGCACGAGCACCGGTGGTGCTCACCGGCCGCCCCCTGGCACGGGCAGCGGTGCTCGGCGGCCTCGGCGCGGGGGACGAGGCCCGGCGCGCCCGACAGCACCACCGCCAGCAGGGCCGCGGCCACCCGGCTCGCCGGCAGGGCGGGGAGTCCCCGGAGCACCCCTCCGGTTAGGGGTGGCCCGGCCGCACACGTCCCTCGTCCGAGTACTCGGCGGGGCGGAGGAGCGCCGTCGGGCGCGTGCCCGCACAGGCCCCGCCCGGGGCAGCCTGGCGCGCAGGGGCCGGTGGCAGTATGCAGCCCCGCTCGCGGGGGGCCGCCGGCCCACGTCCGCCTTCACCCCCGACGCGTCCGGAGTGACCGCGTGAAACGCCGTGCCGACAAGCTGCGCGCCAGGGTGTCCGGAACGGGCCGCCCGCCGTCCGGCGGCAGGCCCAGCTACGGGCGGAGGCCGAGCCCGGGCGCGGCGACGGGAGGGCGCCGGCGCCTGTCGGGCCGCCCGGCCGGGTTCGCCCGCCTCATCGGCAAGGCCGTCGAGGCTGCGGCCAACGGGATCGTGATCACCGACCGCGACGGCATCGTCCTGTGGGTGAATCCGGCGTTCACCGAGATCACCGGCTACGCCGGGGAGGAGGTCTTGGGGCGGACGCCCAGCATCCTCAAGTCCGGCCGGCAGCCCGCCTCCTTCTACAAGGACATGTGGAGGACCATCACCGCCGGCAATGTCTGGCACGGGGAGCTCTACAACCGGCACCGGGACGGGCACGTCTACATCGAGGAGCAGACCATCGCGCCGGTGGCCGATCCGACCGGCCGGATCACCCACTTCATCGGCATCAAGCAGGACGTGACCCGGCGCAAGGAGCACGAGCGGACCCTGGAGCGGCGCAACGCCGAGCTGGCGGTGATGGCCACCGCGGTCGGGTCCATCACCTCCTCGCTCGACGTCGACAGCGTCATGCGCTTCATCGTCGACGCCATCCGCGACCTCCTGCCCAACGTCCTGGGCGCCACCATCCAGGTCCCGGACGGCACGGAGCACCTGGTCACCCGGGTGGCCACCTCCTGCCTGGCGCGCCGGGCGGAGCCGCTGTGGTTCGCGCCGGGGAAGGGCGCCGCCGGGATCGCCTGGGCCAAGCGGCGGATCGTCAACATCGCCGACGTCCAGACGGACCCCCGCTTCGAGCCGGGCAGGGAGCCCGCCGGCTACCGCTCCCTCATCGCCCTCCCCATCAACTCCAGGGGGGAGGTGCACGGGGTCCTGTCGGTGGAGAGCACCGAGCAGGCGGCCTTCCAGCAGCACGAGGAGGATCTCCTCACGCTCTTCGCTGGCTCGGCGGCCATCGCCATGCGGCACGCGGCCGAGTACGCGGGGCGCGCCCAGGCCGAGCGCGAGCTCAAGCGCTACTCCGAGCAGCTCGAGCAGATGGTCGAGCAGCGCACCGCCGACCTCCGGGCTGCGCAGGCCAAGCTCCTCGAGCAGCAGCGGCTGGAGCAGGAGGTGGTGCTGGCCGCCGAGGTCCAGGCCAGCATCCTGCCGCGCCGGACCCCGGAGCTGCCGGGCTACGACTTCGCCGGGGTGGCCCTGGCCGCCCGCTACCTGAGCGGCGATCTGTACGACTGGCTCAGCACCAGCCCGGATCACTGCTACCTGGCCCTGGCGGACGTGGCGGGCAAGGGGGTAGCGGCGGCGATGATGACCTCCACCGCGCGGGCCCTGCTGCGCGACGGCGCCGCCCGCAAGACCCCGCCCGGCCAGGGCCTGTCCAGCCTCAACCGGTCCCTCTACGACGACCTCACCCAAGCCGACATGTTCATCACCGTGGTCACCGCCACCCTGGACCGGCGCACGGCCGCGGTCGACTACGCCAGCGCCGGCCATACCGAGGTCCTCTGGTACCGGGCCGCGCGGCGGAGCTGCGAGCGGCTGGGGGCCACCGGCCCGCCCATCGGCGTCCTGCGGGACAACCCGGTGGAGCAGCGCCGGATCGTGCTCCTCCCCGGCGACCTGCTGGTGTTCTACAGCGACGGGGTGACCGAGGCGGAGGACGGACGCGGCCGGCTCTTCGGGACCGGTCGCCTGGTGGAGGTCCTCGAGTCGAACCGCGCCTTGCCCGCCGCGGCGCTGGCCCGTTCCATCGTCGAGGCCGTGGACGCCTTCTCCAGCGGCTCGCGCAGCGACGACCTCACCCTCATCGTCGTCAAGGCCCTGCCCCGCACGCTCCCCTTCCGCCTGCCCGGCGACCTGGGCCACCTGGAGGAGGCGATGGCCCTGCTCCAGGACCTGGCCCGGGCCTACGGACCGGGCTTCGCCTACGAGCTCGAGCTGGCCGCCTCGGAGATCGTCACCAACGTCATGGAGCACGCCTACCGGGACCGGGGGGGGGAGCTGCGCGGGCAGATCCACCTCGAGCCGGACCGGGTGGAGATCGACATCTACGACGACGGCCTGCCCTTCGACCTGGCGGCCCTGCCCGAGCAGGATCCCCGTCAGGCCCGGGAGCGCGGCTACGGGGTCTACATCGCCCGGCAGCTGGTGGACGAGATCTCCTACACACCCGCGACCCCGGACGGCAACCACTGGCGGCTGGTGAAGTCGACCCGGCGGGAGGAGCCGAAGGATGCCCGGTGACGGCGGCTTCCGGCGGCGGGTGGCGGTCTTCCGCGTCCTGGCGGTGCTGACCCTCATCACCGGAGGCGCCTACCTGGCCTGGCGCTGGGGCTACAGCCTCAACACCGCGGCGCTCTGGTTCGCCCTGCCCATGGCGGCGGCGGAGACCTACGCCTACCTGAACACCGTCCTCTTCGTGTTCATGATGTGGAGGCCGAGGCGCCGCGTCGCGCCGCCGCCCCTCGAGGGCGTCACCGTCGACGTCTTCATCACCACCTACAACGAACCGGTGGAGCTGCTCCGCCTGACCGTCGAGGCGGCCCTGGCCATCGACTGGCCCCAGCTCAAGGTCCACCTGCTCGACGACGGCGCGCGCCCGGAGATGCGGGCGCTCTGCGCCGAGGTCGGCTGCGGGTACATCACCCGCGGCGAGGAGTGGGAGGGCAAGCCCCGCCACGCCAAGGCCGGGAACGTGAACAACGCCCTGATGGAGACCGAGGGCGAGTTCATCCTCATCCTCGACGCCGATCAGATCCCCGACCCCCGGATCGTGCGCAGCATCATCGGCTACTTCCGGGACCCCCGGCTCGCCTTCGTGCAGACGCCGCAGCACTTCTACAACCTGCCCCCCGGCGATCCCTTCGGCACCGATGCCCCGCTCTTCTACGGCCCCATCATGCAGGGCAAGGATGGGTGGGACGCCGCCTTCTTCTGCGGCTCCAACGCCATCCTCCGGCGCGAGGCACTCCTGCAGCTGGGCCTGACCGAGTACGTGCGCGACATGCAGCGTCGCTTCGAGCAGGCGCTGCGCACGCTGCGCATCGACGTCCAGGTCCGGCACCCACGGGCGCAGTACCGCCCCGCGGCCCGGCTGCTCCGCGAGGCGCTGGCCTCGGCCCGCGAGGCGCTGCGCCGAGGGGCGCCGCTGGAGCGGGTCAGCGACCTGGTCCGGCAGGGCGTGGCGGCGGCGCAGGACCTCTCCTCCCGCCACGACATCCTGGAGATCGCCGGCCTGCTGGGCGACCTGGCCCGTGCCGGGGACGCGGCAGCCGGCGAGACCCGCGCCCACCTGCTGGGCCACCTGGAGCAGATCCCCGAGGAGGCCAAGCGCGACCTGGCCTCCCTGGGGGTGGACCCGGCGGCCATGGACGAGCTCGACCTCACCCGGCCCGGCGAGGCGCAACCGGTCCTGCCCATGGCCACCATCAGCGTCACCGAGGACATGGCCACCGCCATGCGCCTGCACGCGCTGGGGTGGAAGAGCGCCTTCCACTCGGAAGTGCTGGCCTACGGGCTGGCCCCGGAGGACCTGCGCACGGCGCTCAACCAGCGGCTGCGCTGGGCGCAAGGCACCATCCAGGTCCTCATGCGGGAGAACCCGTTCCTCAAGCCGGGGCTCACCCTTCCCCAGCGCATCGAGTACTTCACCACCATGCTGTCCTACTTCGACGGCTTCGCCAGCCTCGTCTTCGTCCTCGCACCCATCTTCTGCCTGGCCACCGGGATCGCCCCCATCCGCAGCCCGTGGCTGGACTTCCTGGCGCGGCTGGCCCCCTACCTGGCGCTCAACCGGATCATGTTCCTCGTGGTCACCCGCGGGATCGACGCCTGGCGGAGCGAGCAGTACAGCCTGGCGCTCTTCCCCCTGTGGATCCGGGCGGTGGTGAGCACCCTCTTCGGCCGCCGCCCCCGCTTCGTGGTCACCCCCAAGCAGCGCCAGAGCGGGAACTACCTGCGCCTGGTATGGCCGCAGATCACGGTCATCGCGCTGACCCTCGCGGCCATCGGCTACGGGGCCTGGGCCCTGCTCTCGAGGGGGCAGGGGACCTGGGCCAGCCTGCTCACCAACGCCTTCTGGGGCCTCTACAACGTGGTGATGCTGGTCCCCATCGTGCGGGCGGCGGTGTTCCGTCCACCGGAAGGCTGGAAGGCCGAGCCGCCGCAGTTCCTGATGGCGCGGCCATGAGACTCGCGCCCGGATAGGAGCCTGGACATGGACCTGGGGATGGCGGTGGATCAGCGCTCGGAGCGGCGGGTGGTGCTCTCGGTGACGGGGCGGATCAACGCCGTCACCGCGCCGGCGGTGAAGGCGCGGATCCGGGAGCTGGTCGAGGAGGGGCACTGGGAGATCGTCTGCGATCTCGGCGGGGTGGGCTTCCTCGACAGCGCCGGGCTCTCGGCGCTGGTGTCGGGACTCAAGGCCACCCGGGAGCGAGGCGGGTTCCTGAAGCTCGTCGGGGTGAGCGACCAGGTGGCCCGGATCTTCAGGCTGACCATGCTCGACCGGGTATTCGAGATCCACCCCAGCGTGGACGCCGCGCTCGCATGAGCGGCGCCACGCCCACCCACCGGCCGAAGGCCCGCCGGGGACGAGGATCCGCGCTGCTCCTGGCCGCCGCGTCGCTGTCCGCCGCCCTGCCCGCCCGGGCCGCGGACCCGGCCGTCTCCTGGCGGCCGGGCGACCCCATCCCCTCGCTGGCCCGGGCCTATCGGTCCGACTTCCTGGTGGGCGCGGCGGTCGACTCGGGGCTGGTGCTGGGAGGGAGCTCGGAGCTCCTCCGGTCGCAGTTCGACGTCCTCGTGGCCGAGTACGAGATGAAGCCCGCCGCGCTCTCCCCGGCCCTGGGGCGGTACGACTTCGCCAAGGCCGACGCCATCGTGGACTGGGCCGTGAAGAACGGCATCAAGGTCCGCGGCCACTGTCTGGTCTGGCACCGGGAGGTGGTGCCGGGGATGTTCACCCAGGGGGACCTGCCGGTGTCGCGGGGGGTCCTGATCGAGCGGCTGCGCGCCTACATCCACGCGGTGGTCGGCCACTTCCGGGGGCGGGTCTGGGCCTGGGACGTGGTGAACGAGGCCCTGGTCGCGGGCGAGCCGGGGGCGGTCGACGGCTGGCGGCGGAGCCCCTGGTTCGAGATCATCGGGCCGGAGTACGTCGCGCTGGCCTTCCAGTTCGCCCACGAGGCGGATCCGGGCGCGCTCCTCTACTACAACGACTACGAGACGCAGAACCCGGCCAAGCGGGCCCTGATCCTGGAGATGGTCCGCACGCTCCGGGCTGGCGGCGCGCCCATCGACGGCGTGGGGCACCAGGCGCACTGCACCGTCGTCTACCCCGACCCGGCGGCGCTGGAGGCGACCGTGCGGGAGCTGGCCCGGCTCGGGCTGCACAACCAGATCACCGAGCTGGACGTCAGCCTCCGCGAGCGCTACGGCGCCCCGGTCCCGCCCTTGACCGACGCGCTCCGGGCGGCCCAGGCCCGGCGATGGGGCGAGCTCTTCGCGATGTTCCGCCGCAACGCCGAGTACATCGACGCGGTGCTGCTCTGGGGCGTCAACGACGAGTCGTCCTGGCTGGGCTCGCCCGACGAGCCGCTGCTCTTCCACCACTTCGAGCCCAAGCGCGCCTTCTGGGAGGTGCTCCGGGCGGCGTCCCCGGGCCCGGGCTAGGGGCGCGGACCGGGCAGGGGGAGCTCAGCCCGCCGGATCGGTCCCCGGCTCGTCCGCCTCGTCCTCCTCGAGATCGGGCCCCTGGGGTAGCTCCGCCAGGCGGGCCCGCACCAGCCCCTCGTGCCCGGCCTCCTCGTCGCGCAGCTCGGCGAGCAGGGTCCTCACCTCCGGATCGGTCACCACCCCCAGCGCCTCCTCGAAGAACTCGCGGGCCTTCCGCTCCGATTCGAGCGCCACCCCCATGGCCTGCCTGCCGGACATGAACACCCGCGGCGCGGAGAGGCTCGGTGCCTCCAGCTCGAACAGCATCTCCCGCGTCACCTCCGGAGGGGCGTCGCCGAAGAGCCGCCGCCGGCGCTCGGCCAGCTGGGCGCCGTGCCGCGCCTCGTTGGCGGCCATGGCGCGGAACATGTCGCCGGCGTCGCCGGCGTACCGGCCACCCACCTGGCGAGCCAGGGCCTGATACCGCTCGCGCGCCTCCTCCTCCATGAGGATGGCGAGGTCGAGGACATCCCGGGCCGAGAGCTGCTCCACGGGCCTTCCCAAGAGCGCGTCGGTCAATGTGCACCTCCGCAGAGGCTCATAGCGGGCGAGGGCGGCCGGGTCGCGCCCCGGGAGGAGCCCCCGCCACCGGGTCAGGTGGGCGGCCGGTGCGCCTTCGTTCACTGTCCGTCGTCCACCGCAGCGGAGCGCCGCCCTTGCCGCCGGCGCCGGGCCGTGCAAAATGTCTCCCGTCGCCGCCGCAGGCGTCTCGAGCTGTCACAGGGAGGAGAACCCGATGCGCTGGCTCCACAGGATGATCGTCCCCGCTTCCGTTGCGTTCGCGCTCCTGGCACAACCCGGGGCCGCCGAGGACCTGAAGCTCCCCGATGGCAAGGTGGCCATCCACTACTTCCGGGCCAAGGGCGACTACGAAAGCTGGGGCGTCCACGTCTGGGAGAGCTTCCAGAAGCCGGAGGAGGCGGCGAAGGATCTGGCCGAGAAGCAGCGGGCTGACCGGCCGTTGAGCTCCTGGGCGAAGGCCATCGCTCCGTCCGGCAAGGACGACTTCGGCGTCTACTTCCTGCTCGACGCCTCCGAGTTCGGCAACGGCCGCGTGAACTACATCATCCACCGGGGCGATTCGAAGGATCAGTGCAACCTCGACAAGTACTTCATGATCGCCGACACCAAGGAGGTCTGGGTGAACGCCGGCGACTGCAACACCTACAAGACCAAGGACGAGGCCCTCAAGGCGCGGAAGTAGCGCGCCGACCGGGCACGCTGTGTCGCGCGGGCAACGACCCCGCCAAGCCCAGCCATCCGGAACCCTCGCGTTCGCGCC
>DATKMW010000088.1:0-19962 GCA_035541675.1 Anaeromyxobacter sp. | reverse complement strand
GAGTCGGGGACCGAGCTCCTGCCCAGGCCCTTCACCGCGTCGTCGCTGCTGGCCCGGGCCGTCCTCGACGCGCGCTGCCGAGCTTGGAAGCCGAGGACCTCTCGGCGCAGGTCACTGCCGACTCCCGCGCCGGCCAGGCCGGCGGCGGCGTCGTCCGGACCTAATCCCGGGCCTTCATCTCCGGGGCCTGGTGCGGGCCCGCGGCTGCCTGTCCGGGAGCCGCCCTGGCCTCCTCCGGGTTTGGGTCGATGGGCAAGCCTTGCTGGAGAAGTTCCGGGCCGGCCGAGGCGATGCGCGCGAACAGCGCAGCGGCGGCCCCGAGGCTGCCTCCATCGAACGCCAGGCCACTCCGCCACGGTGGCGTACTCGACGACCATGCGACCCGACCAGCCAGGAGGTGGCCCGCACCGGCGAGATCGATCTCCAGGAAGACGCGATCGCCTGGCTCCAATCGCGCTGGTGCTGCGACGACGCCGCATCCTCCGGGTCCGATGTCCACGGTGCAGGATGTGAAGAACGCGCCTGACCGCAGGGCGATGCGGACGCCGCACTGAACCTGGACGCGTCGCGCCCGGCGCTCGTTCTCGATGAGGGCGCTCATGGATTGATTGTAGCACTTTGCATGCGCGATTTCGCGCGATGGTCGGCTTTGACGCGCTGCCAATGCAGACGCTATGCCCACCACTTCTCCTCACACGCCAGCCCGCCCCTGTACCGGGTTGAAGTGTCAGGACGGCGAGGGTGTCGCGAGGTGGCCCGGCCAGGTGCTCGTGACGGCACGCCGGCCAGCCCATTCCGAGCGCTCACATCGCTCGGTATCGCCTTCACTGTGGGGCAGAAATACCCGCCGCACGCCCTCAGCCCGGGCCTGCGGCAGGCCGAGGATCTCCCGTGGTCTCCTGTCCGCGGCGCTGTAGGCCCGACTGCGCCTTGCCCTGACGCCTCGAGCGGAGCCGGGCCCTCGCCCGGTTCACTCACGGTCGGGTGGCGCCTCTCCGGCGGTTCTCCCGTCGCCCCTACCGGCGCGTCCTCCACACACCCTGGAGAGGCTCGTGAAGCCCACCCATGTGCGCGAGCAGGGGGCGATCAGGAAAGCGTGCTCGCCGCGCTTCACGGCGAGGGGGAGGCCCGGTGCCCCTTCGCCAGCCAGCCGATGGATCGTGGCCGGCGGCGAGGGCGCGCGGAAGGGCCGTCGGCGAATGGGTGACGGCCCATGTCTAGGCTCCCAGCTCGCCCGGCTTGGGCCTCCGCGTCCTGCCCACATCCGCTGGCTCGAGGCAAGGGAACCCGCCTCGTCGGCAAGGCCACACGCCCTCGAGTCGGGGGCGCGTGGCTCCCGTCCGCGGCCGCCTCCTGAGGGCGGTCCTGAGGGGAAGGAACCTGGCGGGGGCTGGCGCCTCAGGAAGACGCCGGGTCCGTCGACCCTGCCCCAGCCGGGAGCCGACGATGGCTCAGCCCCCTGACTTCCCCGTCTGATGGTCGTACGCGAGGGTGAATCTTGACGGTGTCACCGCGGTGATTTGGTCGTGGCGGCCGGGTGGCGCTTGCTCCGCGGTGGCTGAGTAGCTGGCGACGTCGGCTCCGTTGGGGGAGGAGCAGAAGGGGGACAGGAACACCAGACTCCGGGCGGAAGAGAGATCGGAATGGCGCCGGGCGCCGCGCTCAGAACAACCTCCGTCGGCTTGCTCTCTTTCGGCGGCCCTGAATGCCAGTAGAACACCACGGCTAGGACTGCCGCCGCTACGGCCACGGCCGCGTAAAACAAGTCGATGCGGTGCTTGGACCTTATCTTGTGCTTTCCGATCGAGATCCCGCTCTTCTGCTTGATTGTCTCAGAGAGGTTGAAGAGATGCGTGCCGGTACCCGTGGCCGCCGCGAGCCACACCTCGGCAACGCCTGCATGCTCGCCCGCACCCTCGAGGAAGCGGTGATACCACCAGCGATCCATCATGTAGAAGGCCAACCACCCCACGATACCGATAAGGAGCAGCGCCCAAGGGAGCAGCGAGTCGGGTTCCTCCTTCAGCGCCAAGCCGACGAGGCCGAGCACCGCCGTCATGAAGGTGATGGCGAAGTTCCGAACACGCAGCTCAAGATCGTTGAAGTGCTGCTGAACGGAGACTGTCGTCTTCCATGCGTCAACGGCAGAGGAGAGAAGCTTCTCGGGATCGGACACGATGGGAGAAGCTGGGATGCTGGGGTTTGTGTCCGTTCCGGCTGGCATGGTCTGTCACTCCGTTTGAAGCCGCTCGAAGTCGAACAAGCCAAGCAACTCATCGAAGTGCTCACGTAGCACGCGTGTTGCGTGAACTTCCGGCTTCTTCTCATGTTCCACGGCCGTCTGAGGCCAGTGGCTGACCTCCTGAAGGAGATCGTAGCCGGGCCGATCCATCGCAACTCCATACTTGGCTTGCACGTCGAACGCACCCGCCTGCTGGGCCATGGCGATGTCGTTCATGAGGCTGTCACCGACGTAAGCGGTGCTGCCAGGTGTGGCCCCGACCTCAGTGATGATCGATCGTAGGAGATCGGGGTTTGGCTTCGTTTCGCCTTCTGGAGTGTGGCGATGTTGGGTGAACTTGAAGTCATAATTGCTCGGCGGCCTCGTCCGAAGATCCTCGGCTGACGTGCCTGGCGGCAGCTTGTGGTCGGGCGGCGAGTAGAGGAAGTCCAGAACCCCGTCCAGGCCCAGCTTGCGGACCCGATAGGCAGACTGGTACGCCCGCGAGTCTGTGTAGCCGACGATCCGAACGCCGCGATGTTTGAGCTCACGTAGCGTGTCGAACACCGTTGGATACAGCCTCAGCGTGGCGGCTCTCGCCTTGCGATACGCATCGATCGCAGCATCGAAACGCTTCGGTAGGTCCTCACGCGGGAACTTCTTCTGGAGAGAGGGTATTTCCTGAATCAGGGCCGAGTACTCCGATGTACCGTACCTTTGGTGAATGGTTCGGATCTCTGGCTTCAGGACTTCTTCGGGGATCCCGCTCAGATCCACGAGCACGCGCAACATCGCCCCAAAGGACGCGTACCAGAACTCGAACCAGTCGTAGAGCGTGTTGTCGAGGTCCGTCACGACGGTCGAGACACGCGGGTTCATGGTAAGTCCCCTACTACACTCGTGGGCTGACAACTGCTCGGAGTCCTTGGATGATACCGGTGACCTCTGCATCGTCTGTGACGCCACCGTGAGGGGCGCCGAGGACCCGAATCTCTCAACCTCGTGCGGACCCGCGTGAGCAGGCCGAGAGGGAGCGTAAGCCAGATGTGTGCCAGACTCGGGCAACTGCACTGGCAACCGCTTGATTTGGAAGAAGAAAGGCCGGAGTCGTCCTGTAAGCCGAGTTCTGTTCCGCCGGAAGACCGGCGGCGGCGGACATTCCTCTAGGACGCGCGTTGCCGCGCGCCTCCAGCGAGCTCACCCGGAGGCCGGCCGGACCAGCCTCGCTCGCCCGCTCGCGCGGACGGGCCGCCTCCCTATTCGCTCTTGCACCGCGTGGGGTTTGCCGTGCCACCCCGGTCGCCCGGGGCGCGGTGCGCTCTTGCCGCACCGTTTCACCCTTGCCACGCGCGCCCCCCGGCGCGCTCTCGCGCGCCGGCTCGACTGCCGCGCCGTTCGGCGGTCTCCTCTCTGTTGCACTTTCCTGCGGGTCACCCCGACCGGCCGTTAGCCGGCACGCTGTCCTTTGGTGCTCGGACTTTCCTCGGCGGCCCCGTTCCTTCCGGGCCGACGCGTTCGCCCGGACGACTCCGGCACGGCTGGCTGTAGCACGCGCCGGCGGTGCCGGCAACGGGCGGACGGGCATCGCTTCGGCCCCGGCGGGGCGGGTACCATGGGCGGCGGGAGCTCGCGGCCGGCCCGGCTCGCGGCCGGAGAGGCGACAAAGCCATGCGCTGGCGCTGGTGTGTGTGCGATCTGGACGGAACGCTCCTCGACCCGGAGGGCGCGCTCGCGCCACGCGACCGCGCGGCGGTGGCGCGGCTCCGGGCGGGCGGGGTCGAGGTCGTCCTCGCCACCGGCCGGCTCGACCTCATGGCGCTGCGCTTCGCCCACGAACTCGGCGTGACCGCGCCCATCGTCGCCTGCAACGGCGCCTTGGTCCGCGACCCGGTGACCCGTGCCATCGTCCACGCCCAGGCCATCCCCGCCCCGCTGGTGGCGCGGCTGCGGCAGCACCTCCGGGACCGCGGCCACCACTACCTCCTCTACACCGCCGACCGCGTCTACCACACCGAGGGCAGCCCGCGGCTCGCCCGGCTGGACCGGTACAACGCCGGCGCGCGGCCCGAGCACCGGGTGCCGCTCTCGCCCCTGCGGGAGCTGGACCTCCTCCCCTCGCTCCCGCCGGTGCTGAAGCTCCTGGTCTCGGAGGTGGGCGAGGAGGCCATGGCGGAGCTCGAGAGTCTGCTCGGTGGCGCGGGCGGGCTGGCCCTGGTGGCGTCGGAGCGGGGCGTCATCGACATCACCGCGGACGGGACCAGCAAGGGAGCGGGGCTGGAGGTCCTGGCCCGCGCACGCGGGATCGACCTGGCCCGGACCGTCGCCTTCGGCGACCACCACAACGACCTGAGCATGCTGGAGCGCTGCGGGCTGCCCATCGCCATGGGCAACGCCGAGCCGGAGGTGAAACGGGTGGCGGCCTTCGTCACCCGCTCCAACGCGGAGGCCGGGGTGGCCCACGCGGTGGATACGCTCCGGTTGGCCGGGGGGCCGGCCGCGGCCTCGCCGCCCGGCTGGCGCGGATGAGGCGGCGGGCCCCGCCTCACCGCCGCATCGAGGCCGGGACGCCGCGCCTCGGGCACAGGTCCGAGAGCGCGCAGCGGGAGCAGGCCGGGGCCCGGGCGGCGCAGGTCCGCCGTCCGTGCCACACCATGAGCTGGTGGGCACGCCCCCAGCGCTCCTCGGCCACCAGCGCCATGAGGTCCTGCTCCACCTTGTCCGGGTCCTGGTGCCGGGTGAACCCGAGCCGCCGCGCCACCCTTCCGACGTGGGTGTCCACCGGGAAGGCGGGCGCCGCCCCCAGGTGCACCAGCACCACGCCGGCGGTCTTCCGGCCGACGCCGGGCAGCCGCTCCAGCGCCTCGCGCTGGCGGGGCACCCGGCCGCCGTGCTCGCCGGAGATGGCCTGCATGGCGGCGACGATGGCCTTGGCCTTGTTGCGAAAGAGCCCCAGGCTGCGGATGTAGGGCCACAGCGCCTCCGGGCGCGCGGCGGCGTAGGCGGCGGCGTCGGGGAAGGCCGCGAAGAGCGCCGGGGTGACCTTGTTCACGCCCACGTCGGTCGACTGGGCCGAGAGGATCACCGAGACGAGGAGCTGCACGTCGCTCCCGAAGTGCAGCGCGATGCGGACGTCGGGCATGGCGCGCTCGAGCCGGTCCACCACCTCCTCGGCCCGTACCCGTTCCCGCGCCCGCAGCGCCTCCGCCGCACCGCGGCGCCCGTCCCTCGATCGCGGTTCACGGATAGCCATGTGCGCCGGGATGCTATCACTCGCCCGCGGCATCGGCGATCCGCCCACCCGTGCCCACAGCGCGGAGCGCGGGCCTCGGTTGCTAACATGACCGTCGGTGCGTTCGCCCTCCGCTGGTCCTCGCTCCTCCGCCGTCCTCGCGCTGGCCCTCGTCTCGGTCGCGGGCTGCGCCACCACCGCGCCCAAGATGACCTTCGACCAGGCCGGGTTCCGGCGGCCCCCCGAGGCCGAGGAGCCCGAGGCAGCGCCGCCGGTCCCGGTGCCTGCGCCGGAGGCGGTGGCCAGCGAGGCGCCGGAGGGGCCGCCGCTCGACCCGTTCCTGCTCCGCTTCGCGGCCGAGGCCCGCCTCCGCCGCGCCCGTGCCCCCGAGGGCCAGGGGTTCCCGGTCGAGGCGGCCCGGGCCTGGCGGGAGCTGTGCGCGGTCCTCGACCCGTACCTGGCCCGCCCGCTCCCCCAGACCCCGCTCCTCGAGCTGGTCCGCGCCCGGGTGACGGTCGAGGCCGAGTGGGACTACGACCTCCGGAGCTACGGCGCCGCCCCGCCGGAGCTGGCCGCCGCGGTCGCCGCCCGCACCGACCGCCTGGCGGTGCGAATCGACACCAGCCGCGCCATGGGGGCGGCGCTGGTGAAGCGCCCCGCGCCGGCGCGCCTCCGCTGGCCGGTGGAGCAGGGCTGGATCTCCTCGTTCTTCGGGATCCGCGTCGACCCCTTGGATGGGACGCGCCGCATGCACCGCGGCCTCGACCTCGCCGCCGAGCGCGGCCAGCCGGTGGAGGCGGCCGCGGCCGGCTGGGTGGTGCGGGCCGGCCCCTCCGGCGGCTACGGCCTGATGGTCGAGGTGCGGCACGCGGGCGACCTCACCACCCGTTACGGCCACCTCTCCGCCCTGCTCTGCTCCCCGGGCGACGCGGTCGACGCCGGGCAGGTCATCGGACTGGTGGGCCAGACCGGCCGCGCCACCGGCCCCCACCTGCACTTCGAGGTCTGGAAGGACGGCCTGGCGAGCGACCCTCTGCCCTGGCTGGGCGGGGACCGGATCGCCTCGACGCGCGCCTCCCCGCGGCCGGGCGCCTCCGGCGGCCCGCGCTAGTTCCCGCCCTTGGCGCTGGATCTTCTCCCTCACCTGTGGCGGTGATGGCCGCATGACGCTGGCCGCAGCCGCATTCCTCCCCGCCCTGCTGGGCGCCACCTTCGAGGTCCCGGCCGGAGCCGACCTGGGGGCGGCGCTCGCCGCCGCCCAGCCCGGGGACGAGATCCGCCTGGGCCCCGGCGCCCACGCCGGCTCGCTGGGTCGGGTGCGGGGGCCGCTCTCGATCTCGGGCGCGGGCGCGGGCTCGACCTCCCTGGTCGCGCCCGAGGGCGAGGACGGCCTGGTGGTCGAGGGCGGGACGGTGCGCCTGTCCGGCCTTTCGCTGCGATCCGGCCCCCGGCGGGCGGCGCTCAAGGTGCTCGCCGGCGAGGTCCTGGCCGAGGACCTGGCCGCCACCGGAGGTGCGGTGGGGGTGTTCGTGGAGTCCGGCAGCTTCTCGGCGCGCGAGGTCGACCTCTCCGGCGACTACGGCCTCCTCCTCCATGGCGGCTCCGTGTCCGTCACCGGCGGGGCGGCCCGGGGCGTCCGCGCCGCCATCGCCCAGCTCCACGGCGAGAGCGTCCTTTCCCGCCTGGCCGTCTCCGGGCCGTCGATCGAGGCCGGCGTCACCATCTCCGGTGGCACCGCCTCGCTGGAGGATCTGGTCATCCGCTCCCCGGGCCCGGCGGGTCTGTCGGTGCTGGGGACGGCCCGGGTCGATGCCCGGCGGCTCGATATCTCCGGGGCCGTGGAGGAGGACGGCGGCATCCTCGGCGACTGCGTGCAGGTCCGCCGGGGCGCGCTACGGCTCGAGGCGAGCACGCTCACCCGCTGCGGCGGGGCGGCGGTGGAGGTCCTGGGAGGAGAGGTGGAGGTGCGCGCGGTGGACGCCGTGGGGGGAGAGGCCGGGTGCCTGGTCTTCCTGGAGAAATCCCGGGCGGAGCTCCAGGGAGACCGCTGCACGGGGCACGGCCCGGCGCTGGTGGCGGCCAGCAGCTCGCAGGTCCACGCCTCGATGGACCACTGGCTCGCCGACCCCGTCCTGTGGGTGGAGTGCGGGTCGGGGGCGCGGGTGCACCTCGGGGTGGGAGAGGCCGTCCGGGAACCGTGCCGGGATGGGGTCGATCGGCTCGACAAAACGACTCGCCCGTGACAGCCTCGTGACGGCCCGGGTGGCCGGAGGGGTGGCGTGCAGATCAACCTGCGCAAGGCGATGTTCGTCCTGCCGAACCTGTTCACGGTCAGCTCGATCTTCCTCGGGTTCTACGCGCTCACGCTCTGCGCCGGGGACGCGACGCCGGTCCAGCTCTACCAGGCCGCGCTGTCCATCTTCTTCGCCATGTTCTTCGACGCCTTCGACGGGCGCGTGGCGCGGATGACCAAGACGCAGTCCGACTTCGGCGTGCAGCTCGACAGCCTGGCCGACGTGGTCTCCTTCGGCGCGGCGCCGGCCCTCCTGGTCTACAAGTGGGCGCTGGCCCCGCTGGGGTTCGTGGGCCTGTTCGTGGCCTTCGCCTTCGCCGCCTGCGGCGCGCTGCGGCTGGCCCGCTTCAACGTGCTGGCCGCCCGGGGGGACAAGGGCTCCTCGCGCTTCTTCGTGGGCCTCCCCATCCCGCTGGCGGCCGGGACCATCACCGCGCTGGTCATCGCCCACTACAAGGAGTTCGGCGCCGCCACCGACGCCGCCACCCGCGCACCGGTGGCGGTGGTGGTGCTCCTGCTCTCCTTCCTCATGGTCTCGACCGTCCGCTACCGCACCTTCAAGGACGTCCACATCTCCCGCAAGAGCCTGTCGGTCTTCGCGGTGCTGGTGGTGGTGGGGCTGGCGGTCGGCATCGCCACCCGGGCCTCCTTCGTGCTGGTGGTCTACATGGGCGCCTACCTGGCCATGGGCATCGCCGAGTCGGTGTTCGAGAAGGCGCGCACCATGGACCGTGCCCGGCTTCCGGCGGCCCTCCGCGCCGAGCTCGAGGCCGACGAGGCCCTCGAGCCCGACCCCGAGGACGTCGAGGGCGACAAGGCCGAGCAGGACGAGTACATCTAGGCCGTGCCCGACCCGGACCCCGCCGGCCCCCCGGCGCTCTCCTCCCGCTTTGCAGGCCGCGTCCCCCCCGGGGACGCGCGCCGCGGAGCCCCCGGCCCGTGGGTGCTCCTCGCAGCGTGGGGGCCGTGCGGGTACTCGCCGCTGGCCCCCGGCACGGTCGGGACCCTGGGCGCGGTGCCGCTCGCCTGGGCTCTCTCGCGGGCGGGCTGGCCGGTCTACCTGGCCGCCACGGCCGCGCTCCTCGCCCTGGGGATCTTGGCCGCGGGGCAGGCCGGCCGCTACTGGGGCGTGGTGGACGCCTCGGCCATCGTCATCGACGAGGTGGTCGGCTACCTGGTGTCCTTGGCCTGGGTCCCCTTCTCCTGGCCGGCCGCGGCGGCTGCCTTCGTGCTCTTCCGCCTCCTCGACGTGCTGAAGCCCTGGCCGGCCTCGGCCCTCGACCGCGTCCACACGGCGGCCGGGGTGATGCTCGACGACGTGGCCGCCGGCGCCTACGCCTGGCTGGGAATGCAGCTCCTGTCCCGGGGCCTGCACCTCTTCTAGAGATCCGCCCATGAACAACCTCGCCGTCGAGATCCTGGCCACCGGGGACGAGCTGCTCACCGGCCAGCTGGTGGACACCAACTCCGCCTGGCTGATGGACCGGCTCTGGGACCTCGGGCTCATGGCCCGGCGCAAGACGCTGGTCGGCGACGACCGGCGGGACCTGATGGCGGCGATCCGCGAGACCACCGGCCGGGCGGACCTGGTGGTGATGAGCGGCGGGATGGGGCCCACCGAGGACGACCTCACCAGCGAGAGCGTGGCCACGCTCCTGGAGGTGCCGCTCGAGCTCCACGAGCCCTCGCTGCGGGCCATCGAGGAGCGCTTCCGGCGCTTCGGCCGGGCCATGACCCCCAACAACGCCAAGCAGGCCCGCTTCCCCCGCGGCGCCGAGGTCATCCCCAACCGCTTCGGCACCGCTCCCGGCTTCTCGGCCCGGATCGGCCGGGCCGAGCTGGTCTGCCTCCCCGGCGTGCCGCTGGAGTTCAAGGGGCTCTGCGACGAGTGGGTGCTGCCGCGGCTCCAGGCGCGGATCGGCGAGGTGCCCACCGCCGGCCTGGTGAAGCTCCTCGGGATCGGCGAGTCCCACGCCGACCACGCCATGCGCCCGGTGATGGACGACCCCGACAACGCCGGCGTCCGCTTCGGCTACCGCGCCCACTGGCCCGAGGTGCACGTGAAGTGGACGGTTCCGGGGCCGGACGCCGCGGCGAGGGCGGAGCGGATCCGGCTCCAGGTGCGGGCCGTCTTCGGCGACCAGGTGTTCGGCGAGGGGAGGGAGGAGCTGCCCGAGCTGGTGGTGGCCGGGCTGGCGGCGCGCGGCGAGCGGGTGGCGCTGGCCGAGAGCTGCACCGGCGGCCTGGTGGCGGAGCTCCTCACCGACGTCGCCGGCGCCTCCGCGGTCCTGGACCTGGGCGTGGTGGCCTACGCCAACGCGGCCAAGGAGCGGCTGCTGGGCGTGGACCCGTCGCTGCTCGCCGCCCACGGCGCCGTGTCCGAGCCGGTGGCCCGGGCCATGGCCGAGGGTGCGCGGCGGGAGGCCCGGGCCACCTGGGGCCTGGGGATCACCGGCATCGCCGGGCCCGCCGGGGGCACGCCCGAGAAGCCGGTGGGCACGGTGCACCTGGCGCTGGCCGGGCCGGCGAGCACCCAGGCGGTGGCCCGGCTCTACCGGGGCGACCGAGCCCGGATCCGCCGCCAGGCCGCCTTCGAGGCGCTGAACCTGCTGCGGCTGGCCCTCCGCTAGGGCCCGGGCGGCCGCCGGGAGCTCCCCGCGCGCTTGCGGCGTCCTCTCCGGTGGGGCCTCGAGGCTTCCGCGACTCCGGGAGAGGGTCCCAGGCGACGGCTCGCTGCGCGATCCACCCCCGGCGCGGCCTCGGGCGGACCCGCGCACCGCCGGGCGTGGGCGGCGCGGGCTCCCCTCGCCGACCCTCCCCCGGGGCCGGGGCGCCGGGACGGCCGGGCGACCAGCAGCTGCGCCCGCAGGCGGCGGCGCCCTACCCCTGCGCCCCGCGCTCCAGGCAGAACCGCTCCACGAACTCGTTCCAGCGCAGCATGGCCGCGCCCGTGGCCAGGAGCCGCTCGTGCTCCGCGGCCGCCGCCCCCAGGAGCTCGGCCACCGGCCGAGGGCGGTAGCGCGCGCCGAGGCCCGCGTCCTCCAGCACCCTGCCGACCAGCGTCTCCAGGTTCACCCCGCGCCCCTCGAGCCGGCCGCCGTGGTCGAGGAGCCAGCCGACCAGCACCCCCAGCCGCTGCCGCGCCGCCACCCGCACCGCGGCGCCGCCCGCGACCAGGGCCTCGTTCACCGCGTCCGGGGCGGCGTCGCGGACCACGACCCAGGTGAGGGATCGCTCGCCGCGGAAGCCAGCCCGCTCCAGCGCGGCGAGGCAGCGCCCCTCCTGCTCGGGAGGGCAGCGGATGCGCACCACCGGCTCGTTCCCCTCGGACACCCGCGGGTGGTAGCGCGGGCGGCGCCTGTGCGCAAGGCCTGGCGTAGAGTGGGCTCGAATGCGACTGCTCGCCGGCCTGGCCGTGGCGGCCCTCCCCCTCGCGGCAGCCGCGCAGGGCCTGGCGCTGCGGCGACCGTCGGTGGGGGCCGACCTCCCCCTGCTGGAGCGCCTGGCCGACCAGGCCCAGGAGCGGGACCGCGCCGCCGCCCTGGCGCACCCCGAGGACCTGGCCCTCCAGCAGGTGTTCGTCCTCCCCGAGCGCCCGGGCCAGAACCAGGTGGCCTGGTACGGCTTCGCCTGGCAGTACGTGGACGTCCCCCCGCCGGGCGGCGGGCCGGGCGGGCTGCGGCTCTACTTCTACCGGAGCGAGGCCGCCCAGGCGCGGCGCGCCCTCCCGGTCATCCTCGACGCCTGGGCCCGGCTCACCGAGGCGTTCCACTACGACCCCACCCGCCGGATCCCGTTCATCCTCTACGCCACCCAGCGCGAGTTCCAGACGCAGAACGTCTTCCAGGTGAGCGAGGCCGTGCTGGGGGTCACCTCCCCCGACGACCTCAAGATGACCGTCCCCTACTTCGGCGATCACGCCCGCTTCCGCGAGGTGGCCACCCACGAGCTGGTCCACCAGTTCCACATCCAGAAGATGATGGACCTGGCCGGTCCGGGCGCGGTCTCGGCCATCGAGGTCCTGCCGCTCTGGTTCGTGGAGGGGATCGCCGAGTACTACTCGCGGGGTGGGATCGACGGGGAGACCGACCTGTTCCTCCGCGACCTGGTGTGGAACCCGGATCCGGCGCACCGCTACCTGATCCCGTCCTTCGGCGACGACCGCGTGCTGGGCTACATCCCCACCTACAAGCTGGGCCAGGCCCGGGTGGCCTTCGTGGCCGAGGAGTACGGGCGCGAGCGGATCCAGGCCTTCATCGAGCTGGCCGCGCTGCCGGGGCTGGCCGGCGAGGGCCGGGCCTTCGCCGGGCTGGTGCAGCGGGTCCTGGGCGAGCCGCTGGAGCAGGTCGACGCCCGCTGGCGAGCCTGGCTCAAGCGCCGCTACTACCCGGCCTACCTCGAGGCCCGCCAGGACCTGCCCGGCGTGCGCGAGCTCCGGCGCCTCCCCGGGGAGCCGGAGGCCTGCACCACCTCGCCCGGCGGCGAGGTGGTGCTGTGCCGCACCCTCGACCGCGAGCGCGGGCGGGCGCACCTGGTCCTCGCCGACGCCCGGAGCCCGCGCATCGCCGAGGTGGTGGCCTCCGACGACCGGCCCGGCATGGAGTCCCTGCACCCGGTCGATCACGGCGTGGCGGCGCTGGGGAGGGACCTCCTGGTCTTCTCGGCCCAGGACGGCGTCGGCGACCGGCTCTACCGGAGGAGCTACCGGCACACGCCCGCCGCGGGCGGGAGGCCCGCCCGCCTCCGGGTGGGCCCGCTGGAGCCTCTCGAGGTCCTCTCCCCCGAGGGCGAGCGCTTCGTGGCCATCGCCGACCCCTCCCTCTCGCCCGACGGCACCGGGCTGGCCTTCGTGGGCGTCACCGCCGCGGGCGTGCAGGAGATCTACCTCGCCCCGCTCCGCGGTCCCTCCCGCGCCCGGCGCCTCACCGACGACCCCTACGCCAAGAAGGACCTGTCCTGGGGCCCGGCCGGCATCGCCTTCGCCTCCGACGCCACCGAGCACGGGCGGCTGAACCTCTTCCGCCTCGACCCCGAGACGGGCGCGCGCACCCGGCTCACCACCGGCCCCTACGAGGACCGACACCCGGTGGCAAGGGAGGACGGCTCGCTCCTCTTCTCCTCCGACGCCGCCGGCAAGCCCGACCTGTGGGAGCTGCGCGACGGCCGACGGCGCCGGCTCACCGACTTCTCCACCGGCCTCTCCGCCCCCCGACCCGCCGGCCCGGGCCAGGGCGTCCTGGCCGGCACCTTCCTGGGCGGCCGCTTCCGGCTGGTGGAGGTCCAGCCCATCGCCTACCTCGACGAGCCCTGGCAGGAGATCCCGCCTCCGCAGGGGGAGCCGCGGCCCATCCTCGAGACCGACTTCCCCTCGGCGCCCCGCGACTACCTCCCGCTCTCGCTTGCGAACTGGCGGCCGGACGCCGGCCTGGTCTTCGCCGGGGGAGACGGCGCGTCGCTGGCGGGCAGGGCGGCGGTCCTCTTCTCCGACTACCTCCGCGATCGGACCCTCCTCGTGGACCTGTCGGTGTACGGCAGCCTGGAGTACACGCAGGCCCTGGCCCTCTACCAGGACCGCTCGCGTCGCACCGGGCTGGTGCTGGGGGCCTACCACTACGTCCAGCAGCAGCTCGATGCCCTGGACCCGAACCTGGCCTACCTGCAGCGCGACTACGGCGTGGTGGGCGCCCTCGCCCACCCGCTCGACCGGTACCGGCGGGTGGAGCTGGAGCTCGGGCTGGGCGCCACCGAGCGCTACTGCCTCACCGACTTCTCCGGCCTGGTGGTGCTCGACTGTGGCGGCCTGCAGAGCGCCGGCGGCCCCTACACGAGCACCGGGGACTGGCGCCGTCGAAACGGCGGCACCCACCCGAACGTCTCGGCGGCGGTCCGCTTCGGCTACGACTCGGTCCGCTACCACCCCACCGCCGGGCCGCTCGACGGGTCCTCGGTGCTCGCCGAGCTCGGCGGCGGCTGGCTGCCCGGGCGCGGCGCGGTCGAGGGCTTCGCCACCCTGGACGCGGAGCGCTTCCAGCAGCTGGTGGGGCGGTCCCGGCTGTGGTTCCGGCTGGCGCTGGGCTCGAGCTTCTCGCCCGGCGGCGCCAGCCGGCTCTGGGAGCGGAGCTTCTGGCTGACGTCGGAGGACAACCTCCGCGGGTACGGCCCGGGCGACGCCGCCTTCCTCATCGGGACCCACTACTACGTGGCCAACGCCGAGCTCCGCCTCCCCCTCGACCCCGCCTTCCGGCTGGCCTTCTTCGAGTACCTGACCGGGGTCATGGGCCTCGACTTCGGCGGCGTCTTCACCGCCTGGGACGGGCGGCGCGACGCCTCGGGCACCCTGGTCGAGCCGGGAGCCTGGGGGGCGCGGACCTTGACCGGCGTCCTGGGCCTCGACCTGGCGGTGGGCCCGATCCTGTTCCGGCTCGACTTCGGCCACCCGTTCGACGTCGGCGGCGTCCGGACGCCAGCCCTGGCCTCCCATGAGCAGTGGGTGACCAACCTGACCCTCCGCTACCTCTTCCTCTGATGCCGGGGGACCGGGGTGAGGTGGGCTGGGCCGGACCCGCCGACCGCGTCCACTTCGGGTCCCCTCCTTGCGGCCGGCACCTCTTGTTGTCGCCCGCCCGGCTCGCTACTTTGGGCCTGCCATGGGCGATGGAAGCGACCCGATCGACCCCGGCAGCACTCCCGAGGCGTTCAGCCGGCGCACCTTCCTCAAGGGGGTCATCGCCGGCGGCGTGGTCGCCTCCTCGGCCGGGCGGCTGTTCCGGGCCGCGCCCGCCCAGGCGCAGGTGCGAGCGCTGGGCGACCGGCTGGTCACGCTGAACGTGAACGGCCAGCAGCGGCGCGCCGAGGTGCCGCGGCAGGAGACGCTGGCCTGGACGCTGCGCCAGCGGCTGGGTCTCACCGGGACCAAGCTGGGCTGCGACCGGGCCGAGTGCGGCTCCTGCACGGTGCTGCTCGACGACGTGCCGCACTACGCCTGCTCGGTCCTCACCCACGCGGTCCGGGGCCGGAAGATCCTCACCGTCGAGGGGCTGGCGCTCCCCGACGGGACGCTCCACCCCGTGCAGCAGGGAGTGGTCGAGGCACAGGGCTTCCAGTGCGCCTTCTGCATGTCGGGCTTCATCCTCTCCGCGGTGGGGTTCTTGAAGGTCCACCCGGAGCCCAGCCGGGCGGAGCTGGCCCACGGCGTCTCCGGGAACCTCTGCCGCTGCCAGGACTACGACAAGATCCTCGACGCCCTCATGCGCGGCGCCGAGCTCTGGCGGAGGGCCGGGAATGGCTGAGGAGGGCGCCGGGGGACGGGAGTACGGGACCGGCCACCGGCTGGTGGGCAAGAACTACCCCACCCCCGACCTCGTCGCCAAGGTCACCGGCCAGGCCCGCTTCGCCGAGGACCACCGGGCCGAGGGGATGCTCTACTGCAAGCTCCTGCTCAGCCCCATGCCGCACGCCCGCGTCCGGCGAATCGACGCGCGCGAGGCGCTGGCCCTGCCAGGGGTGAAGGCCATCCTCACCGCCGACGAGCTGCCCCCGCCGGCGGACGCCCTCACCGACAACGGCACGGTCATCAAGGCCAACCCCAAGGGCGAGCGGGCCCTGACCATGGAGCCGCTCTACCGCGGGGAGCCCATCCTGGCGGTGGCGGCGGTCGACGAGCTCACCGCCGCCGAGGCCATCGAGCGGATCCACCTCGACCTGGAGCCTCTGCCCTTCGTCATCGACCCGCTCGAGACCCTGCGGCCGGGCGGGCCCAATCCCCGGACCGACGGGAACATCTGGGTCCGGCGGCCCGCGCCCCCGGCGTCGCCCGGCGGCCCTGCCCCGAGCACCCCGCCCCCGGAGGTGGGCGAGCTCAAGTGGACCGCGGCGGACTTCGCCGCCGCCGGGCCCGGGCAGCTCCCCACTGGCAAGACGCCCGAGGAGTGGAGCCACGGCGACCTGGAGGCGGGGTTCCAGAGGGCCGCGCTGGTCCTCGACGAGACCTTCGTCACCCCCGACACCAGCCACCAGACGCTGGAGACGCGCAGCGCCCTGGCGTACTGGCAGAACGGGAAGGTGCATGTCTTCACCGGGACGCAGAGCACCGCCCAGACGGTGCCGGCCATCGCCCGCTGGCTGAACCTCGACCCCGCCGACGTGGTGCTGGTGAGCGAGTACACGGGCGGCGGCTTCGGCAGCAAGATCACCGCCGGCATCTCGCTCGTCATCCCGGCGCTGCTCTCCCGCAAGGCGGGGGCGCCGGTGATGATGCGCATCAGCCGCGAGGAGGAGACCTACATCGGCCGGGCGCGCCCCAGCCTGCGGGGGCGGCTGCGGGTGGGGTTCACCGCCCAGGGGCGCATCTCGGCGGTGGACATGCTGGTCATCTGCGACAACGGCCCCTACGACGCGGTGGGGGACGCCGCCTCCGCCGGCCGCATCGTCTCCCTCCTCTACCAGCCCGAGGCCATGCGCTGGCGCGGCGCGACCGTGCTGACCAACACCCCGCCGCGCAGCGCGCAGAGCGCGCCCGGGGGGATGCAGGGCATCGTCCTCATGGAGCCGATCGTGGCCAAGGCGGCACGCCGGCTCGGCCTGGACCAGGTGGCCATCCGCCGTCTCAACTGCCCGGAGGGCAAGGCACCCTTCGGCCCCGAGGTGCAGGGGCGGCGGGCCCACGTCACCAGCGCCTTCCTCAAGGAGGCGCTGGACCGGGGGGCGGAGCAGTTCCGCTGGAAGGAGCGGGTGGCGCGCACCCCGCGACGGATGGGGACCCGGGTGCGCGGCGTGGGCGTGTCGCTCAGCTGCTACGTGGGGGGGTCGATCGGGTTCGACGGGCTGCTCCTCCTCACCCCCGACGGCCGGGTTCACTTCCAGTCGGGGATCGGCAACCTGGGCACCGAGTCGGTGGTCGACGTCCACCGGGTGGGGGCCGAGATCCTGGGCGTCCCCTGGGAGAGGTGCGAGGTCATCTGGGGGGACTCGTCGCGGAACCTCCCCTTCACCTGCGTCTCGGGCGGGAGCCAGACCACCCACGCCATGACCCGCGCCGCCCACGCCACGGCCATGGACGCCCGTGCCAAGCTGCAGCGGATCGCGGCCCTCACCCTGGGCGGCGGGCCCGAGCTGTACGAGGTCGCCGACGAGCGCGTCTTCCGGCGCGGGGGCGGCGCCTCCCTGACCCTGGCGGAGGCGGCCCAGCACGCCATCCGGCTGGGCGGCCCCTTCGACGGCCACGAGCTCTCGCCCGACCTGAACAAGGTGACCCGGGCGGCGGCGGCCGCGCTGGCCGGGAGGGGCCTGGTGGCGGCGGCCAAGGACGCCTACCCCCGCGACGGCGTGACCCACTCCTACGTGGCCAGCTTCGCCGAGGTCGAGGTCGACGTGGAGACGGGCAAGTACCGGGTGGTGGACTTCTTGGCCTTCGGCGACGTGGGCTCGGTGATCCACCCGCGGGCGCTGGGCGGACAGATGCTGGGCCGGTCGGTGCTGGGGATGGGCCACGCCCTGGGGCAGCGCTGGGTGTTCGACCCCCACTACGGCGCGCTGCTGTCGACCCGCTTCCACCACAGCAAGCCGCCGACCATCCTCGACGTGCCCACCAGGATGCAGTGGGGCGCGCTGGACATCCCCGACCCGGAGACTCCGGTGGGGGCCCGCGGCGTGGGCGAGCCGCCGGTGGGCGGCGGCTGCGCCTCCATCCTGAACGCCCTGTCGGACGCGCTCGGGGACGAGGTGTTCCGGCGTGCGCCGGTCACCTGCGACGCCATCCTGGCGGCGCTCGAGGCCGGGCGGCCCATGCAGCCCCCCCTCGAGGCCCACGTCTAGGAGGGAGCGGAGGATGGCGGTCATCCGGGACGTCATGGCGGAATTCGAGCTGTTCCAGCCCAGCTCGGTCGCCGACGTGCTGCGGCTCCTGGCCGAGCACGGGAAGGACGCCTGGATCCTGGCCGGGGGCCTGGACAGCCTGGACTGGCTCAAGGACCGCCTCCGCAGGCCCCGCGCGGTCATCGACCTGGGCGGGGTCGAGGAGCTGCGGGGGGTGACCGAGACCGGCGACGGGCTTTCCATCGGTGCCACCACCACCCTGACCGAGGTGGTGCAGCACCCGGTCATCCGCCGGCGCTACGGCCTCCTCTCCCGGGCCGCGTCGCTGGTCGCCTCGCCGCAGATCCGTAACCAGGGCACCCTGGGGGGCAACCTCTCGCAGGACGCCCGCTGCTGGTACTACCGGGCCGGCTGGCCCTGCTACCGGGCCGGCGGCAACGTCTGCTACGCGGACTCGCCGGTGGGCCGGAACCGGGAGCACGCCATCCTGCACGCCGACCGCTGCGTGGCGGTGAACCCCTCCGACACCGCCCCGGCCCTGATCGCCCTCGGAGCCCGGCTGGTGGTGCAGGGGCCGCGGGGCGAGCGGGTGGTGGAGGCCGAGGACTTCTTCGTCGGGCCCGACGTCGACATCACCCGCCTGCACGCGCTGGGGCCGGGGGAGCTGCTCACCGCCGTCCGCCTCCCGGCCGAGTGGGCCGATCGCCGCTTCTACTTCGAGAAGGTGCGGGATCGGGAGGTGTGGGACTTCGCCCTGCTCGAGGTGGCCTCGGCCATGTCCCTGGCCGGCGACCGGATCGAGCGGATCCGCATCGCCGTCAACGGCGCGGCCGCGCGGCCGCTGCGGCTCCCCCAGGTGGAGCGGGCCGTGCGCGGCCTGCCGGCCAGCGCGGCCACCGGCGAGCTGGCCGGGACGCTGGCGGTGGAGGGAGCGGTCCCGCTGCGGTTCAACGCCTACAAGGTCCCGCTCATGCGGAACCTGGTGAAGCGGGCCATCGGCGGGGTCCCGGAGGCGCCGTGGCCCTCCTAGAGCGCGCCACCGACCCGTGGGGCCGGGACGTGCCGGTGCACGTCGACGGGTCCCTGATCTGGGTGGCGGTGGGCGGCGCCCTGCTCTTCGTGGTCGGGCACGCGCTCTACCTGCGGCTCCGGGCCCGGCCCCGGCGCTTCCAGGGTGGAGCGCCGGCCGACGGCGTCCCCGCCCGCGTCCCCCGCCATTCGCTCTCGGCCCGCTCCTTCCACTGGTTCATGGCCGCGGCCATGACCGCCTCCCTGGCCACCGCCTTCCTCCCCCGGGTCGGGGTGCGGTTCGCCTGGGTGAGCCTCCACTGGCTGGCGGGGCTCGCCCTGACCGCGTCGGTCCTCTACCACGTGGTCCACGCCTCGTTCTGGCTGGACTTCCGGTCGATCTGGCCCGACCGGATCGACCTCGAGGACGCCGTGCGCCGGGCCCGCCGCGCCCTGGGGCGGGAGGCGCCCCCGCCGCGGCGCTTCGCCAAGTACCCGCTGGAGAACAAGCTCTACCACCTGGTGGTGGCTATCGCCGGCCTCTCGGCCATCGCCACCGGCCTCCTCATGCTGTTCCGGGTGCGCACGCCCTTCCTCCCCCGGGACCCGTTCCTGCTGGGCGACCGGGCCTGGGGCCTCACCTACGTGCTGCACGGACTGGCCGGGGTGGGGCTCATCCTGCTGGTCGCCGTCCACGTCTACTTCGGCCTCCGCCCGGAGAAGCGCCCCATCACCCGCTCCATGATCTCCGGCTGGATGAGCCGCGAGTACTACCTCGAGGAGCACGACCCGGCGCGCTGGAGGGTGGGGGCGGCTGCCGAACCACCCGGATCCGAGCGCGGAAGGGCGTAGGATCGGGGGATGGACCCGGGCGTCTTGGAGCGGTGCCACACCGTCGAGGAGTGCTACGAGCGCATGCTGGCCTATGCGGCCCGGGGCCTCCCCGCCCCGGCCCCGGGCGGCGACGCGGAGATCCGGGACCTCCTGGAGAGGGCCGCCGGGGCCATCGACGGCCTGGCCGAGCGGTACGCGCGGACCATCCGGGAGCGGGGGCTCGAGCCGGCCGATCGCCACCTGGGCTTCCTGCCGGTGGTGGAGCGAGACGCCGCCGACGCCCTGGCGGCGCTCCGGCTGGCGCTGGCCCAGCCGTCCATCGGGTCGCAGCTGGTGGACAACCTCAACGCCTCGCTGCACCTCCGCGCGCTCCTCACCGACCTCTTCCTGCTGGGCGACGTGCTCCGGGCCCGGCCGGCTCCGGGCTAGCATCGCCTGGGCGGGGCGAGCCGGGCCCGCCCGGGGTCAGCCGGCCAGCTCGAGCGCCCGCCGGAGCACCGCGTCCATCATGGCCGGGGTGAGGCGGCCGGTCTGGGTGTTCTGCTGCGAGGGGTGGTAGGCGCC
>DATKMW010000087.1:0-11983 GCA_035541675.1 Anaeromyxobacter sp. | reverse complement strand
CGTGCGCCGAGGCGGTCCGCCGCGGGGGTGCGGTGGCGGCCGAGCGCTTCGGCCGGCCCCGGACCATCGAGCACAAGGGGGCCATCGACCTGGTCACCGACGCCGACCGCGCCAGCGAGGCGGCCGTGCTCGGGTTCCTGAAAGCCCGCTTCCCCGGGGCGGCCATCCTGGCCGAGGAGTCGGGCCAGCACGGGCGGGCGACGGAGGCGGAGCTGTGCTTCTTCGTCGACCCGCTCGACGGGACCACGAACTACGCCCACGGCGTGCCGCACTTCTCGGTCACCGTGGGCGTCGCCGACCGGGACGGCCTGGCCGCCGGCGCCGTCCTCGATCCGCTCCGCGGCGAGCTCTTCACCGCCATCCGGGGCGGGGGGGCCTTCCTGGGCGGGGAGCGGCTCGGCGTCTCCGGCTGCGAGCGGCTCCTGGACGCGCTCCTGGTCACCGGCTTCGCCTACGACAGCCACCGGAACGCCTCCCGGTCCTTGCGCGCCTTCGGCGATTTCACCGTGCGCGTCACCAGCATCCGCCGCAGCGGGAGCGCGGCGCTGGACCTGGCCTACGTGGCCGCCGGGCGCTACGACGGCTTCTGGGAGGAGCGGCTCCACCCCTGGGACATCGCCGCCGGCACGCTCCTGGTGAGGGAGGCGGGCGGGCGGGTCACCGACCTGGAGGGCGGGGACGGGATGCTGACCTCGGGCGACATCCTGGCGGCGCCCCCCGCCATGCTCGGGCCCATGCTGGAGGTCCTGCAGGGGTGAGGAGGCGGGCGCTCCGCCCCCGGCGTGGGGCGGGTCCCCCGGCGGGCCCGGCCCGGCGAATGTTGCTGCCGGCCCGCCCTGGCGCAGGTACCGTCTGCTCCCATGGCCCCAGGGACGATCGACGGGCAGGCTCCACCCGTCGAGGCGATGCAGCGCGAGATCACCCTGCTGTGCGCCCAGACCGCGCTGGTGCTCTCGCAGCACGGGGCGGAGAGCGCGCTCATCGAGATCCTGGCCCGGCGGCTGGGCCTGGCCCTGGGGGTGGACCGGGTCGAGGCCGGCATCTACGCCAACAGCGTGGTCATGGGCACCGAGAGCGCCGGAAGGGCGCTCACCATCGTGCGTCGCGCCGAGGACCGCGGCATCAACATGCACGTGGTCACCGAGGTGCAGCGGGCGGTGCTCGCGGCCGAGGCCGGTGCGCTGGACGCCGCCGGCTTCCGGGCCCGGCTCGAGGGGGTGGTCCCCTTCCACTACCCGCGCTGGCTGGTCTCGCTGGCCATCGGGGTGTCGTGCGCCAGCTTCGCGCGCCTGGCCGGGGCCGACTGGGTGAGCTGCGCGGTGGTGGTGGTCGCCAGCGCGGTGGGGATGGCGGTGCGCCTCCAGGTGGCGCGGCTCCACTTCAGCCCCTTGGTGAACTTCTTCGTGACCGCCTTCGCGGCCACCTCGGTGGCCGGGGCCGCCGAGCTCTGGAGGCTGGGGAGCACCCCGCGCATCGCCATCGCCTCCTGCGTGCTGCTGCTGGTGCCCGGGTTCCCCCTCATCAACGGCGTCTCCGACCTGGTCAAGGGCTACATGAGCACCGGCATCGCCCGGCTCACCTACGGAACGCTGCTGGCGCTCGCCTCCGCTGCGGGGATGCTCCTGGCCATGTCCCTGTGGAACCCGCGGGGGCTGCCGTGAACCTGCTGCTCGATCTCCTGCGGAACGCGGTGCTGGCGGCCATCCCGGCGGTGGGGTTCGGCATGGCCTTCAACGTCCCGGTCCGGATCCTGGGCTGGTGCGCGCTGGGCGGGGCGCTGGGTCGCGCCCTGCGGCTCCTGCTCGTGACCGCCGGCCTGCCGGTGGCCTGGGCCACGCTGCTGGCCGCAGCCGCGGTGAGCTGGCTGGGCGTCTGGGCGGCGCAGCGGCTCCGGGCTCACCCCAAGGTGTTCACCGTGGCCGCGATGATCCCCATGGTCCCGGGCGTGCCCATCTACACCGCCATCCTGGCGCTCTCGGAGATCCAGCGCGGCGGGCTGACCTACGAGCTGCTCGCCACCGCCGTGACGGCGGCGCTCAACGCTGCCTTCATCGTGGCGGCGCTGGCGGTGGGGCTGGCCACACCCGGCCTGTTCGTGTTCCGGCGGCGGCCGGTGGTGTGATCCGCGGCGGGGCACCCTGCCGAGGATGCCTCGCGCCGCCGGCCGGGCGCCTTCGCCGGCCTCTCCGCTCGCGGGTTCCTGCGCCGGGACCGGCTCTCGCCGGGGCTAGTCGCTCCGCGGCGCAGCCCGAGGCGGCTCCCCCGGCGACCGCGGCGGGGCGCTCCCACCCGCGAAGTCGATGGCCAGGATCGACTCCGGGTCCACGTAGAGCCCGTCCACCTTCACCCCCCAGTGGAGGTGGGGGCCGGTGGCCCGGCCGGTGGAGCCCAGCGCTCCGATCTGCTGGCCGCGGCGGACGCGCTGGCCGGCGGCCACCGCCATCCGGTCCAGGTGGAAGTAGGCGGTGTAGACGCCCGCGCCGTGCCAGATGACCACGGTGTTGCCGGAGAGGTAGGCGTCGCGGGCGATGACCACCTCGCCGTCGGCGGCGGCCGCCACCGGCGCGCCGCGGGGGCCGGTGATGTCCAGGCCGTAGTGCACGCTGGCCTTCTTGCCGTTCAGGATCCGCTGGTCGCCGAACCGCCCCGAGGTGGGGGCGCGGCGCGGCCAGTCGAACCCCTCGACGAAGAGGGGCGGCGCGAAGGGGTGGGAGAAGGCGCGGGCGAAGGCCTTGTGGTCGGCGGCGATCCGCTTCTGCACCGACCGGGGCGGCTCGACGTACTTCTTGTCCAGGGAGATGGCGTGGGAGGTGAACCGCGGCTCGACCACGGTGAGGGCCGCCTCGAGCTCCGGCCCCTCCGCCTCGATCCGCACCGGGACCTGGCCCGGGGCGGTCTCGATGGGCAAGGCCGCCAGCGCTCGCCACTCGGCGCCGCCCGCCGCCCAGAACGAGAGCGGTCGCCCGGCCAGCGTGCCGTGCGGCTCCACCGCGGCGCCGGTGACGCGGACCAGGACGGCGTCGCCGGGGCGGGCCGCCGACGGGACCAGCACCACCGAGGGTGGGGCCTGGAGGGCGACGAGGGCGAGCAGGGCGGCGAGGGCGGGGGCGAGCATGCGGGCGGGGCGGCGATGGCTCGGGAGGGGAGGCTACTCCCGGGAGATCCGCAGCTCCTCCTCCAGCGCCTTCACGATGCGGAAGTACTCGCTCCGGGTGTACTTCACGTTGAGGATGTGGAAGTCGGCCTTGACCAGGCCCACGCACCCGAAGCAGTAGGTGCACTCGGAGCAGGAGCGGCACAGCACCAGGTAGTTGGAGCGGGCGCAGCCCTCGCTCTGCACGCAGTAGGCGCAGTCGTAGAGCCCGGCGCAGTCCACGCAGTGGGTGAGGTTCGAGGAGCCGCGGCACCGGGTGCTGTGGGTGCAGCGGGTGCAGTCCTCGCAGCCGTTGCAGAACATGCACGATCTGCAGCGACGGCACCCCGTGCAGGAGATGGACCCGGGGTTCTCCTCCTGGCGGGCGTGGGCGCGGACCAGCTTGTCCAGCTCGGCCTCGAAGTCGCGACGCGACAGGGCCGCCGGGGCCGGGCGGCGGTCCTCGAAGGTGCCGCGCTCGGTGTCGATGAACATGGGGCCGCTGACCTCGCGCACCCCGTGGGCTGCCGGGGCCGAGCGGAGGTCCGGCGCGCGGGGCGGGAAGGGGCGGGGGGCCGGGCGCGGGGCGGGCCGCGCCGGGGCCGGCGAGGCAACGCGGGGGGGAGGCGTCGCGTCCCTGTCCTGGCGTCGTCCGGCCATGCGCGGCCCATCCTGCCGTGAAAGCCGGTCCAAGGGAAATGTGCGGAGGCCTCACCCCGAGGGCGACAGCCTCCCGCCGGCGAGGCGGAGGCGCCTCCCGCCGGGCGGCAGCTCGTCGGGGTGGTGGGAGACCGCCACCAGCGCAGGGCCACCCGGCCCGAGCTCGTCCAGGGCCGAGAGCACCCAGGCGCGCGCCCCGGCATCGAGCCCCGCCAGCGGCTCGTCGAGCAGCAGCGCCTCGGGGCCGGGGGCCAGGGCGCGGGCGAGGAGCAGCTTGCGGAGCTCCCCGTAGGAGAGCGAGTGGATGCGGCGCGGCAGGAGCTCCAACACCCCCAGGCGCGCTGCGGCGCCACGGGCTCGCGCCCGCTGGGCGTCGGTGGCGGGCACCGCCAGCCCCACCGTGCCGGCGAACCCGGAGAGGACCACCTCCTCTCCGGTCGCGTCGAACCGGTGGCGCGCCTGCAGCTCGGGGGAGACCGTGCCCACCCGGCCGCGCAGGTCCTCGGCGCCGGCCCTGGGCCCGAGCCCCAGCCGATCCGCCACGCCGCGCGCCGGCTGCTCCTCCCCGGAGAGGAGCCGCAGGAGCGTCGACTTCCCCGCGCCGTTGGCGCCCAGGATGGCCACGCGCTCGCCCCGGCCGACCGAGAGGTCGATGTCGCGGAGGATGGCGCGACCCTCGGCCAGGACGGTGACGGCGCAGAGGAGGAAGACCGGGCGAGAGCGGGGCGACGGTGGCCCGGAGGAAGGAGCCCGCGCCGGGGACCGGGCCGGGGACCGGTCGGGCATGGAGGTGCGCGGGCCCTGCGAGTGGATCCGGCCGGAGGCGAGGCGGATCACGCGGTCGATCTCGGGCACCAGCTCGTCGGGCCGGTGCGTGGCCATGACCACCGCCGTCCCGGACCGCGCCGCGGCCGAGACCCGCGCCAGGAAGCCGTCGCGCCCCTCGGCGTCGAGGCCATCGCAGGCCTCGTCGAGAAGCAGCGCCGCCGGGCGCGTCACCAGCGCGCGGGCGAGGAGCACCCGCCGTCCCTCGCCTCGCGAGAGCTCGAGCACCGAGCGGCCGAGGAGGTGGGAGACGCCCAGGGCGGAGGCGACCTCGGCGACGCGGGTCGCCTGGGCCGAGGTGGGGGCCTCGGCGGGCCAGAGCGCGTCGTAGAAGCCGGAGCGGACGACCGCCTCCACCGGCAAATCCCAGTCGTGGCGCAGGTAGGCGTCCTGGGCCTCGGGCGCAACCAGGGCCAGCCGCTCCCGCACGCCGATGGGGCTCTCCGAGGGCCCGTCGGGCCCGTGGAAGAGTCGGCGGCCGGCGCTGCCTGGGTGCGGCCACTGGTCGCCGCGCAGGAGCCGGAGCAGCGTGGACTTGCCTGAGCCGTTGTCGCCGAGGACGGCCAGCCCCTCGCCCTCGCTGAGGGTGAGGGTGATGGACTCGAGCACCGTCGCGCCAGCGAGCACCACGTCGACGCGGTCGAGGGTGACGAGCGGAGGGGCCAAGGGCCGGTGCGCGCCCCTCACTTCTCGGGGGCCAGGGCGGATCCCAGGGCCTCGAGCGCCGCCGCGGCCTCGGGGTGGCCGGGGGCGAGCTCCAGGGCGGAGAGGAGGTTGCGTCGGGCCTCCGCGACGTTCCCGGCCAGGGCGTACGACCTCGCCGCCACGAGCAGGGCCCGCAGCCGGGCGGCCCGCGGGGCGAGCAGGGTCTGCGGTAGATGCTGCGGGTGCGGGCGGTTGCCGGCCTCGGCCCCGGTCCGGAAGCCGCTCACGGGGGCGGTGCCGAGCTCGGGACTCCTCGCCAGGACGGCCCGCACGAAGCGCCGGGCCTTGTCCTCCTGGCCGCGGGCGAAGGCCACGCCCGCCCGCCAGGGAGGGCGCCGCGCAGTCCAGGCCACCGTCCCCACCACCTCGAGGGCGAAGTCCACGCCACCGTACAGGATCCGCAGCGAGACCGGCTCGCCGGGCCGCAGCGCCAGCCGGGCCACGATGCGGCAGCCGCCGGCGCCGAGATCCTCGGTCAGCCCGGTCCACCGGCCGGCACCGAAGGCGACCTCCGCCGGGCACTTCGCCAGGAGGCGCGGGGCGCGGCGGGTCTCGACCGAGACTGCAGCCATCGGACTCCTTATCCGACACCCGGCGCCCCGGGTCAGCCTGCTTATGGGGGGGTGTCTGTCCCAGGACCGCGCGACAGCGTCCCCCGTCACCCGTTCAGAGCATTCACTGTTGGTCGAAACGAAGGGTCGAGGCGGGCACGATCTCGATCCGCTCCACCTCGAAGGTCCTCCTGCCCTCCGCCCCCTCGACGTCCTCGGCGAAGGGGAAGAGTACGCCCCCCACCTCCCGGAGCCGACGGAACGAGACCGCCGCCTGCCAGCCGGCCACGCGGCTCACCGCCCGGAGGATCCGGCCGCTGACCACGTCGATCTCGGCGGTGAGCGAGGCATCGGGCCTGAGGGGCAGCTCCACCAGCCGGACGCGGCGGTCGCCCCGGCGCGCCTCGCCCCGGTCGACGAGCGCCGCCCGCTGGCGGGCCAGGGCGGCGGGCAGGAAGGCGCGGGTCGCCTCCAGCCGGATGGAGTCGGCGCGCGCCAGCCCGGTGACCTCGGCCCCGTCCCGGAACGCCCGGCCGCCGTCGAGCACCAGCGTCTCCCGGTCCACGCCGGCCAGCGAGAGCGCACACCGGTAGCGGTCGGGCGGCGCCAGGAGCCGCTCGAAGCGCGGGCGCGAGCCCGGGGCGGCTGCGCCGTCGGCCACGGTGCCTTCCAGGCGGACCCCCTGGACGGCGAGGAGGGCGTCGACGCCCCCGTAGGCATGGAAGGTGCGAGCCAGAACCCGTGCCAGCGGCGCGGGCGCTCCGCGGCGGGCCGGATCGGCCCGGGGCGGGGCGGGGTGCTCGGCCGGCAAGGCCGGGGCGGGAGGGGCGAGCGCCAGGGCCGCGGCCAGCGCGGGGGCGAGGAACGCTCGGGACAAGAGGAGCGAGTTTGCCGTCCCGGGCGCTTCCGCCGCAAGTGTAGGCGGAGGGGGACCGAGGTGGGCGAGGGTGGCCGCGGAAGTCAAGACTTGTCCGCCGGGGCGGCGGATGCCAGAACCCGTCGGCCCCATGCTCGACCTCTCCACCCTCAACCCGCCGCAGCGCCAGGCCGTGACCACCACCGAGGGGCCTCTCCTGGTGCTGGCCGGCGCGGGCTCGGGCAAGACCCGCGTCATAGCGCACCGCGTGGCCTACCTGCTGCTGCAGGGGGTGGACCCGGACGCGGTGCTGTGCGTCACCTTCACCAACAAGGCGGCGGCGGAGATGCGCGAGCGGGTGGTGGCCCTGGCGGGGCCCGCCGGCGTGGACGTCTTCGTCTCCACCTTTCACGCCTTCGGCCTCTGGCTCCTCTCCCGGGAGCACGAGGCGGCCGGGCTCCCCCGCCGCTTCGCCATCTGCGACGCCGGCGATCAGCTGGCCCTGGTGAAGCGCTGCATGCGCGAGGTGAGCATCGACGACCGGCGCTTCGACGCCCACCGGGTGCTGGGGATGCTCTCCCGGGCAAAGAACCAGGGGCAGAGGCGGATCGCGGTGAAGGAGGCGGGGCAGGGCGACGACTACGACCTGGTGGCGGCGGAGGTCCAGCCGCGCTACCAGCGGGCGCTGCGGGCCATGCGGGCGGTGGACTTCGACGACCTCATCGCCCGGCCGGTGGAGCTCATGGGCAAGGAGAAGGCGGTTCGGGAGCGGCTGCGCCGGCGCTTTCGCTACCTTCTGGTGGACGAGTACCAGGACACGAACGCCGCCCAGCTCGAGCTCCTCAGGCTCCTGGCCGGCAAGCCGGCCAACGTGTGCGCGGTGGGCGACGACGACCAGGCCATCTACGGCTGGCGGGGGGCCGAGGTGGGGAACATCCTCCGCTTCGAGAAGCACTTCCCCGGCGCGCGCGAGGTCCGGCTCGAGCAGAACTACCGCTCCACCGGCCGGATCCTGGCCTGCGCCAACGCCGTCATCGCCAAGAACCCGGCCCGCCGGGCCAAGACGCTCTTCACCGCCGCCGGCGAGGGCGAGAAGGTGCGAGTCCTCTCGCTCCCCGACGAGGAGGAGGAGGCCCGCTTCGTGGCCGAGGAGATCGCGCGGGGGAGGGCCGGGGGGCGCCCCTGGTCCCACTTCGCCGTGCTCTACCGGCTGAACGCGCTCTCCCGTCCCTTCGAGGAGGCCTTCCGCGAGGCCTCCGTGCCCCACGCGGTCCACGGCGGCCCCGCCTTCTTCGACCGCGCCGAGGTCCGCGACCTGCTCGCCTACCTGAAGCTCTGCGTCCAGCCGGAGGACGACGTCTCCCTGTCTCGGATCGTGAACGTGCCGGCGCGGGGCATCGGCGACGCCTCGCTGGAGCGGGTGCACGACTTCGCCATCGCCAGGAAGGTGCCGCTCCACGCCGCGCTCCGCCGGGCGAGCGAGGTGGCGGAGCTGCCGCGAGGCGCGGCCGAGCGGATCGCCGCCTTCGTCGACCTGATCGACCGCTACCAGGTCCGATTCCGCGAAGGCGACCCGGCCGAGACGGCCCGCGCGCTGGTGGCCGAGGTGGACCTCTACAGCCACGCCCGGGGTAGCGTGCAGTCGCTGGAGGCGGGCGCGCGCAAGGTGGAGGGGATCGACGGCCTGCTCCGCTCGCTGGAGGGATTCGCACGGCGCGGAGCCCGGCAGGGCCTCGCCGCCTGGCTCAAGCGGCTGGCGCTCGACTCGCGCGAGGAGGAGGACCCCTCGCCCGAGGGCGGCGTCTCCCTCATGACCCTCCACGCGGCCAAGGGGCTGGAGTTCCCGGTGGTGTTCCTGGTGGGCGCCGAGGAGGACTACCTCCCCTGCGCGGGTATCCAGGGCGAGCCGCGCGACCTCGAGGAGGAGCGCCGCCTGGCCTACGTGGGCATCACCCGCGCCCGCGAGCTGCTCTACCTGACCCGCGCGCAGGCGCGCACCAGGCGGGGGAAGGCACAGCCGCGCACCCCCTCCCGCTTCCTGGCCGAGCTCCCGGCAGGCGCCTTCGAGGAGCTGGATCCGGCGACGCTCTCGACGCCGCAGGACGTGGCCGCGCACACCGAGGGCGTCATGGCGAGCTTGCGCGCCAGGCTCGGAGGTGCGACATAGCCTGGCCCGCCGCTGGCGGGGGACTTCCCCCTTGACAGGGGAGGGTCCTTCCTCTAAAAGGCGCGGTCTCGCTCGTTCGAGATTCCGCAGGTTTACCTAGCAGGTTCCCAATGTCCAAAGGCACCACGCACAGCGCCACCCGCGCCGAGGCCCTCGCCGATCGGAAGTGGTGGCTCGTCGACGCCACCGACCTCACCGTCGGCCGCGCCGCGTCGCGCATCGCCTCGATCCTCAAGGGCAAGCACAAGCCGACCTACACGCCTTCGATGGACACGGGCGACTTCGTGGTGGTGGTGAACGCCGCCAAGGTCCGGTTCACCGGCAAGAAGGAGACGGACAAGGTCTTCTTCTCGCACACCATGCACCCGGGCGGCGCCAAGCTCACCCCCATGGCCAAGCTGCGCCAGAACCGGGCCGAGGACATCATCCAGAACGCGGTGCGCCGGATGCTGCCGCGCAACGCCCTGGGGCGGCAGATGATGACCAAGCTCAAGGTCTACGCCGGGGAGAAGCACCCGCACGTCGCCCAGAAGCCGGCGGCGCTGACGATCGCGCAGTGAGGACCGACCAGATGGCAACCCACCTCCAGCAGAACGTCGGCCGCCGCAAGGAAGCGGTGGCGCGCGTGCGGATCTCCCCCGGCACCGGCAACATCACCATCAACGGCCGGACCATGGACGAGTACTTCGGGCGCGAGACCTCCAAGATGATCCTGGTCGAGCCGCTCAAGCTCGTCGACCAGATGGGCAAGCTCGACGTGTTCGTGAACGCGCGCGGCGGCGGCCTGTCCGGTCAGGCCGGCGCCATCCGGCACGGCATCAGCCGGGCGCTCTGCCAGCTCAACCCCGAGTTCCGCCCCGTCCTCAAGAAGGCCGGGTTCATGACCCGCGACGCCCGAGCCGTGGAGCGCAAGAAGTACGGCCGCCCCGGTGCCCGCAAGCGGTTCCAGTTCTCCAAGCGCTAGTCTCGATTCCGGGCCCGGCCCAGGCCGCGCCCCGCATCGGGACCACCCGGCCGGCCCCGCACCCGCGGCGCCGGCCGTCTTCTTTCGCGTGCCCGGCGTGGGGCATGACCTGGAGGCGAGGCCTTCCGGGAAGCTGGTCGCAGGGACCCCGGGCGAGCCGCGCCGGCCTCGAGGGGGGCGCTGCAGGAAGCGGAGGGCCTGGTCGCGAGCCTCGGGCCCGAGACCGTGCCCCGCCAAGGCGCCGCTCCGGCGACCTACTTCTCCGCCTTCTCCTCCCCGCCCTTCCCGTCCTTCCCGGCGCCCTTGACCGCGTGCCAGGTCTCCTTCGACTTCTGCTTCACCTTGGTGCCGACCTCCTTGGCGCCCTCGGCGACCTTCTTCCCCCCGCGCTTGGCGGCCTCCCAGCCCTCCTTGGCGCCCTCCTTCACCGCGTTGCCCACGGCCTTGGCGCCCTCGGCGATCCCCTGCGCAGCCTGCTTCACGCCGTGCCCGACCTGCGCGCCCAGCGACTCCTCGGCTGGCGCTCTCTCGGCCTGTGAGCCGGCCGGCTCCGCGGCGGGTGCACCCTCGTCCTGGGCGTGGACGGGGCCGACGGCCACGACCCCGAGGAGCACCGCGAGCTCGAGAAGGCGTCTGAGGGACATCGTTCGCACCTTTGCCGGGATCGGCGGTACGTGGGGGAAGATGCCACCCCGGGGTGGCGTGTCGGGAGGATTCTAGCGGGTGAGGTCTCGCCGGTCGCGAAAACTGGTGGCGGGCGCGGAGCCGGTCGCCCGCCGGTGAAGACCCCGCCGTCCACTTCTGGGACACGTTCGCCTACATCGGGCGCCGTCCCCAGGGACCGGCATTGGAAGCGCCCGGATCGCGGTGCTACGCTCGGCCCGGCATGGAACTCAACGAGATCCTGCAGATCGCTCTCCGCGCCACCGCCTCGGACATCCACCTCAAGGCGGGCCTTCCCCCCATGTTCCGGGTGGATGGTTCCCTGGTGCCCCTCAAGGACGCGCGGCGGCTCCCGCCCGAGGAGATCGGGCGGATGTCCTTCGGGATCATGAACGAGTACCAGAAGGAGAAGTTCAAGCAGACCAACGAGGTGGATCTGGCCTACGGCGTGCCGGGGCTGGGCCGCTTCCGCGTCAACATCTTCCAGCAGCGCGGCACCATCGGGGTGGTCCTCCGCGTCATCCCCTTCAAGATCCAGACGATCGAGCAGCTCATGCTCCCCAAGGTGCTGGAGAAGATCGCCGGGGAGCAGCGCGGCCTGGTCCTGGTCACCGGCACCACCGGCTCCGGCAAGTCCACCACGCTGGCGGCGATGATCGATCACATCAACGCCACCGAGACCTGCCACATCATGACCATCGAGGATCCGATCGAGTTCCTCATCCGCGACAAGCGCTCGATCGTGAACCAGCGCGAGGTGGGCGTCGACACCATGAGCTTCGGCCAGGCGCTGAAGAGCGCCCTGCGCCAGGACCCGGACGTGATCCTGGTGGGAGAGATGCGCGACCTGGAGACCATCGAGACCGCGCTGACCGCGGCCGAGACCGGCCACCTGGTCATGTCCACCCTCCACACCCTGGACGCCACCGAGACCATCAACCGCATCATCTCGGCCTTCCCGCCCTACCAGCAGAAGCAGGTCCGCCTGCAGCTCGGCTCGGTGCTGAAGGGGGTCATCAGCCAGCGCCTGGTCCCGCGGGCCGACGGAAAGGGGCGGGTGCCGGCCATCGAGGTGCTGCTCAACACCGCCCGGGTTCGCGAGCTCATCGAGGACAAGGACCGAACCAAGGAGATCCCCGACGCCATCTCCCAGGGGCACACCACCTACGGGATGCAGACCTTCGACCAGTCGCTCATGGGACTGCTCAAGTCCAATCTCATCTCCTACGAGGAGTCTCTGCGGCAGGCGACCAACCCGGACGACTTCGCCCTGCGGGTCTCGGGCATCAGCGGCACCTCCGACTCGAAGTGGGACTCGTTCGAGAAGCCGGCCGCCGAGGGCGAGGCCGAGAAGGCGGCCCGCCCGACCCCCCCTCCGTCCCGGCCTCCCCCGGCCCCCACCGCCCAGGTGGGCCGCATCGCCCCCGCCAAGGCGGCGGTGACGCGTCCCGCCCCGGCA
>DATKMW010000086.1:0-8278 GCA_035541675.1 Anaeromyxobacter sp. | reverse complement strand
CGCCGGGGACGCCGCCCGGGCCGACGACCTGGCCCAGGAGACCTTCCTCCGCGCCTACCGCCGGCTCTCCTCCTTCCGCGGCCAGGCCCGCTTCGGCACCTGGCTGCACCGGGTGGCCTGGAACGCCTACCTCTCCGAGGCGCGCCGCCGCCTGGCCGCCTCCCCCGACCCGCCCGCCGCGTCGGCCGACCCCGCCCTCTCCCGGGCCGAGGCGCGCCACGACCTGGCCCGCGCCTTTTCGGTGCTGCGCGAGGAGGAGCGGGCGGCGCTGGCCCTGGCCTACGGCCAGGAGCTGACCCACGAGGAGGCGGCCGAGCTGCTGGGCTGGCCGCTCGGCACCTTCAAGTCCCACGTCGCCCGGGGCAAGGAGCGGCTGCGCCGCCACCTCTTCCCCGAGCTGGAGGCCGCCCCATGACCCTTCCCCCATCGGGCGATCCGCTGGAGCAGGCCCTGGCCCACTCGCCCGACCTCGAGGACGGCCAGGCGTTCACCCGCGGCGTCCTGCGGCTCCTGCCCCCGCGCCGCGGCCCGTCGCGGGGCCTCCTCCTCGGCGCGGGCGCCGCCCTGGCGGCCTGCACCGGCGCCGCCCTGGTGGCGCGCTCCTCCGGCGCGGTCGACGCCGCCCTGCGATCGGCGGGGGGGCTGGGGGGCGGCGAGGCCCTGGCCGCCCTGGTGGCGGTGGCCTTGCTGGGGCTCACCGCCTTCCTGGTGGCGGCGGGCGAGCTGCGCGTCGGGGGCGACCTGGACGCGAGGTGAAGCCGGCAGGGTGGCCGGCTACTTCCGCAACCGGAGCCGCCACACCCGCTGGCCGGTGGCCAGGTAGCGCTTCTCGCGCGTCGAGGGGATCTCGCCCGGCGAGAGCTCGGCGAAGCGCCCCGGCCCGGCCTCGTTCCGCAGCCCCACCCCCTCCAGGCTCGCCGCCGCGCCCAGGGCGTACTCCTCCACGTCGGTGCGGAGGTCCAGGAGCCCTCCCGGCGAGAGCAGAGCCCGGAGCAGCACCGACATCCGGTCGTCGACCAGCCGCCGCCCCTGGTGGCGCCGCTTCCACCAGGGATCGGGGAAGTGGACGTGGATGGCGACGAGCGAGCCGGGCGCGAACAGCCGCGGCGCCAGGAGGCGCGCGTCGCCGTGGAGGACGAGCAGGTTCCGGTGGCCGCGCCGCTCCGCCTTGTCGGCCAGGACCTCGGCGAACTTCCGCCTCTGCTCGATGGCCACCAGCGCCCGCTCGGCGTGGGCCCGGGCGAGGGAGAGCGCGAAGCCGCCGTGCCCCGGACCGATCTCCAGCTCCAGCCGCTCGGCTGCGGCGCCGAAGCGCGCCCGCCAGTCGGGGCGGAGGTCCAGGGCGATGGGGGCGAGGTCCTCTGGCGAGATGAACATGACCCGGCCCGGGCTTTACCACGGACCGGTCATCCGCGCCGCGCGTTCGGGCGCGGGCGCGGCGCACGGGATGGCGGTCCACGAGGACCCCTCGTGGTATGAGACGGACCGTGTCCACCTCCGCCCGGCGAAGGCTCCTCCTCCTCGCGGCCCTGGGCGCGCTCGCCCCGACCGCGGCCTGCCGCCGCGCCGCCTCCGTCCCGCCCCCCGAGCGCTTCCTCTCGGCCCGCGCCCAGGGGGTGGTGGTGGTCCCGGAGCTGGGCCGCGCCGCGCGCCAGCTCTCGGCCCTGGGCGAGACGCTGGCCGCCTTCCCCGGGCTCGCCCCCGACCTCTCCCGCGCCCGGGCGGCGATCGCCGCCCAGCTCGGCTTCGACCCGGGGGACCCGGCCTCCCTGGCCGGCGCCGGCCTGGAGCCGGCCCGCGGCGCGGCGCTCGGCTACGAGGCCGAGCCGGGGGCCCCGCCCGTGCCGGTGCTGGTCCTCCCGGTCGGCGACGCAGGGAGGATCGAGGCCCTGCTCGGGCGGCTGGCGCGGGAACGGCTGGGCGCGCCGGAGCGCGCCGTGGCCAACCGGGGCGCGCTCCGGGTGGTGACCTTCCGCACCGCCGCCGGGGCCCCGCCCGCGCTCGCCTACGCCCTGTCCTCGCCGGACCGCACCCTGGCCCTCGCCCCTGGCCCCTCCGGCCCGGAGGCCACCGCCGCCGCGCTCACCCGGCCGGCCGCGGAGAGCCTGGCCGAGGCCTCGGCCTTCCGCGAGCTGCGCGCCTCGCTGGGCGGCCGCCCCGCCATCCTCGCCGCCGCCCTCCCCTCGTCGCCCCGGCTCCCGCCTTGGGGCCGCGACGGCCTGGCCGTGGGCGCCTCCGCCGAGGCCGGCTCCATCCGCCTCGGCCTCTCGCTGCGGCTCGGGGACCGCGCCGCCGGCCTGCGGGCGCTGCGCGCCGCGGGGAAGGCGCGGCCGCTCACCCGGTGGCTCTCGCCCGGCTCGGCGCTGGTGGCGCGCTGGGACGGCGACCTGGCCGAGCTGGGGCGCCACGCGGTGGCGGCGGCCCTCCCGCGCGACCGGGAGTGGCTGGCGGCCCACGGCTTCGACCTGCAGCGCGACCTCTTCGACCTGCTCGCCCCCGGCGCCGCACTGGCCCTCTCCCCCTCGCCCCGGCTGGACCTGGCCGGCCTGTCCCAGGTGGCCCTGCGCGCCGACCCCCTGCGGGCGGTCCGCTTCGAGGTGGCCGGCCTGGTGCGGGACGAGGCCTCGGCCCGCGCCTCGCTGGCCCGCCTGCCGGCGCTGTTCGCCGCCCTGGCCGAGCCGGCCGGACCCGCGCCAGCCCAGCCGGCCCCCGACCCGACCGGCGCCACCGGGCGGGTCCTCACCCCCTCCGGCGAGATCGCCTGGCGCCTCCTTGGCAAGCGGCTCCTCCTGGCCGGGGGGCCGCCCGGCGCGCTGGAGGCGCTCGCGGCGCGGGAGGGCGGCGCCGGGGCGGGCTGGTCGCCGCCCACCCAGGCCTCGGCCGAGGCCCTGGAGGGCGGCCTGGGCGGCGCCGTCCTCGACCCGCGCAGCCTGGCGGCGAGCCTGCGGGCCCTGCCCGAGGAGGCCTACGGCACCGGGCCGTCCGGCTTCGTGGTGCGCTCCCTGGTGGAGCGCTTCCTGGAGCCGGCCGAGCGGATCTCCGCCGTCTCGGCCCGGGCCGAGCTCCTGGACGAGGCCCTCCTGCTCGAGGTCCTGGCCGAGGCGCCGCCCGGCCCCGGCAAGGAGGGGGGTCGGTGATCGCCCTCTCCGGCGTGCAGAAGAGCTTCCAGGACGGCCCGCGGCCGGTGCCCATCCTCCGCGGCGTGGACCTGGAGGTGGGGCCGGGCGAGCTGGTGGCCATCGTGGGGTCGTCCGGCTCCGGCAAGTCCACCCTGCTCCACATCGCCGGCGGCCTCGACCGCGACTACCGCGGCGAGGTGGCGGTGGCCGGGCGCTCGCTGGCCCTCCTCTCGCCGCGGGAGCTGGCCCGGCTCCGCAACGCCACCCTCGGCTTCGTCTTCCAGTCCTTCAACCTGCTCCCCGGCCTCTCGGCCCTGGAGAACGTCATGCTCCCCGGCATGCTGGGTGAGGCCACCGGCCAGCCGCCCGGCGCGGTGCGGACCCGGGCCGCCGAGGCGCTGGTGCGGGTGGGCCTGGCGGCCCGGGCGGCGGCGCCCCCCTCGCGCCTCTCCGGCGGCGAGCGGCAGCGGGTGGCCATCGCCCGGGCCCTCTTCTCCCGCCCGCGGGTGCTGCTCGCCGACGAGCCGACCGGGAACCTCGATGCCGTCACCGGCGAGGAGGTGATCCGGCTCTTCGCCGAGCTGGCCGCCGAGGGCATGGCGGTGCTGGTGGTGACGCACGAGGAGCGGGTCTCCCGCGCCGCGGGGCGGGTGCTGCAGCTCCGGGAGGGCCGGCTCCATTGAGCGCGCGCGGGCTCGCCTGGATCGCCAGGGCGCGGCTGCGGGCCGACGCCCGGGGGACGCTCCTCGACGCCGCCGCCGCCTGCGCCGGGGCGGCGGCGCTGGTCTTCTTCCTGGCGCTGGGGCTCGGGGTGGGGGCCGCGGCCCGGCGGATGTTCCCGGCCGAGGCCCGGCTGGTGGAGGTGATCCCCTCGGCGGTCTCGCTGGGCGGGCTGCTCGGCGGCGGCCAGCTCGACGACGCGGCCGTGGCGCGGCTCTCGGCCCTCCCCCGGGTCGAGGCGGCCTGGCCCCGCCTGGTCCTCAAGGTCCCGGTGGCCGCGCCCGAGGCGCCGCCAGGGATGGCGGCCAGCTGGCCGCCGGGGATGACGCTGCAGATCCCGGTGGTGGGGCTCTCGCCCGGGATGGTGAAGGGCGACGTGGGCCCCGGGCAGCGGTTCGCCGACCCGGGCCCGGGCGGGGGGCCCATCCCGGTGCTGCTCTCGCGCCGCCTGCTCGAGGTCTACGACAAGACCATCGCCCCGGCCTGGAACCTGCCCCGGCTGCCCCCCGGCGTCTCGCTGCTCGGCCTGGAGATGCCGGTGCGCATCGGCCTCTCCATCGTCCCCGGCAAGCAGGAGGGGCGGGTCTACGAGGCGCGGGTGAGGCTGGCCGGCCTTTCCGACCGCGTGCCCATGTACATGATGGCGGTGCCGCTCGACACCGCCCGCCGCCTGCATGCGGAGTACGGCAAGGAGGGAGGCTACACCCAGGTGACCCTGGCCGCCCGGCGTCCCGACGACGTCCCGGCCGTGGCCGCGGCGGTGCGGCGCATGGGCTTCAACGTCGACGAGAACGAGCGGGCCGCGGCCGAGCGGGTGGGCGCGGTGGTGGCGGTCACCACCGGCGCGCTGGTGTTCCTGGCGGTGGTGATGTGCTTCCTGGCGGCGCTGGCCATCGCCCGCTCCCTCTCGGCCAGCGTCCGGGGGCGGGCCCGGGAGATCGCCGTGCTCCAGGCCCTGGGCGCGACGCCCTCCGACGTGCACCGGGTGGTGCTGCTCGAGGGCGGGATGGTGGGCCTCTCGGGCGGCGTGGCCGGGACCCTGCTGGCCCTCGGCCTGTCGCTCCTCGCCGACCGGGCGGCGCTGCGGCTCCTCCCCGACTTCCCCTTCCGCCCCGACACCTTCTTCGCCTTCCCCCCCTGGCTCTGGGCGCTCGGCCTCCTCGTCCCCGTGGCCGGCGCCGTCCTGGGCGCCCTGGCCCCCGCCGCCGCCGCCGCCCGCATCGAGCCGGCGCGGACGCTGTCGTGAGGAGGCCCGGGCCTACAGCCCCTCACCCACCACCCGGATCCGGTCCTGGGGCGGGATCTCCACGCCGTGGCAGTCGCGCTGGTACAGCCGCTCGGGCAGCGCCACCAGGCAGCTGACGCGCTCCGCCCCCAGCGCGAAAGGGCCGTGGTGCCAGACCCCGGGCCGCAGCACCACCATGGTCCCCCGGGGTACCAGGAAGACCTCGGCCTGCTCCGCCGGGAAGCGACCGCCCGGCACGGCCGGCGCCACGTGCACCAGCACGTCGCCGTCCATGGGCATGAGCGCCTCGCAGGAGGCGTCGTGGTACTCGGAGGCGTCGACCACCGGGGGGCGACGGGTGACCCGACAGACGCCGAAGGAGACGGTGGTGTCGAGCCCGAGCCCGGACTGGAGGAGATCGCGGAAGAACTCGACCGGTGGGGCCCCGATCCTCTGCGCCGGGCGCGCCCCGGCGTCCGGGTCCATCAGGGCGGCGTAGCTGCCGTAAGGGGCGAAGGCCGCCGGGTCGAGGCGGTGGTAGGTGAGGTCGCGCATGGGTCGCTCCTAGAAGCCGGAGATGTCCTGGGCCAGGCCGATGAGGACCATCTCCGAGACGCAGCCGCCGCGGCTGAGCGCACAGGCCTGGTAGACCATGTCGGCGAAGTGCTCCGGACGGACCGCCAGCCCCTCGTCCCACTCGAACCGGTTCACGCCCTGGGCCGCCGCCTGGAACCCGGTGTTGGAGCCGCCCGGGACGAGCAGGGTCACGCCCACGCCGTGCGGGCGCAGCTCGGTGTAGAGGCACTTGGAGAAGGCGTTCACCGCGGCCTTGGCGGCGGAGTAGACCGACCACCCCGGCCAGGATCGGCGGTCGCAGACCGACGAGACGTTCACGATCCGCCCGGCGCGCTGCCGCTTGAGCTGGGGGGCGAACGTCCGGCAGCTGAGGATCGTGCTCATGAGGTTGAGGTCGATGATCCTCCGGCAGATGGCGTCGTCCATCTCCTCGACGGGCGCGACCTTGAGCGCACCGCCCGCGTAGTTGATGACGAAGTCCACGTGGTCCCAGCCGCGCAGGCACTCCTGCAGCGCCCGCTCGAAGGTCGCCTGCTGGGTGGCGTCGCCCGGGAACGCCACCACCCGGGCCCCGGCCCGGCGGCAGGACTCTGCCGTCGCCTCCAGGCCGGCCGGGTTGAGGTCGAACATGACCAGCCCGCACCCCTTGGCCGCGAAGAGCTCGGCGGTGGCCTTGGCGAAGCCCGAGGCCACGCCGGAGATGACTGCGACCTTCCCTTCCAGACTCTCAGCCATGTTCGCTCCCTCCTCCGCCTTGGTGAACGCGCTCGCGGGGGAGGGCCCGACCGAAGCGCGCCGCGGCAGGGCCCGAACCCGCGACCCAGAGGTTCACATTTGTCGTAACGTTTGTCAAGCGCGGAGCTGCGGGGTCGCCTCCTGCGGGCCGACCCTAGCCCATGAGCAGCCCGCCGGAGACGTTCAGGACCGTGCCGGTCAGGTAGGCGGCCTGCCGCGAGGCCAGGAACACCGCGGCGGCCGCCACCTCGCCGAGCTCGCCCAGCCGCGCCAGCGGGATCCGCCCCAGGTAGCGCGCCGGGGCGGCCCGGAACTTCTCCGCCATCATGTCGGTGAGCATGTACCCCGGGGCCAGGGCGTTGACGGTGACGCCCAGGGCGGCCGCCTCGCGCGCCAGGGAGATGGTCAGCGAGACCAGCCCGCCCTTGGACGCGTCGTAGGCCACCTGCCGCGCGCTGGAGGAGCCGGTGAAGGCGGCGGTGCTGGCCACGTTGACGATGCGCCCCGGACGGCCGGCCCCGCCCAGGCGGCGGAGGAGCTCGCGGCAGCACAGGAAGGCGCCGGTCAGGTTCACCGCCAGGACCTCGTCGAACCCGGCCCGGCTGGTGCTCACCGCCGGCCCGTGCGGGCACACCGCCGCGTTGTTCACCAGGATGGTGGGCGCTCCCACCTCCTGCTCGGCCCGGTCGAACGCCGCCACCACCGCGGCCTCGGAGGCGGTGTCGAGCCGGACCGCCGCGGCCGCGCCCGCCCCGGCCGCCCGGCAGGCCTCTACCACCCGGGCGGCGGCGGCCTCCTCCCGACGGTAGCCCACCGCCACCCGCGCGCCCTCGGCCGCCAGCGCCAGGGCGATGGCCTCCCCCAGGCCCCGCGAGGCCCCGGTCACCAGCGCCGTCTCCTCCCGGAGCCCCAGGTCCACCGCGCTAGCCCTTCTGGGCGCCGAGGAGCTCGATGGTGGCCCGCGCGGTGGGCTCGTCCATCACCAGCTGCTTGGGCACGCCGGTCTTGAGCGCGCCCAGGATGGCCTCGGCCTTCTCCACCCCGGAGGCCATGCACAGCGCGGTCCGGGCCGCCTTGAGGTCCTCCACCGGGACGCCCACCACCCGGTCGTAGAGCTCGTCCTGGATGAAGCGCCCCCGGTGATCGAAGTAGCGCGCGCTGATGTCGCCCGCGGCGTCGCGCTCGCGCACGTCGCGCTGGACCTCGTTCTCCCCCAGGTAGCTCTCGCGGTCGGGGTGCTCGGCGCCCAGCGCGCCGATGCCGGTCACCACCACGTCCATCTTCCTCCACCGCTGGCGGACCGGCTGCATGGCCGAGCCGTTCAGGTGCAGGTCGCGCTCCTTGCGGTCGAGGACCAGCGCCGGAGCGTGGATGAAGTGGGGCGTCCCGCCGGAGCGCTCGGCCAGCACGCGCACCATCTCGTTGCTCTGGAAGTAGGGCGCCGTCTGCGAGCTGCCGCCGATGAGGGGGACGATGTTCAGGCTCAGCCGGTCCTCGAGCGGGCGGAACGCGTTCACCAGCTCGAGGCAGGTCCGGCCCCACGCCAGCCCCAGCACCTCGCCGCCCTTGAGCGAGCGCGCCAGGAGGTCGGCCGCGCGCTGCGCCACCAGCTTGCGCCGGGCGGTGGCGTCGCGGGACGAGGTCGGGATCACCGTGAAGGTCGTCTTCGGGTAGTGGGCCGCCAGCGCACGGGACAGCTCGTCGTCGTTGAGGAAGGGATCGCGGACGGCGATCTCCACGATCCCCCGCTCCTTGGCCTCGGTGAGGATCATGGAGATGAGCGAGCGGGAGATGCCGATCTGCTTGGCGATCTCCTCCTGCTTGAGCCCGTCCAGGTAGTACATCTGGGCCACCTTGACCACGAGCTGCACGTCGAGCCGGGAGCTCATTCCTGCCCTCCTCC
>DATKMW010000085.1:0-15424 GCA_035541675.1 Anaeromyxobacter sp. | reverse complement strand
CCCGGGGCGCGGGACCCTGTTCCGGGTGAGCCTCCCGGCGATGGCCCAGGAGCCCGCCCCGGCCCCCCCGGCCCCGGCCCCGGCCCCGGCCCCGGCCGCCGCCCCGCGGGGCAAGGTGCTGGTGGTGGACGACGAGGCGCTGGTGGGCCGGAGCGTGGCTCGCCTGCTCTCGGCCCACGAGGTGACCGTGCTCACCTCGCCGCGCGAGGCGCTGCGGCGCGCCGCCGGGGGCGAGCGCTGGGACGTGGTGCTGTGCGATCTGATGATGCCGGAGATGAGCGGGATGGAGCTGGAGGAGCGGCTCGCCGTCGAGGCGCCCGAGCTGGTGAAGCGAACCATCTACCTCACCGGCGGCGCCTTCACCGAGCGGTCCCGCGCCTTCCTGGCGGCGGGGCGCCCGTTCCTGGAAAAGCCCGTGGACCCGGCCGGGCTGCGCGCGCTGGTGGCCGAGCGGGTGGCGGCGGCGCTGGAGGGGAAGGGCTGACCCCCGGCCGGCGGGCGCGCCCTACGACAACGTCAACCGGACGGCGCTGCCCGGCTCCGGGCGCCGTACCGTGCTGCCCCGGCGCCACACGCCGCTCCCTCGAGACTGCTCGGCGGCGGAGGCCGGGCGGTGCGGAGCGCCCGGTTGACGTTGTCGTACGACGCGCACGCGGCGGCCCTCTGACCGGGCATGCGTGTCGGGGCCTGCTGCATCGTCCGGGCCACCTGGAACGGGGCCATCGATCGCGTACTTGACGGCAGTGCCAGCCCCGCGTTGCCGGAGCGCTCGTGAACCGAGGGCACGGTGTGCCGCCCGTTCACGCCTCCCGCAGGGACGGTCGGTCGTGCAGGACGGGCCGTGAACGGCGGCCTCGCGGCTGTGCCGCGGCGCGTCAGGCCTCGGCCGCCCGGACCTCGACGCGGTTGTCGTAGAAGGTCGAGCCCCCGGCCCGGTCGGTGAGCCGCTGCGAGGTCAGGGCGTTCACGTTGCGCCGGCCGGGCGAGTGGGCCAGCCAGAAGACGCCCTCGGCCACGGCCACGCCGGGCGGAACCCCGGCCCGGACTCGCAGGACGAAGGCCGCCTCCCCTTGCCGGTTCGCGGCCACCACCCGCTGCCCGTCGACGAGCCCCCGCGCCGATGCCTCCGCCGGGGCGAGCTGAAGGGTCATCCCCCCCGCCCGCTCCCTGAGCTCGGGCCGCTCCTGGAAGGTGGAGTTCAGCGTGTAGAGCGCTGGCGCGGTGACGAGCTGAAGGGGGAGCGGGTCGGAGTCGGCGTGGGCGGCGACCAGGCACGGGAGCGGCTCGGGCTCGGCGGCGTTCTGCAGCTCGATCTTGCCGGAGGGCGTCGCCCAGCGCGGGCCCGGGGGCGGCACGAGCTCCACCGGCCGCCCGGCCGCCAGCGCGGCCCGGTCCACGCCGCCGAGCCAAGGGGCCCTCAGGTGGGCCAGCACCAGGTCGACGGCCTCGTCGGCGGTCATGCGGAAGATGGGCTCCTCGTAGCCCATGGCCGCCGAGAGCGCCCGGAAGACGTCCCAGTTCGGCCGCGCCTCGGCCAGCGGCGGGATGGCCGGCCGGACCCGTTGCAGCGTGTAGTGGCCGTAGGACCGGTACAGGTCGGCGTGCTCGAGCGAGGTGGTGGCCGGGAGCACCACGTCGGCGTGGCGCGCGGTGTCGGTCATGAACCGCTCGTGAACCACCAGGAAGAGGTCCTCGCGGGAGAGGCCGCGCAGCACGGCGTTCTGGTCGGGGGCCACCGCGGCCGGGTTCGCGCACCACACGTACATGGCGCGGACCGGCGGATCGCGCAGTTCGGAGAGCGCCCGCCCCAGCTCGTTCATGTTCACGATGCGCGCCGGGCGCGGCTGCAGGTCCTCGCCGAGGAGCGGCCCGAGGTCGAAGGCCTGCGAGGAGCCCACCGAGACCAGGCACCCGCCGCCGGGCCGGGCGTGGACGCCCAGGACCGCCGCCAGGGCGGTGATGGAGCGGATGGTCATGGCTCCGTTGCCGTAGCGCGACGGGCCGCCGCCCACCCGCAGGAAGGGGGCCCGGGCCCGCGCCAGGGTGCGGGCCAGCGCCTCGATGGCGGCGGGCGCCAGCCCCACCCGCTCGCTCACCGCCTCGGGCGGGCACTCGGCCAGGACCTTGGCCCTGAGCTCCGGCCAACCCACCGCCTCGCTCGCCAGGAAGCCCTCGTCGGCCAGGCCCTCGCGGGCCAGCACGTGGATGAGCGCCAGGGCCAGCGCGCCGTCGGCGCCGGGGCGGACCAGGACCACCTCGTCGGCCACCGCGGCGGTGTCGTTCCGGTAGGTCTCGACGAGCAGGATCCGACCGCCCCGCCGCCGCGCCTCCTTGGCGCGCTGCACGAAGTGGATGTTGGTGGCGACCGCGTTGATGCCCCAGAGCACGACCAGGTCGCTCTCCCGGGCCACCTCCGGGCTGGGGCCGGGCGTGCGCCCCATGACCGCCTTCCAGCCCGCGTCCTGGGCCGGGGTGCAGATGGTGCGGTCGAGGCGCGAGGCGCCCATGCGGTGGAAGAAGGGCATGCCGGCGTTGCGCTGCACGATGCCCATCGACCCCGCGTAGGAGTAGGGCAGGATGGCTTCCGGACCGTCGCGGGCGATGATCTCCTTCCAGCGGGAGGCGATCCGGGCAATGGCCTCGTCCCAGCTGGCCCGCCGGAACTCGCCCGCGCCCTTGGGACCGGTGCGCAGGAGGGGGTGGGTGAGCCGGTCCGGCGAGTGTACGGTCCGGTCGTAGCCGTTCATCTTGGGGCAGAGCGTGCCCTTCGAGTACGGGTGCTCCGGGTCTCCCCGGACCTTCACCACCCGCCCACCCTCGACCTCGGCGATGAGGCCGCAGGCGTCGGGACAGTCGAAGGGGCAGATGGATCGCGCCAGGCTCGGCATCCTCGAAACTTAACCCGGCAGGGCGGCCGCGCGCGAGCCGGGCTCCCTTTCCGGAGCGGCGGGCCCCGCGGGAGGCAGTGCCCGCCGGGCAGATCGAGCCGGTCCGAGGGTCCGCGAGCGATCGGTGGCCCGGCTCGGGTCCCCCGGCGCTCCTCCCCATCGTAGGATGCCCCCATGCCGCCAGGGATCACCGGCCGGGTCCGCCTGGGCGAGGCGCTCGCCGAGGCGCCGCCGCGGGAGCGGCCGCCGGCATCGGGGCCGCGCCGGCGCCGCCGGCGATGAGCAGGGAGCAGCCGCTTGCGCGTCCTCGTCACCGGCGGTGCAGGTTTCCTGGGTACGGCCCTCGCCCGGCTGCTCCTCTCGCGAGGCCACTCGGTCCGCGTGCTGGACAGAGGCACCAGCCAGGCGCTGGAGGCGCTCGGGGTCGAGCTCCTGGCGGGCGACGCCACCGATCCGGCCGTGCTGCGCGCCGCCGTGGCCGGCCAGCAGGTGGTGGTCCACCTGGCCGGGATCCGCCGCTCCACCGACGCGGCCGAGTTCCTGCGGGTGAACGCCGAGGGTACGCGGGCGGCGCTCGAGGCTTGCCTGGCGGCAGCGCCGGGGCTGTCGCGCTTCGTGCTGGCCGGCTCGCGCGCCGCCGTCGCCCCCTCGGCCGAGCCGGTCGACGAGACGGCGCCCTTCGGCCCGGCCGAGCCCTACGGCGCGTCCAAGGCCGAGGCGGAGCGGATCGCCCTCTCCTACGCCGACCGGCTGCCGGTGGCGGTGGCGCGCCCGCCGCGCATCATGGGACCGGGCGACCGCGAGAACCTGCTCTTCTTCCAGATCGCCCGCCGCGGCTGGGCCATCGGGTTCTCCGGCCCGGCGCGGCTGCTCTCCTGGATCGACGTCGACGACGCCGCGCGGGGCTTCCTCCTCTTGGCCGAGCACCCCGAGGCGGTCGGCCAGGCGTACTTCCTCTCCTCGCCCGAGCCCACCAGCACCCAGGGGCTGATGCTGGAGGCGGCTCAGGCGCTGGGCGTCCACCCCCGCCGGGTGACCGTCCCGAAGGCGGCGCTGCGCGCCCTGGCGCTCGCGGCGGACGGGGTCACCAACCTCACCGGCCGCCGCCTCCCCCTGAACCGCAAGCTGGCGGCGCAGGTGCTCGCGGCCGGCTGGCAGTGCGATCCGGGAAAGGCGCGCGCTCGTCTCGGCTTCGAGGCACGCACCACGCTCCGCGAGTCGATCGAGCGGGCCGCACGCTGGTACCTGGAGCGGGGCTGGCTGTGACCCCCGGTGCATGGCCCCGGACGGGCATACCTTCCCGCCGCATGGCGCGCTGCGGCGCAGCCTCACGGCCCCGATGTGGTGTCCTCCCCGGAGCGCGCATCCTCCTTGCCAAGCGGAGCGACCGCGACATAGACCGTTCCGATGCCGGACAGGGGAGCGGCCGCGTTCTTCGACGTGGACGGGACGCTGGTGGGCACCAACATCGTGCACGCCTTCGCCTTCTATGCCATGAACCAGGGGACCATCCTGGGCACGGCCTGGAAGACCGCCAAGACGGTGCTCTCGGTCCCGCTCTTCCTCGCCACCGACCGCTTCGACCGGAAGACCTTCAACGAGCTCTTCTACAAGTACTACCGGGGGCAGACCGAGGACCGGCTGGAGACCCTGGCCGAGGAGCTCTTCGAGGAGGTGCTCCGGCCCGCCATCTTCCGCGGGACCGCCGATCTGGTGGAGGGGGCGCGCCGGGCGGGCTGCCGGATCGTCTTCGTGACTGGCGCCCTCGACTTCACCGTCCGCCGCCTGGCCGAGCACCTGGGGGCCGACGACCTGATCGCCAACCGCATGCGCTTCGTGCAGGGGGTGGCCACCGGCCGGGTGGTCCCGCCCATCATCGAGGGCGCGCACAAGGCCCTGGCCATCCGCGACTACTGCGTCCGCCAGGGCCTGCGCCTCGAGGGGAGCTTCGCCTACTCCGACTCCTTCTCCGACTATCCCATGCTCGCGGTGGTGGGCCACCCCGCGGCGGTGAACCCGGACGCGCGCCTGGCCCGGGTGGCGCGCGCCTACGAGTGGCCCGTGCTCACCACGGAGGGGTAGGGGAATGCGCTCGCCGCGGAGCCTCCAGCGCTTCTACGAGGCCACCGAGTCCGTCGTCACCATCGACCGGGACTCTCCACCCCGGGTGCTGTTCTCGGGCGAGGACCTGCTGGTGGAGGACCTGCCGGTGGGGACCCGGGTCATCTACCCCCGGCCGCCGGTGCGGGGGCTGCCCAACGTCAAGGCCGCCATCCGCCAGGCCATCGCCCGGCCGCACGGCTGCGACCCGCTCCACGCCCTGCTCCGGCCGGGCATGAAGGTCACCGTCGCCCTCGACGACATCTCCCTGCCGCTCCCGCCCATGCGCACCCCCGACGTGCGCCAGCAGGTGCTGGAGGTGATCCTCCCCCTCCTCTCCGACTCCGGCGTCGACGACGTGCACCTGGTCATCGCCGTGGCCCTCCACCGCCACATGACCGAGGCGGAGATGAGGCGGATGGTGGGGCCGGCCATCTTCGAGGCCTTCTACCCCGACCGCTACTACAACCACGACGCCGAGGACCCCGAGGGCCTGGTCACGCTGGGGGAGACCGCCCACGGCGAGAAGGTGATCCTCAACCGGCGTGCGGCCGAGTCGGACCTCATCATCTACGTCAACCTGAACCTGGTGCCCATGGATGGGGGGCACAAGTCGGTCGGGACCGGGCTCACCAACTACCTGGGCGTGAAGGCCCACCACACGCCCCACCACATCCGCCACAGCCACTCCTACATGGATCCGGAGCGGTCGGAGATGCACCGCTCGGTCGACCGCGTCGGCCGGATCATCGACCGCGAGCTCGACGTCTTCCACATCGAGACCACCATCAACAACCGGATGTTCGACGGCCCCCTCGAGTTCCTGATGAAGCGGGAGGAGGGCTACACCGACGGCGACCGGCTCAAGCTCGCCGGCATGCGGGCCGCGCTCAAGGGGCTCCCGCCAGCCGCCAAGCGGAAGCTGTTCCACGCCGTCCCGGCCGCCTACGAGGTCATCGCCGTGCACGCCGGCCGGACCGAGCCCACCCACGCCCGGATCCTGGAGGCGAGCTGGGCCCAGTACGCGGTGGACGTGGACTTCCAGGCCGACGTGCTCGTCTACGGCATCCCCTACATCTCGCCCTACAACGTCAACTCCATCCTGAACCCGCTCCTCGTCCAGCTCATGGCCTGGGGCTACTTCTTCAACTTCTACCGGGGCAAGCCGCTCATCAAGAAGGGGGGGACGCTCATCGTCACCCACCCCTGCTCCGACGCCTTCGACCCGGTCCACCACCCCAGCTACATCGAGTTCTTCCACCGCCTCCTCCCCGAGACCAGGGACTCGGAGGTGCTGGAGCGGAAGTACGAGCGGGAGTTCGCCGAGAACCCCACCTACGTCCAGGCCTACCGCACCGGCCACGCCTACCACGGCGCGCACCCCTTCTTCATGTGGTACTGGGGGCAGAACGGCCGCGAGCACATCGGCAAGGTCATCGCCGTGGGCGCCGACAACGCCCATGTGCCCCGGTTGCTCGGCTGGGAGGTGGCCGAGACCCTCTCCGAGGCCATCGACATGGCCCGCTCCCACCACGGGCGGAGCGCGCAGGTGGCCATGCTCCACCACCCGCCCATCGTGATGACCCAGAACCTCGGATGACGGCCCGCGGGAAGAACGGGGCGTCCGCACCCCACGCCCTCCCGCCCGCGGGCCCGGACGAGTCCGGCCCGCGCCCGGCGGCGCCCCTCGACGTGGAGCGGCTCCTCCGCGGCGCGCGGGTCCTGGTCACCGGCGCCACCGGCTTCGTGGGCAAGGTGACCCTCTCGCTGCTCTTGCACCGCTACCCCGGGCTGGGACGCGCCTACGTGCTGGTCCGCCCCGGCACCGGCGGCACCGCCCGGGACCGCTTCTTCGGGAAGGTGGCGGCCGGGCGGCCCTTCGATCCCCTCCGCGAGCAGCACGGCCAGAGGTTCGAGGAGTTCCTGCGGGAGAAGGTGGTCCCGCTGGCCGGCGACGTGGCCAGCCCGCTCCTCGGCCTCTCCCCCGCCGACCTGGACCAGCTCGCCGGGCTCGACCTGGTCCTGAACTCGGCCGGCCTGGTCGACTTCGACCCCTCGTTCGAGCTGGCGCTGGGGGTGAACGTGCGCGGGCCCCGGAACGCGGTCGAGCTGTGCCGCCGCCTGGGGGCGGGGCTGATCCACATCTCCACCTGCTTCGTGGCCGGGAACCGCGACGGCGTGGTCTTCGAGGACGAGCCCGTCGCCGGCTACTTCCCGCGGCGCGCCGGCGACCGCGCCGACCGGGGCAAGCTCCCCGAGCTCGAGGCGGTCGACTTCGACCCCGACGCCGAGCTGGCCGACGCCGAGCGGCGGCTGGCCGAGGTCCGGGCCCAGGCCGAGGACCGGGTCCTGCACTCCCGCTTCCGGGCGGCGGCCCGGGAGCGGCTGGGGGAGGCGGGACGGCCGCTCGGCGACGAGAAGGCGCTGCGGCTGGCCATGGGCCGGGAGAGGCGGCTCTGGATCTCCCAGCGGCTGGTGGAGCTGGGGATGGAGCGGGCCCGGCATTGGGGCTGGCCCAACACCTACACCTACACCAAGTCGCTGGGCGAGCAGGCGGTGGTGGGGAGCGGAGTCCCCCATGCCATCGTCCGCCCCTCCATCGTGGAGAGCGCCCTCCGCTACCCCTTCCCGGGCTGGAACGAGGGTTTCACCACCAGTGCGCCACTGGCCTTCATGGGCTTGCGCGGCCACCGCACCTTCCCCATGGCCGAGCGGGCCATCCTGGACGTGGTCCCGGTGGATCTGGTGGCCGCCGGGATCCTCTGCGCGGCCGCCGAGCTCCAGGAGCGTCGGCAGGCGCTGGCGCGCGGGGCCGCCGCGGAGACGGGCCGCGTCTACCACCTGGCCTCCGGAGACGTGAACCCCTTCCTGGCCCGGCGCGCCGTGGAGCTCACCGCCCTCTACCGCCGCCGCTTCCTCCGCGGCCGCCGGGAGGGCAACGCCACCTGGAACCGGATCCTCTCCCGCATCGAGCCCTACTCCACCTCCCGGGCGCGGTACCAGGCGCTCTCCACCCCCGCCCTGCTCTCCCTGGCACGGCGGGCGCGGCGCCTGGTCGACGAGCGTGGCCCGCGCTGGGGCGCCCCGCGCGCCTCGGCCCTGCTCCACGGCCTGGGCGAGGAGCTCGACGAGTGGATCCGCCGGCTGGAGCAGACCGAGGCCCTCTGGGATCTCTACCTGCCCTTCGTCTGGGACAACCGCTACGTGTTCCGCTGCGCCAACATCCGCGCCCTGCGCGACCGGCTGGGGGCGGACGATCGCGCCCGCCTGCCCTGGGACCCGGAGGCCCTGGACTGGCGGCGCTACTGGACCGAAGTCCACATGAAGGGGATGGAGGAGTGGGTCTTCCCCGGCCTCGACGAGGAGGCCCGCAAGAGGGTCCACGGCGTCCGCGCCCACCGCGACCTCCTCGAGCTCCTCGACGCGGCGGTGGCCGCCTGGGGCGGGCGCCCGGCCCTGCGCATGGCCGGCGCGGAGAAGGAGCGGCTCAGCTACGGCGAGCTGGGGCGGCTCGTCGGCCAGGTCGCCGCCGCTCTGGCCTCGGCCGGGGTGGGGCACGGCGACCGGGTGATGCTCGCCTCGGAGAACCGCCCGGAGTGGGCGGTGGCCTTCTTCGGGATCCTCCGCGCCGGGGCCGCGGCGGTGCCGGTGGACGCCCAGCTCTCCGCCGACGAGCTGGTGAACCTGTGGCGCACCGCCGGGGCCCGGCTCTGCATCGCCTCCGACCTGGTGGCCGGGCGGCTCCCCGAGCTCCCCGAGCGGGCCGCCGCCTCCGTCCCCGGCGCCCGGGTGCTGCTCCTCGGCGAGGCGCTCCGGGGCGGTCCGACCGCCCCCGCGGCGCGCCCCGCCCCCGACGACCTGGCCTCGCTCATCTTCACCAGCGGCACCACCGGCTCGCCCAAGGGCGTGATGCTCTCCCACCGGAACTTCGCCAGCCTGGTGGCCAAGCTCGACGCCGTCTTCGACCTGGGGCCGGGCGACGGCCTGCTCTCGGTGCTGCCCCTCCACCACACCTTCGAGTTCGCCTGCGGCCTCCTCGTCCCCCTCTCCCGCGGCGCCGAGGTGGAGTACCTGGACGAGCTCACCGCCGACCGGATCGGCGAGGCGCTGGGCTCGGGCCGGGTCACGGCCATGGTCGGGGTGCCAGCCCTGTGGTCTCTGCTGCACCGCCGGATCACCCAGGAGCTGGCGGCCGGCCCCCGCCTGCTGGAGCAGGCCTTCGACCTCCTCCGCACCGGGAACGGCGCGCTGCGGGACTCGCGGCTGGGCTGGAACCTGGGCAAGGTCCTCTTCTGGCCGGTGCACCGGAAGCTGGGGGGGCGGCTCCGGTTCCTGGTCTCGGGAGGCTCGGCCCTCGACCCCGCCGTCCAGGCCGCCTTCCGCGAGCTGGGCTTCGACCTCTACCAGGGGTACGGCCTGACCGAGGCGGCGCCGGTGCTGGCGGTGGGGCGGCCGGGCGAGGCTCCGCGGGGTAGCGTCGGGCCAGCGCTGCCCGGCGTGGAGATCCGCATCGCCGAGCCGGACGCCTCCGGCGTGGGCGAGGTGCTGGCCCGCGGCCCCAACGTGATGGTGGGCTACTGGGGCGGCGGCGACCGGCCCGGCGCCGATCCGGAGCGCACCGCGGAGGTGCTGCAGGAGGGGTGGCTGCGCACCGGCGACCTGGGCCGGCTGGACGCCGACGGGAACCTCACCCTGGTCGGGCGCAAGAAGGACGTCATCATCGACGGCAACGGCAAGAACGTTCACCCGGACGAGGTCGAGGAGCGCTATGCCCGGCCCGGGCTGGTCAAGGAGCTGTGCGCGGTGGGGCTGCCCGAGGGCAGCGCCGAGGTCGTGGCCCTCCTGGTGGTGCCGGAGTACGGGAGCCGTCCGCACGAGGAGGTGCGGGCCGAGGTGGAGGCGCACCTGCGCGCCGTCTCGGCCGGGCTCCCCTTCCACCTGCGCGCCAAGGTCTGGCACCTCGTCGACGCCGAGCTCCCCCGCACCGCCACGCGCAAGGTGCGGCGCCCGCAGGTCCGCGACGAGCTGGTGCGGCTGGAGGCGGTGCGGGGCGCGGGCCTCAGGCGCTCGCGCGACGAGCGCGGCGGCGACGCCTGGGTGCTGGACGTGGTGGCCGCGGTGGCCCGGCGGCCGCGCGCCGAGGTGGTTCGCCAGGCCCGGCTCCGCGCCGACCTGGGCTTCGATTCGCTCATGTTCACCGAGCTGGCCACGGCGCTGGAGGAGGCCGGGGTGGCCGCCCACGCCGTCGACGGGCTCCACGCCGCCCAGACCGTGGAGGACCTCCTGCGCCTCCTGGCCGGCGCGATCCGGCGCGGCGAAGCTCGCCCCCCCGCGGCGAGGCCCGCCCCGGAGCCCGCCCAGGGCGAGATCCGGGTCCCGGCCTCGCTCTCCCGGATCGGCCGGAGCCTGCTCTCGGCGGGGCAGCGGGCGCTCTACCAGCGGCTCTACCGTACCCGGGTGCTGGGCGTGCCCTTCGTCCCCCACGACCGCAACGTCCTGGTGGTCTCCAACCACCAGAGCCACCTGGACATGGGGCTGGTGAAGATCGCCCTGGGCGTCGAGGGCGAGCGCCTGGCGGCGCTGGCCGCCCGGGACTACTTCTTCGACACCCCGCTGAAGCGCGCCTACTTCGAGGGCTTCACCAACCTCATCCCCATGGAGCGGGAGGGTTCGCTCAAGGCCAGCCTGCGGGCCGCCGCCGAGACGCTCCGCCGCGGCTACCACCTGCTCATCTTCCCCGAGGGGACGCGCAGCCGCGACGGAGAGCTCCACGCCTTCTTCCCCACCGCCGGCTACCTGGCGCTGTCCTGCGGCGTCGACGTGCTGCCGGTGTTCCTCTCCGGCACCTTCGAGGCCCTCCCGCCCGGCGGGCGGATCCCCCGCCGGGCGCCGCTGGAGGTCCGCTTCGGCCCGGTCATCCCGGTCGAGCGCCTGCGCCGGGCCAGCGCGGAGGCGGGCAGCAAGGGCGAGACCTACCGCCGTGCCACCCTGGTCATCGAGGCCGCGGTGCGGGAGCTCCGCACCCAGGCCCGGGCCGAGGAGCCGAGGGAGGCGGTGCCGAGGGAGGAGCCGGGCGGCACCGCCGACGGCGCCGCCGGGCGGGCCGGGCCGGGACCCGAGGCCGCGCCCGGGGCTGGCCCGGAGCCCGGACAGCCCGCTCCCGCGCTCGGTGCCCGCGGGGAGGAGCCGTGAACCTGCTCGTCACCGGCGGCGGGGGGTTCCTGGGCTCGGCGCTCCTGCCGCTGCTCCTCGAGGCAGGCCACCGGGTGCGCCTGCTGCAGCGCTCGCCCGCGCCCGAGCTCGAGGCGCTGGGCGCGGAGACGCGGCGCGGCTCGGTGGAGGACGCCGCCGCGGTGCGCGCCGCGCTGGAGGGAGTGGAGGCGGTCTACCACCTGGCCGGCCGGGTCGACTTCGATCCCCAGGACCCGGCCGCCCTCTACGCCCTGCACGTCCAGGGCACGCGCGTCCTGCTCGAGGCCGCGGCGGCACAGGGGGTGGCCCGGGTGGTGATGGCCTCCACCAGCGGCACCGTGGCGGTGTTCCGCGAGGAGCGCACCGGGACCGAAGCCGACCCCTACCCCCTCGAGGTGGTGGCCGGCTGGCCCTACTACCTGTCCAAGATCTTCCAGGAGAAGGCGGCGCTCCGCGTCGCCGCCGACACCGGGCTGGCGCTCGTGGTGCTGAACCCCTCGCTCCTCCTCGGCCCCGGCGACGTGCGGCTCTCCTCCACCGACGTGGTCTGGAAGTTCCTGCAGCGGCGCGTCCCGGCCATGCCCGGGGGCGGCCTGTCCTTCGTGGACGTCCGCGATGCCGCCCTGGCCTTCGCCGCCGCGCTGGAGGGCGGCCGGCCCGGCCAGCGGTACCTGCTGGGCGGGGCCAACATGAGCTTCCGGGACCTCTTCGCCCGGCTGGAGCGGATCTCCGGGGTGGCCGCACCCCGCGTCTCGCTCCCCGCCTCCCTCAACCTGGCAGGCGCCCGCCTGCTCGAGCGCCTGGCCTCCTGGCGCGGGGGAGAGGCTCCCATCGACGCCCCCTCGGTGGAGATGGGCGAGCGGTGGTGGTACTGCGACTCGGCCAAGGCGGCCGCCGAGCTCGGGTTCGCGCCCCGGGACCCGCAGGAGACGCTGGTCGACACCGTGCGCTGGCTTCGCGAGCACCTCGGGCCCTCGCGCTCCTCCTCGAGCTCGGGGGCGGGCCCGGTCCCGGGAGCTAGCCGCGCCTCCGGGTGAGGCCGATGCGCGCCACCGGCGCGGGCTCGGCCGGCGGCGCCGAGGGGCGGAAGTGGCCGCGGGCCTCGAGCAGCGACCGGGCCGCCGTCACCACCGCCGAAAGGCCGAACGCCTTGTCGATCACCACGTCGGCGCCGGCGATGCGCAGCGCCTCGCAGTGCTCGGGGCCGACGTGGCCGCTGGTCACCAAGATGGGCAGGTCGCGCTCCCCGCCCAGCTCCCGCACGGCCAACAGCAGCGCGTCGCCACGCAGGTTGGGCATCTCCACGTCGGTCACCAGCAGGTCGAGCGAGAGGAGCTCCTCGGCCAGGAGCCGAAGCGCGTCGCGGCCGTCGACGGCGTGCACGCACTCGACCCCGTGCTCGTCGAGCAGCGCGGAGAGGACGTGCCGGACGAAGGGATCGTCGTCGACGAGCAGGGCGCGGGGCCGCCGGAGCGAGACCGACTGCACGAGACCTCCCGGAGCTCACGCTACTTGGACCCTCCCCCTCCCGCAACGAGGCAGGCCGTCCCCGGGGCGAACGACGCGTATTCGCGGCGCAGCCTCGCCGCGCAGGGTGGCGCAGGTCCGCGGGACTCCGGTGACGACGGCGGCGCACCAGTGATAAGGTCCGACCCGAGGATACCCCATGCCGAGAGCCTCCCCCCTCGTCTTCGCCGCCGCCCTGAGCGCGCTGGTGGCCTGCGCCACCGAGCAGCCGGCCACGCAGTCGACCGCCACCGCCTCGCCCCAGGCCTCCGCCGCCCCCGGCCAGAAGGCCGTGCCCAAGAAGATCTGCGAGAACGAGATGCCGATCGGCTCCCACATCGCCACCGTCCGCTGCCGGAACGTCGACGACTCCAGCCAGCAGCGGGCGGCCACCCAGGCCGACCTGCTCCGCCCCCAGACCAACCTCGGAGCCAAGGCCGGCGGCGGGAACTGAGGACGTTCACGCCCCCCGGTCGTGCAGCCCGGGGAGCGAGGTCCGCTCCACCACCCTCCGCAGGACGAAGCTGGTGTGCACCCCGGTCACCCCCTCGATGCGGGTGATCTTGGTGAGCAGCAGCTCCTGGTAGGCGTCCATGTCGCGGACGATGACCTTGAGCTGGTAGTCGGCCTGCTGTCCGGTGATGAGCAGGCACTCCAGCACCTCGGGCAACGCCTTGATCCGCGCCTCGAAGTTGGCGAAGCGCTCGGGCGTGTGCCGGTCGAGGGCAATGCCCACCAGCGCCATCAGGGAGAGCCCCAGCTTGCGGGCGTCGACCAGCGCCCGGTAGCCGGTGATGACGCCGCGCTCCTCCAGGGCGCGCACGCGCCGGAGGCACGGCGAGGGGGAGAGGCCGATGCGATCGGCCAGCTCCTGGTTGGAGAGGCGGCCGTCCTGCTGCAGGAGCTCGAGGATGTGGCGGTCGAAGCGGTCGAGGGGTCTCGTCGGCATGGGATGACCCGACATCGTATTGACGCAGCATATCCTGCCATCATCTTGCATGGCAGCGCAAGAACATCGCGCGAAGGCCCGATCGGTCCGCGATCTTCGCAAGCGGCTGCCCCGCGGGGCGGCCTAAGGTCCTGGGCATGGAAAGTCGACCCCAGCGCAAGTACCGCCCCTTCCCCCCGGTGGCCATCCCCGACCGCCGCTGGCCCGGCCGCGTGACGACCCAGGCGCCCATCTGGATGAGCACCGACCTCCGCGACGGCAACCAGGCGCTCTTCGAGCCCATGACCGTGGAGAAGAAGCTGCGCCTCTTCGAGACGCTGTGCGCCGTCGGCTTCAAGGAGATCGAGGTGGCCTTCCCCTCGGCCTCCCAGACCGACTTCGACTTCGTCCGGCGGCTCATCGAGGGCGGGCACGTCCCCGACGAGGTGGTGCTGGTGGTGCTGACCCAGGCGCGAGAGCACCTCATCCGCCGGACCCTGGAGTCGATCGCCGGCGCCCGGCAGGCCATCGTCCACGTCTACAACGCCACCTCGCCGACCTTCCGGGAGGTGGTCTTCCGCATGGAGAAGGCCGAGGTCGTGGACATGGCCGTGCAGGCGGTCCGGCTGGTGCGGTCGCTCTCCCGCGAGCTCGCCGGGACCCGGGTCGGGCTGGAGTACAGCCCCGAGACCTTCTCCGCCACCGAGCTCGGCTTCGCCCGGGAGATCTGCGACGCGGTGGTGGCGGCCTGGGATCCCGCCCCGGGCGAGAAGGTGATCCTGAACCTCCCGGCCACGGTGGAGATGGCCACGCCCAACGTCTACGCCGACCAGATCGAGTGGATGGACCGCCACCTGGCCCGCCGCGACGCCATCACCCTGAGCGTGCACCCCCACAACGATCGCGGCAGCGCGGTGGCCGCCGCCGAGCTGGCCCTGCTGGCCGGGGCCCAGCGGGTGGAAGGGTGCCTGTTCGGCAACGGCGAGCGGACCGGCAACGTCGACATCGTCACCCTGGCCCTGAACCTCTACACCCAGGGCGTCGACCCGGGCCTCGACTTCTCCGACGTCAACCAGGTGGCTCGCATCGTGGAGGAGTGCACCCAGCTCCCCGTCCACCCGCGCCACCCCTACGCCGGCGACCTGGTCTTCACCGCCTTCTCCGGATCCCACCAGGACGCCATCAAGAAGGGGTTCGCCTCGCCGCCGCCGGACGGGCGCTGGCAGGTGCCCTACCTCACCATCGATCCGCGCGACCTGGGCCGCACCTACGACTCCATCATCCGCATCAACAGCCAGTCCGGGAAGGGCGGCATCGCCTACCTGATGGAGACGGTGCACGACCTGGTGCTGCCGCGCCGGCTGCAGGTGGAGCTCTCCGGCGTGGTCCAGCGCCACGCCGACGCCACCGGCGGGGAGATCACCGCCGACGAGCTGTGGCGCATCTTCTCCGAGGAGTACCTGGACCGGCGCGAGCCCATCGCCTACGTCGGCCACCAGCTCCTGCCCGGGCGCCTCTCCCAGGGGTTGGAGCTGGAGGTGGAGGTCGCGGGGCGGCGCCACACCCTGGTCGGCCACGGCAACGGCCCCATCGACGCCCTGGTCCACGCGCTCCGGCTGCCCCTCCGGCTCCAGTCCTACGAGGAGCGGTCGATGGGCGCCGGGGCCGACTCCCGGGCGGCGGCCTTCGTCGAGGTGGCGGTGGAGGGGGCGGCCGGCTCCCGCTTCGGCGTGGGCATCCACCCCAACATCGTCACCGCCTCGCTGCTGGCGGTCCTCTCCGCCATCGACCGCGGGTACGCCGAGGCCGG
>DATKMW010000084.1:0-77493 GCA_035541675.1 Anaeromyxobacter sp. | reverse complement strand
ACGCTGGTGTTCCCGGCCGCATCCGAGACCGTGAGGGTGATGGAGATCGTCGCCGGCCCCTGCACCTGCGCCAGGGCGGGGATGGTCTCGGTGGCGAGCGGGAGGTCGAAGAGCGCGTACTCGTCGCTCGGCGTGGCCGAGGGCAAAAGCTCCCCGGTCGCCTCCGGGAGCTCCGGGCACGGGCTCGGGCAGGTGACCTGCGCCACGAAGCTCGGCGTCAGGATGGGCGAGGCGGTGTTCACGTCGAAGGGCACGTCGAAGCGGAGCACCGGGATGTTCCCGGCGTTGGTGGTCTCGAGCTCCGCCGCCGCCATGGGGCCGCCGGCGAGCCGCGACGACGCCTTGTAGATGTCGCCGCCGAGCGGGATCCCGTACTTCGGACCGATGGAGTAGGCGGCCGGGAGCTCGGCCACGCCGTGGGCGTCCACCAGGAGCTGGATGTTCCTCTCGTCGGTGTACGAGGCGTAGCTGGCGTCGTAGGTCACCGACGGCGGGGTCGGGTCGTAGATGACCTCGAGGAGGATCTGGTAGGGCGGGTCCATCCCCCTGCCGCTGTTGGGCGTGGGCGAGGCGGTGTCATCCGCCCAGACGGCGATGGCGTTCTTGCCCACCACGCCGAGCTGCACGGTCAGCTGCCAGGTCCCGTCCTCCTCCCTGGTCGCATCCGACTCCACCGCACCGGTGAGGGCGTGGACGGCCTTCACCCCCTGCACCGCGGTGGCGACGACGCTGAGCGTGAGCGCGGGGCTCGCGGTGTACTGCGGAGCCGCCGCCGCCAGCTTCACCTCGGGCGGCGTCCTGACCGGCGAGTAGTCCGGGCGACCCGGGCCGCAGGCCCCGAGGAGCGCCGCCGGCACGAGCGCCATCCACGCGCGCTGCACGTGGTCCGTCATGGGGTCCCGCCTCCCCGGGGCGTTCCTGGCCCGGACGACGCCCCGCGTCCCGGCCGGCCCCTCTCGGCGTTCCCCCGTCCCGCCCGGCACGCCCCCTGGGCCGGCCCGTCCCCTGGCATGTCCTAGCACGTCAAATTCCGCGCTGTCGAGCGCCGCGCGACGCCCCAGGTGAGGCGAACGCACCGTCAAGCGAGCCGGCTCCGTACGAAGATCGGGTCATAGAAGAGCTGCGACACCCGCCGGTCCGACATGAACAGCACCACGTCGAGCGTGGTGTGGAGGACCCTGCGGATCTCCGCGAGCTCGAGCCCCCGCCCCACCTCGCTGTTCTTCACCAGGCTCGCCACCCGCTCGAACGCCTCGATTGCCCCGTTCGCGTGAGTGGTCGTCACCGAGCCCGGGTGGCCGGTGTTGAGGCTCAGGACGTACTGCCAGGCCTCCGCCCCCCTGAGCTCGGCCAGGAAGATCCGGTCGGGCGAGAGGCGCATGCAGCTCGCCAGGCAGGCGTCGGCGCTCTCCCTGCCCTCCCCCGCACCGTACAGGAGGGGCACGCGGTTCGGGTGCCCGGGGAGGTCGAGCTCGTGCACGTCCTCGATGGTCACGAGCCGCTCGCTGGCCGGGACCTCCGCGACCAGCGCCCGGGCCAGCGTGGTCTTCCCGCTGAAGGTCTTCCCGGCGATGACCACGTTCCGGCGGCAGAGGACCGCCCTCCGGCAGAACTCCCGGAGCGCCCCCTCCCTCTTCAGTGCCAGGAGCTCCGCCTCGAACCCCTCCAGCCGCTCGAGGCCCTTCCCCCCGAGGAGGCGGGCCGCCTCCTCCTCGTCGGGCCGGTGGAAGCTCACGTCCCTGGCCCCGAGGAACGCCCCCCGCTCCGCCAGCTCCTCGAGCGTCCACGACGGGGGCGCGTGCTTGCGGATGGTCATGGGGGTCCAACCCGCCACGCAGGCGGGCTCGCGGATCACCTGGGCGCGCTCCCCTCCCGGCAGGACCACCGAGAGCATGCTCGAGACCGGGAGCCCGTTGAACACGGCCAGGGCCGTGGAGAGCGCCCGCAGGTGCTCGCCCGTGAGCTCGGCCGAGAGGTGCCGCTCCCAGCCGGCCTGGCCCTGGGTCCACACCTCCCCCGGCCGGTTCACGGCGATCTCCGAGACGGCGGCGTCCTCGAGGAACCTCCCCAGCGGCCGGAGGAGCTGGCGGATCGCCGTGTCCCGGCCCGGGTCGCTACTCGCCGTCCCGGGCGACACGCTCGAGCCCATAGACCCCCCGGAAGTCCAGGTCCCGGGCCACCAGGACCCCGATCCGCTCACCCTGGTTCACGTAGACGGTCGGCGGCATGTCGACCGTGCTCTCCAGCGTTTTCGAGACCACGTCCCGGGTCGCGCCGGCGGCCCCGCCCACGTTCACGGTGGCCCCGCGCGCCGGCCCGGCCAGCCGCGCCGAGGCGGCGTCGGTCGCCCCCTCGACCAGGCTCACCACCATGGCCGCGCCGAAGCGATCCCAGAAGTGCTGGTCGACGCCTCCGCCGACCCCGGCCTCCCCGAGGGCCCCCGTCCCCGGGGAGTCGAGCGTCACCAGGACACCGGCCGGCGTCTCCGCTCGCGTCCAGAGGACGAAGATCCTGGCCTCCCCCTGCTGCACCCCTCCCTGGTAGCGGCCCACCAGCCGCGTCCCCCGGTCGAGGAGGACCACGCGCCCGCTGGCCGAGTACGCGTCCCGGGTCAGGTGGCAGGTGGCCAACCCCGGGACCGTCGAGACCATCCTCGTCTCGAGCACGCAGTCGAGGACCGTACCCTGGGTGAGCCAGCGGTCGCGATCGGCGAGGACCGCCGCGGCGCTCCCCTGGAGCTGGGGCGCCTCGAGCTTCTCCTCGAGCCGGCCCCTCGCCGGCGCGGCCGTCGAAGGCGGCGCCGCCGCCGCCGAGCCAGGCGCCTCCCCCTCGCCCTCGCCCCCGAACCCGGGGGCGAGCCTCCGCTCCCGGGCCGGGTCGCCGGGCGGCCGGCGAGCCCCGCCCCCATCCGCCGCCACGGCGGCGGACCTGGCGCCCGGCCGGGGCGCCGGCGGTGGCGGGTCCTCGCCGCCGACGCCCACCTCCGCGCTCGCCGCCGGCCGGCCCGGCGAGGCGCCCTCCGCGCTCGCCCGCCGCGCCGGCGCGGGGAGCGGCGCCAGGCTCAGGCCCGGCACCCGCTTCTCGATCCGGTCGAGCGCCCTCCGGCCGGGAGGCGGCTCCTGCCTCATGCGGTGCGCCTTGCCGAGGAGCAGCACGGCGATGCCCAGCGCCACCGCGCCCACGATGGCGATGAGCACCCGCGCGCCCGGGGGCGCGAGCCGGCGGACGCCCGGGAGATCCGCCTCCCCTCGCTCGCCGGGGATGACCACCGCCGCGGACCCGTCCCCGGGTCCCCGGGGTCCGTTCCCCGGCTCGCGCTCTTCCCCGCCCATCCCCGTCACCTCCACAGCACCCGCCTGACGTCGGCGACCGAGGTCCGGCTCTCGCTCGCGCGACCCTGGCTGCCGTAGGCGTCGTTCCAGATGGAGAGCGCCCGCCCCCCGAGGCGCAGCACCCACCTGGCCGCCACCTTGTGCATGACCACGATCTCGCTCGACCGGCCGGCCGCGTGCCGACCCACGATCGACTCCCGCCCGTCGGCGTCGACGGCGTAGATGGCCGGGAGGTCCGCGCCGGGCCCGAAGTGGAACGAGGTGAACAGGCCGTCGTCCCAGCAGTTCACCGGGGCGATGTCCAGGTCGCCGCTCATGGTGTAGCTCAGGTTGGTGGACGGGGGCGGGCGCGCGAAGGCCTCCTCGATCTCCCGCGCGCGGGCGGCCTGGCGGCTCCTCGGGTCCTCCCGGTAGCGGAAGGCGAGCTCGTAGATCGGCACCCCCTTGCCTGCCTCGACCCGGAGGGCGAAGTGGTAGCTCCGCCGGTCGGTCACCACCGTGAGGTTCGAGTCGGCGTCCGTGGCCAGGGGCTTCAGGAACAGGTGGTGCTGCCGGTGGGCGAGGTCCCAGGCCTTCCCGTCGCCGAAGGCGTGGGCCAGGTAGGCCTCCCCGGGCTCGAGCACCACGTGGACCACGTATCCCACCGAAGCCCGGAGGGTCACCACCTCGTCGGCGTCGTAGAGCAGGTGCTGGATGCGACCCCCGGCGACCGGCTCGTCCGCCCTGGGTCCGGGTGCGGGTTGAAGGAGCGCCACCGCGCATGCGAGCCAGGCTCCCCGCATCGCCGCCTCAGCCGCCCACCACCTCGGGGTCCACCCGGTAGCTCGTCACCTGGAAGCCGAGCGGGTTCGAGAGCCGGTCCTCCTCCCGCATGGGCGCGGCCAGGTACTGGAAGCCGATCGTGGCCACCAGGCTCTCCTCCAGGTCCTCCGAGCCATCCGCGGCGTGGCGGGTCCGCAGGAAGCGCACCACGGCCGTGTCCCTGGCCGGGGTGATGGACCGGACCCGGACGAGCAGCCTCACCCGGTCCGAGAGCACCTTGTCCCGCGCCCCGGGGCCCTCGTAGAGCGACCGGAACTCCTGCTGCACCTCCGGCGCGCTCATGAGCACCGTGGCGTCGTAGGTCGCCTGCACGGTCTGGTAGTCGTAGCCCTCGCGGGAGAGGACGTACCGGTTGAGGAAGTACTTGTCGACCGCCTCGCCGTAGCCCTCCGGCATCTCCCGCAGGGGCCTCACCACCTCGACTGCCCCGGTCGCGCCGTCGACCCGCAGGAGGAAGGGCTCCACCTTCTTGAGGGGGAGGAGCGAGGCCAGCGCCGCCACCAGGGCCGCGGCGAGCCCCAGCGCCGCCCCGGCCACCCGCCAGGCCGCCCGCCTCGAGCGCACCAGCTCGTCGAGGTGGTCGCGCTCGAGCCCCCGGCTCTCCTCCAGGTACCGCTCCAGGTCTCCCTGCCTCATCGCCACTCCACCTCCCGGGGATCCGGAGATCCCTGCCTGGCCGGGTCCGCCTCCTTCCCCCGGAGCTCCCCGGGCAGCGTCCGGTTCACCGGCACCCGGCGGGACTCGTCGGGCCGCTTCGCCGGCCGCACCGAGGAGCACCCCAGGACGAGCGCCACCGCCAGCACCTCCGCCTCCACCCGCCTCACGGAACCCTCCTACTCCACCAGGCGGGCCCGCCCGCCGGCGAACAGCCTCCGCTGCAGGAGCGCCGGCAGGGACAGCCCGCCGGCGAGCCCCATGGCCAGGATCTTCGCCTCGCGGAGGACCAGCATCGACACCACGGTGATGGCCAGGGCCCCGGCGATGGCGTAGCCGACGTTCACCGTGCCGTCGAACCGCACCTGGGCCACGTAGTGGGCGAAGATCCCCAAGGTGAAGCTGAAGAGGGCCGCGAAGAGGACCAGCAGCAGCCCGTAGGTCACGACCATCGCCACCCAGCGCTCGAAGAACCTCCGCGTCGAGTCGAAGAGGAGCGCGGCGATGAAGAGCGGCCCCAGGGCCACCAGGACCCCCAGCACCACCTTGGCCACCAGGATCGTGGCCGCGCCGGTCGAGACCAGCCCCACCGTGGCCAGCAGGATGAGGAGCCCGAACACGTAGAACACCACCCCGTCCTCGGTGAGCACGCCGCCCTGGTGCAGGGCCTCGACCGCCGCCGCCAGCCCCTTCCCCGCGGCCCGGTCGATGAGCGCCCCGGGGCCGGTCGCCTCCTGGCCGATGACCAGCGGCACCTCCCCGGCCGGCCCCACCGTGTAGAGCTCGGCCTCGTCCCCCAGGATGGCCGCCGCCAGGTCCTCCGGCGCCGTCCGCACCAGCTCCGCCACCGTCCCCTGGTAGTACCCGGCCGAGAGCGCCAGCGAGACGATGGCCCCGCTCCGGACCAGCCTCCACAGCAGATCCTGCACCGGCTCCCGCACCGACCCCCGCAGGACCAGCACCGCCCAGTACAGCAGCCAGAGCGTCATGGCCGCCGTCACCACCGGGGTGATGGCCAGGATGACCCTCGAGGAGACCTCGGAGACGAAGGAGGCCACCAGCCGGTCGTACTCGCTGAAGAGCGGCGTGAAGAGCCGGAACACCCCGTACCCCCCTTCACCGCCAGGTGCAGCACTCGGGCATCCTCGGGTTCGCGGGGTCGAGGATCCGCCCGGCCAGATCCCGGCGCTGCTCGGCCTCGAGCCGCTCCTCGGCCCGCTGCAGCAGGGCCACGAGCTGGAGCTTGGTGGCCTCGTTCTGGACGGCGGCCTGCTCCACCCCGATGCGCGCCTGGATCTCGGCGATCCCCTTGGCGTCCCGGGTCAGGTTGGCCTGCTCCATGAGCCCCTCGATCTGGGAGAGCCGCGCCTTCGCCCCCTCGAAGGCCCTCAGCCCCACCGCCTTGTCGGTCCGGGCCGCGGCCCGCCGGCGCTCCTCGACCCCCTCGAGCTGCTCGGCCACCGTGCCGGCGAGGTGCTCGGCCCGCTCCACCTCCCGGAGGGTCCCGGAGATGCCGGCGTAGGCGCCGCTCGAGGCGGCGTCGTAGACCTTCCCCCAGTCGGAGGGGAGGTAGGCGCGGAGGGCCGGGTTGTAGAGAACGGCTCCCAGGTTCCGGGAGCCGGTCACCGCCCGGTAGGCCGCCTGGAGCTCCAGCACCTCGCGCTGCAGGAGCGCCACCGTCTCCACCATCTTGGCGAAGTTCGAGGCGTCGAAGACCGGGTAGTTGGCCCTGGCCCCCTCCGCCGCCAGCGCGAGGAGGAGCGCCCCGAGCGCCTTCCGCCTCATGTCCTCACCCCCAGCCTCTCCCAGAACCGGGGCAGCCAGCTCCCCGGATCCTCCCCGCACTCCGCCGCCAGCTCCTCGGCCAGCGCCGCCCGGTCCGGCGTCCCGGAGAGCACCTTGAGCTCCGCCTCCAGGGTCCCGAGGTCGAGCTCCGCCAGCGCCGAGCTCCTCCCCTGCTTCACCAGGAACCGCCGGCTGTCCTCGGGCAGGGTCCGCACCAGCTGGAACTCCGCCTCGCTGAGCTTCAGCCCCTCGACGTAGTCCGCCCGGTCGGCGTGGGGGTTCCGGAGGAGGACCAGGGTGGCGCACTGCTCGATGTTCGACCGCCCCTCCGGGCTCCGGAGCGCGTCGGCCGGCTCCTGGGTGCAGAGGAGGAGCAGCCCGTCCTGCTTCCGGATGGTCTTCCCCTTGTCCCGGGAGAGGCGGGCCAGGTCCTCGTTGCCGAGCGCCTTCCACCACTCGTCGAAGACGCAGAGGAACCTCCGCCCGTCGAGCATCTCCTCCACCCGGTGGGTGAGGTAGCGCATCATCGGCCCCCGCACCTCGGGGCTGTCGAGGAACCCGGTCAGGTCGAACCCGTACATGCGGTGGGTGGTGAGGTCGAGGAGGTCCGCCTCGTTGTCGAAGACCCAGCCGTGCGGGCCGCCTGCGCACCAGCGCCGGAGCCGCGCCGCCACCGCCTCGGTGCAGAACTGGAGCAGCACCGAGAGCCGCCGGTCCCGCCGGTCGATGTGGGTGACGAGGCTCGTCACCGCCGCGTCGACCTCCTGCTCCTCCCTGCTGGAGAGCGGCTCCCCGCCGGCCCGCGCCAGCGCCCGCACGAGCTCCCTCACGAACACCAGCCCGGGGCCGTCTGCCTCGAGCTGCAGCGGGTTCCAGCCGGTCGGGACCCCGGCCCGGAGCGGGAAGTAGCGGCCGCCCATGGCCCGGACCGCGATCTCCAGCCCCCGGTCCTTGTCGAACACCACCACCGCCGGCCGGAAGCGCTGCGCCTGGGCGATGAGGAACCCGAGCAGCACCGTCTTCCCGGCGCTCGACTGGCCCAGCACCACCGTGTTCCCGAGGAGCCGCTGCCCCTCGAAGTCGCCCGGCGGCGAGGCGTGGAAGCTGAAGTAGAGCGGGGTCCCGCTGGCGGTCCGGAGCACCGTCACCGCCGGCCCCCAGGGGTTCCCGGTGGGCTTACCGGACATGAAGTTGTGGAAGGGGGAGAAGCACAGGAAGTTCCGCGAGGTGATGGCGCAGGGCCTGGGCCGGTAGGCGAGGTTCCCCGGGAGCTGCGCCCAGAAGCCGGCCTCGAGCGCCAGGTCGAGGGGCTTGGCCACGATCCCCCGCTCGAGGAGCTCGGAGCGCGCCCAGGCGAGGTGCTCCCGCACCTCGGCCGCCTCCTCCCCGTAGGCGAGCAGCGTGGCGTGGTGCTCACCGATCACCATCTCCCCGGAGACGAGCTCGTCGAGGGCCTGGTCCATCTCCGCGATCTGGCTCCGGGCCGCGTCCCCGGCCTCCTCCAGCCGCCGCTTGTGCCTGGCCAGGAAGCCCCGCGCCGCCTCCCGGGAGAGCCCGGCGAAGCTCTGCGAGAGCACCAGCTCGAAGTCCGCCCGCAGCAGCGCGTCCAGCTCGCCCGGGGAGGTGCCGCCCCCGTCGTACTCGAACACCTCCAGCATCCCGAACCGCCGCCGGCCCCGGGGGAGCCGGAGCTCGCCCACCTCCCCGTGCCGCGCGAAGAAGGGCCGGGAGACCACCATGTAGTCGCCGAACCGGCCCCGGCAGAGGGGCACCGGCAGGCGCTCCCCGTTCACCAGCTCCGCCAGGAACTCCAGGGCGCTGGAGAAGACGTGCCCGCCCCGCTCGTAGGTCCCGAGCTGCTCGGCGTCGTAGCGGCGGAGCGCCGCCGTGAGCACCCGGGCCAGGTCCTCGAGCCGGGCCACGGCCTCGACCTGGCGCCGGAGCCTCGCCTCCCGGCCCTCCCGGTCGAGCCGACCGAGGAGCCCCAGGACCGGGTCCCCGGCGGCCCGGACCAGCACCGTGAGGTAGAGCTCGTTCACCAGGAACCGGCAGCCGCGCAGGGTGGCGGCGTAGCGCTCGTCGAGCCGGCGGCAGAAGGCGTTCTCGAACTCGCCCTCCGGGTACTCGTGCACCCGCCGCCGGATGACGTGGGACCAGAGCGCCACCCCGGCGGTGGCGATCCCGCGGAGCGCGTTGTTGAGATCGGCCACCCAGCCGCACAGCTCCTCCGCCGAGGCCGCCTCGTGGGAGCGGCCGCCGACGCGCCAGGCCGAGAGGTAGTCCCCGCCCCGGGTGGCCACGATCGAGGAGGTGAGGTGGTGCGAGTAGGGCACGAAGGTGCCCGCCGCCACCTCCGCCCGCCGGACGCTCGCCGCCTCTACCCGCCCCATCGCAGGTCCTCCGCCTCCCAGGCCCGCCGCCGCCCGTCGAGGAGGGCGTAGCTCGAGGCTCCCCAGAACTCCCCCCGGCCGGCCCGGCAAAGGAGCCGGAGGCGGTTCGCCAGCCGGGTTCGGGCCCAGAGCCCGAGGATCCGGAAGGCCCGGTCGTCGGCCCTGGTCACCTGGGCGAGGAGGAGCCAGGCCGGCGGGAGCAGCCCCCACCAGGCCGGCCCGGCCGTCAGGGCCAGGACGGCCACCCCCGCCCCCGTCGCCACCAGCGGAACGAGCGGCACGCCCAGCACCACCGCGGCCCGGGTCGCTCCCTTGTAGAGCGGGAACGCTCGCATGACGGCCTCGCTAGCTGAACAGCATGTTCACGATCTCGGCCGCGCTGCCGGCGACGATCACCGCCGCCCCGAACTGGCAGAGGGTCACGAAGCGGATCACCTTCGTGCCCCAGAGGATCCCCAGCACGATGAGCGCCAGCACCGCCACCAGCGGCACCAGCACCTTCACCTCGCTGGTGAGCCCGTTCACGACCGAGGTGGCCCGGGAGAGCCCGGCCGCCTCCGCGGCGCTCGCCAGGAGAAGACCCCCACCCGCTCCGACTCCACCGATCGTCCTGCGCATGGCTCTCTCCCCTCCGGGCCGCCTTCCGCGGCCGAGCTGTCGACCTGCCTGCTCCTCGAGGACGTCGGGTGCGCGCGCCGCGAGGCGACCACCGGGAACGCGGGCCAGCGTCACCGGAGGCCCCGCCTGCACCCCCTTCCTGTCGGGCTGACCCGCGGCGCGCGCACCCAGGACCGGGGCCACGCACCCGCTCCGCTCCCCGCGGGCGAGGCGGCCCTTGCGATGGCAGCCGGGGATCGCGGCCAGCGCCAGCGCCACCCTCAGCACCGCGACCCCCCGGGTAGGCGCTTGGCCGAGCCCGATCCTCTTGCCTGCCCTTGCACGTCAGATGTGTTAATACATGACCGCACCCGGTGTCAAGCGCGGAGTGCCGGTAGCTCCCCGCGCGTGGTCTCCGGGCCGAAGGGGGGCGGCGGCCCAGGACCCCGCTCCCGGGCGAGGTTCGGGCGAGCACGCTCCGCGCCAGCTCGTCCAGGCCGGGCTCCCCAGCTCCTCCGCCCGGGCCACCGCCTCGGCGGCGGCGTGGACGAGGAACTGCCCGAGCCGGCTGGTCACCTCGACGAGCAGGACCACGCCGCGGTCCTCGGCCACCCGGCATGCTGCGGACGCTCTGCTCGCGGAAGGGGTCGCCTGTCCTCGAACCCCTCGGGCAGCGTGGCCGGCCCGGTGGCAGGGGCGGTGCCGCAGTCCCGCCGCGCCGATCGACCGCCTCAGGAAGCGCTGGCCGCTGGCCCGGACGCCCCCGTCGAGCGAGGAGACGTCGTGGCGGGCCGGCAGCCCGGCCGGCTCAGGGCCCGGCCTCCCCCGAGGGCGTGGGCGCCGCGGCCTGCTGCGCCTGTCGCGCCGTCCGCAGCCGGCGCCGCTCCCGCAGCGCGCCGCCCAGGTAGTTGGCGGCGATCAGGACCAGGATGATGAACCCCCACAGCGCCTGGATGAAGAAGGGGTCCATGCGCAGCAGGTTCACTCCGGTCGAGACCACCTGGAGGATGACCACCGCCAGCACCATCCCGGTGAGCGTGCCCGCGCCACCGAAGGGGTCTACGCCGCCCAGGAAGCAGGCCAGCACCGAGACCAGCAGGTAGCTCTCGGCGTAGTTCGCCTTCACCGAGTTGAGTTGCCCCATCATGATGAAGGCGGTGAGCGCGGCGAAGCCGGCGGAGAGCAGGTAGACCCGGACCAGGACCGCCCGGACGTGGATGTTGGAGTACTCGGCGGCCACCGGGTTCGAGCCGAGCAGGTACAGGCTCAGGCCGGTCCGGGTGCGGCCCAGGAAGACCGCCATCAGGGCCACCACCCCCACCAGGATGAGGAAGGGGATGGGGACGGGCCCGGCCATGCCGTTGCCCACGTTGATGAGGAAGTCGGGGAATCCGGAGAGGGTGTAGCCCTTGGTGATGACCAGGTTGACGCCGTTCAGCAGGGTCATCACCGCCAGGGTGGCCAGGATGGCCGGCACCTCGACGTAGGCGATGAGCCATCCGGTCACCGCCCCCACCGCCAGCGCCGCGGCCAGCCCGCCGGCCATGGCCAGGAGGGCCACGCCCATCCCGGCCTCGTCGGCGGCGTCGCCGGCCACCGCCTTGAGGATGAGCACGGTGACGATGCCGGTGAAGTTGGCGGTGGCGATGATGGCCAGGTTGATCCCGCCGCTCACCATGGTCACCATCATGCCCAGGGAGAGGAAGGCGATGATGGGCAGCTGGTACGACATGGAGACGAAGTTGCCGACGGTCGGGAAGCGCTGCGGGTTGAGCGCCGACATCAGGACCAGGATGGCCACCAGGATCCCGGCCAGGGTCCGGTTGGTCGAGGGGCGCCGGAGGAAGGGCGGGAGCATGGTCAGGCCTCGACCTTGACGTGGACCCGGGCCCGCCGACGCCGCAGCTGCTGGTAGGCGCTGTTGGTGATGGCCACGGTGATCACCACCCCGATGGTCACGCTGTACCAGTAGGAGGAGAAGTTCAGCAGCGTCAGCCCGTTGTTGAGGATGGCGAAGAGCAGCACCCCCAGCACCGAGCCGAGCACCGTCCCCTTCCCGCCGAAGACGCTGGCGCCGCCCAGCACCACCGCGGCGATGACCTCGAGCTCCTTGCCCACGATGATGTTGGGCACCACCGACTGCACGATGGAGACGTGGACCACCGCCGCCACCCCGGAGAGGAGCCCCACCAGCCCGAACACGAACAGCCGGGTGCCGAGCATGCGGATCCCCAGCCGCTCGGCCGCCACCTCGTTGCCGCCGATGGCGAAGATGCTCCGGCCGACGAAGGTCTTCCGGAGGATGACCCAGCCCAGCACCGCCACCGCCAGCCAGACGATGGTCATGAGCGAGACGCCGTAGGTGCCGCCCAGCGCGCTGACCCGCGAGAGGAGCAGGGTGTTGCCGAAGGCCCGGAAGGGCGGGGGCACGCTGTTGATGAGCTTGCCGCGGGTGATGACGTACAGCATCCCGAAGTAGATGTTGAAGGTGGCGATGGTGACGATGATGGTGGGCACGCGGAAGTAGTGGACGATGACCCCGTTCACCAGCCCGAGGAGCACGCCCAGCGCCGCGGCCAGCAGCAGGGCCGCGTAGACGTTGCCGCCCCAGCGCATGACCGCCACCACCACCGCGTACTCGACCACCTGGGCAATGGCGGTGAAGGAGACGTCCGGCGAGCCGCTCAGCACGAGCACGATGAGCGCGCCCACGGCCATGATCCCCACCATGGAGCAGCTCTTCAGGAACCCGGCCACGTTCTCGTAGGTCAGGAAGGCCGGGTTGGCGGCGGTGATGGCGGCGCAGAGCACCACGATGAGCAGGGCGAGCCAGGTCTCGTTCTGCCGGAGGAGCCGCCGCGCGGCCGCGCCGGCGCCCCTCCCCGGGCGGTCCTGGAGCGGGCTCACGAGCGGGCCTCCACCAGCCGCTGCAGCTCCTCGGGCTCCACCCCGGCGGTCTGGACCTCGCCCCGGATCCGCCCGGCGCGCATGATCAGCACGCGGTTGGCGTTCCCGAGCGCCTCCGGCACCTCGTCGGTGATGAGCAGGACGGCCATGCCCCGCGCCGCCAGGCCGCGCACCGTCTCGTGGATGTCCGCCTTGGCCATGACGTCCACGCCCACGGTCGGCCCGTCCAGGACCAGGATGCGCGGGCTGGCCGCCAGCCACTTGGCGATCACCACCCGCTGCTGGTTCCCGCCCGAGAGCGTCTGCACCGCGACCTCCGGATCGGAGACCTTGATCCCCAGCACCTGGATCCACTCCCGGGCCATGCGGGCCCGGCGCGCCGGGTCCACCAGGCCCAGCCGCCCCAGGAGCCGATCGAGCACCGCGGCGCTCAGGTTCTCCTCCACCGTGTGCTTCATCACCAGGCCCTGCACCAGGCGGTTCTCGGGGACGTAGGCGATGCCGGCGGCGACCGCGTCGGTCACCGAGCGGATCCGGACCGGCTTCCCGTCCACCCGGATCTCCCCCCGGTCGGCCGGGCTGATGCCGAAGAGGGCCAGCGCCAGCTCGGTCCGCCCCGAGCCGATGAGCCCGGTGAGCCCGACGATCTCGCCCGCCCGCAGCTCGAGGGAGACGTCCTCGAAGTTGTTGGCCTTGGAGAGCCCGCGGACCTCCAGCACCCGGGGGGCGGCGTGGTCCGAGAAGGTGAAGCGCTTCCGGGTCAGGGTGCGCCCGGTCATGAGGGAGACGAGCCGATCGTCGTCGAGCTCCGCCGGAGGCAGGGTGGCGACGTGCTCCCCGTCCCGCAGGACGGTGATCCGCTCGGCCACCGCCAACACCTCGTTGAGCTTGTGGCTCACGAAGAGGATGGCGATCCCGTGCTTCTGGAGGTCCCGGACCACCGCCAGCAGGTTGTCGATGTCGTGCTTGGGGAGCGAGGAGGTGGGCTCGTCGAGGATGAGGAGCTTCAGGTCGCTGGTCAGCGCACGGCAGATGGCCACCAGCTGCTGCACGCCGATGGGGAGCTCGCCCACCTCGGCGTCCAGGTCCAGGTCCACCTGGATGCGGGTCATGGCCGCCCGGGCGATGCGGCGGACCTCGTCCCACCGCACCACCCCGCCGCTCCGCTCCTTCACCTCGGCCAGGGCGATGTTCTCGGCCACGGTCAGGTTGGGGAAGAGGGAGAGGTCCTGGTAGATGACGTGGATGCCCCGGGCGGTGGTGGCGGCCGAGCCCAGGCTCGCCACCGGCCGCCCTTCCACCACGATCTGGCCGCTGTCCGGCTGGAGCACGCCGGAGATGATCTTGATGAGCGTGGACTTCCCGCAGCCGTTCTCGCCCACCAGGCAGTGGATCTCGCCCTTGCGGATGGTGAAGTCGACGCCCTTGAGCGCATGGACACCCACGAAGCTCTTGTGGATCCGCTCCAGGCGGAGGAACTCTTCCGTCACGCGGTCACCTCCCGCGGCGGTGCCCGGCGGGCGGGGCCCGCCGGGCACGAGCGAGCACGTCGGCGCAGCGGCGGCCTAGAAGCCGGAGAAGTTGTCGACGTTGTCCTTGGTGACGATCAGCGGGCGGTCGTAGACGATGGTGTTGCCCTTGACCGAGAGCGGCTTCCCCAGGGTGGGGATCTCGAAGCCCGGCCCGATGCTGGCCTTCTTGCCGTCGAGGACGGTCTTGGCGATGTAGGCCATGGCGTAGCCGGCCTCGCCCGGATCCCAGAGGATGGCGGTGCTCATGGAGCCGTCCTTGAGGAACGGGCCCGCCTGGCTCGGGGCGGTGGTGCCGATGACCGCGATCTTCCCGATGAGCCCCTTCTCGCGCAGGGCCTGGGCCGCGCCCGGGGCGCCCTGGCTGCCGAAGCACAGGAACGCCTTGACGTTCGGGTTGGCGGTGATGATGTCGAGCGAGGTCTGGCGGGCCAGGTTCTGGTCCTCGGAGGCCGGGAAGCGCGTGCCCACCGGCTTCAGCTTGGGGTACTTCCTCTCGGCCAGCTTGATGGCCGCGTCGGCCCAGATGTTGTGGGCCGGGACGGTGAGCGAGCCGACGAAGACCGCGTACTGGCCCTCGGTGCCCCCCATGGCCTTGACCATGGCCTCCATGGCCGCCTCGCCGAAGGCCTTGTTGTCGATCATCTCGATGTCCCAGTCGGCGTTCTTCTGGTTCGGGGACTCGTGGGTGACCGTGACGATCTTCTGGGCCCGGGCGCGGGCGAAGACCGGCTCGATCGACTTGGCGTCGTTGGGGACCACCAGCAGGGCGTTGTTGCCCTGGTTGATGGCGTCCTCGATGAGCCGGACCTGCTGCGCCTCGTCGGCCGCGGCCGGCGCCTGCTGGCTCACCTTGATCCCGAAGTCGGCCCCGGCCTTCTTGAGGCCGCTCTCCAGGCGGTCGAACCAGGTCGCCCGCAGCTTTGGAATCGATACCATGGTGTAGTCGCCCGCCATCGCGGCGCAGGGGCCCAGCAGCGCCGCCAGCGCGAGCGTCCAGACGATCCGCATGTTGCGCATGAACCTTCCTCCTTGCGTTGGACTGCCTCCGACACCACGCGCCCCCGGGGCGCGCCCTTCCCTCGACACCGCGGCCTCCACCGACGGCGGCCGCGCTCCTGCTCGGGCCGGATGGGGCCGCATCGGGCCATGGATCCTCCCGGCCTTGCCCAGCTCGATGATGGCGCCGAATACCCTCGCCCTCGTCGGCGCCCCGGGCGCGCCAGGGCCGCCCGGCGATCGGCATAGTAGAGCCTCACGCGGCGGAAACCCTCGCCTTTCTTCTTGAGGTGCTCCTCGCGGGGGCTGCCTCCCTTGACGGGCTGGAGCAGCTCCCTCCGCGCGCCGGCGGGAAGCCGGCGACCGCGACCAGGTTGCCGAAGCCGGCCGGCTTGCCCCGGACCATCGGCCCGCGGAGTCCCGGCGGGGAGAGCGAACACACCCCGCGGGGGGCCGGTCCGGGGCCTCTCCCGGAACTTGTCCAGGGGAGACCTCACGTTGCGCTCCCTCTCCGGGGGGCGCCGCCTCAGGCGAACTCGGCCTCGAGGCCCTCGAGGTTCGTGTGGCGCGCCTGCATCTCGGCCATCGAGACCTTCCGCTTCTCGATGAGCAGCATGGCCACGATGTCCTCGAACAGGAACAGCGCCTGCTCGAGCAGCGAGGCCATCGGCTGGACGGACTTGATCTCCTTGCCGGTCCCGAAGATCTGGCCGGGGACCAGCACGTAGACGTCCGAGAGCTTCCCGAGGGCGTTCTCGGGGTGGGCGCCGATGATGCAGATGCGGGCGCCGGCCGCCTTGGCGCAGCGGATGACGTTCCTCTCCATGGCGGTGACGCCGCAGTTGATGATGAGCAGGTCCCCCTTGCCGATCACCGGGGTGGTGGTGTCGAACACCACGTAGGCGTCGAATCCCATGTGCTTGAGGCGCATGGCGAAGCCGCGCATCGAGGCCTGCATCCGGCCCATGGCCCAAAGCTGGATGGTCCTGGCCTGCTCGATCTCGGCGACCAGGGCCTGGATGGCCTTCCGCGGGACCGCCTCCAGCACCTTCCGGTTCTCGTCGATGACGATCCGGACCAGCTCGTCGTACCGGCTCATGGCGCTCCTCCGGCCTGCGGGTGAGGCCGTGGCCCGACTATAGAAACCGTTCCCCATGGGTCAAGGGGTTTCCGCGGCGCCGTACACCCGCCGCGAATCCTCTCCTCGGCTGCCGCCGGCGCTCCCGACCTCGCGCCCGAGGGCCCCGGCGGCCGGGCTTCCTTCCCCGGCGGGCGAGGCGCGCGGGGGAAGCGGCGTGGTCGGGCGGCAGGGTCGGCTCCCGCCGCCAGGCGCCCTCCGGTCGAGGGGGAGCCCGGCTCCGCCGGGGGGCGGCTCCCTACCTCGCGGGCGGGCACGCCTCCATCCACCCGAGGTCACAGGCCCTCTTGTGGAGGGACCTCGCCCTGGAGTCGTCGCCCGAAAGGCCCTGGCCGAGCTGGTAGCGGGTCCCGAGGCGATAGCAGCCCAGCCCGTCGCCCAGGGCGCACCCCTTCCTCTGCAGCGCGTTCGCCCGCTCCCAGCTCTGCGTCACGCCGCGGCCTTCCGCGTAGCTCAGCCCCAGCTCGGTGCAGGCGGTCCGGTCGCCCCCGTCGCACCCCCGCTCGTACAGCTCGTTCGCCCGCTCCCAGCCCTGCGTCACCCCGCGGCCTTCCGCGTGGCTCGACCCCAGCTCGGTGCAGCCCGATCGGTCGCCCAGATCGCACCCCCGCTCGTACAGCCCGTTGGCCCGCTCCCAGCTCTGCTCCACGCCGCGGCCGCCCGCGTAGGTCGACCCCAGCTCGGTGCAGCCCTCCCCGCCTCCGAGATCGCAGGCCTTCCCCCACAGCCTGTTCGCCTCGTGCCAGTTCTGCGGCACCCCGCGGCCGCGCGCGTAGCTGTGGCCGAGGCCCACGCAGCCGCCCGGATCGTCCTGGAAGCAGCCCTCGTCCCACCCCGCGTTCGCTTGCTCCCAGCACTCCCCCGGGCCGCGGCCCTCGGCGTCGACGACCGCGAAGCCGGTGCAGTCGAGCTCCTCGGCCTCCTCCCCCACCCAGGTCCAGCCCTCGTTCGAGAGGAGCTCGTCCACGGCCGACCGGACCGCGGCCGGGCGGCGCAGGTCCGCCCTCCCCCCCGGCGCGTCCCGGCTGACCCTCTTCACCCATAGCGCCTGGGAGGTCGCGCGGTCGACCACCACCGCGTCGAGCACCAGCAGGTCGCCGCTGAACTCGTCCCGGTGCACGAGATCCGGGGCGAGCGGGGGAGTGAGCCACAGATCCACCACCTCCGTTCTGGCCTCCTCTTGCTGCACCACGCCGCCCGGGGCCGCCCCGGCCCCCTCCGCCTCCATGGGCGGGGGAGGCAGAAGCGCGGGCGGGGGGGGCGGCGGCGAGGCGGGCAGGGGCGGGGTGTGCAGGAGCAGGGGCGCAGGCTCGAGGTCGTCGCACCGCCCCAGGGGATCCGGGGAGGCAGGGACGGTCCACCAGTAGCCGACGTCCGTGCTCATCGGGTCCGGGCCGTGGGGGGGCCCGGGCCATGCGGGCCCGAGGGGTGAGCCGGGGCCGGGCGGGTAAGGGCACCGCTGCGCGGCGGCAGAGGGGCCCGGCACCGTCGGGAAGGGACCGGGGGGGGCCGGGCCCTCTCGAGCGGCTGCCGAGCCGCGCCAGGAGATCGCATGCAGCGTCGTGCGCGTCAGGTCTCCCACCAACCCCACCAGGAGATCGGGACCCAGCAGCGCGCCCGCCGCGATGGCGGGCGGGATGAGCAGGATCGTCCCGATGACGGCTTTCGGCCTCGCCCGGGCCTGGGTGCGGCCATATTCGCCGGTGCGGGAGATGCCCTGGGCGCGCACCACCAGGATCGAGTCGCCCTCGGGCTCGGCGCGACCGGCCAGCGCCTGCGCCAGGGCGTCGAGCGCCTCGCTCCTGGCCTCTTCCGCCTCGACCTCCGGGAGCGGCTTGCTGCTCTCGACCCAGAGTTCGATCTGCGGCTCGGCGCGGCCGTCGTGGACCGAGACCACCCCTTCGATGGTGCTGACCCGGGTCTGCACCGGGGTCATGCAGGCGAGGAGCGCGCTCGCCAGGAGGGCGTGCCACGGGCCGGGCTCGACTCGCGGAAGGGTGCCGCCGGTCGCCATGCCGGCTGGTGCTGCATCCTGCGAGCCACGAGCACGACCCCGTTGCAGCGGGAGCAGGCGGCGGGGCGTGCTCAGGGTACGTGACCCGCCGGCACAGGCGTGGCCGGGCGGCGTCGGCCGTGGCCGCGCCTCGGCGTGCGGCGGGGCAGGCGTCCACGGCGCTCGGGCTTGCGATCCTCCCGACCCGTCCGGCCCGGCCAGCTCCCGGGCCGCGGTCTCGGGTCCGCCCCGGTGGCGAGGCTCCATGCCACGGCTGCGGCGAGCCGCGGGGAGCCGGGGTGCGCCAGGCCTCAGGCGAGGTCGAAGCGATCCAGGTCCATCACCCTGGCCCAGGCCGCCACGAAGTCCAGGACGAACTTCTTCTGCGCGTCCTTGCTGCCGTAGACCTCGGCCAGGGCGCGGAGCTGGGCGTTCGAACCGAAGACCAGATCGACCCGGGTGGCGGTCCACCGGACCTCGCCGGTCTTGCGATCCCGCCCCTCGAACAGGTCCGCCTCCCCGGAGACCGCCTTCCACTCCGTGCCCATGTCGAGCAGGTTCACGAAGAAGTCGTTGCTCAGCGCCCCCGGCCGCCGGGTGAGGACGCCGTGGGGGCTTCCCCCGAAGTTGGTCTTCAGGACGCGCAGGCCGCCGAGGAGCACCGTCATCTCCGGGGCGGTCAGGGTGAGGAGCTGGGCCCTGTCGACCAGGAGCTCCTCGGCCGAGGCGCTGCACTTGCCCTTCAGGTAGTTGCGGAAGCCGTCGGCGAAGGGCTCGAGCACCGCGAAGGAGGGCACGTCGGTCTGCTCCTGCGAGGCGTCCATGCGCCCCGGGGTGAAGGGAACCGTCACCCGGTGGCCGGCGCTCCTGGCCGCCTTCTCGACGCCGGCGCAGCCGGCCAGGACGACCAGGTCGGCCAGCGAGACCCTCTTGCCGCGCGCCTGGGCGCCGTTGAAGGCGCTGCGGATGGCCTCCAGCCTCTCCAGCACCTTGGCCAGCTGGGCGGGCTGGTTCACCTCCCAGTCCTTCTGCGGCGCCAGGCGGATGCGGGCGCCGTTCGCGCCGCCGCGCTTGTCGGAGCCGCGGAAGGTGGAGGCCGCGGCCCAGGCGGTGGTGACCAGCTCGGAGACGGACAGGCCGGAGCGGAGGATCTTCCCCTTGAGGGCGGAGATGTCCTTCTCCCCGATCAGCCGGTGGTCGACGGCGGGGATGGGGTCCTGCCAGAGGAGCTCCTCCCTGGGCACCTCCGGGCCGAGGTAGCGCGATCGGGGCCCCATGTCCCGGTGGGTCAGCTTGAACCAGGCCCGGGCGAAGGCGTCGGCGAACTCCTGCGGATGCTCGAGGAAGCGCCGCGAGATCTTCTCGTAGGCCGGATCGAAGCGCAGGGACAGGTCGGTGGTGAGCATGGTGGGCGCGTGGCGCCGGGACGGGTCGTGGGCGTCCGGGATGGTGCCCGCCCCACCCTTGGCCACCCACTGCTGGGCACCGGCCGGGCTCCTGGAGAGCTCCCACTCGTAGCCGAACAGGTTCTCGAGGAAGTTGTTGCTCCACCCCGTGGGCGTGGTGGTCCAGGTGACCTCCAGGCCGCTGGTGATCGCGTCCCCGCCCTTGCCGGTGCCGAAGCTGCACCGCCAGCCCAGGCCCTGCTCCTCGAGGCCAGCCGCCTCCGGCTCCGGCCCCACGTGCTTGGCGTCGCCGGCGCCGTGGGTCTTGCCGAAGGTGTGGCCGCCGGCGATGAGCGCCACCGTCTCCTCGTCGTTCATGGCCATGCGGGCGAAGGTCTCGCGGATGTCCCGGGCCGCGGCCACCGGGTCGGGGTTGCCGTGGGGGCCCTCCGGGTTCACGTAGATGAGCCCCATCTGCACGGCCCCCAGCGGGTTCTCCAGGTCCCGGTCGCCGGGGTGGCGCTGGTCGTCCAGCCACTTCCTCTCCGAGCCCCAGTAGACGTCCTGCTCCGGCTCCCAGATGTCCTCGCGCCCGCCGCCGAAGCCGAAGGTCTTGAACCCCATCGACTCCAGGGCCACGTTGCCCGCCAGGATCATCAGGTCGGCCCAGGAGATCTTCCGGCCGTACTTCTGCTTGATGGGCCAGAGCAGCCGGCGCGCCTTGTCGAGGTTGACGTTGTCCGGCCAGCTGTTGAGGGGCGGGAAGCGCTGGTTGCCGTGGCCCGCGCCACCGCGCCCGTCGCTGACCCGGTAGGTGCCGGCGCTGTGCCAGGCCATGCGGACGAAGAGCGGTCCGTAGTGGCCGAAGTCCGCCGGCCACCAGTCCTGCGAGTCGGTCATGAGCGCGCGGAGGTCCCTCTTCACGGCCTTGAGGTCCAGGCTCTGGAACTCCTTGGCGTAGCGGAAGCCCCGCTCCATGGGATCGGACTTGGACGAGTGCTGGTGCAGGACGCCCAGCTTCAGCTGTCTCGGCCACCAGTCCTGGTTCGAGGTGCCGCCCCCGGCGGCGGGATGGAACGGGCACTTTGCCTCATCGGACATGGCACTCTCCCTCGGTCGTTGACTCCATCACCCGGTCCAGCCGGCGGCGGGTGGTCCCGGACCGCCTCCGGCGGGCCCGTCAGCCCCGGTCTCGCCGCGGTCGCCGCCGGGCTCCCTTCCTGCCCGCCGGCTTCCCGGCTGCGCATCGCCCGCACAACCCTCTCACCTCGACGTGGACTTCCCTGACGCTGCCCAGCGCTCGGACCGCCGCCGGCACCCGGAGCACGTTGAGCTCGGGGCTCTCGAAGTCCCTCACCGACCCGCAGCGCTCGCACAGGTAGTGGTGATGGCGCTCCAGGTTGGCATCGAAGCGGATGCCCTCGCGGCGCGGCCCCAGGCTGGCCACCAGCCCGAGGTCGTTCAGGAGCCAGAGGGTCCGGTACACCGTGTCGAGCGAGACGGTCGGCAGCCGGGCCTTCACCGCCCGGAACACGGCGTCCGCGGCCGGGTGATCGAGGCGGGAGGCGATCTCGCGGAAGATCTCCAGGCGCTGGTGGGTGAGCTTGACGCCCCCCCGGCGAAGGGCGCTCTGCAGTCGCTCGAGCCGGCGCTCGATCTCGGCAGCCTCGACCCTCAGAAGGACTCCTATTTAGCTAGTGACTACTAGCTAAGATCTGTTCTAGAACGTGGCTCAGGCTACTGCCCTCCCGCGGGCCTCGTCAACCGATCCGGCCCGGAGCGCCGGGGCGCGGAGCGGGCGGGCGATTCGCCCTACCCGAACGTGAAGGGGAGATCATGAAGGGCCACCCGGACGTCATCCAGACGCTGAACGAGCTGCTGGTCGAGGAGTTGACCGCCATCAACCAGTACATGGTGCACTCCGAGATGTGCGACAACTGGGGCTACGCCCGGTTGCACAAGACCATCGAGAAGATCGCCATCGAGGAGATGAAGCACGCCGAGAAGCTGATCGGGCGGATCCTCTTCCTCGAGGGGCTTCCCACCGTCAGCAAGCTGAACCCCCTCCGGATCGGCCCCGACGTGAAGGCCATCGTCGAGAGCGACCTGGGCGCCGAGAGCGGCGCCATCCTGAGCTACAACCAGGCCATCCAGAAGGCCGGCGCGCTGCTCGACGCCGGGACCCGCGACCTCCTCCAGGGCATCCTGGCGGATGAGGAGCGCCACCTCGACTTCCACGAGTCGCACCGGGACCAGATCCAGCAGATGGGGCTTCCGGTGTTCCTGGTCGACCAGACCAGGGAGTGAGGGAGCGCCGGCCGGGCGAGCGGGCGGATCCGCCCCGCCCGGCCCCACCGCCTCGCCGCGGCGGGCCTTTCGCCTTGAGCCTGCACGGGCGTTCAGGGTAGCCTCCCCGCCGTGCGAACGAGCGGCATCACCCCCGCCGACCTGCAGCGCTGGCGGGGCCTGCTCTCGCGGGCGCTCCGGCTCGTGGACGAGGTGGAGGCGCTGCTGCGGGAGCGCGCCGACGCCCGCCGCGCCTTCGCCGCCCGGGCGGCCGACGCGCTCGAGAAGCGGCTCCGCGAGGTGGAGGCCTACAGCCTCGGCGGCTGCCAGACCTGCCACGAGGCGGAGGCTCGGGCGTTTCTGGCCAGGCTGAGGAAGATCGCCCGGGGCTGACCCCGCGGTGGCGGGGCGCGCCCGACCATTCCCACGACAGCCGGTCCGGCCTCCTCCCCGCGAGCGGGTGGGCCCGAGCCGGCCGGGCGGGACCTGCTGCCGGAAGCCCCGTGACCTCCCATGCCCCGGCGGGTGTCGACACCTCCCCGAGAAGCCCGCGAGCCGCGCCCGGGGGCAGGCGGCAAGGCCCTCGGCTCCCCCGGTGCCTCGACAGTCCGCGCGGGCCCGCGACGCGACGCGGCACCGGTCCGATCCCGCCGCGCCATTGACATGACGTCGGATGTCGTGTCAATCTGCCGCACACATTAGACATCATATGTCTTGGGTCGCACGGATCCACGGGGGTGGAGGAGCGACGCGATGGCCAACATCGCCTTGATGGGCGCGGGCGGGAAGATGGGTTGCCGGATCACCGACAACCTGAGGGGCAACCCCGGCTACCGCGTGGTGCCGGTCGAGACCGGCCCGGCGGGGATCGCCCGGCTCGCCGAGCGCGGGCTCGCGCCGGCACCGCAGGCGGAGGCCATCGCCGGCGCCGACATCGTCGTCCTGGCGGTGCCCGACGTGGCCATCGGCAAGGTGACCCACGACATCGTGCCGCTCCTCCGGAGCGGCACCCTGGTGGTGGGACTCGACCCCGCCGCACCGCTGGCCGGCGTCATGCCCGGGCGGAAGGACGTGAGCTTCTTCGTCTGCCACCCCACCCACCCCCCCCTCTTCAACGACGAGACCGACCCGCGCGCCCAGCGCGACTGGTTCGGCGGCATCGCCAAGCAGGACGTGGTCTGCGCGCTCTTCGCCGGGGCGGAGGAGCACTACGCGGTGGGGGAGCGGCTGGCCCGGGAGATGTTCCGGCCGGTGAAGGACACCCACCGGGTCACGGTGGAGCAGATGGCGGTGCTGGAGCCCGCCCTGGTGGAGACCTTCTCCTCCACCCTGGTCGAGGCCCTCCGGGAGGGACTCGACGAGGCGGTGCGCATGGGGGTGCCCGAGGCGGCGGCCCGCGCCTTCTTCATGGGCCACATCCGGATCCAGTTCGCGGTGCTGTTCGGCTATGCCGACTTCGGGTTCTCCGACGGCGCCAAGCTGGCCATGAAGCTGGCCCGCGACCTCCTGCTCAAGCCGGACTGGAAGCAGAAGGTCTTCGACCGGGCCGCCATCCGCCGCAGCGTGCAGAGCATCGTCGAGGGCATCCAGATCCCGAGGTGAGGTCTCCGTGCGCCTCGGCCTCGGTTCATACGGCCTGGCATGGGCCATCGGCGTGCCCGGGTTCCCGGTGCCCGCGCCGCTCGACGCCTTCGGGCTGGTGGGACGGGCGGTGGAATGGAAGCTGCGGGTGGTGGAGATCGACGACAACCTCCCCCTCCACCTGCTCCCGCCCCGCGACCTGGCCGCCCTCCGCGCCCTGGCCGCGGGGGCCGGGGTGACGCTCGAGGTGGGGATGCGCGGCCTCCTCGAGGACCGGGTGGCGCGCCACCTGGAGATCGCCGGCGCCCTCGGTGCGGTGATGCTGCGGGCGGTGATCGACGCACCCGGCTTCGCGCCCGCCCCCGAGGAGGTGGTGGCCCTCCTCCGCCGGCTGGCGCCGGCGCTGGAGCGCGCCGGGGTGACCCTGGCCATCGAGAACCACGACCGCTTCCCCTCCGCGGAGCTGGCGGAGATGGTCCGGGCCGCGCGGAGTCCCCGGGTGGGGATCTGCCTGGACACGGTCAACTCCCTGGGGGCCCTCGAGGGGCCGGCGCTGGTGGTGGAGAACCTCGGTCCGCTCACCGTGAACCTCCACCTCAAGGACTTCACCGTGCGCCGGGCCGGGCACGGGATGGGCTTCGCCGTCGAGGGCGTGCCCGCCGGCCAGGGCCGGCTGGACATCCCCTGGCTCCTCTCCCGGCTCCGGGCCCTGGGGCGCGATCCCCACGCCATCCTGGAGCAATGGGTCCCCCCGGAGGTGGACCTCGAGCACACCGTCGCCAAGGAGAGGGAATGGGCCGAACAGAGCCTGGCCTACCTCCGCCCGTTGTTCGCCGGATGAACGTCCGGCGCGCCGTCGTCGTACCCGTTCGAAGGCTGCACCACGCCGCATGCTGCTGTCCCGACACCTGGAGGTTCGTGATGAAGAGGACATTCGTCGGCACCTTGCTCATGGCCATGCTGCTCACACCTGCCGCGGCCCTCGGCGCCAAGAAGGCGCCGGTGATCGCGCTCTCCAACTCGTTCTACGGCAACTCCTGGCGCAAGCAGATGGTCGACACCATGCAGGACGCCGCCAAGGAGGCGAAGGCCAAGGGCCTGATCTCGGACTTCGTCGTCGCCAACGGTGACGGCACCGAGAACACCCAGATCCAGCAGATGAACAGCCTCATCCTCCAGAAGGTCGACGCCATCGTCATCAACGCCGCCTCGCTGACCGGCCTGAACGGCGTGATCGCCAAGGCCCACGAGAGGGGGATCAAGGTGGTGGCCTTCGACTCGATCGTGAGCAGCCCCTACGCCTCCAAGATCGAGTACGACTTCCGGAGCTGGGGCTCCATCTCCGCCAAGTTCATCGTCGACCGGTTCCAGGGGAAGGCCAAGATCCTCATCACCCGCGGGGTGATGGGCTCGGCGCCGGAGAAGGACGACTACGAGGCGATGAAGGAGGTCTTCGCCGCCAACCCCGGCATCCAGGTCCTGGGCGAGGTGGACACCGAGGCGGACATCGCCAAGTCGCAGAGCGCGGTGGCCAACGTGCTGGCCTCCTTCCCCGACATCGACGCCTGCGTGGGCATGAGCGCCGGCTTCGGGGTCGTCCAGGCCTTCCAGAACGCGGGCCGCAAGGTCCCGGTCATCATCGGGTCCAACCGGGCCGAGTTCATCAACTGGTGGGCCGACGAGAAGGCCAAGAACGGCTACGAGACCATCAGCCTCGGCTCCGAGCCCAGCATCGGCGCGGTCGCCTTCTGGTACACCGTCCACCTGCTCAAGGGCGACAAGGTCCCCGACTTCACCAAGAAGCCCTTCGAGCTCCCGCTGGTCCCGGTGACCAACGCCAACGTCGATCAGTTCAAGGGGATGCAGCCCGGCACCGTCATCGCGCAGAAGTACGACGACGCCTGGGTGATGAAGAACGTCCTCATGCACTGATCGCCACCGACTCCAGGGGCGCCGGGCGGCAGCCAGGGAAGCCGCCCGGACGTCCCTGGACCGGAGACCGCACCACCGGACAACCTCGTGACCGGACCGGAAAGCGCCACCCGCCAGGCCCCGCTCGATGCCGCCGGCCAGCCGGCCCCGGCCCGCGCGCTCTTCGAGCTGCACGGGATCACCAAGGTCTACGGGGCCACGACCGCGCTCCGCGAGGTGTCGCTCACCACCCGGACCGGCGAGGTGGTCGGCCTCATCGGGGCCAACGGCGCCGGCAAGAGCACCCTCACCCGGGTCCTCTCCGGCGTCACCCGCCCCGAGCAAGGCGAGCTCTCGCACCTGGGCAGGCCGGTGCCGTTCGGCTCGTACACGCCCGCGGCGGCCAGCGCCCGGGGAGTGCGGGTCGTCTACCAGGAGCTCTCCCTCTGCACCAACCTGCAGGTCTGCGAGAACTTCTACGTCGAGCAGCACGCCACCGTCACCGGCGCCCTCCGCTGGCGCCAGCGGATGCGGCGGGTGGCGCAGCAGGCGCTGGACGGGGTCTTTCCCGGCCACGGGATCGACCCGGTGGCCCGGGTGGGCGGGCTCTCCATCGCCCAGCGCCAGATGATCGAGATCGCCAGGGCCATCAGCATGCCCGGGCTGCAGCTCCTCATCCTGGACGAGCCCACCTCCTCCCTGGGCGCCACCCAGACCTCGCAGCTCATGAGCGCGCTGGGCCGTCTGGCCGGAAGCGGCGTCTCCATCCTCTTCATCTCCCACCGGCTGCGGGAGATCGTCGAGGTGGCCGACCGGGTCGTGGTGATGCGCAACGGCGCCAAGGTCTGGGAGGGGCCGAACCAGGACCTGAGCGAGGCCCTGCTGGTGGAGAGGATCACCGGGGAGGCGGCCGCCGCAGCCCAGCGCGCGCCGCCGGCGGCCCCGCCCACCGCCGGCCGGGAGGAGGTGTTCCTGCGCACCCGCCGGCTCACCACCGAGACGCTGGCCGGGCTCGACCTGGACCTGCGCGGCGGCGAGCTGGTGGGGGTGGCCGGGCTCGAGGGCAGCGGCCAGCGGGAGTTCCTCCAGGCGGTCTTCTTCGCCAAGCGGCGGAGCGGCCAGGTGGAGCGGGGCGGGCGGATCGCCTACGTGACCGGGGATCGGGCCAAGGAGGGCGTGTTCCCGCTCTGGCCCATCCTCGACAACATGAGCCTGGTGGAGGTGACCAGGTCCGGCCTCTTCCGGCCGCTCGACCTGCGGCGGCTGGCCGGGAAGGTGGCCGACTGGTTCCAGCGGCTCGCCATCAAGGCGCCCGGCGCCGGAACGCCCATGGTGGCCCTCTCCGGCGGCAACCAGCAGAAGGTGCTGGTCGCCCGGGCCCTGCTCGCCGACGCCGACGTCATCGTCCTCGACGACCCGACCAAGGGGGTGGACGTCGGGACCCGCCGCCAGATGTACGCGCTGTTCCACGAGGCGGCCGCGGCCGGGAAGCTGGTCCTCTGGTACAGCACCGAGGACGAGGAGCTGGAGTCGTGCTCCCGGGTGCTGGTCTTCCGCTACGGGCGGATCGTGAAGGAGCTGGCCGGCGGGGAGGCCAGCAAGCAGCGGATCATCGAGGCCAGCTTCGCCGGGGAGGAGCTGCTGGTGCGCCAGGAGGCGGTGGCCCGCCGGCGCCGTCCCCAGCTGGCGCTCCTGGTCCCCCTCGCCGCCATGCTGGCGGTCTTCGCCATCTCCGCCGCCCTGCAGCCCGGCGTCCTCAGCGGGTTCGGGATCGACCTGCTCCTGGCCAGCTCCCTCCCCCTCATCTGCTCGGCGCTCTCGCAGATGTTCGTGGTCGGCCTCTCCCAGATCGACCTGGGGGTGGGCGCCTACATGGGCCTGGTCAGCGTCCTCTGCGCCACCGCCCTCCACGACCACCCCCTGGTCGGGCTCCTGGCCCTGGCGGCATCGGTGCTGGCTTACGCGGGCATGGGGGCGCTCATCCTGGTCCGCAGCATCCCGGCGGTGATCGTCACCATGGGCATGTCCTTCGTCTGGATCGGCCTCGGCCTGACCCTGCAGGACAGCCCGGGCGGCGAGGCGCCGGAGTGGCTGGTGAGCGCCTTCAGCCTCCCGCTGCCGGTCCCGGAGAGCGTCGTCCTGGTGGTGCTGCTCGGCGTGGCGGCCCACGCCTTCTGCCGCTCGCGCTACGGCACCGTGCTGCGCGGGTTCGGGAACAACCCGGTGGCGGTCGAGCGGAGCGGCTGGTCGCCGGTGAGGGCGGTGGCGGTCACCTACGCCCTGGCCAGCCTCTTCGCCATGGTCGGCGGCATGGCCATCACCGCCGCCTCCGGGGCCTCGGACATCAACTCCACCAAGTCCTACACCCTCCTGACCGTGGCCGGGGTGGTGATGGGCGGGAGCGAGCTCCTGGGAGGGGTGATCTCGCCCTGGGGCAGCATCGTGGGGGCCATCACCCTCTCGCTCCTCAGCGCGCTGATCGGCTTCCTCCGGCTCGACTCCAGCTACGTGACCGCGGTCCAGGGCCTGATCCTGCTGGGCATCCTGGCCTCCCGCCTGCTGCGGAAGGTGGAGGTATGACCGCGATCCTGCGAGGGCTGCGCGGCGCCAGCTGGATCTGGGCCGCCCTGGGCGCGCTGGTGATGTGGCTCCTCCTGGGCTTCTTCGCCGGGCGGTTCAACCTCGAGTCGCTCATCGCCACCAGCACCACCGCCGCGTTCCTGGCCATCGTGGCCATGGGCCAGATGATCGTGATCACCACCGGCCGCGGCGCCATCGACCTGTCCATCCCCGGGGTGATCACCCTCTCGGCCTACCTGGCCACCGGCATGAGCCTGGGCAGCAACGCCCGGCTCCTGTGGGTGTTCCCGCTGGCGCTGGCCATGGGCGCGGCGGTGGGGGCGGTCAACGCCCTGGCGGTGCTCCTGCTCCGCATCCCCCCCATCATCGCCACCCTGGGGGTGGGGTACATCGTCACCACCCTGATCCTCGTCTACAACCCACACTACCGGTCGACCTACGTGGCCTCGCTTCTCACCCACGTCGCACGCGACCGCCTGCTGGGCGTGGTGCCGCTGGTGGTGCTGGTGGCGCTGGGGCTGGCCGCCCTGCTGGCCTGGACCTTCCGCGCCACCGCCTTCGGCAAGTCGCTCGCGGCGCTGGGCCAGAGCCTGCCGGCCGCCCGCCTCTCCGGCATCGACGTCACCCTGGTGCAGATCATCGCCTACGTGGTCAGCGGGGTGCTGGCCGCCTTCGGCGGGGTGCTGATCTCGGCCCGGGTGGGCGGCGCCTTCCTGGGCCTGGGCGATCCCTACCTCCTGGAGACGGTCGGCAGCGTGGTGGTGGGAGGAACCCTGATCATGGGGGGCCGCGCCGTCCCGGTGGGCACCCTCTTCGGAAGCCTGTTCCTGGTCCTGCTCGTCACCGCCATGCAGGTGGCGGGGATGAGGATCGGGGGTCAGTACGTCGCCGAGGGCGCCCTGATCATCGCGGTCCTCCTGCTGGCGACGGGGCGCGGAGCGCGATGAGCGCGAGGGAGTCGAGCATGAACGAGACGGAGACCATCGTCGCATCCGCCCCGGCCAAGGTCATCCTCCTCGGCGGCAAGGCGGTGAACTACGGCCACCCCGCCCTGGTGACCGCGGTCGGGCTGCGCACCCGCTGCACCGTGAGGCGGGTCGGGGGCGACGGCTACCGCTTCACCTCCGGGGAGCGGGCGGAACAGGGCGACCGGGCCTCGCTGGCCGCCTTCAAGCGCAGGGTCGACGGCCTGCGCCAGGCCAGGAGCCACGACGAGCTCTCCGCCCTGGCGCGCGGAGACTTCTTCGCCCCGGTCCGGTACGTGCTCTCGCACCTGGTGGAGCGGACCGGGCTCCTCGGGCTGGACGCCTCCTGGACCTCGGAGATCCCGGTCGGCTCCGGGCTCGGCTCCGGCGCGGCCGCGGCCGCCTCCCTGGTGGCGGCGGTGCTGCGCGCTGCCGGCGGGGCCGCCACCCCCAAGGAGATGGCCTGGCTGGCCTGGCAGGGCGACGTCATCGCCCACGGCGGGCTGGGCACCGGTCTCGACTCGGGCGGGAGCACCCTGGGCGGCGTGGTCCGCTACTCCCTGGACGACGGCCCCTCGCCGGTGAGGGCGGCGGTGGTGCCGACGCTGGTCGTGGGGGACACCTTGCTCCGGGCCAGCACCGCGGCCAGCAACATCGCCTCCCGGAACTGGCTGGCCGAGCACCCCATGCGCATGCACCTCATGGAGGAGATCGCCATGCTGGTGCGGCAGGCCGAGGCGGCGCTGGTGGCCGGCGACCTCCCCACGCTCGGCCACCTCATGAACCTGAACCACCTCATCAAGGAGAAGCTGGGGATGTCGGTCCCCAAGACCGAGCAGCTCATCGAGGCGGCGCTGGGGGCGGGCGCGCTGGGGGCCAAGATCTCCGGCAAGGGGAACGGCGGGATCATCGTGGCGGTGGCCGAGGAGGCCAGGCGCCCCGCCGTGGCCTCCGCCATCGAGGCAGCCGGCGGCAAGGCCATCGTCCCCGCGGTGGCGGTCGATGGCGCGCGGATCGAGGACAACCGGTAGCACCACAGGGAGAGTGACATGGATCTCACGCAGCTCATGCCGAAGGGGCGGATCGTCGACTTGACCCACAGGCTCCAGCCCGGTGCCGAGCAGTACGCCCTGGACATCGGCCGCCACAACGAGCGGCACGGCGACGAGGGCGACATCATGAGCACCGTCTACCTCTGGTCGCACGTGGGCACCCACGTCGAGGCGCCCCTCCACTACCTCTCCAAGGGGAGCGACACCGCCGGCATCCCCATCGAGAAGCTCTACGGTCCGGCCATCGTCCTCGACTTCCGCAAGAAGGAGGTCAACGACGCCATCACCCTGTCCGAGGTGAAGGCGGCCGGCGACATCCAGGTGGGCGACCGGGTCATGACCATGACCGGCCGCCACACCCAGTACCGCACCCCGCAGTCGCACCAGCGCCCCTACCTCACCGAGGAGGCGGTCCGCTGGCTGGTCGAGGATCGCAAGATCAACTGCCTGGGGACGGACAGCTCCGGCTACGAGGTCCGCGGCGTCAAGCACCACCCCGACCACAAGCTCATCACCGGCGCGGAGATCCCGGTGCTGGAGTGCCTCAACAACCTGGTGGAGCTGAAGAGCCAGCGCTTCTTCCTCATCGCCCTCCCCATCCCCGTGGTGGGGCTGGACGCGGTGCCGGTGCGGGCCATCGGCATCGACCCGGAGGGCTAGCCGGTGGCCGGCGCGGGTCCAGCGAGAAGGGCGAGGCGGCTGCGGCTCGGGGCCGCGCTGTGGAACGGCGACCACGGCCGCTTCGCCGAGGAGGTGGCCCGGCTCGAGGCGGCCGGCCTGGACTTCCTCCACCTCGACGTCTTCGACGGCTACTTCGTCCCCGACGTCGCCTTCTCCCCCCGCACCATCGGCGAGCTCCGGAAGCTGACCCGCCTCCCCTTCGAGGTCCACCTGGGGGTGCAGGAGCCGTCCCGGTTCCTGCCCCCCCTGGTCGAGGCGGGCGCCGACCTGATCCTCTTCCACCTCGAGTGCGCACGGATGCCCTTCGAGACCGCCTTCGCCATCCGCTCGCTGGGGTCCAAGCCCGGCCTGGCCCTCTCGCTGGGCACGCCCCTGGCCGCGGTCGAGCCGCTCCTCCCCCAGGTGGACTCGCTGCTCCTCCTGTCGCGGGTGACCGGCGAGGGCACCCGGGGGGCGAGCTTCGACCCGCGCGCCTTGCCCCGGATCGCCCAGGCCCGGCGGATGATCGAAGCGGCCGGCAACGCCTGCGAGCTGCAGGCCGCTGGCGGGGTCAACCGGGGGAACATCGGCCCGCTCGTCGAGGCCGGCGCCGCCGCCCTTTCCCTGGGCGCCGGCATCTACCGGGTGCCGGACATGGGCCGCGAGGTCCAGGAGATCCGCGGATCCATCGGAGAGGAGTGACAGACCCATGGCGAGGTGGAAGCTGCTCGTCGGCTCGAAGTCCTTCGGCAAGGCCTTCCCCGAGCACCTCCGGCAGCTCGAGGAGGCAGGTTGCGAGGTCATCCCCAACCAGGTGGGCCGCCCCTACACGGCGGCCGAGCTGGGGGAGGCGCTCCGGGGCGTCGATGCCATCGTCACCGGCACCGACGAGCTCACCGCCCAGGTGATCGCCTCGACCGACCGGCTCAAGACCATCGCCAAGCACGGCGTGGGCCTGGACAACATCGACCTCCAGGCGGCGCGCTCCCGCGGCATCGTGGTGAGCGCCGCCTTCGGTGCGGTGCACGACTCGGTCGCCGACCTGACCCTGGCCCTGCTCCTGGCGGTGGCGCGGGGGATCGTGCCGTCGCATCTCTCCACCCGGGCCGGACGATGGAAGGGCTTCATGGGGGTGGAGCTGCGGGGCAAGACGCTGGGCATCGTCGGTCTGGGCCGGATCGGGAAGGAGGTGGCGCTCCGGGCCGAGGCCTTCGGCATGCGGATCGTGGCCACCGACCCGTACCAGGATCCCGCCTTCTCCGGCGCCCACCAGGTCCGGTACCTGAGCCTGCCGGAGCTCCTCGCCGCCTCCGACGTGGTCTCCCTCCACGCCGGCCTGGAGCAGGCGGGGCGGCCGCTCCTGGGGGCGGCCGAGCTGGCGATGATGCGGCGCGGGGCCATCCTGGTGAACACCGGGCGCGGTCACCTGGTCGACGAGGGCGCGCTGGCCGATGCGCTCCGGGAGGGCAAGCTGCTCGGCGCCGGCCTCGACGTCTTCCGGGAGGAGCCGCCCCGGGGGAGCCCGCTGCTCGGGCTGGAGAACGTGGTGCTGGCCCCGCACATGGCCGGCGACACCGGCGAGGCCCGGCGGCGCATGGGCGAGATCACCGTCGAGAACGTGGTGCGGGTGATGCGGGGGGAGCGACCGCTCTCCCCGGTGGAGTGAGCCATGACCCCCCTCCGATTCGCCGTGTTCGGTGCCGGCTTCTGGACCCGCCCCCAGCTGGCGGCCTGGGCCGAGGTACCGGGGGCGAGGTGCGTGGCCATCTACAACCGCACCCGCGAGAAGGCGGAGAGGATGGCCCGGGCCTTCGACATCCCCGCGGTCTACGGCGACCCGCTCGAGCTCCTCCGCCGCGAGAAGCTCGACTTCGTGGACATCATCACCGCCCCGGAGTCGCACGAGGAGCAGGTGCTCCTGGTGGCCTCGCACGGCCTTCCGGTGATCTGCCAGAAGCCCATGTCCACCTCGCTGGCCTCGGCGGAGCGGATGGTGGAGGGATGCGCGCGGGCCAAGGTCCCCTTCTTCGTCCACGAGAACTGGCGCTGGCAGCAGCCCTTCCGGGAGATCAAGCGGGAGCTGGAGGCCGGGACCATCGGCAAGCCCTTCCGCGCCCGGCTGGTGATGATCTCCGGCTTCCCGGTCTTCCAGAACCAGCCGGCGCTCAAGGAGATGGAGCGCTTCGTCATCGCCGACATGGGCAGCCACCAGCTCGACGTGGCCCGCTACCTCTTCGGCGAGGCGGAGAGCGTGTTCGCCCACGCCGGCAGGGTGCACCCCGACATCCGGGGCGAGGACGTGGCCACCATCATGGTGCGCATGCGCGACCGCACCACGGTGGTGGTCGACCTGGGCTACCCGGAGAACTTCATCGAGCACGAGAACCTGCCCGAGACCTGGGCCTTCATCGAGGGGGCGAAGGGCTCGATCGAGCTGGCCCCCGACTACTGGCTGCGCGTCACCACCGAGTCCGGCACCCGCTCCCGCCGCATCCCGCCCCCCCACCGCCCCTGGATCGATCCCTACTACGAGCCCTCCGAGGCCAGCGGCGTCCCCTGCAATGCCAACCTGCTCTCCGCCATCCGGGGGGAGGGGCAGGCCGAGACCACCGGGGCCGACAACCTCCAGACGGTGCGGCTGGTGTTCGCCGCCTACCGCTCGGCCGAGACCGGACAGGCCGTCCTCCTCTGACCGGAGCCCGCCATGCTCTCCGACCGAGTCTGGATCTACGGCAGGGAAGGGGAGCCGCCCCGGCGCCGGGCGCTGCGCGCCGGCCCCGTCTCGCTGCTCCTCGAGGGCATCGAGCTGGTCTCGCTCTCGCTGGGGGGGAGCGAGGTGGTCCGCCGGATCTACGCCGCGGTGCGCGACGCCAACTGGGGGACCGTTCCCGCCACCCTCTCCGACCTCCGCGAGGAGATCGGCCCGGACTCCTTCCGCATCTCCTTCACCGCCTCCCACCGGGAGCGGGAGATCGACTTCACCTGGCGGGGGACCATCTCCGGCGAGCGCGACGGCACCGTCACCTATGCCCTGGACGGCCGGGCGCTCCGCACCTTCCGGAAGAACCGGATCGGCTTCTGCGTGCTCCACCCCGACGCCTGCGCCGGCGCCCCCTGCCGGCTCCTCCACCCCGACGGCAGCACCGAGGAGGCGACCTTCCCCGAGGCCATCGCCCCCCAGCAGCCCTTCCTGGAGCTGCGCGGCATCTCCCACCAGGTGGCGCCCGGGCAGTGGGCCGAGCTGCGCATGGAGGGCGACGCCTTCGAGACCGAGGACCAGCGGAACTGGACCGACGCCTCCTACAAGACCTACTGCACCCCGCTGCGGCTGGGGTACCCGGCGGAGATCGCCGCCGGCACGCGGGTGGCCCAGACGATCACCCTGCGCGTGCCGGGTGCCCGGGCTGCGGCGGTGAGCGCGGCCGCCGCGCCCACCTACGCGCTCGACCTGCACGGCCCACGCCGGCCGATCCCCGCGCTCGGCCTGGGGGTGGCCAGCCATGGCCAGCCCCTGGCGCCCCGCGAGCGGGAGCTGCTCCGCGCCCTGCGCCCGGCCCACCTGCGGGTGGACCTGCGGCCCCTCTCCCCGGGGTGGGAGGAGGCGCTGCGCCAGGCCGCGTCCGAGGCCGAGGCGCTCGACGCGGCGCTGGAGGTCGCGCTCCTCCTCTCCGACGCCGCAGTCGAGGAGCTCCGGGCCGTGGCGACGCTCCTGCCCTCGCTCCGCGCTCCCCTGGCCCGCTGGCTCCTGTTCCACCTGTCCGAGGCGGCGACCTCCGAGCGCTGGGTCGCCCTGGCCCGCAGCCTGCTCTCCCCCGTCCGGCCCGGGGTGCCGGTGGCCGCCGGGGCCCGGGCCTACTTCACCGAGCTGAACCGCGGACCCCGCCCGACCTTCGCCGACGAGGTGGTGTTCTCGATCAACCCGCAGATCCACGCCTTCGACGACGCCTCCCTGGTGGAGACGCTGCGCATCCAGCGGGTCTGCGCCGAGAACGCGTCCCGGCTCTCGGGCGGAAGGCCCATCGTGGTCAGCCCGGTGACGCTCAGGCCCCGGTTCAACGCCGTGGCCACCGGCCCGGTGCCCCCCCCGGCGCCGGGCCAGCTGCCCGACCAGGTCGATCCGCGGCAGATGTCGCTCTGCGGCGCCGCCTGGACGCTGGGCAGCCTGGCCAACCTCGTCCCCAGCGGCGCGGCGAGCCTCACCTACTACGAGACCACCGGCTGGCGCGGGGTCCTGGAGGTGGCCGCCGGCCCGCCCGTCCCGGAGCGCTTCCCGCCCCTCCCCGGCTGCGCCTTCCCGCTCTACCACCCGCTGGCCGACCTGGGCGACATGCGCGGCGGGGCGTCCGTGCCCGGCGGCTCGGCCGCGCCGCTCCGGCTGGAGGGCCTGACCCTGGAGCGGGCCGGCAGGCTGCGGACCCTCCTCGCCAACGTCACCGACCGGCCCCTCGAGGCGCGGATCACCGGGGCCCCGGCCGCGGGGCGCGCCCGGGTGCTCGACCTCTCCACCGTGGAGCGGGCCTGCCGGGAGCCGGCCCGGTTCCGGGAAGGGCGCGGGGAGGAGGTCGCCTCGCGAGCCGGAGAGGTCCGGATGGAGCTGGGACCCTACGCGACCACCTGTATTGACTGGGAGTGACTACCATGACCGCCGAGCGCAAGACGCTGCAGACCTACTTCTCGCTGGAGGGAAAGGTCGCCCTCCTCACCGGAGCCGCCGGGGGCATCGGGCGGGTCCTGGCCCGCGAGCTGGCCGGCGCGGGTGCGGCGGTCGCCCTGCACGACCTCGCCCCGGAGCCGCTCCAGGAGGTGGCCGCGGAGATCCACCGGGCCGGCGGCAAGGCCGCCTGCCTCACCGCCGACCTCCGGGTCAAGGACCAGGCGCACGGCCTGGCCCAGCGGGCCCGGGAGGCGCTGGGGCGGCTCGACATCCTCATCAACTGCGCGGCCACCAACCGGCGCAAGCCCATCCGCGAGGTGACCGAGGACGACTGGGACACCGTCATGGCGGTCGACCTCAAGGCCGTCTACTTCCTGAGCCAGGCCGCCCAGGCGGTCATGCGCGAGCAGGGGGGCGGAGGGAAGATCGTCCACATCGCCTCGATCAACCCGTTCTTCGCCCTGGGCAGCGTCTCGGTCTACGGCGCGGCCAAGGGAGCGGTCGTCCAGCTCACCAAGGTGATGGCGGTCGAGTGGGCCAAGGACGGGATCCAGGTCAACTCCATCGTGCCGGGGTTCGTGGCCACCCCGCTCTCCAAGCCGCTCTGGGACCAGCCCTTCAAGGCGGAGTGGATGCGCAACCGGATCGCCCTGCGCCGGCCGGCGCGCCCCGACGAGCTGGTGGCGCCGGTGCTGCTCCTGGCCGGGCCGGGCTCCTCCTACGTCACCGGCACCACCATCGTGGTCGACGGGGGCGTCCTGGCCGGCGGCTGGTGGGAGCCGGACGACGTCCTCGCCAAGCTGTAGCACAGGAGGTGAAACGATGCGCGCCATCATCATGGATGCTCCGGGCCAGGTACGGGTGGGCGAGTGGGAGGACAGGAAGCCCGGACCGGGCGAGGTGCTGGTCGCCTCGCGGGCGGTGGGCGTCTGCGCCGGCGACCTGTACATCTACCAGGGCAAGAACCCCTATGTCCGCTTCCCCCAGGTGGCCGGCCACGAGATCGCCGGGGTGGTCGAGGAGGTGGGCCCCGGCGTGGCGGGCCTCGCGCCCGGGGCCAAGGTGGTGGTGGAGCCGTTCCTGGGCTGCGGCAAGTGCTACCCGTGCCGGGTGGGCAAGTCCAACTGCTGCGCCAACCTGCGCATCATCGGGGTGACGCAGCCGGGCGGGTTCGGGGAGCGGGTTCTGGCGCCGGCGGAGAAGATCCACCGGGTCCCCGACGCCCTCTCCTTCGCCGACGCCTCCTTCGTCGAGCCGGTGGCCATCGGGGTGCAGGCCTGCCGGCGCGGGGCCATCGCCGCCGGCGAGCTGGTGCTGGTCCTGGGCTGCGGCCCCATCGGCCTGGCGGTCATCGAGGTGGCCCGGGCCCGCGGGGCGCGGGTGCTGGCCACCGACGTGCAGCAGGCCCGGATCGAGACCGCCGCCCGCCTGGGCGCGGAGGTGCTCCCCTCCGACGAGCAGCTGCTGGCCAGGGTCCTGGAGCGGACCGGCGGCGAGGGGGCACCGGTGGTGGTGGAGGCCACCGGCAGCGTCAAGGCCATGGAGTCGACGGTGGACCTGGTCGCCTCCGGCGGGCGGATCGTCGTCCTCGGCCTCCTGAAGAAGGGGACCCCGGTCACCCTCCCCGGCCTCGACTTCACCCGCAAGGAGATGACGGTGGTCGGCTCCCGGGCCTCGGTGAACTGCTTCCCCGAGTCGCTCGGCCTCCTGGCCAGCGGCGCCGTCCGTTACCCGCAGGTGAAGACCGAGTTCGACATGTGGGAGGGGCCGGGGGTGATCGCCGACCTGGCCCAGAACCCCGGCAAGCTCCACAAGGCGGTGCTGGTCCGGGGCTAGGCACGACCCGGGCGACCCGCCGGGCAACCCCCCTCACCCCGCCTCGGGCGGGAGGCAGGGGCGGCCCCGGGACGCCCGGCGGGAACGAGGAGGGACCGGCGGCGGGCCGGAGCAGGGACGGAGGCGATCCATGGCCGAGATGACATCGCGTGAGCGGGTGTGGGCGTCGGTGAGCCACCAGGAGCCCGACCGCGTCCCCCTGGACATCGGGGGCGGGGGGAGCACCACCCTGGTGGTCGAGGCCTACCAGCGGCTCGAGGCGCACTGGGGCATGCCCCTTCGCGAGCCGCGCATCATGAGCAAGGCCTTCCGGCTCGCCTACCTCGACGAGGACGCGCTGGTCCGCCTGGGATCCGACACCCGCCCGCTCGGCGTGAAGGGCTTCTCGCGGGCGCCGGTCCCCACCGGCGATCCCGAGACCTTCCGCGACGCCTGGGGGGTGGTCTGGCGGCGGGCGCACTACCCCGGCGGCTACTACTGGGAGCTCCACGGCCACCCCCTGGCCGAGGCCGGCATCGAGGATCTCGATCGCTACCCCTGGCCGGACCCGCTCGATCCCGCGCTGACCGCCGGCCTGGCCGAGGAGGTCGCGGCCCTGCGGGCCGGCCCCTACGCGGTCATGGCCGACGGCGGGTTCAAGAGCTTCTGGGAGCTGGGGTACATGATGCGCGGCCTGGAGCAGCTCCTGGTGGACCTGGTCGCCGACCCCGGCTTCGTCGCCGCCCTCATGGAGAAGCTGCTGGAGATCAACCTGGCCGGCACGCGCCGGTTCCTGGAGATCGCCGGGCCTCACATCCAGGTCTTCCGCGCCGCCGACGACCTGGCCACCCAGAACGGCCTGCTCATGTCGCCGGAGACCTACCGGGCCGTCCTGAAGCCCGTCTACAAGCGGTACTTCGACGCGGTGCACGCCCTGACCCCGGCCAAGGTCTTCTACCACTCCTGCGGCTGCGTCAACGAGCTGGTCGACGACCTGGTGGAGATCGGGGTGGACATCCTCAACCCGGTCCAGGTCTCGGCCATGGGCGACACCGCCCGGCTCAAGGAGCGCTTCGGGGCCAGGGTCGCCTTCTGGGGAGCGATCGACACCCAGGAGGTCCTCCCCCACGGCACCCCGGCCCAGGTGGAGCAGGAGGTGGCGAGGCGAATCCGCGACCTGGCGCCCGGCGGTGGCTACGTGGTCGCCTCGGTCCACAACGTCCAGCCGGACGTGCCCCCGGAGAACCTCCTGGCCATGGCCGCGGCGGTGAGGAAGCACGGCCGGTATCCGCTAGAGCGGGGCGGGGCGTGACCGCCGGGCAGCAAGCCGGCGCCATCCGCCCGGCGGCGTCCCGCCCGCCGGGGGCCGCGCCGGCCGTGCTGCGGCGCCTGGCCCGCAACCGGGTGGCGGTGCTGCTGCTCATCCTGGCCCTCTACAACCTGGTCTTCGCGGTGCTCCGGCCGGCCAGCTTCCTCAGCCTCGACAACTACCTGAGCATCCTGGTGAACATGTCGATCGAGTCGTTCATCGTCATCGGCATCACCATCCTGCTCGTCACCGGCAACCTCGATCTCTCCCTCGGCGCCAACATGGCGCTCTCCGGGATCCTCTGCGGGCTGCTCATCAAGTACTCGCACCTGGGCCTGGGGGAGATCCTGGCCGTGACCCTGGTCGCCTCCATCGCCATGGGCGCGGTGAACGGGTACGTCATCGCCTACGTGGGGGTGAACCCCATCATCACCACCCTGGCCACCGCCTTCGCCTACCAGGGGGTGGCGGTCTGGCTGGCCGGCCCGGGCTTCACCGACTTCCCCGACTACTTCAAGGTCTACGGCCAGTCGCGGTGGCTCGGGGTGCAGGGGCCGGTCTGGTACATGCTGGGCATCACCGCGCTCTTCCACCTGCTCCTGTCCAACGCTCCCTTCTTCCGCAACTTCTACTTCGTGGGCGGGAGCAAGCGCGGCGCGGCCATGTCCGGCATCCCCGTGGCCCGGACCGTCTTCTCCGCCTTCGTCATCGCAGCGGTGCTGGCCAACCTGGCGGGGGTGGTCACCGCCAGCCGCTTCAACAGCTCGATGACCTCGATCGGGACCGGGGTGGAGCTGAGGGCGGTGACCGCCGCGGTGATCGGGGGGGTGGCATTCACCGGTGGTTCAGGCACCATCCTGGGCGCGGTGCTGGGGGCGCTCTTCCTGGCCTTCGTCAACAACGGGCTGATCCTGCTCGGGGTCGAGCCCAGCTGGCAGAACGTGGTGGTGGGGATCATCCTCATCCTCTCCATCGTCATCGACGTGGCCACGAGGAGGCGGAGGTGACCATGGGGGCGGCGGGCGAGCCCGGCCGGGTGGTCCTCTCGGCCAGGGACATCGAGAAGTCCTTCCCCGGCGTGAAGGCGCTGAAGGGCGTGAGCGTCGACTTCCGCGCCGGCCAGATCCACGCCGTGTGCGGCGAGAACGGGGCCGGCAAGTCGACCCTGATGCACGTCCTGGCCGGCGCCTACCCGGCCGACAGCGGCACCATCCTCTACGAGGGCAAGCCCATCACCCTCCACACGCAGCACCAGGCCAACACCCTGGGGATCGCCATCGTCTACCAGGAGCGGAGCCTGGTCCCGGGCCTGACCGTGGGGGAGAACATCTTCGCCGGACGCCAGCCGCGCCGGCTGGGCCTGGTGGACTGGCGTGCCGTGGAGCGCGGCGCCCGCCAGACCCTGGCCCAGCTGGGCCTGGAGATCGACCCCCGCCAGCTGGTGGTCGAGCTGCCGGCGGCCCTCCAGCAGATGGTGGAGATCGCCAAGGCGCTCTCGGTGAACCCGCGGGTGCTGATCCTCGACGAGCCCACCGCCACGGTGACCCAGCGGGAGTCGGAGGTGCTCTTCGGGCTGCTGCGGCGGCTGCGCGACGGCGGGCTGGCCATCGTCTACATCTCCCACCGGCTGGCGGAGATCTTCCAGATCGCCGACCACGTCACCGTCCTCAAGGACGGGGCCTTCATGGGCACCGAGGAGGTGTCCAAGGTCGACGAGAAGTGGCTCATCAAGCGGATGGTGGGGCGGGAGCTCTACGTGACCCGCGCGCCCTCCCCCGAGGCCGGCGAGCGCATCCTCGAGGTGGAGGGGCTCTCCGACGGCGACCGGTTCCGGGAGGTCGGCTTCCACCTCCGCGCCGGGGAGATCCTCGGGTTCTCCGGGCTGGTGGGGGCCGGGCGGACCGAGGTCTTCCAGACGCTCTTCGGCCTGCGCGCCCGGCAGGCCGGCCGGGTCCGCCTCTTCGGCAAGCCGGTGCGCATCACCAGCCCGCGCGAGGCCATCGCCCTGGGCCTCGGCTACCTGCCCGAGGACCGCAAGGAGCAGGGGCTGTTCGTGGAGATGGCCGTCTGCGACAACATCGTGGCGGCGGCCCTCGATCGCTGCCGCCGCTTCATCGAGCTCGACCGCAAGAAGGTGCTGCGCTTCTCCGAGGAGTATCGGTCCCGCCTCTCCATCGCCACCCCCTCGGTCGAGCAGAAGGTGCTGAACCTCTCCGGCGGCAACCAGCAGAAGGTGGTCCTGGCCAAGTGGCTGCTGGTGAACCCGCGCATCCTGGTGGTCGACGAGCCGACCCGCGGCGTGGACGTCGGCGCCAAGCTGGAGATCTACTCCATCCTCCGCCAGCTCCGGGAGGGCGGCACCAGCATCGTGGTCATCTCCTCCGACCTCCCCGAGATCCTCTCCATCGCCGATCGCATCTACGTGATGTGCGAGGGGCGCATCGCCGGGGAGATCCAGGGCAGCGCCGCCACCGAGGAGTCGCTGCTCTCGCTCTCCTCCCGGTTCGAGCCGCCGGGGGGCCCCGCCCGACCGGCCGGAGGTGAAGCGTGAGGCCCCCGGACCGCCTGCGGGCCATGGGCCGCGCCCTCCTCTTCCGCCGCAGCCTGTCGCTGCTGCTGGTGCTGCTCGTCTTCGGCGGGATCATGACCGCCGCCTACCCGGACATCTTCCTCAGCCGGTACAACTTCAGCTCCATCCTGCTGAACATGTCCTTCGACGTCATGGTGGTGGTCGGGATGACCATCCTCCTCATCGGCGGAGAGGTCGACCTGTCGGTGGGGTGGAACCTGAGCATGTCGGGCGTGATCTACGCCCTGCTCATGACCAGGCTCAACCTGCCGCTCGCGGTCGCGCTCCCCGTCACCCTGGCCATCGGCGCCGCCTGCGGCGCGCTGGTGGGGTGGATCGTGGCCTACGTCGGGGTGAACAGCTTCATCGCCACCCTCGCCGCCGGCCTGGTCTACTACGGGGTCGAGTTCTGGCTGGCCGGAGGGCAGTCGGTCACCCACCTCGGCCCCGAGGTGACCTCCATCGGCATGGCCTCCTGGCTCGGCCAGCAGCTGCCGGTCTGGTACGCCGCCGGGGTGGTGGTGGTGTTCCTCTACCTCATGAACCGCACCAAGGCCTTCCGCCAGTACACCTACATCGGCATGAACGCCCAGGTGGCGCGCTACTCCGGCATCCCGGTGGCGCGGATGAAGCTGCTCGCCTTCGTGATCTCCTCGGTGCTGGCCTCCTTCGCCGGGCTGATCAGCGCGGCCCGGTTCGCCAACGCCATCCTGCTGGTGGGCCAGGGGATGGAGCTCAAGGCGATCACCGCCGCCATGGTGGGCGGGATCAGCTTCACCGGCGGCGTGGGGACGCTGGCCGGGGCGCTGCTGGGGACGCTGTTCATCGCCCTGGTCAACAACGCCATGATCATCGCCACCATCAACGCCTTCTGGCAGCCCATCTTCATCGGCGTGGTGCTGCTGGGAGCCGTGGTCCTAGACGTGGTCCTGCTCCGGGTCGGCTCCAGCGTGGGCCGGACCCGGCCGACGAGCAAGGCGGCGCAGCCCCCGGCCGCGCCGGAGTGAGGTGGCAGTGGAGCGTGCAGCGCAGAGGAGAGGAATCGTCCGCAGCTGAATCTGGATCGTGGTCGGAGGACATCATGAAGCCATACCTTGCAGCCAGCTGGCTCGGCGTGATCTTCGCCGTCGCACTTCCGCTCTCCCGGGCGGAGGGCGCCGGGAAGGAGACCTACGTCTGGGCCTGCCAGTACCAGAGCCTGCCCCTGTTCGTGAACAACGACTACTACGGGCTCGACGACGCCGCCAAGGAGCTCAACGTCAACGTGGAGAAGATCGGTCCCCAGAAGATCGACCTCCCCGCCTTCATCGCCTCCATCGAGCAGGAGATCGTCAAGAAGCCGGCCGGGATGATGGTGGTCGGCTGGGATCCGTCGCTGGGGGTGGCCATCGACAAGGCCATCGACGCGGGCATCCCGGTGATCACCATCGACGCCGACGTCCCCAACAGCAAGCGGCTGGCCTTCGTGGGCACCGACTGGTACGAGCTGGGCGCCGAGCAGGCCAAGGCGGTGGCCCCGTTCCTCAAGGGGAAGACGGGCAAGGCGGCCATCATCGGCATCGCCGCCGCGGACAACACGGTGCTGGCCAAGGCCGGCTACATCGACACCCTGAAGAGGCTGGCTCCGGGCATCACCGTCATGCCCAACGTCTTCGACAGCCAGAGCAACGCCTCCGTGGTAGCCTCCACCATCTCCAACCTCATCCGCTCCAACGCCGACCTGCTGGCCGTGGCCGGCACCGACTCCACCACCGGCCCGGGCATCGCCACCGCCATCCGCGAGACCGGGAAGATCGGCAAGATCGCCGGCAGCTGCGTGGACGCCGAGGCCGAGCACCTCCAGGGGGTGAAGGAGGGCTCGCTCATCGCCGCGGTCGGGCAGAAGCGCCAGTTCTTCACCTACTACGGGGTGAAGATGCTCTTCGACTACAACCACACGCCGGTGAAGTTCACGGCCAACGACCGGGCCAACCACATCAGCGACATCCCCAGCAAGGTCTCCACCGGCTTCATCGTGGCGACCAAGGACAACGTGGACGCGCTGATCGAGGCCGCCAAGGCCCGCTCGGCCAACAAGTAGCCGGGGACGGGCGCCTGGCCGTGGCCGCCCAGCGGCAGCGGCCGGGCGCCTCCCTTCCCTGCCCGGGCGCGGCCCGCTCGCCCCTGCGCCCGGCGGCCTCTCGGCTCCCTTGCCCGAGGAATGCAGGCCGCGTCCGCCCGGCAGCGAGGAGAGGACCATGAACGACCTGGAGCGGTCCGAGTTCGACCGGAAGCTGGAGCGGTTGCGGTCCCATCTGCGGGGCCACGGCTACGCGGCGGCGCTGCTCGGCCGCCAGGACGACTTCGCCTGGATCACCAGCGGAGGCGACAACCGGGTGCTGCGCACCGTCGAGAGCGGCGTGGGCATCCTGGCCGTCACCCCCGACCGCGTCTTCCTGGTGGCCCACACCATGGATGCCGGCCGCGTCTACGACGACGAGCTGGCCGGGACCTCCGTCGACGTGGTGTCGGTGAAGTGGCACGAGGGCTCGCCCGAGGAGAAGGCGCTGCAGCTCTGCGGCCGGGGCAGGGTCCTCTCCGACGTGGCCGTGGCCGGCGCGGAGCTCGACCCGGCCGCCTTCGCCAGGCTGCAGCACCCGCTCTCCAGCCTGGAGGTGGCTCGGTGCCGCGAGCTGGGGGCCCGGACCGACGCCATCCTGCGCCGGGTGGCCGACGGGCTCCGGCCGGAGCGGACCGAGGCCGACGTCGCCGCCGAGCTGATCGCCGCGTACGAGCGAGCGGGCATGACCGTGGACGTGTGCCTGGTGGGCGGGCGCGAGCGAATCCCCCTCTACCGGCACCCGCTCGCCTCCCAGAACCCCATCGGCGAGGTGGTGCTCCTGCACCCCGCCGTCCGCTGGCGCGGCCTGCACGCCAACGTGACCCGGATGGTGTGCCTGGGCGGCGCCATTCCCCCCGAGCTGGAGCGCCGCTACGAGGCGGTGTGCCGGCTCCAGGCGCTGACCCTCTCCCTGTGCCTGCCCGGGACCCCCTTCCGCAGCATCTTCGAGGCCCGCAGGAAGCTGTACGCCCAGCTCGGGTTCCCCGACGACTGGGAGCTGCACTTCCCCGGAGGGCCGAGCGGCTACCGCCTGGTCGAGCCGGCGGCGGGGGCGGACCCCGACCGGACGGTCTGCGACGGCCAGGTGTTCGACTGGTTCGTCACCGTCACCGGGGCCAAGGTGGAGGAGCTGAGCCTCACCCTGGGCGGGCGCCGCGAGCTGCTCTCCTCCGCCGGCGCCTGGCCGACGCGCCCGTTCCAGAGCGGCGATCTGACGCTGGAGACCCCCTGGCTGCTGGTGCGGTGAGCGCCCCCGGGCGAAGGCAGGACCCTCTGCGGCGGCTCTCGGAGTGCGTGGAGCTGGGTAGGACCGACCAGTCGGCGCCCTACCCCCCCCCCGGCTGAGGGCCAGCCGGGAGCCGACGAGCTCTGCCGCGAGGCGATCGCCTCCGGGCTCTCTCGAGGAGGGTCGGTGTCGGCGATGGCCCGCATCGGCGGAAGGGACCTCACCGCGGTGGCGGCGGCGCCGGCCGGCCGCGCGGCTCGCCGCGGGGGAGCCCTCCCGGGCCTCGCGGGGCCTCGGAGGCTGGCTCCCCGTCGGCCGGCCTCATTGCGTCATCAGCTCGCCGCCCGAGACCACGATCGACTCGCCGGTGACGTGACCGGCGAGGGGCGAGACGAGGAACAGCACCACCCGCGCCACGTCCTCCGGCCTCCCCAGCCGCTTGAGGGCGGTCCGCTCGATCCACTCCCGCTCCGCCCCCGGCGTGGTGAGGAACGAGCTCCGGATCATCTCGGTGTCGGTGGCGCCCGGGAGGACCGCGTTGCAGGTCACCCCCTGCCGCCCCAGCTCCAGGGCGGTCACCCGGGTCAGCCCGACGATCGCCGACTTGGAGGCGTTGTAGGCCGCCTGCCCGGGGTCGGCCTTGCGCGCCGAGCACGAGGAGATGTTGACGATCCGGCCCCGCCGCCGGACGGACATGATCCGTCCCACCTCGCGGGTCATGAGGAAGGTGCCGGTGACGTTGACGGCGAAGAGCTCCTCCCAGTCCCGGCGGGTCATCTCCAGCAGAGGCCGGCTCAGGTACACCCCGGCGTTGTTCACCAGGACGGTCGGATCCCCGAGCCGCTCGCGGCAGGCCCGCACCGCCGCCGCCACCTGCTCCTCGGAGCGGAGGTCGAGCGCCACCCCCGCTGCCTCCCTCCCGGTCTCGGCGGCGATCTCCGCCGCCACCTCTCCCGCCCGGTGCCCGTCCCGGCCGGTCACCAGGAGCCTGGCGCCCTCCCGGGCCAGCGCCCGGGCGATCTCCCTGCCGATGCCCCGCGTCGCCCCGGTCACCACCGCCACGTCGTCGCCGGCCAGGAGCATGTCCGTCCCCTCCCCTCCCCGGCTCAGGCGCCGGAGAGCCCGGCCGCCGAGCCTGTCCCGCCGGGGTGGGCGCCGCGCGCACCCTCCTGTCGCGCCACCGCGCGAGCGACCCGGCTCTTCTGCGCCTCGATGATCATGGCCACCAGGATGATCAGCCCGCGGATGGCCTGGACCCAGTACACCGAGACGTCCATGAGGTTGAGGCCGGCGCCGATGGTGGTCAGCAGCAGCACCCCGCCCAGGGCGCCGAGCAGGCTCCCCTGCCCGCCCTTGAGGCTGACGCCGCCGATCACCGCCGCGGCGAAGACCTCGAAGATCATCCCCTTGCCCATCGAGCTCATGGCGTTGGTGAGGCGCGCGGAGAGCATCCAGCCGGCGAAGGCGGCCAGGAGCCCGCTCAGCATGTACACCTGGATGATGCGCCGCTCGGGGCGCACTCCCGAGGCCAGGGCGGCGTTGCGGTTGGCGCCGATGGCGTACAGCTCCCGCCCGAAGCGGGTGCGGGCCATGACCAGGTTCCCCAGCCCGAACAGCAGCAGGAAGACGACCACCGGCACCGGGACGGGGCCCAGCTTGGCCAGCCCCAGCCAGTTGTAGGCCGGCGAGCTGCTGTAGGCGGTCTGCCCGTTGTTCACCAGGAGCGTCACCCCACGGACGGTGATGAGCATGGCCAGGGTGACCACGAAGTTGTTCACCCGCATCTTGGTGATGAGCACCCCGTTCACCCACCCGATGGCCAGGCCGACCAGGTGGGTGAGGAGGAGCGCGATCCAGGGCGAGAGCAAGAGGCCGCTCCCGTAGAGCGGCGGCCCGGCGCGGGTGATGAAGAAGATGCCCAGGAGCCCGCACAGGCCCAGCGTCGATTCGGCCGAGAGGTCGAAGTTGCCGGTGAAGAGCGTGAAGCTCTGCCCGATGACCAGGACGCCCAGCACCGAGGCGTTGAACAGGACGTTGATGAAGTTGGCGCGGGTGAGGAAGTTGCGTGTGGTCAGGGCGAAGAAGATGACGATCGCCAGGAGCAGGAACCAGATCAGGTGGTCGAGAAGGACGGAGACGAGCCGCTGGCCTCGCATGATCGCCTCCCGGTTCAGGCTGCCAGCCGCGCATCCGGCGCGGGCCTGCGGACCGGCTGGCGGTAGCGCAGCTTCTGGGCGTCGAGGAGCATGGCCGCCAGGATGACCAGGCCCCGCACCATGTCGATGGCGAAGCCGGACACCTGCATCAGGTTCAGCCCGGCGTTGATGACGGAGAGGAGCAGCACGCCGCCCAGCGCCCCGATCATCGTCCCCCTCCCGCCGAACAGGCTGATCCCGCCGATCACCGCCGCCGCCTGGATCTCGAAGATCATCCCCTCGCCGATGCGGGTGGCTCCCACGCCCAGCCGGCCCAGCTCGACCCAGGCGGCGAAGGCGGCCAGGGCCCCGCTGATCAGGTAGACCTGCAGGATGCGCCGGTCGGGGTCGATGCCCGAGGCCAGGGCGGCATCCCGGTTCCCGCCCACGGCGAAGAGGTCACGACCGAAGCGCGTGCTGCGGGTGATCACCGCGGCCACCCCGAACGCCACCCCCAGCACCACCACGCTGAGGGGAACGGGCCCCACCGACCCGTGGCCCAGCACCTTGAAGGAGGCGGGCAGGCGGGTGACGGTCTTCCCCTGGGTGAGGAGGAAGGCCAGCCCGCGGACGATGATCATGGTGGAGAGGGTCACCACGAAGTTGTTCATCCGCATCCGGGTGATGAGCAGCCCGTTCACCGCACCCACCGCCAGCCCCAGCGCCAGCATGACCGCCACCGCCAGCGCCGGGTGGAGCATCCATCCGCTGCCGTTGGAGGGCTCCCCGGCGGCGGCCAGCAGGAAGGCCCCCACCATGGCCGCCAGCCCCAGCGTCGACTCGGCGCTGAGGTCGAAGTTGCCGGTGATCAGGGTGAAGCTCTGGCCGATGACCATGATCCCCAGCACCGACGAGTGCACCAGGATGTTGGTCAGGTTGTTGACGCTCAGGAACTGGGTGGTGAGCAGCGAGAACGCCGCCCCGGCCAGAAGAAGCAGCAGCCAGATCAGGTTGTCCAGCAGACGGGGGACGAGGGCGGTCTGCGTGCTCACTGGGCCGCTCCTTCCACCGCCCCCAGGATCCGCTCGACGGTGGTCCCCGGATCGCGCGCCCGGAACTCCGCCACGATGCTTCCCCGGAACATGACCAGGATGCGGTCGCAGACGTCGAGCAGCTCGCGGATCTCCTCGGAGATCACCACCGTCGCCACCTCCTGCTCGCGCGCCAGCCGGTCGATGATCTTCATGATCTCCACCTTGGCCTGGACGTCCACCCCCTGCGTCGGCTCGTCGAGCAGGAGCACCCGGGGGCCGGCGCTGACCAGCTTGGCGAAGACCACCTTCTGCTGGTTGCCGCCGGAGAGGAACTCCACCGGCTGGGCGGACGAGGGGGTGGCCACGTCCAGGCTGGAGATGAGCCGCGAGACCAGCTCCGACTCCCTCCGCCGGGAGAGGAGGCCGATGGCGTTGTTCAGGCGGGAGAGGATGGGCAGGGTGATGTTCTCCAGGATCGGCCGCGGGCCGATGATCCCCAGCCCGTGCCGGTCGCGGGGGAGGTAGGCGACCCCGCGGTCCAGGGCCTGGCGGGGGTCCGAGGCCCGGTAGGGCTTGCCCTCGAGCAGCACCTCCCCGCTCCCCATCGGCTCCAGGCCGAAGAGGCCGCGGGCCAGCGCGTCCTTGCCGCAGCCCTCGAGCCCGGTCAGCCCCACCACCTCCCCCTTGGCCAGCGACAGGGTCACGGAGGCGTAGGCGCCCGGGCGCGTCAGCCCGCGGAGGGACAGCACCGGCACTCCTCCGGCGGCGGCCGAGGCGTGGCGGAAGCGCTCCACCTCCACCCCGCTGATGGCCCGGATCAGCGACTCCGGGGTGAGCGCCGAGACCGGGTAGTCGCCGATGCTCCGTCCGTCCCGCATCACCGTCACGTTCTCGCAGAGCTCGAAGATCTCCTCCAGGTAGTGAGAGATGTAGACGAAGGCCGCGCCCCTCTGGCGCTGGCGCCGGACGAACCCGAACAGGAGCTCCACGTCGTTCTTGGGGAGCGGGGCGGTCGCCTCGTCGAGCACGATCACCTGCGCCTCGGCGAAGAGGGCCTTGGCGATCTCGATGATCTGCCGCTCCGCCACCGAGAGGCCCTCCACCTTGCGGCGAACGTCGATGTCCAGGCCCAGCTGCCCGAGCCGCTCCTGCGCCCCCCGGTGGACCCGGTCCCAGTCCACCAGGCCGAGCCGGCCGGTGGGCAGGTCCCCGCAGAACACGTTCTCCGCGATGCTGAGCGGCCCGACCAGCTGCGAGTGCTGGTGGACGCAGGCGATCCCCAGCTGCCGGGACAGGGTGGTGGTCATCCGCGGGTAGCTCTTGCCCCGGACCAGGATCTCGCCCGCATCGCAAGGGTAGACGCCGGTGAGCACGTTCATCAGGGTGGACTTGCCCGCGCCGTTCTTCCCCACCAGCCCGCGGAGCTCGCCACCGGAGCGCAGCCGGAAGTCGACCCCGGCCAGCGCCCGCACGCCGGGGAAGTCCTTGGTCACGCCCCTCATCTCGACGAGGTAGGTCTGCTCGCCCATGCTCCCGTCCCTGCTGCCGTCCCCGGACGCGGCGCCAGGGAGGCGCCGCGTCCGGGAAGCCGCCTGGCAATGTGCGATCGGGATCCGGCTACTGCTTCGGCATCTTGTAGTTCTTGTCCATGTTGGTCCAGGTGGCGGGATCGTTGATGTTGCCGGCCGTCACCTTGGTGGTGGCCAGGAACAGCTCCATGGTGCCGTCGGCGTTGCGCTTGACGTGCGCCGGCGACCAGGGGGCGCCCGCCTGGGTGACCTCGCCCTCGGTCGCCGGCTTGCCGTTCAGCTCCTGCTCGATCCAGCGCACCACGATGCCGAAGTCGCTGACCGGCTGCGATCCGGCCCCGTCGGCCACGCCGTTGAGGACGGCCTCCAGGATCCACGGCCCGCCGTCGACGCCGGTGAGGATGATGTGCCCGGGCTCGCCGCGCTTGTGGAACCGGCCCAGCTGGTCCATGGCGGCCTTGGTGCCGGGGCCGTAGACGTTGTCGGAGTGCATGTAGATGCCGTCCAGGTCGGGGTTGGCGGAGAGCACGTCGATGGCGATCTGCTGCCCCTTGGCGGCATCCCAGTCACCCACCTTCTGGATGACGGTGATGTCCTTGTACTTGTCGACCACGTCGTGGAAGCCGTCGCGGCGGAGCTGGCCCACGTTCTGGCTGAGGTTGCCGGTGATCTCCAGCACCTTCCCCTTGGGGGCGCCGTTGCGCTTGGTGATCTCGTCGACCATCACCTGGGCGGCCTGCTGCCCGGCCAGCCGGTTGTCGGAGAGCACGGTCATGTTGATCTTGCAGCCCTGCGGCGAGCGGTCGATGGTGTAGAAGGGGATCTTGGCGGCGCGGGCCTTCTCCACCGCGGCGCAGATCCCGGCGCTGTCCTCGGGCACCGCGACGATCGCCTTCACCCCGAGCGAGATGAGGTAGTCGATGTCGTTGTTCTGCTTCTGGGGGTCGGCGTTGGCGTTGGTGGTGACCACGCCCCACCCCTTGGCCTGGGCGTTGTCGACCAGGCTCGTCTGGATGTAGAGCTGGCCGCCGTAGAGCGCGGGGGCAGCGTACCCGATCATGGTGGCCGGCTTCTTGGGGGCACCGGCGCCCCGGGCGGTGAGCGGCGCCGCGGCCACGACCAACGCCAGGACGCCCACTGCCAACAGCACTCTGTTCGAACGGTTCATGTGCGGCTCCTTCCGTGGACCTCGCTTCGGATCGATGCCTCGCGGCCGTCGCGCGCCGGCCCGGCCGCCGCCCGGGACCGCCCCGGGCCACCCCTGCTCTTCCCCTCGCCCCGCCGCCCGCCGGCGGGGCTGTGCCGCTCGCTGTCGCGCTCCTGGCGCCAGCGCCGGCGAGCTGCGTCGCTCACGTCTCCATCTTCATGATGTTCCGGCGCCCCAGCTTCTTGAGCTGGAGGTTCCGGAGCGCGTCGAGGAGCACCGCGAAGAAGATGATCGCGCCCATGATGATGGGCTGGATGTAGATGTCGATGTTGCGGGCCACCAGGCCGGCCTGGATCACCCGGATCATCACCGTGCCCAGCAGCGCCCCCGGGAACACGGTCCCCACCCCGCCGAACAGGCTCACCCCGCCGAGCACGGCCGCGGCGATGGCGTCGAACTCGTTGTTGCGGCCGAAGCCGGCCGGCACCCGTCCGATCTGGGCGATGGACACGAAGCCGCCCAGGGCGGCGCAGACGCCGCTCAGCACGTAGGTGGAGCCGATGAGGCGCGGCACCTTGAGCCCCGCCTTGCGCGCTGCCTCGGGATCGTTCCCCACCGCGTACAGCCTGCGTCCCCAGGAGGTGTAGGCCAGGAAGAGCGCCGCCGCTGCCACCACCAGCGCGTAGATGAGGATGTTGAGCTGGACCCCGCCCAGCCGGACCGTGGCCAGCAGGGTGATGCTGTCCGGGAAGTCGAGCTGGACGGACTGGGTGACGAGCAGCCCCAGGCCGCGCCCGGCGATCATGGTGACCAGGGTGGCGATGAAGGGCACGATGCCCAGCCGGGTGACGGCGAAGGCGTTGAGGGCGCCGAAGGCCAGCCCCACCCCCAGGCAGGCGACCACCCCCAGCCACGGCGACAGCTCCAGGTCGTTGACCACCAGGCTGGTGGCCACCGCCGACAGGTACATGATCGAGCCCACCGAGAGGTCGATGCCTCCCACCAGCAGGACGAAGGTCATCCCCACCGTGATGATCCCGATGTAGGACGAGTTGGAGAGGATCACCTGGAGGTTCCCCAGGGTGAGGAAGTTGCGGGCCAGCATCCCGAAGACGACGAACACCAGCACGAAGAGGACGAAGGTGGTGTTGCGCAGGATGCCCCGGGATGCCCGGCTCCCCATGACCTTCACGGCCTCACCTCGTCTCCCTGGCGGAAGGCCGCCCGCATCACCCGCTCCTCCGCGAACTCGCTCCTCTCGAACTGGCCCACCAGCTCGCCCCGGTTCATCACCAGGATCCGATCGGCCACCGCCAGGAGCTCCTCCAGCTCGCTGGAGATGTAGAGCACCCCCGATCCGCGCCGGGCCAGCTCGCCGATGATGGTGTAGACGTCGTACTTGGCACCCACGTCGATGCCGCGGGTGGGCTCGTCCACCAGCAGGATGCGGGGCGCCGCCAGCAGCCACTTGGCCAGCACCACCTTCTGCTGGTTCCCGCCCGACAGGCTCTTGGCCGGCTGCGCCTCGTAGGAGGTGGCCTTGATGTGCAGCTCCTGCGCCTTCTGCGCGGTGGCCTCCTGCAGCCGCCTCCGCCGCAGGTGCCCGGTGACGGCCCGGGCGAACTCGGGCAGGGCCACCAGCCCGATGTTGTCGGCGATGGAGACGTTCATGAGCAGCCCCTCCTCTCGCCGGTTCTCGGTCACGAAGGCCATCCCCCGCTCGATGGCGGCGCGCGGGTCGCCGCGCGGGAGGAGGCCGTTCCCCACCCGCACCGTGCCGCGCTCGTAGCGGTCGACGCCGAAGATCATCCGGGCCAGCTCGGTCCGGCCCGATCCCATGAGGCCGAACAGCCCGACGATCTCCCCCTTGTGCACGGTCAGGTCGACGTCGCGCACGATCCCCGGCTGCGACAGCTTCTCCACCCGCAGCAGCACCTCCTCCTGCGGCGCGCTGGCCTTGGGGGGGAAGATGCTCTTCAGGTCGCGCCCCACCATGCAGGAGATCATCCGCGGGACCGGGTACTCGGCGGTGGGGCCGGTCGCCACCAGCTCCCCGTTGCGAAGCACCGCCACCTCGTCCGCCAGCTCCGCCACGTGCCCGAGGATGTGGGAGATGTAGATGATGCTCGCCCGCCGGGTCCGGAGCCTGCGGATGACCTCGAAGAGCAACCCGGTCTCCTTGGCGGTGAGCGAGGTGGTGGGCTCGTCGAAGATGAAGATCCGGGGCTGCATGGCCAGCACCTTGGCGATCTCCACCAGCTGGCGCTCGCCGGGCGAGAGCGTCTCCACCAGCGCCCCGGGGGAGATGTCCAGGCCGATCTGGGCCAGGTGCTCCCGGGTCCGCTCCGCCATCCGCCGCTTGTCGATGGCCGGGGTCCGCCTCAGGGTGGGGAACGACTCGATGAACATGTTCTCCGCCACCGAGAGGTTGGTGAACAGGTTCAGCTCCTGGTGGATGAACCCGATCCCCGCCGCCCGGGCGTCCCCTGGCTCCTGGGGCTGGTAGGGGGTGCCGCCCAGCAGCATCCGCCCGCCGTCGGGGCGGAGCACGCCTCCCATGACGTTCATCAGGGTGGACTTGCCCGCTCCGTTCTCGCCCACCAGCCCCAGGACCGACCCGGGGCGAAGGCTCAGGCTGACCTCCCGGAGCACCGGGACGCCGAAGAAGCTCTTGGTCACGCCCAGGAACTGGAAGGCCGCTCCCTCCGGTGCTTCCATCGATGGCCCCCGCCCTTCCATGCTTGCGTGCATGGTGGCCTCAGTGGCCCTGGGCGGCGGCCCGGGTCCGCAGGACGTCCAGGAAGGCCGCGCCGAAGATGACCAGCCCCTTCACGATGTCGATGGAGTAGAAGGGCAGGTCGAGCAGGTTGAGGGTGTTGGCCAGGAGCACGAAGAAGATCACCCCGAACAGCGTCCAGGTGATCTTCCCCTTCCCGCCGGAGAGGCTCACCCCGGCGATGACGTTGGCCCCGACGATGTCGATGAACTGGGTCCGGGCCAGGGTGGGGCGGCCCATCTCCAGGCGGGCGGAATAGAGCACCGAGGCCAGCGCGGCGCAGAACCCGGCCAGGACGTAGGCCCGGGTGATGATCCGGGCGGTGGGGATGCCGGAGATGGTCGAGGCCACCGGGTTCGTGCCCACCGCGTAGAGCCGCCGCCCGAACAGCGTCCGGGAGAGCAGGAGGTGGGCGCCCACCGCCACCCCTGCCCCCACCAGCAGCGGGATGGGAACGGGCCCGATCCTCCCCTTGCCCAGCACGTTGAAGGCGTGGGGGAGGTTCTGGATGTTCTCCGACTTGGGCAGGTAGATGGCCACCGCGCTGAAGAACATCATCGTGGTCAGCGTCACCATGAAGGCCGGCATCTTGAAGCGGGCCACCGCCACCCCGTTGACCCAGCCGATGAGCGAGCCGATGACCAGCATGATCAGGATGGCGATGGGCACGCCCAGCGCCATGCCGGCCAGCGGTCCACCGTGCTCGGTGAGGAAGGTCCCCCACAGCGGGCACTTGCTGAAGAGGACCGGGTCGCAGGAGGTGACGATGAGCACCGCCCCGATGACGCTGGTGAGCGCCATGTTCGAGGTCTGGGAGAGGTCGATGCCGGCGGTGATGAGGACGAAGTTCTGGCCGATGGCCACCACCAGCAGCGGCCAGATGTTGGAGACCATGTCGGCCAGGTTCTGGGCGGCGAACAGCTGGGGCAGGAACGGCCCCAGCGCCAGCATGTAGAGGATGCTGAGGTAGAGGACGAAGTACTCCGAGAGCAGCAGGTGCCGACCCAGCCGCCTCAGCCGGGCATGCGGCCGCCGGGCGCTCGGCCCCGGGCCCGCGGGTCCGTCCGCGGCGGGACCAGGGTCCCGGGCGCCGCCTCCGGCGGCCGGCTCTCTGGGTCGGCTCTCGGTATTCATGGGGTGCCGGCGACGGGAAGGGCGGTGACCGGCGGGGCCTGACGCCCGCGCCGGTCACCCCCGGACGGAGCCGAGCTCGAGTGGAGGGCCACCGTGCCGGCTACTTGCCCTCGAGCAGGCGGCAGCCCCACATGTCCAGGTGGCGCTGCTTGAAGTTGGCCTGGGTCAGCGCGAAGCCGTGGTCGTCCATCCACTTCTCCGGGGTCTTCTCGCCCGCGCCCACCGCCGCGGTGATGGCGTCGGTGATCATCTCCGCCTCGGCGAACAGGTTCTGGACGCCGGTGGAGTCGAGGTACCCGTCGCGGATCAGGCCGCAGGCCGTCTTGTCGCCGTCCAGCCCGCCCAGGATGACGTGCTTGGCGCTCCCGCTCTTCTCCCACTTGCCCTGCGGCGCCAGCACCGACTTGATCACCGGGAAGAGGAAGTCCGAGCTGGTGAAGAGGAAGTCGATGTTGGGGTTGGCCTGGACCGCCGACTGCAGGTTCTGCAGCCCGACGTTGGCGTCCCACTTGGTGGGGATCTCGATGGGCTTGCCCGTCCACAGCTCCGGGTACTTCTCGATGACGTCGTAGAACCCCTGGCGACGGCCGACGGCGTTGGGGTCGCCCAGGTCGCCCACCATGATGGCCGGGGTCACCTTCCGGCCCAGCTTCTTGGCCTGCTGGGCCATGTAGTCCACGGCGTCGGCGGCGATCTTGCGGTTGTCGGCCACCACCACCAGCGCCTTGGCGTCCTTGTTCGAGGGCGGCCGGTTGAAGACGCCGTAGGGGATCTGCGCCTGGTTGGCCAGCTTGCCGATGGTCACCGCCAGCTCGCCGTCCACCGGGATGATGATCACGCCGTCGACGTTCTGGGTGAGCAGGCCCTTCACCTGCTCGAGCTGCAGGTTGGCGTCCTTGGAGCAGTTCTTCTCGATCACCTTGAACCCGCGCTTGGCCAGCGTCTCGGCGATGGCCTTGTGGCCGGCCACCCAGAACTCCGTCTCCAGGTCCTGGAAGGAGAAGGCGATGGTGAGCTTCTTGTTCGCGGCCTGGGTGGGCCGCGGCAGGACAAGCGCTCCGGCCAGCAGGCCGGCAGCAACGAGCAGACCGATGCGGAACCTCATGTCACGATGCCTCCTGACCGTGCCGAGCACGGCCCTCGAGATGAACCCTTCTGCACCTCTCCCTCTGCGCTGCTGCCCTCAGCCGTGCCGGTAGAGCGTCCAGCCGAGGTAGTTCCCCAGCACCTCCTCGATCACGTCGGCGCAGTGCTCCCTCACCATGCCCACGTGGTGCTCGAAGCCGTTCTTGATGATGTAGCGCAGGAGCCTGGGGAGCTCGGGCACGCGGCAGACCGCGATCCCCCCGGACATGGCGAAGGGGTCGTCGGTGAAGTCGCCCTCGCCCAGGTAGGCCTTGATGCAGCCGTGCACGTCGTCGGTGGTGACCCGCAGGAAGGTCATGTCCCCGGCGCGGACCTTGCCCTTGACCGCGCCGAAGCAGTTGTCGTGCCCCAGGGTCGTCCCCAGCACGTCCAGGTAGGAGATCTCCAGCTTCTCGGTGGAGCTCTTCCCGAAGACGAAGCTCCGGGGGAAGTTGGAGCAGTGGGTGCACACGCACTTGCTCCGGTCCTGGGCGTAGTTGTTGTTCCAGTCGAGCAGGGCCGAGGCGTTGCCGGTGGCCAGGGTCAGGGCGTACATGGAGATGACCCCGGTGACGTCGGTCTCGCAGGCGCAGGGCACGAGCGCGTCGCCCAGCATGCTCATGGAGAGGCAGGTGGCGCACCCGTAGTTCTGCTGGACGCTGGTCCAGCACTGGATCCCGGCGGCCTGCACCTCGTTCCGGGCGATCCACTCGTCCAGGGCGACGCCCAGCTTGGCCTGGCGGACGACGTGGTCCGGCACCGCCTCCGGCGCCACCCGGCCGTAGTCGCGGATCGCCTTCACCTTGGCCTGCACCGCGGCCGCGGCGCCGTCCAGCCGGCTGGCCGCGCCCAGGATCTCGGAGAGGTCGCAGGTGACCACGGTGATGCCCGCCGCCTGCAGGAGCTTCTCCGAGGACCGCATGGTCTGGAAGTCGCCGGGGCGCGCGCCCACCGCCCCGATGCGCGCGTTCCGCAGCCCGTTGTGGACCCGGCACACCTTCTCGAAGCGGCGCAGGTCCGCCGCCAGGAGATCGCTGTCCAGGTCGTAGCTGTGGAAGGCCGTGTCGGTGAAGCGGATCCCGTACTGGTAGAAGTTGTTGGCCACCGAGATCTTCCCGCAGAAGGCGTCGCGGCGCTCGGCGGTGGAGAGCTTGTCCAGGTGGTCGTCGCTGGCCTGGAGCAGCACCGGCACCCCCAGCGCCGCCCCGTGCACGGCGTGGACCACCCCGAGCTCGTCGCCGAAGTTGGGCAGCGCCACCACGATCCCGTCGATCTCGTCCCGGTGCTCGCGGAAGAGGCGGGCGCACTTCAGCCCGTCGGGCCTGCCCTCCACCGCCCCGGTGGGCGTGGAGTCGGCGGGGAGGATCACCGCCTGGTACCCGAGCGCCTCCAGCTTGGCCAGGAGGGTGGCGCGCCCGGAGGCGGCCAGGCTGGAGTTGAAGCACCCGCGGGTGCCGACCACGACCCCGAAAACGGTCTTGCCGTTCCGCATGCGCGCCTCCGGATCCGTGCGCGGAAGGTAGCAGCCCACACGGCTCTGTCAAGGCCCAAGTTTCATGGCGCCCGTTTCGAAATGAAAACTTTTGCCCGGGTCGAGGTGAAAACGACCGGTTATACGGAAACCGTGTTTCATCCGCGTTCGTTTCACATGAAACTCCCCCTTTACAGCCGGGGAGCCCGCGCCTACCATGGCCGCCGTTCCGAAACCTGGGGGCGCCCGCATGGCGGAGGCAGTGGACATCTGGGAGCGAGCCCGGCAGACCTGGGCCGTCGCTGCCTCGGAGCTGTCGCGGCTGGAGCGGACCGTCGACCGCACCGCCTTCGAGCGGCTGGTGCGCCTCCTCGGCGACGGCCGGGGGCGGGTGGTGGTGGCCGGGGTGGGAACCTCGGCGGCCGCCGCCCGGAAGATCGCGCACTCCCTCTGCTGCGTGGAGCGGCCGGCCTCCTTCCTCTCCCCGGGCGACGCGGTCCACGGTGGGCTGGGAGCCGTCCAGCCGGGGGACGTGGCCGTCCTCATCTCCAAGGGGGGCGGCTCGCGGGAGATCGTCGCCCTCCTCCCCTCGCTCCGGACGAAGAAGGTGGCCATCGTCGCCGTGACGGAGAACCCGGACTCCCCCCTGGCGCGCGCCGCCGACCTCCTGCTCCGGATCCGCGTGGAGCGGGAGGCGGACGAGTTCAACATGCTGGCCACCACCAGCACCCTGGCGGTGGTGGCCGTGTTCGACGCCGCCTGCATCGCCCTGATGGCCTACACCGGCTTCACCCGCGAGCAGTTCGCCGTCATCCACCCCTCCGGCGCGGTCGGGGAGCGGCTCCTCTCGGGAAGGGAGTGAGCGGTGAAGATGCGGGCCGCCGTCTTCGAGGGACCGGGCAGGCTGGTGGTGCGCGAGGTGGATCTCGCGCCGTGCGGCCCGCGAGACCTGGTCGCCCGGGTTCACGCCTGCGGGATCTGCGGCTCGGACGTCCGCAACTTCCGCACCGGGCTCAAGGCCGAGGTGGGCGCGCAGGTCATGGGCCACGAGCTCACCGCGGTGGTCACCGAGGTGGGCCCCGAGGTGCAGCGCTTCCGGGTGGGGGACCGCATCGCGGTCGCCCCCGACGTCTCCTGCGGCCACTGCTTCTACTGCCGGCGCGGACTGGTCAACCTCTGCCTCCACCACCGGATGGTGGGAACGCACTGGCCGGGCGGCTTCGCCCAGTACCTGCACCTGCCCGAGGTGGTGCTGACCCACGGGATGGTGCACCACGTCCCGGAGGAGCTGTCCCTCGACGACGCCGCGCTCTCCGAGCCCGCCTCCTCGGTCATCGCCGCCCAGGAGAACGCCGGCGTGGGGCTGGGGGACACCGTCCTGGTCATCGGCGACGGGCCCATCGGCTGCCTGCACCTGGAGGTGGCGCGCGCCCGCGGCGCGGCCCGGGTCATCCTGGCCGGCCTGGGCCGGCTCCAGGAGGCGGAGCGCTTCGCCCCCGACCTGCTCGTCGACGCCGGCAAGACCGACACCGTCGTGGCGGTCCGCGCCGCCACCGGCGGGCTGGGAGCCGACGTGGCCATCGTGGCCACGCCGGTGGCGGCCACCCAGGCCCAGGCGGTCCGGGCGGTGCGCAAGCGCGGCAAGGTGGTCCTCTTCGGCGGCCTGCCCAAGCAGGCCCCGGAGACCACCCTCGACGCCAACCTCATCCACTACGGGGAGATCGTGGTCATGGGCGCCTTCTCCTACCCGGCCCACGTCCACCAGAAGGCGCTGGCCACCATCGCCGCGGGGCGGATCCACCCCGCCATGTACTTCAACCTGGTCGTGGGCCTCGACCAGGTGCTGGAGGGGTTCCAGGCGGCCGCGGACGGGCGGGCGCTCAAGGTCCTCGTCAAACCCTGACGCCGCTGTAGGGTCACCGGGGCCCGGCGGTCCCGGGGCATCGAGGAATCGAGACCATGCACGAGATCGACGCCAAGCTGCAGGAGCGCGAGCGGGCCGGACGGCCGGTGGCGGTGGCCGTCGTCGGGGCGGGGCAGATGGGGACCGAGATCATCTGCCAGATCGGCGAGATGCGAGGCATGGAGGTCCAGGTGGTGGTCGACCTCACCGCCGAGCGCGCCGCCTCCGCCTACGCCCTCTCCAAGAAGCGGGTCGACGTCGTCCAGACCGACGACCTGGCAGAGGCCGAGCGCGCCGTCCGCGGGGGGCGGCGGGTGGCCACCGCCAGCCACCGGATCGCCACCCGGCTCTCCACGGTGGAGGCGGTGGTGGACGCCACCGGGCAGGCGGAGCTGGGCGCGGTCCTGGCCATGGACGCCATCGACCACAAGAAGCACATGGTGATGATGAACGTCGAGTGCGACGTCACCATCGGCCCCATCCTCCGCCGCATGGCCTGCAACGCCGGGGTGGTCTACAGCTGGGCGGCCGGGGACGAGCCGGCCGCCATCATCGAGCTCTACCGCTTCGCCCACGCCCTGGGGTTCGAGATCGTCGCCGCCGGCAAGGGGAAGAACAACCCGCTCGACCACTACGCCACCCCGGACACCGAGCGCGCCAAGGCCGAGCGGCGGAAGATGAGCGCCCGGATGCTGTGCGAGTTCGTCGACGGGAGCAAGACGGCGGTGGAGATGGCCGCAGTCTCCAACGCCACCGGGCTGGTCCCGGACGTGCGGGGCATGCACGGGGCGCGGGCCACGGTGGCCGACCTCACCCGGGTGTTCGTGCCGGAGGCGGACGGCGGCGTCCTGGGGCGCAAGGGGGTGGTCGACTTCGCCATCGGCGTCCACCCGGGCGTGTTCCTGATCGTCACCACCGACAACCCGCGCATCCGCGAGGGGCTCGTGCAGCGGGACATGGGGAGCGGCCCCTACTACAACCTCTTCCGTCCCTTCCACCTCTGCTCGCTGGAGGTGCCGCTCACCGTGGCCCACTGCGTGCTCTACGGCGAGTCCTCGGGCCACCCCCGCGACGCGCTGGTGTCGGAGTGCATCGCCATCACCAAGCGCGCCCTCGAGCCCGGCCAGGTGCTCGACGGCATCGGCGAGTTCTGCTACCGGGGCTCCATCGATCGGGCCGAGGTGGCTCGGCGCGAGCGCCTCTTGCCGCTGGGCCTGGCCAAGGGATGCGTGGTGAAGGCGCGGGTGCCGAAGGACACGGCCCTGACCTACGACCTGGTGGAGCTGCCGGGCCAGTCGGTCCTGCTCCAGCTCCGCCGGATCCAGGACCAGCTCTACGCCCAGGGGCCGGACGCCCTGCCATGACCCCGCCGGCCGCCGGCCAGAGCCTGATCGGCCTCGACGTCGGCACCACCGGCTGCAAGGCGGTGGTCTTCTCCGAGGAGGGTGAGGTCCGGGGCTCGGCCTACCGCGAGTACGGCGTCCTGACCGATCGCTCGGGGAAGGCCGAGCAGGACCCGGAGCGGGTGTGGGCCCTCACGCGGGAGACGCTCGCCGAGGCGGTGGCGGCGCAGGCGGGCCGTGCCGGGCGGGCCCCCGAGGTGGCCGGCCTGAGCCTGTCGGTCCAGGGCGACGCCATCATCCCCCTGGACGGGGCGGGCGCGCCGGTCCACCCCGCCATCCTGGGGATGGACTACCGCTCCGCGCCCCAGGCCCGGGAGTGCGAGGAGCGGTTCACCGGGGAGGCCCTGTTCCGGCGCACCGGCATGCGCCCCCATCCCATCAACTCCCTGTGCAAGATCCTCTGGCTGCGGCAGGAGCGCCCCGAGGCATGGGCCCGGACCCGGCGCATCACCACCTACGCCGACTTCATCCTGGGGCGGCTGGGTGCCCCGGGGGTGATCGACCGGACCATGGCCTCGCGGACCATGGCCTGGGACCTGGACCGCGGCGGCTGGGCGGAGGACCTGCTCCGGGAGCTCCGCCTCCGCCGCGAGCTGTTCTCCGAGCCGGTGCAGACCGGCACGGCCGTGGGGCGCCTCGATCCCGAGCTGGCACGGAGCCTCGGGATCGAGGGCGCTCCCGCGCTGGTGGCCGGGGCTCACGACCAGCCCGCCGGAGCGGTTGGGGCCGGGGTGCTGGAGGACGGCGACGCGGTCATCTCCACCGGCACCGCGGAGGTGCTGTCCACCGTCTTCTCCTCGCGGGAGGGGGCGGGCGCGCTCTACGGCGGGTTCTACCCGTGCTACGAGTCGGCCCTGCCCGGGCGCTGGTTCACCTTCGCGCTCAACCACGTGGGGGGCCTCCTCCTCCGCTGGTACCGTGACACCTGGGCCGCGGCCGAGGTCCAGCTGGCCCGGGAGACGGGCCGGGATCCCTACGAGGTCATCCTGGACGGGCTCCCCGAGGGTCCGTCGCCGCTGCTCTTCCTCCCCCACCTCAACGGCGCCGGGACGCCCAGCTGCGATCCGGTCTCGCGCGGTGCCATCGTCGGCCTGACCCTGGCCTCGACCCGCGCCGACGTGGCCAAGGCCATCCTCGATTGCCAGTCCTACGAGCTGGCCATCAACCTGGCCGCGCTCCGCCAGGCGGGCATCTCCGTCCGCCGGGTCTCGGCGGTGGGCGGCGGCGCCCGGTCCAGCCTGTGGCTGCAGGTCAAGGCCGACGTGCTGGGCGTGCCCATCCAGACCCTGCGGGCGACGGAGGCGGCCTGCCTGGGCGCGGCCATCTTCGCCGGGGCCGGGGCCGGCGTCTTCGAGAGCGTGGCGGTCGGCGCCCGGCGAGCGGTCCGCGTCGCCCAGGTGTACCACCCCCGGCCCGAGGCGCAGGACGCCCACGCCGCCCGCCTGGCCGTCTACCGGGACCTGCACGCCGCCCTCCGTCCCATCCACCAGCGACTCCAGGCGCAGCCATGAACGAGCCCGGCCTGAACCGGATCCCGCGCAACTGCGCCGTGCGCCTCCAGGCCGTCTACAACGGGCTGCGCAGGGCCGAGCGGCGGGCCGCCGACTTCCTCCTCTCCCATCCCGAGGAGATCCACGACCTGCCCATCGTCAGCTTCGCCGAGCGGGCCGGCTGCTCCGAGGCCACCATCGTCCGGCTCTCGCAGCGGATGGGCTACGGAGGCTACCCCGAGCTCAAGGCGGAGTTCCGCCCCTCGCCGGACGGGACCGACATGTTCGAGTACCGGGGGTTGCGCCCCGACGACGGCCCGGCGGCGGTGATGCGCAAGATCCTCGACGCCTCCGCCCAGGCCATCTCCGACACCGCCTCGGTCATCGACGTGGAGGCCTACGAGGGGGCGCTCAAGGCGCTGTGCCGGGCCCGGACCATCATGTTCTGCGGGGTGGGCAACGCGGCGGTGGTGGCGCAGGAGGCCTACCTCCAGTGGGCCCGGATCGGCTTCCCGGCCAGCTACGCCGTGGACCCCGATCTGCAGCTGGTCCTCGCCTCCCAGCTCAAGAGCGGGGACGTGCTGGTGGCCATCAGCCACTCCGGCCAGACGCGCACCCTGCTCGGCGTGGTGCGCGAGGCGGTCCGCGCCGGTGCCACGGTGGTGGCGATCACCAACTTCCCCCTCTCGGCGCTGGCCAAGCAGTGCCACTTCGTGCTCCAGACGGCGGTCTACGCCGCCTACGTCTCCGGGGAGATCGTCACGAAGCGCATCGCCGAGCTCTGCATCATCGAGAGCCTGTTCGTGAACTTCCTCATGCGGCGCAAGGGCCCCTACGCCGCCCAGCTCATCGCCTCGAACGAGATCCTCAAGGCCAACAAGATCTGAGCGGGCTCAGGGCAGGAACACCGTCTTGAGCGTCCGTCCGGCCAGAGCCAGCCGGGCGCCCTCGTCGAAGAGGGCCAGCGGGAAGCGGTGGGTGACGAGCTGCGCCGCCGGCAGGCGGCCCGAGGCGATGAGCTCCAGCGCCTGCCGGTTGTGGCGCGGTGCGAAGGTGGTCACGCCCATGAGCTGGAGCGCCTCGTAGTGGATCCGGTTCAGGTCGATCCCGGGCCGCGACTCGTCCCGGGGCAGGCCGCCGAACTGGACCACCCGACCTCCCTTCCGCGCCATCTCCACCGCCTGCACCGCCGCCCGGGGCGAGGGGGTGGCGGCGATCACCACGCTGGCGCCGCGGCCGCCGGTGAGGCGGCGCACGGCTGCGACCGGATCCTCGGCCGACGCGTCCACCCGGGCGTCGGCGCCGAAGGGGCCGGCCAGCGCCAGCCGGCCCGCGTCCACGTCCACCAGCACCACCTGGAAGGCCCCCCGGGCGCGGGCCAGGGCCGCGTGCAGGCAGCCGACCGGGCCGGCCCCGAGGATGGTGACCGACTCCCCCATCCCCACCCCGGCCTTCTCCTGGGCGTGGATGCAGGAGGAGAGGGGCTCGGCCAGGGTCACCAGGGCCGGGTCGAGGCCGTCGGGCGCGCGCTGCACGTTGCCCAGCGCCACCACCGGCTCGGGCAGGGACAGGTACTCGGCGAAGCCCCCCGGCCAGGCCTGCCCGATCTCCCGCTGGTTCTCGCAGAGCTCGTGGCGGCCCTCCAGGCACCCGGGACAGCTGCCGCAGTACGCCAGCGGCCCGACCGCCAGCCGCTCGCCGATCTGCCACGGGCCCCGGTAGCCCTCTCCGGCCCTGACCACCCGGGCGGCGATCTCGTGGCCGATGGTGAAGGGGAAGGTGACCCGACGGTGCCCGGAGCGGAGCGTCCGCAGGTCCGAGCCGCAGAGCCCGCACGCCTCGACCCGGACCAGGAGGCCCCCGGGCGGCACCTCCGGGACCGGGACCCGCTCCACCGCGAACTCCATCGGCGCCCGGACCACCACCGCGCTCATGCTCTCCGGCATTCCCGCCCTCCTCACCGCGGCTTCCCGGAGGGGGACTCGAGCAGCGCCTCCTGGAGCATGCGGAGCCGGTAGACGAAGGTCGACGGATCCGGGGCCGCGTCGTCGAGGGTGATCCACTGGCCCCTGCGGACTCCCTTGACCAGGCGCGCACCGGCCCCGATCCCGACGGGGACCGCCCGGCGGGCGAGCGCATCGGCCCGGGTGGCGAGCAGCCCGTAGAAGTCGTGGCCGCCGATCCCCTCCAGCCGGTCCCCCGCCTGCAGGTCGCGCTTGGCCACGCAGACCACCTCGGAGTGCGGCACCTCGGAGGCCACGGTCACCTCCCCCAGCAGCACCGCCTCGGCGATCGACTGCGGCGTCTCCAGGTCGCACAGGTGGTAGGGCCGGTGGTGCAGGTAGTACGGCCCCTCCGCCCGGGTGATGAACTTCATCTCCTTGCGGATGCGGGGCTCGTCGGCGCGGACGATGGCGAACACCCCGGGGGCGATGGCGCCGGTGGAGAAGTCGACCACTCCCCTCCGGGAGAGGATGCCGCCGTCGGCGGCGGGCACGAAGGTCCGGACCAGCTCCCCCAGCTCCACCTTGGGACCGTGCATGCCCGGGACGTCGGGGAGGAGGCCGGTGGCGTTGGAGACGGCCGCCATCTCCACCATGGTCTTGGTCCCGTCCTGGAAGGCCGCCAGCATCTTCGGGTTCATGCCCTTCCCGGCCGCCTCCTCGCGGCAGGACTCGGCGGTGGCCGCGCGGTCGATGGGGTTGTTCTTCCCCTTCCCCAGGGCCACCACCTCGAACCCCATCAGCAGGGCTTGCTCCCAGAGCATCTTGAGCACCCCGGGCTCGTCGCCCGAGGCCACCGTGTACAGGGCCCCGGTGCGCCGGGCCAGGTCGGAGAGGTAGGGGCCGACGGTGATGTCGGTCTCGACGTTCAGCATGATCACCGGCTTCTTGGCCATGATCGACCGGTAGGCGACCTGCGCCCCCACGTCGGGCACGCCGGTGACCTCGACGTTCACCTCCAGCGACGGGATCTCCGGCATGGCGAGGGCGTCCGCGGTGACCACCCGCCGCCCGGCGCGCAGCGCATCCTCGGCCTGCGCGACGGTGGCCGCCTCGACGATCCCCTCCCGGCCCACCCCCAGCGCCGAGAAGGTGGCCAGCGCCCGTCCCGGCTCGATGTCGGCGATGGCCGCGACCCGCATCCCCGGGACGCAGGAGACGGCGTGCGCCAGCCCCGACCCCATCTGGCCGCATCCGACGATCCCCACCGCGATCGGCCTGCCCGCCTCCGCCCGTGCCCTCAGCCGCCGGATGAGCTCCATCTCTCTCTCCTAGTGCCCGCGCCGGGCGAGCCCGCACGGGCGACGACGCCCGGCGAGCTCCTCAGCGCTCGGAACGTTCCCGCAGGCGCGCCAGCTCCTTGAAGTCGTCGGCCACGTGCGCGTACAGCCTCTTGTAGAGGGAGAAGTACTCGCCGTAGAGGGCGTGGCGCGCCGGGTCGGGCTCGAGCGGCTCGGTGAACTCCGCCCACTGCTTGGCCACGCGGAAGTCCCGGAACACGCCGGTGGCGACCCCGGCCAGGATGGCGTCACCCCAGGGCGCCCCGGTGCGCCGCCTCACCAGCGCGGTCGGCACCCCGAACACGTCGGTGATGATCCGCCGCCAGAGGGCGCTCTTCGCCCCGCCCTCGTTCAGCACCATGGGAGGACGCAGCGCCAGCCCGGTGGTCTGGATGATCCGGTAGGAGTCGTAGAGCGCGTAGGCGACCGACTCCATCATCGCCCGCAGGAGGTGGCCGCGCGTGTGCTGCAGCGAGAGCCCGAGGATGGTCCCCCGGGCGTCGGCGTCCCAGATGGGCGTGCGCTCGCCCATGAGGAACGGCAGCACCACCAGCCCCTGGCTGCCGGGGGGGGCCGCCTCCGCCTCCCGGTTGATGAGCTCGTAGACGTCCTCCCCCGAGGCGCGCTCCCGGGCGAGCTCCGCGGGGTAGAAGTTGTCGCGCATGTAGCGGATCAGCCCGCCGCCGGTGGTGGTGGTGGGGACGGTGATGAAGACCTCGCCGCCGCCGGTGGTGTGCTCGAAGGCGATCATGCTCTGGTGGAAGACGTGCTCCCGGTGGAGCACGCCGAAGTTCCCGCAGGTACCCAGGTTCATCTGCACGTCGCCGGGCTCGGTCATCCCCGCCCCCATCCACCCGGCGCAGCAGTCCACCTGCCCGGCCGCCACCGGGGTCCCCGGGGCCAGGCCGGTCTCCTCGGCCGCCTGGTGGGTCACCTCCCCGACCACCGCCTCGCAGGCGTGCAGCGGAGGGAAGAGCGAGGGATCGAGGCCCAGCTCGGCGAGCAGCCCGCCGTCGAAGCGGCGCCGGAGCAGGTCGTAGGCGACGCCGTAGAAGGCCGCGCCCGAGTAGTGCGCGCTGGGCACCCCGGTCAGCTTCAGCGTGAGGTACCCGTCGATGCTCAGCGCCCTGGCCACCCGCGCGAAGACCTCGGGGCGATGGGCGCGTTCCCAGAGCAGGTTGACGATCACCGGGTGATCGTCGAGCCGGTTCTTGGTGATCTCGAAGATCCGCGCCTCGCCGATCCGTTCCTTGAGCCGGCGGACCTCGTCCTGGGCACGGCGGTCCATGAGGTTGTAGGCGCGCTCGACCGGCTGTCCGCCCCGGTCGACCATGACCAGCGAGGGCAGGGCCGACGAGGCGGCCACCCCGCGCACCTCGCGCCCCGACACCTTCGCCTCGCCCAGGCAGCGACGGATCAGCCGGCAAGCCACCGGCCAGTACAGGGCGGCGTCGTGCTCGGACCAGCCCGGCCGGGCGGTGAGGATGGGGTATTCCTCGAAGGCATAGGCGCGCAGCGTGCCCTCCGCGTCGATGAGCGCTGCCTTGGCGCCGCCCGTCCCGTAGTCGATCCCCAGCAGGCAGGACATGCTCAACCCTCCGCGCCCTCGAGCAAGGCTCGGGCCGTGTCCTCGTCGCTCACCAGGACGTTCACCAGCTTCCCCGCCAGCGCACCGCGGATGGCCGGGACCTTCTCCGGCCCACCGGCCACGGCCACACGCCGCCGGATGGCCAGGAGGTCCGGCAGCTCGATCCCCAGCACCCGCCGCTCGAAGCCCGTTTCCACCGGCCGCCCGCCCGCGTCGAAGTAGCGGAGGCAGACATCGGCAACGGCCCCCCGGGCCCGGATGGCCTCCAGGTCCCTGTGGGAGAGGAGCCCCTCCGGCCCGAAGAGCGCCGAGGCGGCCCGCGGGACGCCCAGCCCCATCCAGGCCACCGTCGCCATCCGGCCCAGCTCCAGCGATCGCGCCACCTCCCGATCGGAGAGCAGTGCGGCCTTGACCGCCGGCGTGGCCACCACCCCCGGTGCCTGCAGGATCCGCGGCCGCGCGCCACAGCGCTCGGCCACCCGGCGGGTCAGCTCCGCGCCGTTGACCCCCGCGTCCAGGCTCCCCAGCCCACCGATGAGCTGGACGACCGTGACCCGGGGCAGCTCGAGATGGGGGAGCCTCGCGGCGAACTCGCGCAGGGAGGTCCCCCAGGAGAGCCCGACCGTGTCGCCCGGCTGGACGGTCCGGGCGAAGTAGGCCGCGGCCGCCGCCCCGATGCGCTCGATGACCGGCGCCCGATCGCGGGGAGCCAGCACCGCCTCGTCGAGGTCGAAGCGGGCCTCCAGCTCGCGCTCCAGGTCCGGGCAACCCGGCCCCGGGCGTCGGATGGAGATGTGAACCACCCCGGAGTCCCGCGCCTGCCGCAGGAGGCGGGACACCTTCGGCCGGGACAGCCCGAAGCGCCTGGCGATCCGTTCCTGGGTGGCGCCGTCCTGGTAGTAGGCGCGGGCGATCTTGTAGAGGAGCCGCGGCTCGTCGTCGGTGGTGCGGAGTGCCATGAGCGCTCGCGACGTCCCGTCCGGCCCGTGGCGCCCGGCCCAGGGCCTGAACGGCCGGATCTTGCGCCCCGACCGCCTCCTAGTCAATCCGTTCAGATGTGCACACCTGTTCAACCTGGGTCGAGGGGCCGGCCGGTCCCCTCCCGGCCCGGCCCGGTGCTATGGTGGCATCGCGCTCCGGCCTCCCCTCGAGGATGGCGCGGTCGGGCGAGCGCCGGAGGTCACGTGTCCCAGATGCCCAAGAAGCTCTCCTTCCTCGATCGAGGCGTCGCCCAGGTGGCCCTGGTGGTGGAGAACCTGGAACGGACGGTGGAGGAGTACTGGCACCGGTTCGGCATCGGGCCCTGGCACTTCTACACCTACCGCAAGCCCTTCGTGCCCCGCATGACGCGCCACGGTGCGCCGGCGGACTACGCCATGCGGGTGGCGCTGGCCAACCTCGGCCCGACGCGGATCGAACTCATCGAGCAGCAGTCGGGCGACACGGTCTACGCCGAGTTCATCCGGGCCCACGGCTACGGCCTCCACCACCTGGGCGTCCTGGTGGACGACATGCGGGCCGCCGTCCGCGAGGCGGAGGCGGCCGGGTACCGGGTGACCATGGACGGGGCCGGGTTCGGGCCGGATGACGACGGCCACTACGCCTACCTCGACACCGAGGACGGCCTGGGAACGACCATCGAGCTCATCGAGCGGCCCAAGCGGCGGGCCCCCCCGGAGAAGATCTATCCTCCTCCTCCCCAGGGCGGTGCTGCCGGGTAGTGGGCCCCGGGAGAGCGGGCGGGCTCCCGCGCGGGAACAGACCTCCGGCGGGCCACCTCTGCCCGGAGGGAGGCGCGGCTCCCGCGGCCTCCAACGCGACGATGTTCAGGTTTCCGCGGCCAGGCCGTATGATGTCCGACGTGACCACCCTTAGGAACGAGACGTCCCTGCCCACCCCCCCGGAGGGTGCACCCTCGCCCTTCGATTCGGTCGCCCTCGGCCTGTCCGAGCGTCGCTCGGCCGTGGAGACGGTGATCCACACCATCGAGCACCTCATCCTCACCAAGCGGCTGCGGCCGGGCGATCGCATCCCCAGCGAGGTCGAGCTCACCCGGACGCTGGCCACCAGCCGGGGCTCGATCCGGGAAGCCATCAAGATCCTCTCCTCCTTCGGGATCCTGGAGATCCGGCGCGGCGACGGGACCTACGTCTCCGAGTCCCTCAGCAGGCGGCTGTTCGATCACCTGCTCTTCCAGATGATCCTGAGCGATCCCGACAAGCGGATGCTGAAGGAGCTGCGGGAGCTCATCGAGATCGGGATCGTCAAGCTGGTGCTCTCCAACGCCGAGGAGGAGGACGTCCGCAACATCGAGCGGGAGTACGACCGGATGGCGGCGATGGTGGCCCAGAAGCAGTGGGACCCGCACCTCCTCACCCAGCTCGACCTGGCCTTCCACCGCGCCGTGGGCAAGGCCACCAAGAACGAGCTCATCCAGAGGATCTACGACTTCACCCTCGAGCTGTTCGCCCACTCCATCGAGGAGACCCACCGCCACAAGCGCAAGGGCCAGAACGCGCTCCGCCACCACCGCAAGATCCTCGCCGGCCTGCAGGCGCGGGACGACGCTGCCACGGTGGCCGCGGTCCGCGAGTCGATCGAGCAGTGGGCCATCCTGTCGTAGACGGACCGCCAGGAGGTTCCTCCGCCGCCGGATCGGAGCGCGGCCCTCGCCGGGCCGCCGGCCTCCTCGGCCCGCGGCAGAGGAGTGCCGGCCGGGTGGGCACTCCGGAAGCCTGCCGACCCGCGCGAGGGGCGACCGACCGCGCTCCAGGGCACGCGCCGCAGCAGGCCGGCGGGACCAGGCTCCTCGCTCGTCGCCGGCCAGCGCCGACGGGCGACGCGCCCGGCTACCCGCCGTACTGGTACTGCGCCGGGAGCCGGATGGCCGCGAGCTTCCGGCGGATCTCCGCCGCCTCCTCGGGCGTGTCCTCGGCCTCCCCCCGGAAGCACTTCTGCAGCCGGCCGATGTAGGCGAGGGTCGCGCCGATCATGAAGAGCGGCTCGCTGGTGTGCACGTGGGCCGCGGCCCGGGAGACGATCTCCATCAGCACCGGGCTCAAGGTGATGGTGAACCGCACCCCGGTCGACTCCTCCCGGTCCGGGATGTACGGCCAGCTGGTCCGGAGCGGCTTGAGCGGCTCGGCCGTGAACCGCACCCCGAGGCGCGAAGCCTCGAAGAGCACCGCCTCGCTCATGAACGTCGACCGGTCCACGCCGTGCAGCGCCGCGCAGGCCCTGTCGATGAGCGCGTCCTCCCGGGGGTGGACCCGCATCGTCTTGTTCCGGAACGCCTTGCTCCGCTCCACGCTGCCTCCCGTCCCCCGCCCCACCCCTCACTCCAGAAGAGCCGACGCGGTCACCGCCACCAGGAAGGGAGTACCAGATGGGAGGGCTCCGTCAACGACCACGAGGCCGCTCCGGTTGTCCCTCCCCAGCGCGATCCCGCTGAACGACCAGGTCCGCGCACCCGCGCGGGCCCCGTCGCAGGAAAGGCCGAGCCTGCCGTTCGTCACCCCGCTCACGCGGCAGCTCACGAGGGTCCCCCGCGGCACGAGCACCGCCTCCTCGCTCATCAGGTCCTCCCGCACCACCGCCTCGGCCTCCACCGCCCGGTCGGCGTCGAGGCCGGCGCTGAGCGCCACCTGGAGCAGGGTTCCCCGGGGCAGGGTCCCGGCGGCGTCCGCGACCACCGCCCGGTCGGCGAAGCGCACCGGCGCGCTCCGGGCCGGGGGAGGTGGCACCGCCTCCTCCGGGGCCGCCTGCTCCACGCCGTCCCCGGGTTCGGGTGGCGCTGCCATGGCCTTCCCCTCCGTCGGCGCGGCGCGCTGCGCCGGTGGCGCGCCCTTCTCCTGCGCGCGCCTCCTCACCGCCGGTGCCCCGCCCGGCCCTTCGTGCGGCGCTGCTCGCGGGGCCTCGGGCGCGGGCGTGGGCGGCAGCCCCGGGGCCGGGTCGGGCGCGATCGCCGGAATCGGCGCGGGAGCCCCGGAGGTCGGCTGCGCCGTCCCCGGCGTGGGGCCGGCGCTCCGGTGGGCCCAGCGCGGCCCCGCGAGCCCCGCCGAGGCGAGGACCCCCAGGCCGGCGGCGGCTCCGACCGCCCACCGCCTGGCGCGGCCCGGGCGCCGCATCGGCACGGTGGGCCCCGCCTCCTCGGGGGACGGCGACGCCTCCGGGAGCCCGAGCCGGGAGAGCTCGGCGGCGCACTGTGCCGCGCCGTAGTCGCCGTGCCGCTCCCGGAGGTGGTGGCGGAGCGCGCCGGCGAGCTCCTGGCCGTCCCGGAACCGGTCCGCCGGATCCCTGGCCAGCGTCCTCCGGCAGATGCCCTGCAGCGCACCCGGCAGCTCCCGGGTCGCCTCCTCCACCCGGGCCGGGTCGCAGACGGCGATGGCCCGGGCGGTGAGGAGCTCGTCGTCTCCCGCGAAGACCCGTCGCCCGGTGAGCATCTCCACGAGCAGGAGCCCCAGGCTGAAGAGGTCCGACCTCCCGTCCAGCTGCCGCACCTCCGCCTGCTCCGGGGAGAGGTAGGCGTAGGTCCCCCGGATCTGGCCGGTGGCCGTCCTCTCCCGCCCCTCCGTCCGCGCGCGGGCGATGCCGAAGTCGAGGAGCTTGGGGTCCCCGGCCCTGGTGAGCATGACGTTCTGGGCGCTCACGTCCCGGTGGACGATTCCCAGGGGCCGCCCCTCGGGCCCCAGCAGCGCGTGGGCGTAGCCGAGCGCCTCGGCCACGCAGGCAGCCACCCGGCACGAGAACCCCTCCGGCAAGGTCTCCCCGCGCTCCGCCGCCGCGCGGATGGCCTGCCCCACGCTCACCCCGTCCACGTACTCGAGGACCAGGTAGGGCTGCCCGTCGATCTCGTCGAGGCCGTAGGCCTCGGCGATGCCCGGGTGGTGGAGGAGGGAGGCGAGCCGCGCCTCGTGCAGGAACATCCGCTGCACCGGCCCGCCCGGATCGAACTCCGGGGCCACGCACTTCAGGGCCACCTCCTGCGCCACGCCCCCGTCCTCCACCCGCCTGGCCAGGAGCACCTCGGCCATCCCGCCCCGGCCCAGGCTCCTCACCACCTCGTACCGGGCGGCCCGGCCCAGGCCCGCCCGGCGCCCGGAGGCGAGCGTGGCCCGGCCCGGCCCGGCCCCGCGGCCGAGCCTCTCCCGGCCGGGAGGGGTCCCGACCACGAGCGAGCGCGCCCGTCTCCCTGGCTCCTCCTCGCGCACCGGGGGCGCTGCCCTCCCTAGAATTCGAGGTGATCGATGGCCACCACCCTCCCCCGCCCGCCGCTCTCCTGGAGCGTGACGGCGTAGGGACCCCTCACCTGCTCCCCGTCCTCGAGGTGCAGCGCCACCACCGCGGTGCTGGGCCGGTCCCCCTCGATGGTCTTCTCCGAGAGGTACTCGCGCTTGCTCGACCCGCGGTTCACCACCACCGATCCCACCTCGAGCGGGTCGCGGCCGCGGTTCTCCACCTCGAGGGTGATGATCACCTCCCGGCCGAAGTAGCACATCTCCCGAACCTCCAGCACCAGATCGTCGCTGCGGACCCGGGCGCTCTTCGAGACGCAGCGGTGCGGCTCGGCGAAGGAGCGGAGGAACCTGGCGGTGAGCGCCGCCTCGGCCCTGGCCGCGGCCTCGAGCTCCAGCTTGGCCCGCTCGACCCGCAGGTACTCGTCGTCGGCGGAGCGGTTCGGGTAGGTGAACACCACCCGGGTGTCGGCCCGCCCCCGCTCCACCTGCTCGACGTAGAGGGTCAGGGTGGCGTGCTCCATGCGCACCAGGATGGTGGTCACCGGATCGCTCTCCCTGGCCCGCCGGGCCACCGGGTTGGGGCGGAGGGTGAGGTAGCGGCCCCGCGCCACCGCCTCCATCCGGTAGAGCGCGTCCCCCTCCGGCCCCTGCCCGTCCTCGCAGTCGCCGCAGGCGGGGAGGCCCACCAGGTCCTCGGGGAACTCCACCACGGTGACCACGTTCCGCGCGGTGCGGACCGCGAAGACCCGCCCGCTGGCCTTCTCGTCGAGGACGATCTCGCGGGCGTCCCGCGGCGGATCGCTCGCCGCCTCGTCCCTCGCGGCCGGCTCCTTCCCCGGCGCCGCCCCCGCCCACAGGCAGGCGGCCGTCGCCCAGGCCACCAGCACCACGAGATTGCGATCCGCCATGGCTCGACCCCCTCACCCATGGCCGCGAGCCAGACTCGGCCCAGCATGCCATCGCGGTCCGGGGCCGGCAACCGAGGGACCCCGCATGGCCACCGGCACCACCCCTTGGGACGAGGGGAGCCCGCTCCTCCGTCCGCCCGAGGACGCAGGCCGCCCGCGCCGGGGAGGGAACCTGCCGGCTGTCGCGCCCGGCCGCGCCCCGGATCCGGATCCTGCTGTCACATGCCAGGCATGCTATAACGCACCCGGAACGCGGTCAAACATCAGCGGGGATCGGCGCCATGACCCACACCCAGGTCACCCTCCGGCTCGCGCCCGACGCCTGGGCCCACCTCTCCGCCCAGGCCCAGGAGTACTGCATCCCGCTCTCGACCTACCTGCGCCGGCGCCTCGAGGAGGAGGACCACATCGACGCCGAGCTGGCCGTGCTGCGCGAGGTGGTGGAGCGCTGCGCCCGGACCCCGGCCAGCGGCGGCGAGCGGGGGCCCTCGACCCCGCCCGGCCTCCTCGTCGAGGTGCTCCTCCTCCTCCGGGCGCTGGCCGGGCCGCAGAGGGCGGCCATGGCCCAGGCAGAGGTCGGTCGCCGCGGCCTCGAGGTCTGGAGGTAGGCGTGCACCCCGACGAGCGACGGGAGGTGGCCGCCGCCCTCGCGGGCCTCCTGCCGCTCGCCTGCTGGCTCCTGGCGGTCCGGGCGGCCGAGGGAGGCCGGCTCCCCGGCCTCCGCCGGCTCTGCGCCCTGGCGGCGCTCACCCTCACGGCCGGGGAGCCGCTCCTCCTCGCCGCCCTCCTCTGCGGACTGGCCCTGGCCCTCGCCGCCCTGGTCGCCGCCGCGAGGATCGCCGCCTCCGGCCCGCGCGGCGACTCCTTCCGCCGCCACCTCCGCGGCACGCGGGTCGTGAGCCCGCGCCGGCTGGCCTGGTCGACGCGGGAAGGCGGGTCGGGCCAGATCGTCGTCGCCGGCGTCCCCATGCCCCGCGCCGTCGAGACGCTCCACCTGCTGGTGGGCGGGTCGACCGGGTCGGGGAAGTCGGTCCTGCTCCGCGAGATGGCCCGCTCGGCGCTCCGGCGCGGCGACCGCATCGTGGTCGCCGACCCCAACGGCGACATGCTGGCCAAGTTCCACCGGCCCGGCGACGTCATCCTGAACCCCTACGACGCCCGCGGCCTGGGCTGGACCTTCTTCAACGAGATCCGGGCCGAGTACGACTTCAAGCGCTTCGCCCTCTCGCTCGTGCCCCGCGGCCAGACCAAGGAGGAGGAGGAGTGGTGCGCCTACGCTCGCCTCCTCCTCCGCGAGACGGCCCGCAAGCTCTCCCTGGTCGGGCAGCCCTCGGTGGCCGAGCTCTTCCGCTGGACCACCATCGCCCAGCCCACCGACCTGAAGGCCTTCCTGGCCGGGACCGCGGCCGAGTCGCTCTTCGTGGGCGCGGACAAGGCGCTGGCCAGCGCCCGCTTCGTCCTCTCCGGGAAGCTCTCCGAGCACCTCTCCATGCCCGACGGCGACTTCTCCCTGCGCGCCTGGCTGGGCGACCCCCGGGGCGGGAACCTCTTCATCACCTGGCGCGAGGACATGGCCGAGGCCCTGCGGCCCCTCATCTCCGCCTGGGTCGACGTCCTCTGCACCTCCATCCTCTCCCTGGGCGACGACCCCCGCCGGCGCATCTGGATGTTCCTCGACGAGCTGGCCAGCCTGGAGAAGCTCCCCAGCCTGGAGGACGCCGCCACCAAGGGCCGGAAGGCGGGGCTGCGCATCGTGGCCGGCCTGCAGTCCACCGCCCAGCTGGAGCGGATCTACGGCCGGGAGGAGGCCCAGACGCTCCGGAGCTGCTTCCGGTCCCTGGTGGTCCTCGGCGGCGCCCGGACCGACCCCCGGACCTGCGAGGACATGAGCCAGAGCCTGGGCGAGCACGAGGTCGAGCGCGAGCACCACGGCCGCACCCGCGGCCAGAAGGGGAGCTCGCGGAGCAGCCAGATCCAGCGGACCCGGGAGCGCGTGGTCCTGCCCTCCGAGATCGCCGGCCTGCCCGACCTCACCGGCTACCTGGCCTTCGCCGGCGATCACCCCATCGCCCGGGTGAGGCTGGGCTTCGTGCGCTACCGGGAACGCGTTCCCGCCTTCGAGGAGCGGGCCCCGTGCTGAGGTTCAGGGTCCTCAAGGGCCGGGTGGACCCCACCGTCCGGTACTACGCGGGCGGCGACGACCTCGATCCCGGCGAGGCCCCCGACTCCGCCTGGCAGGGGAAGGGGGCCGAGGCGCTCGGCCTTGCCGGCCCCGTGGACGCCGAGCGCCTCCGCCAGCTCCTCGCCGGCCAGGTCTCCCCCGATTCGCCGACCTGCCGGACCTCCACCCGGAAGGACTCGCACGTCCGCATCGGCATCGACCTCACCTTCTCGGCGCCGAAGAGCGTCTCGCTCCAGGCGCTCGTCGCCCTGGACCCGGCGGCCCTGGGGGCCCACGACCGGGCCGTCGATCGCGCCGTGGCCGTGGCCGAGGAGCGGGCCCAGGCGCGCCGGTGGGTGAACGGCAAGAGCCAGGTCGAGGACACCCGGAACCTCGCCGTGGCCAAGTTCCGGCACCAGGTCAGCCGCGAGCTCGACCCCCAGCTCCACACCCACTGCCTGGTCCTCAACCTCACCCGGCGGGCCGACGGGGCCTGGCGGGCGCTCCTCAACGACGAGATCGTGAGGGCCACCCGCTACCTCACGGCGGTGTACCGCGCCGAGCTGGCCGTGGCGTTGCAGCGCGCCGGGTACGCGCTCCGGCACGGGCGGGAGGGCCTCTTCGAGCTCGCCCACGTCGAGCGCGCCCAGCTCGCCGCCTTCTCCCGGCGCGCCGCGCGGATCGAGGAGCACCTCGCCCGGCGCGGCCTCACCCGGGAGACGGCCAGCTTCCGCCAGAGGGAGCTTGCGGGGCTCAAGGACCGGCCGGGGAAGAGGCCCGTCGATCGGGGCCGGCTCCTGGCCGAGTGGCAGGCCAAGGCCCGCGAGCTGGGGATCGACCTCGGCTGGCGAACCCCGCCTCCCGGCAGGGGCCTGTTCGCCGCGGGACCGGTGGACGTGGAGTCCTTCCCCCGCGTGCGGGCCGAGGGCGCGCGCCGCGGCGTCCGCTTCGCCGTCGCCCACCTCACCGAGCGCCAGGCGGTCATCGGGGAGCGCGAGCTCCTCGACGTGGCCCTGAAGCACTCCATCGGCAAGGCCACCCTGGCCGACGTCCAGCGCGAGGTCGACCGGCAGCTGGCCGTCGGCTACCTGGTCCGCGAGAGCCCCCACTACCTCACCGCCCTCCACGAGGCCGGCGCCGAGCCCAGGTCCCGGAACGCCTGGGTCCGGGCCCTGGTCGAGCGGGGGATGGAGGGCGACGCCGCCCGCCGTCGCGTCGACCTGGCCATCGACGAGGGCGGGCTCGTGCCGGCCGAGCGCCGCTTCACCACCCAGGCGGCCCTGGAGCGGGAGAGGCGGATCCTCAGGATCGAGCGGCAGGGGCGCGGGCAGGTGAGCCCCATCGCCGACCGGGAGGCGGTCGGCCGGCGCCTGGGGTCGAGCGATCTCACCCCCGGGCAGCGCGCGGCGGTGGAGCTCATCGCCACGGCCACCGATCGGGTGGTCGGCGTCCAGGGCCATGCCGGCACCGGGAAGAGCCACATGCTGGATACCGCCAAGAGGCTGGTGGAGGAGAGCGGCTTCCGGGTGGTGGCCCTGGCGCCCTACGCCTCCCAGGTGCGGGTCCTCCGCGAGCTGGGGGTCGAGGCCCGGACCCTGGCCTCGTTCCTCGCCGCCAGGGAGAGTCACCTCGACCCCCGGACCGTCCTCGTCATCGACGAGGCGGGAACGGTGGCCACCCGCCACCTGGACCAGGCCCTGCGGATCGCCGAGGGAGCCGGCACCCGCGTCGTGCTCCTCGGCGACACGCAGCAGACCAAGGCCATCGAGGCCGGGCGGCCCTTCGACCAGCTCCAGGCCGCCGGGATGCGGACCGCCCTCATGGAGGAGATCCGGCGCCAGGTCGACCCGGCGCTCCGGCAGGCCGTCGCCCTGGCCGCCCGGGGGGAGGCGGCCGCCTCCCTCCGCTACCTCCCGGACCTCCGCCAGATCAAGGACGACCACGAGCGCCGCAGGGCCATCGCCGCCGACCTGGCCGGGATGGCGCCGGAGGAGCGGTCGAGGACCATCGTGGTCGCCGGCACCAACGAGGCGCGGCGCGAGATCAACCGGGCGGTGCGGGAGAACCTGGGGCTCGCCGGCCAGGGGCTCGAGTTCGCCACCCTGGCGCGCCGCGACACCACCCGGGCCGAGCGGGCCTTCTCCCGGAACTACTCCCCCGGCGACCTCATCCAGCCGGAGCGCGACTACCCGCGCGCCGGCCTGCGGCGCGGCGAGCTGTACGAGGTCACCCGGAACGGCCCCGGGAACCGCCTCACCGTGCGCGGCACCAGGGAGGAGGTGATCGAGTTCAGCCCCATGTCCTTCCGGCAGCTGTCCCTCTACGCGCCGGAGCGGACCGAGCTCGCCCCCGGGGACCGCATCCGCATCACCCGGAACGACGCCGGCCTGGACCTCGCCAACGGCGATCGCTTCACCGTCCTGGCGGTGAGCCGGGAGGCCGTCTCCCTGGCCGACGGACGGCGGCGGGTGGAGCTCCCCGCCGGGAGGCCGCTGCACCTCGACCACGCCTACGCCACCACCATCCACAGCAGCCAGGGGACCACCGCGGACCGGGTCCTCATCGACGCCGCCACGAGGAGCAGGACCACCGCCCGCGACACCTTCTACGTGGCCATCAGCCGCGCCCGGCACGAGGTCCGCATCTACACCGACGACCTGGCCCGGCTCCCCCTGGCCGTCGAGCGGGAGTCGCGCAAGCACGCCGCGCTCGACCTCGAGCGGTGCTGACCCGTGGACGGCGCCAAAGCTTGTGCCGACGCAACCAGCTAATATATCTCGCATAATGTTGATTATGGGACATGTTCGCGACAGCTTCGCGCGTGGCGTATAATCCTGACGTGCCCGGTCCCCTGAGCAAGGAGGCGGTCGAGGAGGCCTTCCGGGCCCTGGACGCGGCCCTGCCGATGGAGGTCACGCTCATCGTCGGGG
>DATKMW010000083.1:0-25098 GCA_035541675.1 Anaeromyxobacter sp. | reverse complement strand
CCGGGCCTTCTTCTCCTTCATCTCGGTCTCGGTGGCCGCGCCGACGTTGATCACCGCCACGCCGCCGACCAGCTTGGCCAGCCGCTCCTGCAGCTTCTCGCGGTCGTAGTCGCTGGTGGTCTCCTCGATCTGGGCCCGGATCTGCTTGATGCGCCCCTCGATCTCCGACTTCTTGCCCTCGCCGTCGACGATGGTGGTGTTGTCCTTGTCCACGGTGATGCGCTTGGCACGGCCCATGTCACGCAGGGTGAGCTGCTCGAGCTTGATGCCCAGCTCCTCGGCCACCACGTTCCCGCCGGTGAGGACGGCGATGTCCTTCAGCATCTCCTTGCGGCGGTCGCCGAAGCCGGGCGCCTTGACCGCGCAGACGTGCAGCGTACCCCGGAGCTTGTTCACCACCAGGGTGGCCAGCGCTTCGCCCTCGACCTCCTCGGCCACGATGAGCAGCGGCTTCCCGGAGCGGGCCACCTGCTCCAGCACCGGAACGAGGTCGGCCATGGCGGTGATCTTCTTCTCGGTGATGAGGATGTACGGCTCCTCGAGCACCGCCTCCATGCGGTCGGGGTTGGTGACGAAGTAGGGCGAGACGTAGCCGCGGTCGAACTGCATGCCCTCGACCACCTCCAGCGTGGTCTCCAGCCCCTTCGCCTCCTCCACGGTGATCACGCCCTCCTTGCCCACCTTGTCCATGGCCTCGGCGATGATGTTGCCGATGGTGGTGTCGCCGTTCGCGGAGATGGTGCCGACCTGGGCGATGTCCTTCTTTCCCTGGGTCGGCTTCGACTGCTTCTTGAGCTCGGCCACCACCACCTCGACGGCCCGATCGATGCCCCGCTTCAGGTCCATGGGGTTGTTGCCGGCGGCCACCAGGCGCAGGCCCTCCTCGAAGATGGAACGGGCCAGGACCGTGGCCGTGGTGGTGCCGTCGCCCGCCTTGTCCGAGGTGCGGGAGGCGACCTCGCGGACCATCTGCGCACCCATGTTCTCGAAGCGCGGCTCGACCTCGATCTCCTTGGCGACGGTCACGCCGTCCTTGGTCACCGTCGGCGAGCCGTAGCTCTTCTCGATGACCACGTTCCGCCCACGGGGCCCGAGCGTGACCGCGACGGCCTCGGACAACAGCTGGACCCCACGGAGGATCGCCTCGCGGGCAGGCTGGTGAAATGCGATATCCTTGGCCGGCATGCGGATGCTCCTTTTTGAAGAAAGGTTCGGAATTTCCCCTGATTGCCCGGTAACGCCATTTGGCAGTCGCCCAGGGCGGGCGCTAATGTAACCGTCCGACGAACCCGGTCAAGCAGCCTGAGCAGCCGGCTGGAGGGCCCTCGGGAGGGTCGCGGAGGCCCCGGACGGGTTCGGTGGGAGGAGTGATGGCGACGGGCGGCAACGGCTGTTCGGACCCGGGCGGCCGCGCGGATCGGCTGGTCGACGCCGGGTTCCTGGCCCTGGAGCAGGGCCGCGCCGAGGAGGCGCTGGCGCGGGCCGACGAGGCCGTCGCCGCAGCCCCCCGCCTCGCGGCTGCCCTGCGGTGTCGCGCCGCCGCGCTGGAGGAGCTGCGACGCACGAGCGAGGCGCGGCAGGCCTGGGCGGCGGCCGCCGCGGCGGGGAAGCACGACCCCACCGTGCTCGCCGACGCGGCCCGGTTCCTCGTCGAGGCGCTGCCCGACGACGACATGGAGGAGATCGACCTCGAGGCGGGACTCGACCTGGCCCGGCGCGGCGCGCGACTCGCCGCGAAGGGGGACGACCAGGACCTCTCGGTCGAGCTGGCCCTCATCGAGGCCCGGGCGCTCTCGGCCCTGGGCCGTCCCGACGAGGCCCTCGCCGCCATCGCCCGCGCCGAGCGGGCCGCCCCCGAGGACGCCGAGGTCCTCCTGGAGAAGGGGCTGGCCCTCCACGAGCTGTGTCGCTTCGAGGAGGCACGCCGGACGCTCCTTTCCGCGGAGGCTCGGGATCCGGACGACCCCTGGATCGCGAATGCGCTGGGGCTCTTGGCCGAGCGGCGGGGCGCGGAGGACGAGGCGCGACGGCGGTTTGCCAGGGCGCGGCGGCTGGCGCCCGACGACTTCCCGAGGCCGGTGAGGCTCTCCCACCGAGAGTTCGAGGCGGCGGTGGAGGACGCGCTGGCGGCCCTCCCCGAGGGCGTCCGGCGCTACCTGTCCAACGTGGCGGTCACCGTCGAGGACCTCCCCGCCGAGGAGGATCTGCTCGCTGCCGACCCGGCGCTCTCGCCCGGGATCCTGGGTCTCTTCCGCGGAGCGCCCTTCGGGCAGAAGGCCTCCATGGACCCGTGGAGCCACCTCCCCTCGTCCATCGTGCTCTACCAGCGCAACCTGGAACGCGCCTGCTCCAGCCGCGCCGAGGTCATCGAGGAGATCGGGGCGACGCTCATCCACGAGGTGGGCCACTTCCTGGGCCTCTCCGAGGAGGAGCTGTACCAGCGCGGGCTGGAGTAGCGCCGGTCAGGCCGGGGCGCACCAGGCGTCGCACAGCTCGTCGAGGGCCGCCAGGAGCCGGGCCAGGTCGGCCGGGTCGGTGGGGATCGCCTCGGGCCGGTCGTCCAGGAGCCTCATCCGCACCCGGCCGGCGTCGGCGTGGACGGCCAGGACCACCACCTCGCACGGCCGCTCGCTGGGATCCATCGCTCCCTCCCCGGCGGGCCCAGGGCCCACCTCGCGGCCGAGGCTAGCCGGCTCACCTCCCCGGCGATGTGATCCCTGCACGCCCCTGCGGGATCATCTGGGTACCGCATGGAGCAGCCTGCGGCGGGGCTGGCCCGCGTCGGCCAGCAACACCGAATCGCGGCGCGAAGCCGGGTGATCGCTTGCGGCGCGGGTCCACCGCGCAGCGGGCCAGCACGGCCACCTCGATCGCCGCCGCGTCCACCGGGGCCTCCCGGGACCGGCGGCGCCGCGCGAGGGCCGAGGCGCCGGGGCAGCTTCCCCGCGCGCCAGCTCCTCGGCCGCGCCAGGATGCATACGATCAGCCTCTGAGATCGTGCCCCACGCCGCTGGCAAGCTGCCGATCCGGGCCGCCGTGCCGGCGGCCCTCCCCCGGGCGCCGGGGACGGGCCGACGGTCGCGCCGCCCTCACCACGCGAGCGGCCGGCCGCGGTGGTCCACGAAGGCTCCGTTGGGGGCGCTGTCCGGCTCGAGGGCCAGGCGGACCAGGCCCCGGGAGGCCTCCTCCGGCGAGAGATCCGCCCCCCTCCCGCCCATGTCGGTCCGCATCCACCCGGGGTGGACGGCGATCACCCGGTAGCCGCGCGGGCCCAGGGCGTTGGCCAGCAGCCGCGTCTGCACGTTCAGGGCGGCCTTGGACATGCAGTACTCGAACTCGCCGGTGCGCCGCGCCCCGGCCACGCTGCCCGCCTCGGAGGAGACGTTCAGGATGGTCCTCCCCGCCCCCCGCTCGAGGAGCGGCAGGAAGCGCTGGGTCACGCGGAGCGGTCCGAACGCGTTCACCTGCATGGTCCGCTCCAGGCTCCCGTCGGCCAGGTCACGCGCCTCCAGGGGCACGCCCTGGAAGCCGGGGTGGATGGCGGCGTTGTTGACGAGGAGGTCGATGGCCCCCAGGCGCGAGGCCACCCACTCCGCCGCCTCCCGCACCGAGGCGTTGTCGGACACGTCCATCTGCACGATGGTGAGCCTCCCGCCCCGCTCGCCCAGCGCCCGCAGGTTGCGGTCGCTGGCGCGCTTCCCCGCCACCACCGCCGCCCCCGCCGAGAGGAGTTCCCGGACCAGGCACAGGCCCAGCCCGCGCTCGGCGCCGGTCACCACCACGGTCCCCGCCATCGCCGTCAGAGGCAGGTGTAGGCGCCGTCGACCACCACGTCGCTCCCCGAGGTGTAGCCCGAGGCGTCGCACGCCAAGTAGAGGATGGCCGGGATGAGCTCCTCCGGCGTACCCATCCGGTGCATGGGGATGAGCGGCATCCAGGCGTCCTTCAGCTCCTTGGGCGTGTCCACCGACATGGGCGTGGCGATGTAGCCCGGGCTGATGCTGTTCACCCGGATCCCGTGCTCGGCCCACTCGACCGCCAGGGAGCGGGTGAGGTGGATGACCGCCGCCTTGGAGGCGTTGTACGAGGCCTGCCACTGGGGGACGTTGACGATGGAGCCGGACATCGAGGCCATGTTGATGATGCTGCCGCGGATCTTGCGGTCGATCATGATCCGGCCGGCGGCCCGGGCCACGATGAACTCGCCGGTGAGGTTGACGTCGATGACCTGGCGGAACTCGGCCACGGTGGCCTCGAGCGTCCCCTGGTGCATGCAGATCCCGGCGTTGTTGAAGACCACGTCGACCCGGCCGGAGCGGGAGAGGACCTGCGCCAGGGCGGCGTCGACCTGCTGCTCGCTGGTGACGTCGGCGGCGATGAAGTAGCCCTTCCCGCCGGCCTTGCGGATGGCCTCGACGGTCTGGTCTGCGCCAGACCGGTTCAGGATGGCCACCTCGGCCCCGGCCCGGGCCAGCCCGACCGCCACCACCTGCCCGATCCCCTGCCCGCCCCCGGTCACGAGGGCCACCTTGCCCTTCAGGCCAAACAGCTCTTCCACGTACATGGTCCTCTCCTCCTTTGCGTGCCTGGCGCGTAGCGGAGCCTCGCACGCTCGCTTGCCGCTGGGCAAGCGAAGGTGGCGGCCCGCCCCTGGCCTCGCCTCCCTCACCGGGCGGGGCTCAGGAGCCTAGGGGGATGAGCTCCTCGCGGCGCCCCTCGGCGCTCGCCCCCCGCCCCTCCCCGGCACGAGCTCCTCCACCAGCCGGCGAGCCCCGTAGACCTGCTCCAGGGCCGCCAGGATGGCCTCGCTGGAGACGGCCACCGTCCGGTTCACCGCGGGGTCGAAGCCGTAGTCGCCGCCCAGGGACTGGATGTTGCCGTCGAAGGCCAGGCCGACGATCTCGCCGCGCTGGTCCACGACCGGGGAGCCGGAGTTGCCGCCCACGATGTCGTTGGTGGTGCAGAAGTTCAGGGCGGTGGACGGGTCGAGCCGACTGCGGGCCCGGAGCCAGGAGGCGGGAAGCCGGAAGGGCTCGCGCCCGGTGGCCCGCTCGAATAGCCCACTCACCGTGGTGAAGGGCCGCACCAGGCGCCCCTCCTCAAGGTAGCCCTCGACCGCGCCGAAGGACAGCCGGGGCGTGAAGGTCGCGTCCGGGTAGTCGCTGGTGCCGTGCAGCGCGAACCTGGCCCTGGCGATGCGCTCCCCGCTCTCCTCCATCACCGACTCGACCTCCTCCTCGAAGTGCTTGCGCACCGCCCGGGCCTCGGGGTCCACCAGCCGGGCGATGGCCATCATCGGGTCGCGCGAGGCGTCGACCGTGTCTCTCCCGCCCTCCCACAGCCGCCGCCGCTCCGCCAGGCCGGCGGGGTCGGTGCCGAGGCGGGTCCTCGTCACCAGCCGGGTGGCCAGCTCGCGGGGCGAGCGCTTGCCCAGTACCTTCCTCACGAAGGGGTCGTCGGCGCCCAGCGCCTCGCGCATGGCGGTGAGGGAGAAGGTGAGCTGGAGGATCTCCAGCTCCCGGTGGACGGGAGCCCGGGCCAGGAGGTGGGCCCTGAGCTCGGGGAGACGCGCCTCGGCGTACTCCGCCAGGCGGGCGCCGTTCTCCTTCTCCCGTTCCTCCGCCCCGCGCAACAGCTGGACGGCGGCGCGGAACAGATCGGAGTCGAAGGCCCTCTCGTACCCCACCCACCACAGCCGCCGGTGGATGCGCCGCTGCTCCTCCAGGGCCCGGGCGATGGCATCCCAGGCACCGGCGGCCTCCCGCAGGTTCGGGTCCGCCTCCACCTCGGCCCGGAGCGCCCGTTCGGCGGCGACGCGGGCGGCGAAGAAGTCCCGGTCGAGGAGCGCCTCGAGCATGCCCCGCCGCGCCTTGAACGAGTTCTCCAGCTCCAGCAGCGGGTCCGCGGCGATGCGACGCTCCTCCGGCCCGCGCTCCCGGAACTCGGTGAGCTGACCACGCTGCTCGGCCAGCAGGAGCAGCCGCTCGGGGAGCGCCACGTCCCGCTCGTACTCGAGCTGGGCCACCGTCCACTCCCGCTCCGTGCTGCCCGGGTTGCCGGAGACGAAGGTGAGCTGCCCGTCCTCCAGGCCCCCGCTCGACCAGCGCAGGAACTCGTCGGTCCGCGCCGGCCGCCCGTCCTCGTAGACCCGGACGAAGGCGACGTCGAGGTCGTAGCGCGGGAACATGAAGTTGTCGGGGTCACCGCCGAAGCTGGCCACGGCCAACTCGGGCGCGAACACCAGGCGCGTGTCCTGGAAGCGGTGGTAGCGGTACAGCGCATGGACGCCGCCGTGGTAGAGGCTCACCACCTCGCAGCGGACCCGGTCGTCGCCGCCACCGCAGGCCTGCTCCAGCCCTGCCACGGTGGCACGGCGGGCCTCCTCCCATGCCGGTCCGGAGAGCCCGGAGGTACTCGCGGCCACCTCGCCGGTGACGTCGCGGATCTCGTCGAGCCGATCGATCTCCAGCTCCGGGCAGCGCACCTCCTCGCGCTGGGTGCGGGCCCAGAAGCCGCTCGCCAAGTAGTCCCGCCGCGCGGTGGAGAGCTGGGCGATGCAGTCCTGGGCGCAATGGTGGTTGAACACCACCAGGCCGGTCGGCGAGACGAAGCTCGCCGAGCAGCCCTCGGCCATCCGGGCCGAGGCGGCGCGCACGTGGTCCAGCCAGGCTGGATCGGGGGCGAAGCCGTAGCGCTGACGGACCCGTTCCGAGGGGAAGTGGTCGAAGGTCCACATGCCCTCGTCGGCGCGGGCGAGGGAGGCGGCGAAGGGAAGGGCTGCGAGCAGGGCGGCGCGGGCGAGCTGGGTCATGGGCGCAGGGAAGGGCCGCGGTGCCGGGCAGGCAGGCGCGCCTTCCCGGTGGGCGAGCCGGGAATGATGGCACAAGCGCGAGGGAGCCGCCCCTTCTCCCGGCGCGGCGAGGCGCCGCGCGGCGGGGGAGCCCGTCACCCCGGCGCCTGGCGGAGCGGAGTACACAGGCCCCGCGCGCCGGCGGGTCCGGCCGGCCCGATCCCCGCCGGGGGAAGGTCCCCGGCTAGCGACCCCCCTTCCCCGGCGTCAGGTCGAAGGTCAGCGTCGCCCCCGCCGCCAGCTGGAACTGGCCTCGCCGGAAGGCGTGCTCGGTGAAGACCGCGGCCCGCAGGAAGGGCTCGAGCTGGTCGCCCGGCCGCGGCCAGCCGGAGAGCGTCGCGGCCGCCAGGAGGCCGGCCAGGTTCTGGTGGTAGCCGGAGCTCTTCACCCAGGTCAGCTCGTCGGTGAGGCCCCCGCGGAGGAGCAGCCGGTCCGAGAGCCGGTTGCCGGCGAGGAGCACGGCGGTGTTCCTCCCGATCCCGTCGTCGCGGGCCATCACCAGGTCGTACCGGGGGTGGTAGTAGTACGCGGCGTCCCCGAGCCTCCACCAGGCGTAGCTGGCCGAGTCGGCCGCGGCCACCGACCAGCGCCCTGCCACCGGGAGCTCGACCTGGGCGGTGGCGGTGAGGGCCGCGGTGGCGCCGCTGGCGCGCCGGGCCTGCTCGGCGGGCAGGTGGCTGAAGGACGCGTCCGGGCCCGGCAGCGGGAAGTAGCCCGACCCGTCCCTCCCGATGGTCCATACCCGGACCGCCTCCACCTCCGCGCGCAGCTCCAGCACCGAGAGCGGGGCCACCGAGACGAAGAACCCGGGCATGGCGTAGACCGGGGAGACCTCGGCGAACAGCCCGGCCTGGAGGTTGGTGTACTCGAAGAGCGGCCCGGGCTCCCTGGAGAGCGGGGCGCAGCCGCCGAGCTGCAGCTGATCGTCGATGCCCAGCGGGTTGGACTGGAAGGCGACCCCCTCGGCCAGCAGGAGCTTGGGTCGCGCCTCCCCCAGGCAGTTCTTGCCCTCGCCCTGGGAAGGAGCGTCGCCCTCGGCGCCGCGGCCGGCCACGGCCGCAGCCGCGAGGAGGCAAAGCGCCACCACCCGCAGGGACGAGGATCCGGTTCCGCCCGCACGGCTGGTCAGGATCCGCACCGGCGAAGCCTAGCGCACTCGGCCCTCGGGCGCGACGAGAGCCCGCCGGATGCCTCGGCCTCCGGGTCGCTATCCCACCCGGCGCGCCGCGGCCGGCCCTCCCGGCCTGGAGAGGACCGCCGCGCCCTCGATCCGCGCCCGGGCCGCCACCTGCAGTGCCGCCAGGAGCGGGATCAGGCTGGGCGAGCGCTCGGCGCCGGCCCGGACGGCCGCGTACATGTGGCGGCAGGGGCGCTGCGGCCCGGCCGGCCGCCGCAGCACCACGCCCTCCGGACGCCGCCCGGCCAGGGCCAGGAGCGGGACCAGGCCCACGCCGGCCCCGGCCGCCACCAGCCTCAGGAGCGCGTTCCAGTCGTCGACCCGGTGGGCGATGTCGGGGGTGAAGCCGGCGGCGGCGCAGGCCGCCAGCCCCACCTCCTGGCAGGGGCCGCGGGCGGCGCCCACGATCCAGCGCTCGCCCGACAGGGCCAGCAGGTCGACGCGCCGGCGGCCGGCCAGGGGGTGGCGCGCGGGCAGCGCCACCACCAGGAAGTCGTCCAGGAGCTCCCGGCGCGCATAGCGACCGTCGCCGCGGATGGGCCCGCCGCGGTAGTCGACGGCCACCACCACGTCGAGGTCGCCGCGGTCGAGCAGGGAGAAGGACTCGGGCGGGTCGAGCTCCCTCACCGAGACGTCCAGGCGTGGCCGCTGCTGGCGCAAGCGCTCCAGGGCCGGCGCCACCAGACCGGAGATGGCCGTACCGATGGCACCGACGGTGAGCCGCCCCACCGCCCCCTGGTCGAAGGCGGCCAGGTCGGCACGGGCCCGCTCGAGCTGAGCGTCCACTGCCGCCGCGTGCTCGAGCAGGATCTGGGCCTGCGGGGTGAGGCGCACGCCCCTTCCCTGCGGCGCCAGCAGCGGAACGCCCAGCTCCCGGGAGAGCGCCGAGAACTGCTGCGAGATGGCCGAGGGGGTGAGGGCCAGGGCACGGGCGGTGGCCGCGATCGTGCCTCGCTGGCGGAGCTCGCGGAGGACGCGCAACCGGCGGACGTCGATGGTGAAGGCTCCGCTGAACGATTCCATTCGAATAGTTTAACTGGACCTGGCGATTTCCGGAACCCATGGGTCCCGGCATGGAACGGACCACCACGACCGCCGAGCAGATCGAAGTCCCCCCGTCCGGGCCGGCCGGCCGCCTCGCCGATGCGCTCGCCGCCGCCCTAGGCCGCTGGGCCCCGGGCGTGGGCCGCGCGCGGAGGTGGGAGCTCGCCCCGGACGCCACCGTCTCCCTGCGCCCGGGCCGGCGCGGACTGCTGCTGCGCTGCGAGCGCGGGCTCCTCCTGGTCACCCAGGAGGGCGACCCGGAGGATCACGTCCTCTCCCAAGGAGAGGAGCACCGCGCCGCCGCGCGCGGCCGCGTGGCGGCCTGGGCGCTGCGCGCCGGGACGCTCTCGGCCCGGCCGCGGCGGTGAGCGTCCCGGCAGTCGATGCGCACCGGTCCCGGGCGCGAGCCGACGGCGAGGGGGGGGCGGCCGATCAGGCCGGGGGAAGGACGTACCACTGCCCCTTCGCGCCCTGCTCGCGGCGGAGGAGCCCCTCCGCCTCCATGGCCTCGAGCAGGCGGGAGAAGCTCGAGAACCCGAACTCGCGCTCGTCGAAGTCGGGCTCCTTGCGCACGATGGCCGCCTTGAGGGCCGAGGGGTTCACCGGCCCGGAGGCGCGCGACAGGATGGCCGAGGCGGCCTCCCGGGCGGACTCGGGGATCACCTTCTCGCGGGCGGGCCGCTCCTTGCCGCCGTCGCGCCGCTTGCCCGCCCCGGCGCGCAGGTAGAGGAACTCGTCGCAAGCCTTGACGAAGAGCTGGCTGGTGGCCTCCTTCACCGCCATGCCGATCACCACCCGGTCGTTCTCGCGCAGCTTGTTGGCCAGCGGGACGAAGTCGGAGTCGCCCGATGCCAGCACGAAGGTGTCGATGTGCTCGCGGAGGTAGCAGAGCTCCAGGGCGTCGATCACCAGCCGCACGTCGGCGCCGTTCTTCCCGGCCCGGGTGGAGGGCGGGACGTCCACCAGCTCCACACCCTTGTCGTGGAGCCTCTGCGTGGCCGGCGCGAAGCGGGTCCAGTCGGCGTAGGCCCTCCGGAAGATCACCTTCCCCTTCTCCAGGAGGACGTCGAGCGCCGGCTGGAGGTCGAAGGTCTCGGCCGAGAGCCCGGTCCGGGTGACCAGGTTCTCGAAGTCGATGAACAGGGCGATCCGCTGGTCGCTGTGCTCGCGCTTCATGCGACCACCGTGTCAGGGCCGCGCCCGCCGCGCAATCGGAATCGGCCGCCCGCTCGCGAGACCCGAGGGGAGGGGGACAGCGTGGCGCGGGGCGGCTAAGCTGCCCATTCGAGTCGGGAGGTGCCATGCGTCGATACGAGCTCAACGGGCAGGGAGTCGACGGGCTCGAGCTCCTGGAGAGGGGGACGCCGGAGCCCGGCCCGGGCCAGGTTCGGGTCCGGATGCGGGCGGCCAGCCTCAACTACCGCGATCTGCTCATCGCCAGCGGACGGTACGCCCGCGGGCCGCTGAAGCGCCCGCTGGTCCCGCTCTCGGACGGCGCCGGCGAGGTCACCGCGGTGGGGCCGGGCGTGCGCACCCTCGCCCGCGGCGACCGGGTGGCGAGCTCCTTCTTCCAGCGGTGGGTGGACGGCCCCTACGACCCGGCCATGGGGGCCACGGCCCTGGGTGGCGCCGTCGACGGGGTGCTGGCCGAGGAGGTGGTGCTGGAGGAGGGCGGGGCCGTGAAGCTGCCCGCGGCCTTCTCGTTCGAGGAGGCCGCCACCCTGCCCTGCGCGGGAGTCACCGCCTGGGTGGGGCTCGTTGTGAACGGCGGCCTCCGCGCCGGGGAGACGGTGCTGGCATTGGGGACCGGCGGCGTCAGCATCTTCGCCTTGCAGATCGCCAAGCTCCTTGGGGCCCGGGCCATCCTCACCTCCAGCCGGGACGAGAAGCTGGCCCGGGGCCGGGCGCTGGGCGCCGATGCCACCATCAACTACCGCGGCGAGCCGGACTGGGACGCCCGGGCCCGCGCCCTGACCGGTGGCACCGGCGTCGATCACGTCCTCGAGGTCGGCGGCGCGGCCACGCTGGCGCGGTCGCTCAGGGCCCTGAGGGACGGCGGCCACCTCTCGGTGGTGGGGCTCCTCAGCGGCGGCCGGGCCGACCCCGAGGAGGCGGCGCGCAACGGGCGCGGGATCCGAGTCGACTCGGTCTACGTGGGGAGCGCCCGCCACCTGGCCGACCTGGGCGAGGCGCTCTCCCGGGGCGGGATCCGGCCGGCGGTGGACCGCGTCTTCCCCTTCGAGGAGGCCCGGGCCGCCTATCGTTGCCTGGAGCGGGGCGAGCACTTCGGCAAGGTGGTGATCCGGATCTGAGGCCGGTCACAGCCGCGAGAGCGCCGCCTGCAGGAGCGGCCCCAAGAGGAGGGCCGGCAGCATGGCGCCGACGCGCACGCGGCGGCCCTCCACCCCCAGCCCGCCCAGGAGCAGGTTCACCCCGATCCCGGCGACCAGCAGGCCGCCGGCGCCGCTCACCAGCAACACCCTGGGATCGGTGGCCGGGTCGGGCAGCGTCGCCGCCAGCGCCGCCGCGGCCAGGCTCACCCCGCCCTGCAGGATGAGGATGGGGAGGAAGGAGAAGCCCACCCCGGCACCGTAGACGCCGGCCAGGGCCACCGAGGCGATCCCGTCCAGTGCCGACTTGAGCACCAGCGTGCGCGAGTCCAGGGCCAGCCCGTTCTGGAGCGAGCCGACGAGGGTCATGGGGCCGACGCAGAACAGGAGCGAGGCGGTCACGAAGCCGTCGGTGAAGCGCCCGCCCCCGCCCACCCGAGCGCGCAGCCGCTCGCCCAGCGAGGCCAGCCGCTCCTCGAGCCGAAGCGCCTCGCCGAGGAGCGCGCCGGCCGCCAGGCTCACCAGTGCGGCGATCACCCCGGGCAGGGGACCGGCGCGGACGGCCTCCAGGCCCCTCGCCATCCCCAGCCCCACGAAGAGGGTCACCAGTCCCAGCACCTGCATGAGCGTCCGGATCATCCGGTCGGGCATGCGCGCGCCGGCGATCAGGCCCAGCGCCGTCCCGGCCAGGACCGCGGCCACGTTGATCCAGGTCCCCGAGGTCCGGGCAAAGAGCTCCGCCATGAGGCGCCGCAGTATACGCGGGCCAGCGCCCGGCGCGCGGCCTGAGTCTCTGGCACTCCCGATCACCGCCGTGCTCTACTCGCGCCGGAGGTGAAGGTGGTGCCTGCGCCCGCGCCTGCTCCCGCCCCCTCGCCGGCGGTCCCTCCGGCACAGCGCCTGCTCGCCGCCTGGAACCTCCTCGTGCTCGCGCTCTGGCTCGCGGGCCCGTTCCTCGCCGCCGGCGATCCGTGGTGGGCGCGCGGGTGGGCCCACCTGGCCCTCCTCGCCGCCTGCTGGGCCGGCCACCGCGCCTTCGTCGCCCGTCGCAACCCGATGCTCCTCGAGCGGCGCCGCCGCATCGGGCCCGGCACCCAGCGATGGGACCTTCTCTGGAACGCGGCCTTCTGGCCGCTCATGGCCGCGATCGCAGTGACCGGCGGGCTCGGCGCCCGGGGCCGCTCGCCCGGACCGGCCTGGGCCTGGGCCTGGCCCGCCGGCGCAGCCCTCGTCGCCGCCGGCTTCGCCCTCTCCGCGGTCGCCATGGCCGCCAACCCCTTCTTCGAGGGGACGGTGCGGATCCAGCTCGAGGCCGGGCAGCGCCCGATCTCCGCCGGCCCCTACGCCCGGATCCGGCACCCGGGCTACGCCGGGCTCTCGCTCTGGGCGCTCGGCACCCCGCTCCTGCTGGGCTCGGCCCTGGCCGTCCCTCCCGCGCTGGCGGCCGCCGCCTGGGTGGCGCTGCGCACCGCCCTCGAGGACCGGCTCCTGCTGCGGGAGCTGCCCGGCTACGCGGAGTACGCTGCGCGGGTGCGCTCCCGGCTCGTGCCCTTCGGGTGGTGACCCGGAGCGCGCCCCCCGACCCCTAGCTCCGGGGCGCCGCCGCCGCCCTTCGCGCCTTCCAGGCCTCGATGGCCTCGCGGATCCGCGGCACCGCCTTGCGCGCGGCCTCGATGCCGGCCTGCATGCAGTACTTCTTCTTGTTGAAGTCGAGCATGCCCACGGAGCCGACCTTGGGCTCGACCAGCACGTCGGCGCCGCCCCGCAGGTGGGCCACGTTCTCGGCAAAGAGGATGTTGGTGGCCTGGAGGATGACGTCCAGGGCGTTCTTGATGGCGGTGTTGCCCACGTCCTCGGAGATGTCCACCGCGATCACCAGATCGGCACCCTTGGCCCTGGCGACGTCGATGGGGATGTTGTCGACGATCCCGCCATCGACCAGCAGCTTCCCGGCGTGGGTGACCGGCTCGAAGACGCCGGGGATTGCCGAGCTGGCGTGCACCGCCTTGGCCACCGAGCCTTGGTCGAGCACCACCTTGCCGCCCCAGTTCAGGTCGGTGGCCACCGCGGCGAAGGGGATGGGGAGCTGCTCGATCCGTTCCTGCTTCACCTTGGAGCGCACCCAGGCCTCGAGCTGCTCCCCCCGCGCGTAGCCCATGCCGGTGATGGCGTTCATGAGGCGGAAGTCGAAGATGTCGTCCTGCCCGAGCTGGAAGGCGGTCCACTCCAGCTCGAACGAGTCCCTCGTGCTGGCGTAGAGCGCACCGATGAGGCTGCCGACGCTGGTCCCCACCACCAGATCCACGGGGATCCGCTCCTGCTCCAGCACCCGGATGACGCCGATGTGCGCGAATCCGCGGGCGGCGCCGCCGCCCAAGACCAGCGCCACCCTCGGCTCTGGCACCACCACCGGAACGGCCGGGGCGGGGGGCGGCGCGGGCTCGGCCGGGGGCTGCGACGCCGTCGGCAGGGCCGGCGCGGCCGGCCCGTGGCCGGCCGTGGCGCAGGCCGCGGCCCACAGGACGAGGAGGGCGGGGGCGACCGAGGCGCGAGCGGGCATGCGAGGTCCGGCGGCGAGCGTAGGAAAATTGACCGCTTGCATTCGATATCGCATCGTCGCGGGGAATGTCCAACGTCATCGAGTCGGTGGAGCTCCTGCAGGTCCTCGCCGAGGCCGAGGACATCGCCAAGAGCGTGAACCAGAAGCTCACCAGCGCGCACCAGCTCCTCGCCTTCTTCACCGTCCCCAACCGCGCCGAGATCCTGCTCCGCGAGCGGAGCATCGACGAGGACCGCATCCTCGAGGCCATGACCCGCGCGCCGCGGGAGCCCGAGGGCGTGGCCCGCGACCTCAGGGAGCGGGCCCGCGAGGTGGCGGCCAGCGTGGGCGCCCCCGAGGTCGACTGCCTGCACCTGCTCATCGCCATGAGCCGCGTGCGCGCCGCCGCCGCCCACCAGCTCCTCGGGGCCTGCGGCCTGCAGCTCGCCACCCTGCGCAACGTCGCCCTCTCCTACTTCACGGCCCGCATGCCCCGGCGGCTGCGCGAGGTTCAGCCGGTGAAGGTGGCCCAGGGCCCCCCCCCCACCCCGCCGCGCGCCGGCGAGTCCGCGCGCGCCGCCCCGCCGTCGGCCGCGCCGGCAGCCGAGCCGGCCCCGGGCGCCCCGCCCGACCCCGCCGCGGCCGCGGCCCTCGACGGGAACCTCCTCCTCGCCGACCCCGGCCCCGAGCCCGCTGCCGCACCGCGTCCCTCCCGGCCCGCCTCGGCCCACGCCCTCGATCCCCAGAGCTTCCCCTGGCTCTCCCAGCTCGGCCGCAACCTCACCGAGCTCGCCGCCCAGGGCCGGCTGGACCCGCTGGTGGGCCGGCAGCGCGAGGTCGAGGAGGTCATCGACATCCTGGGCAAGCGCCGCGCCAACAACCCGCTCCTGGTGGGCGAGCCCGGGGTGGGGAAGACCGCGCTCGTGGAGGGGGTGGCCCAGCGGCTCCTGGCCACGCCGGGCGGGCGCGGGCGGGTGCTGGTCGAGCTGGACATGGCCAGCGTCGTGGCCGGGACCCAGCTCCGCGGCGCCTTCTCGGAGAAGCTCCTGGGGATCAAGGACGAGGTCCGGCGGGCCGCCGGCCGGGTGGTCGTGTTCATCGACGAGCTCCACACCGTCATCGGCGCCGGCGCCACCGGCGAGGGTCCGCAGGACGCCGCCAACGAGCTCAAGGCGTCCCTGGCCCGCGGCGAGTTCCCCTGCATCGGGGCCACCACCCACGACGAGTACCGACAGCACGTCCAGCGCGACCCGGCCCTGGAGCGGCGCTTCACGCCGGTCCTGGTGCGCGAGCCCAGCGTGGCCGACACCACCTGCATCCTCCAGGGTCTCGCGCCGCGCTACGAGCGTCACCACGGGGTCCGCTACCTGCCGGAGGCGCTGGAGGCGGCGGCCGCCCTCACCGCCCGCTACCTCACCGATCGGTTCCTGCCCGACAAGGCGGTGGCCGCGCTCGACCTGGCCGGCTCGCGCGCGCGGCGCCAGGGCACCTCGGTCGTGGACGTCCCGCAGGTCGCCCGGGTGGTGGCCCAGATGGCCGGCATCCCCGAGGCGCGCCTGGTGGCCACCGACCAGGAGAAGCTCCTCGCCATCGAGGCGGTGCTGCGCGAGCGGGTGGTCGGGCACGACGCCGTGGTGTCGCGGGTGGCCGCGGTGCTGCGGCGCAACTTCGCCGGCTTCGCCTCGCGCCGCCCCATGGGCTCGTTCCTCTTCCTGGGACCGACCGGGGTGGGGAAGACCGAGCTGGGCCGGGCCCTGGCCGAGGCGCTCTACGGCTCGCCCGAGGCGCTCGTCCAGGTGGACATGAGCGAGTGCGCCGAGGCCACCGGCGTGGCCCGGCTGGTGGGGGCGGCCCCCGGCTACGTGGGGTATGGCGACGGCGGCCAGCTCACCGACGCGGTGCGGCGCCGGCCCGCCTCGGTGGTGGTGCTCGACGAGATCGAGAAGGCCCACCGGGACGTGCTCATGCTCCTCCTCCAGGTCCTGGAGGAGGGGAGGCTCACCGACGGCCGCGGCCGCCAGGTGGACTTCGCCCACACGGTGGTCGTCCTCACCTCCAACCTCGGCACGGGCGAGGCGGCGAGGCCCGCGGGAGGCCTGGGCTTCGGCGCCGCCGACCGCGCGCCCCCGGCCGGTGAGCGAGCCCTCCAGGCGGCCCGGGCCTCGCTGCCGCCGGAGCTCTGGAACCGGCTCGACGACCGGCTGGTCTTCGGCGCGCTCTCGCGCCCGGACCTGCTCCGCGTCGCCCGCCTCCTGGTGGCCGAGTCCTCGCGCCGGCTGGAGGAGGAGCGGCGCATCCGCTTCGCCCTCACCGACGCGGCCCTCGCCCATCTGGTCGACGCCTCCGGAGGCGACCCGGCCCTGGGCGCCCGGCCGCTGCGCGGGGCCGTGCAGCGGCTCCTGGAGGCGCCCCTGGCGGAGCGCATCCTCGCCGGCCGGCTCGCCGCCGGGGCCGAGGTCCTGGTGGACCGAGCGGACGGCGCGCTGGCGTTCACGATCCGCGCGCGTTAAGCGCCCGCCATGACCAGCGAGCGGCGGCGAGCCCTCCTCGAGCTCGCGGCCTTCTTCCTCCGCCTCGGGACCACCGCCTTCGGCGGCCCGGCCGCCCACGTGGCCATGATGGAGGAGGAGGTGGTCCGGCGGCGCGGCTGGCTCACCCGGGAGGAGTTCCTCGACCGCCTGAGCGCCGCCAACCTCATCCCCGGCCCCTCCTCCACCGAGCTGGCCATCCACGTGGGGCTCCGGCGCGCGGGGCCGGCGGGGCTGGTCGTGGCCGGCGTCTGCTTCATCCTCCCCGCCTCGCTCATCGTCGGGGTGGTGGCCTGGGCCTACGTGCGCTTCGGCGCGCTCCCGGCGCTCTCCGGCGTGCTGCGGGGGGTCAAGCCGGTGGTGGTGGCGGTGGTCCTCCAGGCTCTGGTCGGCTTCGGACGCACCGCGCTCCGGGGGTGGCCGTCGGTCGCCCTGGCGCTCGCCGCCGCCGCCGCGGTGGCGCTGGGAGCCGATGCCCTGGCGGTGCTCCTGGCCACCGGGGTCGCCGCCCTGGCCCTCAGGGCGGCGGCGCGGCCTCCCCCGCTGGCCGCCGGCCTGGCCCTGCCCGGCCTGTGGGCACTGTGGGCCGCCGCGCCCCCGATCCGGTTCGGCCTGGCCCGCCTCTTCCTCGTCTTCCTGAAGATCGGCGCGGTGCTGTTCGGCAGCGGCTACGTGCTGCTCGCCTTCCTCCGCGCCGACCTGGTGGACCGCCTCGGCTGGCTCACCCAGGCCCAGGTCCTCGACGCGGTCGCGGTGGGCCAGGTAACGCCCGGGCCGGTCTTCACCACCGCCACCTTCATCGGCTACCTGCTGGGCGGCGCCGCCGGGGCGGCCGTGGCCACCGTGGCCATCTTCCTGCCCGCCTTCGCCCTGGTGGCGGCGAGCGGGCCGCTCCTTCCCCGCCTGCGCCGTTCGCCCTGGGCCGGCGCCTTCCTCGACGGGGTGAACCTCGCCTCCCTGGCGTTGATGGCGGTGGTGACCGCCCGCTTCGGCGCGGAGGTGCTGCGCGACCTTCCGGGCGTGGCCATCTTCGCCCTGAGCGCCGGGCTGCTCCTTCGCTACCGCCTGGGCTCGAGCTGGCTGGTGCTGGGCGGCGCCGTGGCCGGCGCGGCGCTCTCCTGGGCGCGCCTCTAGCCCGCCCGCCTGCGTTCCAGGGTCCACCCTTGGCCCGCGCAGGCGCTCCCCTCGCCGACCGACGCCGTGTAAGCTGCCGGTCCGAGCGCGCCTCCCCTCCGGGCCGGGGCGCCACCCGAGGCGGAGACGGGCATGAGCGGCGACGGGGCGTCGGGGATCCGGGTCCTGGTGGTCGAGGACGACCCCAGGATGCTGGACGTCCTGGCGAGCCACATCGAGCGGATGGGCCACGCGGTCCGCAAGGCGCGCGGGGCGGTCGAGGCCCTCCAGCTCCTGGAGGAGGGCCCCGCCGACCTGGTCCTCTCCGACGTGCGCATGCCGGGGATGGACGGGCGCACCTTCCTGCAGGTGGCCGGTCAGCGCTTCCCCGAGCTGCGGGTCGTATTGATGACCGCCTTCGGCAGCATCGACGACGCGGTCGAGGCCATGCAGGCCGGCGCTTACTCCTACGTCCTCAAGCCCTTCAAGGTGGAGCTCATCGCCGCCGTGCTGCGCAACGCTGCCCGGGAGGTGGCCCTGGGGCGCGAGAGGGCCGGGTTGCGCCGGGCCATCGGCGGGAAGTGGTCGGCCGACCGGATCATCGGGACCTCGCCCCAGATCCAGGCGGTCCGGCGGGTCATCCGGGAGGCCGCCGCCCTCTCCGCCACCGTCCTGGTCACCGGCCCGAGCGGCAGCGGCAAGGAGATGGTGGCGCGCGCCATCCACTACGAGGGGCCGCGCGCCGCCCGCCCCTTCGTCCCGGTGAACTGCGCCGCCATCCCCGAGCCCCTGTTCGAGAGCGCCATGTTCGGCCACCTCCGCGGGGCCTTCACCGACGCCCACGAGAGCCAGGCTGGCTTCGCAGAGCAGTCGAGTGGCGGCACCCTCTTCCTGGACGAGGTGGGCGACATCCCCCTCTCGCAGCAGGTGAAGCTCCTGCGCATGCTGCAGGAGTCCGAGGTCACGCCGGTGGGGGCCTCCCGGCCCGTCCCGGTCGACCTCCGGGTGGTGGCCGCCACCCACGAGGACCTGGAGGCCATGGTCCACAGCGGCCGCTTCCGGGAGGACCTCTACTACCGGGTGAACGTGCTGCGCATCCACCTCCCCGGCCTCCGCGAGCGACCCGGCGATCTGGGCGCCCTGGCCGAGCACCTGCTCCTGGAGATCGCCCACGAGCACGGCACCCCGGCGCTGGGCTTCACCGAGGGGGCCCTCTCGGCGCTCTCCGGCCACCCCTGGCCGGGGAACGTGCGCGAGCTGCGCAACGTGGTGGAGCGGGCCGCCCTGGCCGCCCGGGGCCGGCGCATCGACTCGACCGACCTCCCCTTCGCCGCCCCGGCCCCCGCCCCCGCATGCGCCACCGCTCCCGCCGCCATCGCCACGCTCAGTGAGGTCGAGCGAGAGCAGATCGAGAAGGTGCTCCGCCTCTGCTCCTGGAACCGTTCGGCGGCGGCCCGCATCCTGGGCATCGACCGCCGCACCCTCTTCACCAAGATCCAGCGGCACCGGCTGGCCGTGCCCGGCGGCCGCGACCCCGACGGCGATGCCGAGGGTTGAGGCCCGCGCCAGCGCGCATTTCGATCCCAACTCCGCACGGCAAGAGCTTCCCGCGGCCCGGGCTGCCCCGGCGCAAGTGCCCGGCTCCCGGACCGGCGCGCATGGCACCGTCGATGCATCCCCGGGCGCGGGATCCTCTGTCGAGGAGAGAGCGCGAGGATGGGGACAAGCGGGAGGGCGCTGTCGGTCCTGGTCGTGGAGGACGACCCGCGCCTGCTCGACATCCTCACCAGCCACCTCGCCCGGGCCGGCTACGCCGTGCGCGGCGCCCCAGGCGCCGCTGCCGCCCTGGAGCGGCTCGGCGAGGCCGCCCCCGACGTGGTGGTGAGCGACGTTCGCATGGCCGGCATGGACGGCCGGGCGCTCCTCGCCGAGGTGCGGGAGCTCTGCCCCGCCTGCCGGGTGGTGCTCATGACCGCCTTCGGCTCGGTGGCCCAGGCGGTGGAGGCCATGCAGGGCGGCGCGTACTTCTACCTGGCCAAGCCCTTCAAGATGGAGGTCCTCTTCGCCGTCCTGCGGAACGTCGCCCGCGAGGTGGCCCTGGGGGCCGAGGTGGCCGGGCTGCGGCGGGCGGTGCGCGAGCGGTGGTCCAGCGAGCGGCTGGCGGGTCGGTCGGCGGCGATGGAGGCGGTGCGCCAGGCCATCCGCGAGGCCGCCCGGGTCCCGTCCACGGTCCTCATCACTGGCCCGAGCGGGACCGGCAAGGAGCTGTGCGCACGCGCCATCCACTGCGAGAGCTCCCGGGCCTCGGGGCCCTTCGTCGCGGTGAACTGCGCCGCCATCGCATCCCCCCTCTTCGAGAGCGCGCTGTTCGGCCACTGCCGAGGCGCCTTCACCGGTGCAGTCGAGGACCAGCCCGGCTTCATCGAGCGCTCCGGCGGGGGGACCCTCCTCCTCGACGAGGTCGGAGAGATCCCGCTGGCCCACCAGGCCAAGCTCCTGCGAGTCCTCGAGGACGGCGAGATCTGGCCGGTGGGTTCGCCGCGGTCGATGCGGGTCGACCTGCGGGTGGTGGCCACCACCCACCGCGATCTGGGCGCGGCGGTCGAGGGGGGCTCCTTCCGCGCCGACCTCTTCTACCGGCTGGCGGTGGTGCACATCCAGATGCCCCCGCTCGCGCGCCGGCTCGAGGATCTCCCCCCGCTCGCCGACCACCTGCTCTCCGATGCCGCGCGGGAGCACGGCGTCCCCGCGCTCGGCCTCACCGAGGAGGCCCTCGAGGCGCTGGCCCGCCACGGCTGGCCGGGAAACGTGCGCGAGCTGAAGAACGTCCTGGAGCGGGCGCTCCTCGCGGCCGTGGGGCGGCGCATCGACGCCTCCGACCTGCGCTTCCCCTCCGAGCGCGCCGCCGGATCGGGGGAGGCGAGGAGCCTCGCCGAGGTGGAGAAGGAACACGTGGAGCAGGTGCTCGCCGCCTGCGGGTGGAACCGGACCGCCGCGGCCCGCGCCCTGGGGATCGACTCCCGGACCCTCAACGGCAAGATCCGGCAACACGGCCTCATCGGCCCGCTCCGCTCCGGACCGCGCTCCCGGGAGCCCCGCGAGCCGTAGCCGCCCCGCCTCCCCGCCCACGAAACCGGCAATTCGATCCCACCGGGCCGAGCGCAAAACCTTCCCAGAGGTCGCGGCCCCGCCGCGCTTCGTCCGTTCTTTCGCCCTCTTGGCCCACTCGGGGGGTGGCACCGCCCTTGCTGAGCGACGGCGCCATGGCCCAGTTCGCGGTCGAGATCCCGGACGGCAGGTACTTCGAGAGGCTCATCGCCTGCCGCGAGGCCTGCCCGGTCCACACCGACTCTCGCGGCTACGTCCAGGCCGCCGCGGCGGGGGACTGGGAGCTCGCCTACCGCATCGCCCGCGGGCCGAACCCCTTCGCCTCCATCTGCGGGCGCGTCTGCGGCGCGCCCTGCGAGACCGCCTGCCGGCGGGGCCAGATCGACGAGCCCGTCTCCATCCGGGCCATCAAGCGCTCCGCCACCGAGCGGCACGGGGTCGAGGCGGCGCTGAACCTCAGGGACACCCTGGCCCTCTCCACCGCTCCCGGCTCGCTCGACCCCTCCCCGCGCAAGGAGCGGGTGGCGGTGATCGGCGCCGGCGTGGCCGGCCTCACCGCCGCCCACGACCTGGCCCGGCTGGGCTACGGGGTCACCGTCTTCGAGGCCGACCCCGTCCCCGGCGGCATGCTGGTCACCGGCGTGCCGCTCTTCCGGCTCCCCCGCGCCGTGGTGGAGAGGGAGATCGCCGCCATCCTGGAGCTGGGCGTCGAGCTGCGCTGCGGGGTGCGGGTGGGCAAGGACGTGACGCTGACCCAGCTCCGCCAGCAGGGGTACGCGGCGGTGATGGTGGCCATCGGGCTGCAGAAGGCCCGTCTCCTCGACCTGCCCGGTGCGCAGCTCCCCGGGGTGGTGGGCGGCCTCGACTTCCTGCGGGCGTTCAACGCCGGCGAGGCCATCGCCCCCATGGGCCGGGTTCTGGTCGTCGGCGGGGGCAACGTGGCCTACGACTGCGCCCGCAGCGCGGTGCGCGTGCCGGGGACCACCGCCGTGACCCTGGCCTCCCTGGAGGCGCTCCACGAGATGCCGGCCGACAAGGTGGAGATCGCCGAGGGCGACGAGGAGGGCATCGTCCGCCTCAACCGGCGCGGCCCGGTCCGCTTCCTGGAGGGCGACGGGAAGAGGCTGGCCGGCGTCGAGTTCCGCGCCGTCTCCCGCGTCTTCGACGAGGCTGGACGCTTCGCCCCCGAGATGGTGCCCGGGACCGAGGAGCGGGTGGCCTGCGACACGGTGCTGGTGGCCATCGGCCAGGCGGGCGACACCGGCTTCGCCGCCGGGGTGGCCGAGGTGCCGCTGGGCCGCGGCGGCGGGGTGACCGCCGACCGGGCCACCGGCAAGACCAGCGTCCCCTGGCTCTTCGCCGCCGGCGACGTGGCCATGGGGCCCGGGCTCTTCATCACCGCCATCGCCCAGGCCAGCCGCGCCGTCCAGTCCATCCACGCCTTCCTCTCCGGGGAGGAGCGGAGGGCCGAGCCCGCCCTGGGGTTCGAGGTGGAGCCCATCCGCCACAAGCTCCGCTCCGACTACCTCGACCTCGAGCGGGCCCTGCCGCCGTCCGCGCCGCCCGCCGAGCGGGTGCGCTCGGCGCTGGCGCCGGTGGAGCTCCCCTACGCCGAGCAGGCCGCCCGGCTCCAGGGGGCCCGCTGCCTGCGCTGCGAGGTGGAGACGGTCTTCGACGGCAACCTCTGCATCCAGTGCGGTGGCTGCGCCGACATCTGCCCGACCTGGTGCCTGCGCCTGGTCTCCCTCGACGAGATCGGAATGGGCGGGCCGGGCACCGAGGGGATGTCCGCCATCATCAAGGACGAGGACCGCTGCATCCGCTGCGGCTCCTGCGCCGAGCGCTGCCCCACCGACGCCATCACCATGGAGCGCCTCTGCGGCTTCGAGCCCTGGCAGCCGGTGGCCATCGGGGGTGCCCCGTGACGCTCTCCTGGCTGACGCTGAGCCTCATCCTGGGCGGGCTGGCCATGGCTGCGGCGGCCGGCTTCCTCTTCGCCGCGGCGGTGCGCTCGGGCCAGATGGACGACCTCGAGGACGTGAAGTTCCAGATGCTACGGGAGGACGATTGATGACCACGACCACGCACCACCCCGGCGCCATCGAGAGCCCGGAGCGCCGGCACTTCTTCGGGTGGCTGACCGGTGGGGCGCTCGCCGTGTACGCGGCCTCCACCGCCGCGCTCAGCTTCCTCTTCCTGCGGCCGCGGGTCACCTACGGCCCGCCCACCCGGGTGCCCATCGGCAAGCCCGAGGCCTTCGCCTCCGGGAACCAGGTGGTCTTCCCCGAGGCCAAGCTGGTGGTCCGGCGCCAGGACAGCAGGTTCGCCGCCATCAGCACCGTCTGCACCCACCTCGGCTGCATCGTGAACCCCTCCGACACCGGCTTCGACTGTCCCTGCCACGGCAGCACCTACGACGACCGGGGCCAGGTCACCGGCGGCCCGGCGCCCCGCGGCCTGGCCTGGTACCGCATCGTCCAGCTGCCCAACGGCGAGCTGGTGGTCGACAAGCACGACGTGGTCGAGGCCGACACCTTCCTGGAGCTTAGGGCATGAGCATCCATCAGGTCGTAGCCCCCGCGAACCAGGACGACAGCTCGCTGCGGGCCCTCCCGCAGCGGGTCTACCGCGCCCTCTTCCGCTCGCCGGCCATCCCCCGCACCGAGCTGGACCGTTCACAGTCGGTGTCGGCCAACTTCTTCTTCCACATCCACTCGGCCAAGGTGCAGGAGCGGACGCTCAAGTTCCGGACCACCATGGGGCTGGGGCTGCTCTCCCTCTTCACCTTCGCCATCCTGGTCGTGACCGGCGTCCTCCTCATGTTCTACTACGTGCCGGCGCCGGAGCAGGCCTACCAGCGCATGCTGGACCTGCGCGGCGCGGTGGTGTTCGGCGGCTTCCTGCGCGCCCTCCACCGTTGGTCGGCCCACGCCATGGTGGCGCTGGTCCTCCTCCACCTGTGCCGGGTCTTCCTCACCGGCGCCCACAAGGCACCGCGCGAGTTCAACTGGGTGATCGGCGTCTTCCTGCTGCTCATCACCCTCTTCCTCTCCTTCACCGGCTACCTCTTGCCCTGGGATCAGCTGGCCTACTGGGCCATCACCGTGGGCACCTCCATCGCCAGCTACGCGCCGGTGGTCGGCCAGCAGATCCGATTCATGCTCCTGGGCGACGACGCGGTGGGGCGCGAGGCGCTGCTCCGCTTCTACGTCCTGCACGTGGCGGTGCTGCCCGGCCTGCTCACCACCCTGGTCGGCGTCCACTTCTGGCGGATCCGCAAGGACGGCGGCCTGGCCCGCCCCCGCCTCCCGCCGCCCGAGGTGTTCGTCCCCGGGACCAAGCCCGTGGCCCAGAGCCCCGACGCCCCCGCCCACGACCGCTTCCCGCTCAAGCCCGGCAAGACCTACGGCCTCATGTGCCTGGTCCCGGCCCGCTCCCCCAACACCGAGACCGAGCAGGAGAAGACGGTGCAGAGCTGGCCCGCGGCCCTCTCCCGCGAGCTCCTGCTCTTCCTCCTCCTCCTGGCGGCGCTGTGCCTCGTGGCCATCTACTTCCACGCCCCGCTGGAGGAGCCGGCCAACCCGCTCCACCCGCCCAACCCGGCCAAGGCTCCCTGGTACTTCCTGGGCCTGCAGGAGATGGTGAGCTACTCGGCCTTCTGGGGTGGCATCGGCATCCCCGGTTTGCTGGTGCTCCTCGCCCTGGTGGCCCCCTTCCTCGAGCGGAAGAAGGGCGGCGAGGGCGTCTGGATGGATCATTCCCGCGCGGCGGCCAACTGGACCTTCCTCATCCTCATGGGCGTCCTCGGCTTCCTCACGCTCATCGGCTCGGTGTTCCGCGGCGAGAACTGGGCCCTCATGGTCCCGTGGTGAAGGGCGAGTCATGAAGACCCAAAAGCTCATCCTCCCCGTCGCGGCCCTGCTCGTCTTGGTGATCCTGGGCGTCACCGTCGCCCGCTCCACCGTCGAGGACTGGCGCAAGTACCAGGAGCAGTACGCCGAGCTCTCCATGGCCAAGGGCGGCGCCGCCGGCGCCCTGCAGCCCATCGAGGTGAAGCAGGACCGGTTGCTGGGCTTCGGCGACGATCGGATCGACCGTTGCCGCAGCTGCCACGTGGCGGTCGACGATCCCCGCTTCGTCGACGGCAAGGAGCCGCTCAAGACCCACCCGTCGATCGCCCCGCACACCTTCAACCTGCTGGGCTGCACGGTGTGCCACGAGGGCGACGGCCGGGCCACCACCGCCGACCTGGCCCACGGCAAGGACAAGTTCTGGGTGGAGCCGCTCCTCACCGGGCAGTTCATCGAGGCCTCCTGCGCCCGCTGCCACCCGGCTCCCTACCCGGCCGAGGCCAAGCACCTGCGCCGCGGCCGCGAGCTCTTCGAGCACAACCCCTGCGTCGGCTGCCA
>DATKMW010000082.1:0-19965 GCA_035541675.1 Anaeromyxobacter sp. | reverse complement strand
CGCATAGCACGGGGGTCTGACGGCGGCCGGGCATGCCCTGCCACGCGAAGCCAGTGCCTCACCCTGACACGCGCCGGCTCGTTCGCGGCCCGAGGGGAAAGGCGGGGCCGCCCGCGAGCGGGGCAGGACCCCAGAAGCGCTCGTTACGCTGCCGTTACGACGCCAGAGCGGTCCAGAGGGGTCCGACAAGGTCCACTAACTAGTGGACTTCACGGGGAAATGCCCTGTTCCCGGGTAGCCCTTCCTCGACTGTTAATCACCGGGTCGCTAGTTCGAGTCTAGCCTGGGGAGCTGCTGAGACGGGCCTCTCGCGAAAGCGGGAGGCCCGTCGTGTCTTCCGGCACCCGCGCCCCTCGGCAGATTCCGCGGCGCAGCGCGCCGTGGATCGGCCAGGCCATCCCCGGGGCAGGTCGCCAGCTTCCCCAATGCGCTGCTGCTCCCGGAAGCAGGCCCGGTCGGGCCACAGCACCTTCTCACGGTGCGGCACAGGCTGCGTGGTCCCCAGCAGGCGGCTCGTCTCGTAGCCCTGGCCTCGAGCCTCCGCTCGAAGGACGCGAAGAGCTCGGGACTCATGGCGGGTGCACGGCTCCGAGTCCAGAGGTAGTCGTGGCTGGGGTGGCCGACGAACGCGTGCTCGCATTCGGCGAATGAGGTCGATGATCCAGTGATCGCCCCGGAACGGCCAGAGTCAGCTGACCTCGGGCCTGGCATTGGAGGACCGGCGACGGCGACGAGATCGTCACCTCGGCCTCCCGCGCTCGCGCTCTCGGGAGCGCAGGCGGTTCCACCATCCGGTGCCCGGCGACACGGATCCACGGGACCCGTCTCCTCGGAGTGCTGAGGGCACCGCCGGCGCCGGCCCGCCCCGCCCAGCTCCGCTACCCCGATGGGGGCAGGGGGCATTGGGGCCGCACCCATCCTCCGTGCCGATTAAGACGTATCCGCAAGCTTCAATCGTCTGAATCGTCCACATCCTGGATCGAGGAAGGGCAGGGATGCGAGCGCTGGTCGCCGGGGCGAGCGAGCTCACGGGAAGGCAGCTGCGGTCGAGGCTCGACCAGGCGGCTGCTGGACGCCCGACAGGAATCGCCACCTCCGGCTACACCTTCCGGCACGGCGAGCTCGCCGCCATCCTCGATCCGCTGCTTGCGGCCGGCGCTCGTGGAGGTGGCTCATGAAGTTGCACCGCCTCGAGCGTTCGCAGCGAATCCCCCGCCGCCGGGAGGAGGTCTTCGATTTCTTCGCCGACGCCGCGAACCTGGAGGCCATCACCCCACCGTTTCTGCACTTTCACATCCTGTCGCCCCTGCCGATCGAGATGTACCCCGGCGCCCGCATCGACTATGCCCTGGTGCTGTTCGGGGTTCCCCTCCGGTGGCGCACCCGCATCGCCCGCTGGGATCCGGGCGCCTGCTTCGTCGACGAGCAGGAGTCGGGGCCCTACGCCTTCTGGCGCCACACTCACCGATTCGTGGACGACGGCGACGCGACGACCGTGGACGACCTGGTCGAGTACGCGGTGCCCTTCGGACCGATCGGTCGCGTGATGTGCCGGCTCTTCGTGCAGCGGACCCTCGACCGCATCTTCGACTACCGGCGCGACGCGATCGCCAGCCGGTTCGAGGGGGTGAGGCCCTTGTCCACGGCCGCCGTTCCGCGCATTCCCTCCCGAGGCCAGGGATGACCGCCTTCGACGTCGAGGTCTTCCACGATGACCAGTGCCCGCTCTGCACGCGCGAGATCCGGCTTCTACGCCGGCTGGACCTTCACCGCGACCCTCCCGGCGCTCGGGCTCATCATGGCGGGCGGGCAGGCCGGGGCGCTTCGACTCGAGGTCACCTCGATCACGGGCTTCCGCGAGGGCCGGACCCAGCCTCGCCGCGGCCGAGCCGGCGCGGCTGGGCGGCGGCCTGGTCGTGACAGCCTCCGGCCTTAGTTGAGGAGGTTGGGTGCAGCGCGCAGGGTGGCAAGCACCTCGCGGATCTCGGTCGCGTCCGGGGCGTCCGGCGCCCGCTCCAAGTAGGCGCCGAGGTCGCGGGCCGCCGCGGGCCGGAGCCCCAGGCGTGCCGAGATGAGCCCGCGGTCGCGCAGCTCCTCCACGGCGTCCGGGGCGACCAGCACCAGCCGGTCGACCACCCAGTAGCTCCTCACGTCGTCTCCCTGCTCGACGTAGATGCGCTTCAGGTTCTGGAGCATCCGTCCCAGGATCTGGCCCGGCGTCACCGCCTGGAACCAGCGTGGATCGAGCGCTGGAGCGGTGGGTCCACCCTGGAAGCGGGCGGCACACTCGTCCCGGGAAAGGAGCGCGCCTCCGTTGAACGCGTCGATGAAGACCTCGGGGCCCCCGGGCGGCTCGAGCTTGACCATGAAGTGACGGGGGAGGCCCACGCCCTGGAGCGGGACCCCGACCCGGCGGCCCACCTCCATGAGGAGGACGGAGAGGCTGATGGGGATGCCGAGCCGTCGCTCCAGCACCTCGTTCAGGAAGGAGTTGCGCGGGTCGTAGTAGGCCTCGCCGTTCCCGCGGAAGCCGAGCTCGTCGAAGAGAACGTCGCAGAGCGCGCGCAGTCTGTCGGCTGCCCGCTGCGGCTCCCTCGCGCGCTGGCGGACCAAGGCGCCCAGGGCATCGAGCCGGGCGAGGTAGGCGGCGGCGTCGAGCGCGGGGTACTCCTCGGCCGCGATGGCCAGCGCCGCCTCGTCGAGCGGCACCACCGGCCGTTCGATGAGCGCCTTGAAGCGCGCGCGGGCGGCGCTGTCGAGCTGCATCGGTCGCGCCCCAATATAGCCTTCGAAGCGAGCCACGCACACCACAAGGCCACAGGAGCAGCACGTGCTCCAGGGCATCGGTTCTGCGACCTCTTCCCTTCCGGAGCGTCGTTCGTGCCCTCCACGTACGGGCGTACTCCTTCATGGCCGCCCCGATGTCCGCGTCCTTCGCCGCCCGGGCCGCGATGTGCTGGCGAACGAGGCACCCCGCCCCCACGGATTCTTGTGGCCGAGGACCTCGCCCCGGACGGTCTCGTCCGTGACTAGAGCCCGTCCTCGAGCGCGCGGAACCCCTCGGCCACGACCACGGTGCAGGCGGCCGTCCCCGTGGGGCTCTCCCGGAGCCGGCGCAGGAAGGTGCTCCTGGTGTGGCGCCAGGCGAGGTCGAGGTGTGCGTCTCCCCGGTCGTCCGCAGGTCGGCCAGGAAGCGAGCGATCCGGTTCACCGTCGAGTCGCCACCCACCGAGCAGGGAGCTGATGCCCAGGTCCATCGTCTTGGGGAGGTGCATGCAGCGGACCCGCGATCCGCCAGGTTGCCGGTGTCGTCCCCGTCGGCGACCACCGGACCGTGGATCCCGTGGCGCTCCAGCCCTGCCTGCGGCGGGAGCGGCCAGGTCCCCTCGCCGGGCCACGCCCGGCGCGGGCAGGGCGCGCCCCGCCCAGGCGCCGCCGGCCGGGGCAGCCCTCACCCGACCTCGTGCCCCGCCAGGAGCTCCAGCGCCTTGATCATGGCGGAGTGGTCCCAGCCAGCCCCGCCGTGCGCGGCGCAGGCGTTGAAGAGCTCCTGGGCGGCGGCGGTGCCGGGCAGGGAGAGGCCCAGCTGCCGGGCCGCGGAGAGCGCCAGGTTGAGGTCCTTCTGGTGCAGCTGGATGCGGAACCCTGGCTCGAAGGTGCGCCGTATCATCCGCTCGCCGTGGACCTCCAGGACGCGCGAGGAGGCAAAGCCGCCCATGAGCGCCTCGCGCACCCGCGCCGGGTCCGCACCGGCCCGCGCGGCGAAGAGCAGCGCCTCGCCCACCGCCTCGATGGTCAGGGCGACGATGATCTGGTTGGCCACCTTGCAGGTCTGGCCGTCGCCGTTTCCGCCCACCCGGGTGATGTTCTTGCCCATGAGGGCGAGGAGCGGGCGTACCCGCTCGAAGGTGGCCTCGGGACCGCCCACCATGACGGTGAGCGTCCCGGCCCGGGCGCCCACCTCGCCCCCGGAGACCGGCGCGTCGAGGTAGCCGCAGCCGAGCGCCTCGATCCGGGCCGCGAAGGCCTTGGTCTCCACCGGCGAGATCGAGCTCATGTCCACCACCACCTTGCCCGGCGAAAGGCCCGCGGCCACGCCGTCCTCGGCGAAGAGCACCCTGGCCACGTCGGGGGTATCGGGGACCATGATGACGATCACCTCGGCCGCCTCGGCCACCGCCCGGCCGGTCGCCGCCGGGGTGGCCCCCTTCTCCACGAGCTCGGGCGGGACGGGCGACCGCTCGTTCTTCACCCACAGCCGATGGCCGCCGCCGAGGAGCCGCGCCGCCATGGGACGCCCCATGATCCCCAGCCCGATGAACCCGACGTTCATGTGCGATCTCCCGGTGCGCGGCGTCAGGGCCCGGCGGCGTACCGCGCCATCCAGCCCATGCCGGCCTTGGTGGTGGTGGCCGGCCGGTACTCGCAGCCGACCCAGCCCGGGTAGCCGAGCCGGTCCAGGAAGGGCATGAGGAACTCGAAGCGGATCTCGCCGGTGCCAGGCTCGTGCCGGCCCGGGTTGTCGGCCAGTTGGACGTGGCCGATGCGCGACAGGCAGGCGCGCAGGGTCTCGGCCAGCTCGCCCTCCGCCCGCTGCATGTGGTAGATGTCGTACTGATAGCGAAGGTTGGGCTCGCCCACCGCATCGAGGATGGCCAGGGCCTGGCGGGTGGTGGAGACGAACGCCCCGGGAACGTCCCGGGTGTTGATGGCCTCGAGCAAGAGGGTGATCCCCTCCTTGCCCACCTCGCGAGCCGCGAAGCGCAGGTTCGACACCAGGGCGGCCTCTACGCGCTCGGCCGGGACCCCCTCGGGCGCGATGCCGGCCAGGCAGTTGAGCCGCGTGCAGCCCAGGGCGCGGGCGTAGGCCAGGGCCTGCCCCACCGAGTCCCGGAACTCGCCCTCCCGCCCGGGTTGGCAGGCGATGCCCCGATCGCCCCTGGCCCAGTCGCCGGCGGGGAGGTTGAGGAGCACCTGCTCCAGCCCAGCCTCCCGCAGCCGCTCGGCCAGCGCCTGCGGCGGATGGTCACCCGGGAACATGCACTCCACCCCGCGGAACCCGGCCGCGGAGGCAGCCGCGAAGCGGTCGAGGAAGGGCAGCTCGGTGAAGAGCATGGTCAGGTTGGCGGCGAACCTCGGCATCCTGCTCCCTCCGCGCGGCGGCGCCCCGGGGCGGGGCGGCGCGGCCCGATGATGGCGCCCTTCGCGCCGATGTGCACGTCGAAGGCGGCGGTGAGGCCCCGTGGCCGCCCGGCTCCGGCGCTCCATCCGCGGCGGCGGGGAGCTCGATCCCGGAGCTCTGCCCCGCTCCGACCTCGCCGGTGCGGGGTGGGACCCGCCCGGGGGCGGCGACCACGGTCGGGAGCGAAGGCCGGGCCAAGCCCACCCCACCGGGCGACGGCGCGGCGAGGAGCGGTCCGAACATCCGCCGCGGCGCCGTCGCTGGCCCGAGGCGGGCCAGCCCGGGCCGGTCCGAATGGCCTCCTCGAGCCCTCCCGGTGGCCATCCCCGGGGTCGAGGAGCTCCCGGGCGTGGACCTCGTCGCCCCGCTCGCGCTCGCGAGACCCGGGCGGAAGCCGGCCTGCTCGCGCCCGGGCTGGCGATGGTGCGGCAAGGGCCCGCCGGGCGCTCGAGGCACCGACCCCCGACCTCCCGCCACTGCGGACCATCAGTCCCACCTGTCCGGGGTGACGGCGAGGCCCGGCACCGGGACAGCGGCAGTCCCGAGCCCGATCCCATCCCGCGGTGAGCGCGGCGCCAGCCCTAGACCGAGGCCGCGGAGACCTTGCCCGGGGGATCCCGCGGGGCGGCCACCTCGCCCACGGGCAACAGGAAGTGGAAGGCGGCGCCTCCCTCCGTCGCCCGCTCGGCCCAGATCCGCCCGCCGTGCCCCTCGACGATGCCGCGGGCGATGGCGAGGCCCAGCCCGGCCCCCTTGTGGAACGAGGCCGCGCCACGCTGGTAAGGCTGGAACAGCCGTTCGGCCGCACCCTCCTCGAAGCCGCGCCCGGTGTCCCTCACCGTGAAGTGCAGGGCTCCCCCGTCCTCGGCCAGCCGGAGCGTCACCGTGCCGCCGGGGGGCGTGGCGTGGCAGGCGTTGGCCAGGAGGTTCCCCAGCACCTGGAGGATCCGCCCGCGGTCGCAGCACGCCTCCGGTGCCACGGCTGCCACCTCGAGCGAGAGGCGCAACCGGGAGCTGCGCACCAGCGGCTCCGCGGCGCGCACCGCGTCCTCGACGAGGGCCGCGCAGTCGCTCCGCTCCGGAGCCAGGCGCAGGCTCCCCTTCTGGATCGCGGCCACGTCGAGCAGGTCGTCGATGAGCCGCCCCATGCGCGCGGCGGCGGAGCGGATCAGGTCCGCGCACTCCGAGAGCTCCGGCGGCGCCCCGGGCTCCCGGCCCAGCTCGCGCACCTCGCTGGCGGTCGAGGCGATCGCGGCCAGCGGGCTGCGGAGGTCGTGAGCCACCACCGCCAGGACCTGCTCCCGCGCCTCGGTGGCCCGATTCGCCTCGGCCAGGAGCCGCTTGCGCTCCTCCTCGGCCTGGCGGCGGGTGGTGACGTCGCGCACCGTCCCCAGGATCCGGGACGGGGCGCCGGCCTCCGTCCAGCCCATCACCCGCCCGCGCAGGTGGGCCCAGCGGATCGACCCGTCTGCCAGGGGGACGCGCGCCTCCGCCACCACCGCCTCGGCCCTCCCCTCCAGGTGGTCGAGCACCGCGGCGTCGACCAGGGCGCGGTCGTCGGGGTGGACCAGGGCCCTGAGGCCCGACCCTGCCGCGGCGGTCACCTCGCCCATCTGGACGCCGAGCAGCGAGGCCCCTTGCGAGCCGACGCGCACGGCACCGCGCTCTGGCTCCCACTCCCAGATCTCGGTGTCCGCCGCCAGGAGCGCGAGGGAGAGCCGCTCCTCGCTCTCCCGCAGCGCCACCTGGGCGGCCTGCTGCTCGGTGACGTCGCGGGCCACCGCCATCACCCCGGTGATGGCCCCGGACCCGTCCTGGAGGGCGACCAGGTTCAGGCTGGCGGCGAGCTCGCGCCCGTCCTTCCGGCACCAGCGCACCAGCTCGGTCGAGCGCCTTCCGGCTGCGGCCGCGGTGATGGCCCGGGCCGTCGTCGCCTCGGCCTCCCGGGGGACGAGGAGGCCGAAGGGGGACCGCCCCATCACCTCCTCCTCCGTCCATCCGAAGATCCGCTCGGCGCCCGGCGACCAGACCTGGATGCGGAAGGCCTCGTCCAGCACCACCACCGCCTCGTTCAGGTTCTCGAACAGCGTGGCCAGGAAGCGCTGCTGCGCCTCGGCCGCGCGCCGGGCGGAGATGTCGCGCACCACGCTGTGGACGTACCGGCGGCCCCGGATCCGGTAGGCGCGGGCGCTCACCTCGACCGGAAAGTGGCTGCCGTCGCTCCGTAGGTGCTCGGCCTCGAACACCGCGCCCCCAGCCCGCTCCACGGCCATCAGCTGCGCCTCGACCAGGGCCCGCTCCGACTCCCGGCCGAGGTCGTGCATCCGCAGGCGGAGCAGCGCCTCGCGCGAGCAGCGGTACCCCTCGACGGCGCGGTCGTTGGCGTCGACGATGGCGCCGTCGGCGCGGGCCAGCAGCTCGATGTCGTTGAGCTGCCTCTCCAGGCTGCGCAGCCGCGCCTCCCGGTAGCGCGCGGTCTTGCCGTGGACCACCCACGCCACCAGGCCGGGGATGATGGCGTAGAGCAGGGCGTCGGCCGTGCCCTCCCCCCACCCGTCCCGGCTCCCCGCCGGGATCAGCATCGTCAGCACGCCGGTGAGCCAGGCCGCCACCACCACCGGGGCGTCGCAGAGCACCGCCGCCCAGGCGAGCGGCGCGGTCACCACCGCCATGTACCCCACCACGTGGCCGCCGGTGGCGGCGAAGGCGAGCCCGCAGCTCAGGGTCGGGGCGATGCCCACCGGGTAGATCCAGTCCAACGTCCGCGGCGAGCGCCGGAGCGCCACCCATGAGGCGGCCGCCCCGCAGATCGCCGCGATGGGCCCCACCGCCCCCCAGCGATCGCCGGGCGGGAGCTGCATCGCCAGCACCCCCAGGAACGGCGGAAGGACGAGCGCGTACAGCAGCAGCACCAGGCGCCTCAGGCCGGCGGGGCTGTCCTCGAAGAGGCGCTCGGGACTGGATGCGACCATCCGGGGCATGGGCGCTGCAAACCCGGTGCTCGACACCGCGTCAAAATCCCACGGCACGTCACGGCCCTATTCTCCCCTGGCCGGTGTCGTGGTGACCCCGGGTGCGCAGGACCCGCGGGGACCCGGGCGGGGTGGGCGAGTCCGCCCGGCCTTCACGAGCTCGTGAACCCTGCTCGCGCCGGCGACCTCCACACCCTCGAGGAGGTCGCCCTCGCCGTAGCCGGCTCTTCACGCACGCTGGGCAGGCCCAGACCTTCCCTCCCCGGCGCAGGAAGTCGCGGATAGGTCGGCCAGCGGGTCGAGCGGCCTGCCGTGGGTCGAGTCGGCCGCCCGCCTGCGGGCGATGTCCACGCCGGAGCGGGTGAGGAACAGCACCACCCGCATCCCCGCCGTCATCCCGTCGCAAGCGATGGTCAGGGCCACCGACGACAGCTCGTGATCGATGCCGTGCGTCGCCACCCGGGCACGCCTCAAGTTCGAGTGGCTGCCGCGGAGCGGCCGCCGCGTGCGCGCGGGCGTCTCGTACGAGCTCTACCTGAACGACCCGTCGAGCGCGGCGCCCGACGAGCACCGGACCGACCTGTTCTGGCCGGTGGCCTGATCGCGCCACGGGCGACGTCCTGGGCGGCCAGCCTCTCCTCCACCTCCTTCGACGCCAGCTCCTGGAGCGCGTCGGCGGCCACCCACCGCGCCGCGCGCGCCCCGGGGTCGCCGCCACGCGACCCGCCGGAGCGGGCGTCCGCCGCGGCCCGGATCCGCTCTGCGCAGGCGACCGCCGCGGCGTTCAGGGCCCGGTTGCGCTTGCCCATGTTGCGCAGCGCCCAGCTCACCGCCTTTCGGACGTAGTTGCGGGGGTCGAATGCGCCGCGCTCGATGAGCGGCAGGAGCCGCAGGAAGGCGGCGTCGCCGGCCTCCCGGTCGTGGACGGCGAGCCCGGCCATGAGCGCGAAGCCGCCGCGCCGCACCCACTCCTCCCCCCGCCGCGCCCAGGCCGCCGCCTTTGCCCAGGCGTGGGCGCCCTGGTCGAACAGGCTGGTGGTGGCCTGGTCGCAGAGGTCCCAGGAGTCGAAGCCCTTCGCCCAGGCCTCCATCTGCGCCGAGGTGACCGCAGCCGGGTCGTCGACGAAGCAGGCCAGAAGCCGCGCCTCGTGGTTCCCCGTGTCCCACAGCGCCTGGGCCAGCGCGTGGTCCTTGCCGAAGCGCCCGGCGATCTCCCGCAGCGTGCGGACCGAGACGCCGAAGGCGCGGTCCACCCGGATGCCGTAGCGCGCCATCCCCGCCCGGTCTCGCTCGCTTCCCAGGGAGCGCAGCTCCGCAAGGAGGGCCGCCGCCCGAGCCGCCGTCGCCGTCATGGTCTCCTCCCGTCTCGCTAGCTCCCTCCGCCCAAGAGCATCCGCACCCCCATGCCCACGAGGATCAGCCCCCCCAGCACCTCGAGGCCCCTGCCCCACAGGGCTCCCAGCCAGCGCCCGATGACCATGCCCAGGGCGGTGAGGGCCGCCGCCACCAGGCCGATGACCAGGGCCGGGACCAGGATGGGCGCGCCCATCAGGGCCATCGAGAGCCCCACCGCCAGCGCGTCGATGCTGGTGGCGACCGAGAGCATGACCAGGCTCCATCCGCGGGTGTTGTCGCCCGCGGCGCGCTCGGCGCCGCCGCCGCGCAGCGCCCCCCACACCATGCGCCCGCCCACGAAGGCCAGGAGCACGAAGGGCAGCCAGTGGTCGAGGGAGCCGACCCAGCGGTGCACCGCGCGGCCCGCCGCCCAGCCCGTGGCCGGCATGAGCGCCTGGAAGAGGCCGAAGTGGAAGGCCAGGCGGAAGACGTGCCGGCGCGTCAGGGGCGCCACGGAGAGGCCGGTGACCACGGCCACCGCGAAGGCGTCCATGGCTAACGCCAGCGCGATCGCCAGGAGGCTCCAGCCGCTCATCGCCGAGGCACCCCTCCTCGAGCGCCGGCGACGGCCGGCGACGGCGGAGTCTACCGGTCCGGGGGCGAGGAGGCCAGCGCGGCGCCGGTGCTTGTCACCGGGTCAGGTAGTCGTGGGCCTGCTGCAGCTTCTCCCCGATGGAGATGTGCTGGGGGCAGCGCGGCTCGCAGTCGCCGCACTCCTCGCACCGGTCGGCGCCGGCACCCTCCTTCACCAGGAATCGATCGTAGATCCGCGCCGCCCCGGCGCGGTCGTCGAACATGAGCGCCGAGTTCCAGGCGTTGAACACGTCGGCGATGGCCACCTCGTTCGGGCAGGGCTGGCAGTAGCCGCAGGTGGTGCAGGGCACGGCCATCTTCTCCTGGTAGGCAGCCCGGGCCGCCTCCACCAGCCGCAGCTCCTCCCCGCCCAGCGGCACGGCGACCTCGGCCGCGGCCACGTTCTCCGCCAGCTGCTCCAGGGTTCCCATGCCCGAGAGCACGGTCACCACCCCGGGCTGGCTCCATACCCATCGCAGCGCCCACTCGGCCGGCGACCAGGCGCGACCGGACCGCCCCAGGATCTCCCCCACCGCCGGGGGGATCCTGGCCAGGGCCCCGCCTCGCAGCGGCTCCATGACCACCACGCCCACGCCCCGCTCCGCCGCCCGGCGCAGCCCCGGCACCCCCGCCTGGAAGGCCTGGTCCAGGTAGTTGAGCTGGATCTGGGTGAACTCCCAGTCGTAGCCGGCCAGGATCCTCTCGAAGTCGTCGAACGGCCCATGGAAGGAGAAGCCGACGTGGCCGATCCGCCCGTCGGCCCGGGCCCGCTCCAGCGCCCCGATGCCCCGCAGCCGCTGCACCTTCTCCCAGCGCCCGGCGTCCAGGGCGTGGAGGAGGTAGAAGTCGATCCGGTCCGTCTCCAGCTTCCGGAGCTGCTGGTCGAGGATGCGCTCCCAGTCCCCCTCCGCCTCCACCTCCCACACCGGGCTCTTGGTGGCGAGCTGCACCCTCGGTCGGAACCCGCCGCGCAGGGCCCGGCCCACGATGAGCTCGGACTGCCCGCCGTGGTAGACCCAGGCGGTGTCCAGGTAGCTCACGCCCAGCCGGACGGCCTCCTGCACCAGCCGGATCGCCGCCTCCTCGTCGACGCGGGCCGGGGGGCCTCCCAGGGTGGGCAGGCGCATGGCCCCCAGGCCCAGCGCGGAGACCTCCAGCCCGGCGATCTTGGGGAAGCGACGGCGCTGCATGGAGCCTCCGGCGAGGAAGACCCGTCCCATAGCAGGGAATCCACCGTAGCAGGAAGGCGCGCCCGCGGGCGCACCCTAGGCCATGGGCGCGGCGCCGACGCCGGGATTCTGGCGGACGAACGCCACCAGCCGGTCGACGTACGATGCCAGCGGCGGGCAGGCGATGCCGGCGCCGGCCAGGTCGGCCTGGGCGTTCCGGGTATCGTAGTGGGTGGGCTGGACGAAGTAGTCGACCATGGGCGAGGGGATGCGCAGGAGCCGGTACACGCCCGGCACTCGCTCGATGGACCACTTGGCCAGGCCCACCGTGAGCGGGACGCGCAGGAGCCGCTTGCCCAGGGCCCGGCCCAGCAGCTCCAGGAGGGCGCGCACCGAGAGCGGGGCAGGGTCCGCCAGCTGGTAGGTGCGGCCCCGGGAGCGGGGCAGGCCGGAGAGGTGTGCGATGGCGTCGACCACGAAGTCGCGGGGCACCACGTTCACCTCGGCGGTGAGGTCACCCACCACCGGCATCACCGCCAGGGGGCCTGGCTGGCGCACCAGCCACTGGATGGCGAAGTAGGGACCGTCGTACTTCTGGGTGACCCCGGTGGCCGCGTCCCCCACGGTGATGGCCGGGCGGTAGATGGTCGCCGGCAGGCCGCCTCGCATCCGGCTCCGCACCTCGACCTCGGCGCGGTGCTTGGTCTCCTCGTAGTGGTTGTTGAAGGCCTGTCCCTTCTCCAGATCGTCCTCGCCGAAGACGCCCGGGTGGCGGCCGGAGACGTAGCAGGTGGACATGTAGTGGAGCCGCTCCAGGCGCGGACACTGCTCGGCCAGCTCGAGCACGTGACGGGTCCCCTCCACGTTCACGAGCTGTCCCAGCTCGGCGGACACGCCCAGGTCGTAGATCGCCGCCAGGTGGTGGATCTCCACCACCTCGCCCTTCTCCAGGGCGTCGCCGGCCCCCAGGCCGGCGGTGGTGATGTCCCCGGCCACCAGGCGGACCCGCCCGGCGGCCTGGGGGTGGTTTCGCTCCACCACCGCCGCGGCCTCGCGCGCCGCCGCGGCGAACTTCTCCTGGACCAGGCAGACGGCGTGCGCCTCGGGGCGCCGGCCGAGGAGCCTGGGGAGGAGCTCGCGCCCCAGGAACCCGGGGAAACCGGTGACGAGGAGCGTCGACATGGGCCCAGGCTATCGCCCCGCGCCGCCCTGCCGCGCGCCCCTTTGGGTCTTCGGTCGCACCGCGCCGCCGGCTCGGCGGAAGCCCGGGGTCGCGACCGGCGGGCCCCTGTTCTAGAGTCGGGCGATGACGGCCGGCACCGATCCCCCGGAGACCTCCGCCGACGCCTCGCCCGGGGCGCTGCGGGTGGAGCTCGACGAGGCCCGCCGGCAGCTCGCCTTCCTCCACGACCTGCTCGGCGTCGCCGCCCACGACCTCAAGAACCCCATCTCCGCGCTCCTCCTCGGGACGCAGCGCCTGGTCCGGCTCGCCGGCGAGCCTCATGTGCCCCAGATCCAGGCCCTGGCACGACGGCTCGAGGCCACGGTGCTGGGGATGAACCGGGCGGTGGAGGGGCTCGCCGACCTGGCCCGCCTCGGGGCCGGACGCCTGAAGCTGGAGCGCCGCCGGGTGGCGGCGGCCGACCTCCTGCTGCACGCGGTCGAGGCCTTCCGGGCGCCGGCCCTGGAGCGACGCCTGGAGCTGGTCCTGGACCTCGCACCCGACCTGCCCGCGGTCGAATGCGACGTCGAACGCATCGACCGGGTCCTCGCCGAGCTGCTGGGCCGGGCGGTGCGGCTCTCGCCGGACGGCGCAGCCATCGTGGTTCGCGCCGAGCGCCACGCGGCCGGCCTCCTCACCACCATCGCCGACCGGGGCCCGGGAATCCCGCCGGAGGTGCTGGAGAGCCTCCGGGAGCGCCGGCCGCCCCCGGCCGGTGCCCGCCGGGCCCACGACCTGGGGCTGCTCTTGGCCAAGGGGCTGGTGGAGGCGCACCGCGGGCGGTTCACGGTCGAGAGCCCGGATGGCCAGGGGTGCACCTTCCGCGTCACCCTGCCCGCCGCATTGTGACCCGCTGGTCACTTTCCGCTGGCCAGCGGGCCCCGTCCGTGGCATGGGACGGCCATGGGCCGACCGCCGCGCGCCGACCTCCACGGCGTCCTCCTCGAGGCCGCCCGCACCGAGTTCGCCCGGCGCGGCGTCGAGCGTGCCCGGGTCGAGGACGTGGTGCGACGCGCCGGCGTCTCCAAGGGCGCCTTCTACCTGCACTTCGAGTCCAAGGAGGAAGCGCTCGACGAGCTGCTGCAGCGCTTCTTCGGGGCCATGGAGGACCAGGCTCGCGGGCGCAAGGAGGCCGAGGAGCGGTTCCAGCGCGCCCACGCCAACCTGCGGGGCGCCGCGCTCTACGCCCGCCAGCTCGAGTTCGACTGCGAGGTCGACCAGGCCCTGCTGGAGATGCTCTGGCGCAACCGGGAGATCCTGGCCGCCATCGAGGGCGCCGGGACCGCCGGACGCTTCCGCGACCGCCTGGCGGAGTTCCGCCGGCGCATGCACGCGCTGGTGGCGGACCGGATGGCGGAGAAGCAGGCGCGCGGTGCCATCCGCCGGGACCTCGAGCCGGTGGTGCTGGGAGACGTGCTGGTCGGCGCCTACGAGTACTTCGCCCGCCGCATGCTGACCATGCCCACTCGCCCCGACTTCCAGGGCTGGATCCGATCGTTCCTGGCCATCCTCTACGACGGTCTCCTCCCTCGGCCCGGGGCGGGCTCCGCGCCCTCTCCCTCCCCGGCCCGCCGCGGGGCGGCCTCGCGCCGGCGACACTGACCGGTCGGTCATGAAAGGAGCCTCGATGCCCTCCCGCACCCGCTCCGCCCTCCTCGCGGCCGCGCTGATCTCCGCCTGCGCCCGGGGTGGCCCTGCCGCCGACCGCCCCGCCGCCCCACCGGCCGCGCCGGTCGTGCCCGCGGCCGCCGCCGCGCGCCTGGTTGTCCCCGAGGTGGTTCGCCACGCGCCCCAGGTGGTGGTCACCGGCACGCTCAAGGCCCGCCAGGCGGCGCCGCTGGCCCCCTGCGTCCCCGGCACACTGGCCCGGATCGCCGTGCGGCGCGGCCAGGAGGTGCGCCAGGGGGCGCTCTTGGCCGCCCTCGACGACGGCATGGCGCAGGCCACCCGGCGGCAGGGCGAGGCCGGGGTGGGAGCCGCCCGGGCCCAGCTGGCGCTGGCCGAGGACGCGCTCTCCCGGGTGGAGCGGCTCCGGCGGGAGGAGGGCGCCTCGGAGTCGCAGCTGGTCGTCGCCCGTGCCCAGCGGGACCTGGCCCAGGCGCAGCTCGGGGCCGCCGAGGCCCAGCTGGAGCAGGCCCGGGTGAACCTGGCCCATCACTCGCTCACCGCCCCCTTTCCCGGGGTGGTGACCAGCGTCCCCGACGGCATCGGCCTCACCGTGGCGGCGGGGACGACCCTGGTGTCGCTGGCCGACACGCGTCGGCTGGTGCTGCAGACCTCGCTCACCCAGGAGGAGGCGGCCGAGGTCCGCGCCGGCGATCGGGTGCGGGTGAGCGTCCCGGCCACCGGCGCCTGCACGCAGGAGGGCGTGATCACCGCGGTGGTGCCGGCGGTCGATCCGGGCACCTCCCGCGTGCCGGTGGAGATCGAGGTCCCCAACGGCGACGGACGCTTCTTCGCCAACGCCTTCGCCCGCGCCGAGCTCCCGCGCGGCGCCGAGCGCACCGCCTACCGGGTTCCGGCCGCGGCCCTGGTGCAGCGGACCGGCGGCTTCGCCGTCTGGGTGGCGGGGCCGGACTCCCTGGCGCGCACGCTACCGGTCCGGGTCCTCGCCGAGGAGGGCGCCACCTCGGTCGTGCTCCCGGCCGACGGGCGCTGGCCCGAGGGGCTGCGGGTGGTGGACCTGCCGCCCCAGGGCATCGCCGAGGGCACGCCGCTGGCCGAGGTGCGGGGATGACCCTCTCCGACGTCGCCATCCGCCGGCCGGTCTTCACGGCCATGCTCTCCCTCACCCTGATCGTGCTGGGGTTCCTGGGGCTGCGGCGGCTGGGCACCGACCTCTACCCCGACGTCACCTTCCCCTTCGTCACCATCCGCACGGTCTACCCCGGCGCCAGCCCGGCCGACGTGGAGGAGATGGTCACCCGGCCCCTGGAGGACGCCGTCTCCTCCATCGCCGGCGTGGACAAGGTGTTCTCCTCCTCGCGCGAGAACGTCTCCCTGGTGTTCATCCAGTTCAAGCTCTCGGCCGACCTGGGCCAGGCTGTGCAGAACGCGCGCGACAAGGTGGGCATCGCCCAGGGCCAGCTCCCGCTGGGCGCCGAGCAGCCGGTCATCGCCCAGTACGACATCGCCGCCCAGCCGGTGCTGATCTTCTCGGCCGCGGCAGGCGAGGACCCGGTCGGGCTTCGCGACCGGTTCGACGACCAGGTGAAGCCCCGCCTGGAGCAGATCGACGGGGTGGCCGCGGTCAACGTCATCGGCGGAGGCGAGCCGGAGATCTCGGTGGAGCTGTTCCCGGCGCGGCTGGAGGCCCTCCACCTCACCCCCGAACAGGTGTTCGCGCGCATCCAGCGCGAGCACCTGAACCTGCCCGGCGGCAGGTATCCACTGGGCGAGGGCGAGGTGGGCGTCCGGGTGCAGGGGGAGTTCCAGAACGTGGACGAGCTCCGCGCCATGCCGGTGGCCACCGGGCCGGACGGCTCGCTGGTTCGCCTGGCCGACGCGGCGCTGGTACGCCCCGGGGCCAAGGACGCCACCACCCTGGTGCGCACCAACGGCGTGGAGTCGGTGGCGGTCGAGGTGGTCAAGCAGGCCGGCGCCAACTCGGCCGCGGTGGCCACGGCCGTGAAGCGGCTCCTCCCCCAGCTGGCCCGGGAGCAGCGCTTCGAGGCCCAGGTGCTGGTCGACCAGTCGATCGACATCCAGTCCAATGCCCGCGAGGTGTGGATCGCCATCTTCTTCGGCGGGGCCATGGCCGTCCTCATCATCCTCGTGTTCCTGCTCGATCTGCGCGGCACCTTCATCTCCTCGCTAGCCCTCCCCACCTCGGTGGTGGGGACGCTCTTCGCCATGTACTGGCTGGGATTCTCGCTCAACCAGCTCACCCTGCTCGGCCTCTCGCTGGCCATCGGCCTGCTCATCGACGACGCGGTGGTGGTGCGCGAGAGCATCACCCGCCGGCTGGAGCGCGGGGAGCCGCCGGCCCAGGCGGCCAGCCGCGGCACGCAGGAGATCGCCCTGGCGGTCATGGCCACCACCTTCACCCTGGTTGCGGTGTTCGTCCCGGTGGCCTTCATGCAGGGCATCGTCGGCCAGTTCTTCCGGCAGTTCGGGCTGACCATCACCGCGGCGGTGCTCATCTCCCTGTTCATCGCCTTCACCCTCGACCCCATGCTCTCCTCCCGGCTGACCCGGGCGCGAGTGGCGGGACAGGTGCGCCGCGAGAGGGCCCTGGAGGCGCGGCTCCGAGCCCTCTTCGAGTGGAACGACCGGCTCTACCTTCGCTCCCTGGAGTGGGTCCTGCGCCACCGGATCACCACCCTGCTGGCCGCGATCGCGCTGCTGGTCGGGACCTTCGCGCTGGCCGGCAAGCTCAAGTCCGAGTTCATGCCCGCCGGCGACCGCGGCCAGCTCATCGTCAACCTGGAGTACCCGCCGGGCACGAGCCTGGCCACCTCCTCCCGGCACAGCGCCGCCCTGGAGGAGCGGGTGCGCGCCCTCCCCGGGGTCAAGGCGGTCTACGCCACCGCCGGCTACCAGGAGGACGCGCGGCTGGTCCGCTGGCGCGTGAACCTCCTCGACAAGGGCGACCGCCCCGACGGGATCGACGCCTACAAGCTGTGGATCCGCGGGGCGCTGGCGGGCGACGCGCTTCTCAAGACCTACGCGGTGTCCGACCCGCCGGTGATCGAGGGGCTGGGCGACTACCCGCCCATCCTCATGCGCATCACCGGCCGCGACTTCGGCCAGCTCCGCAAGGAGGCGGACTTCCTGGTCGCCACCATGCGGAAGAACCCGCACCTGGCCGACATCCAGCTCCGCGACTCGCCGGGCAAGCCCGAGCTGCGGGCGGTGATCCTGCGGGAGGAGGCAGCTCGCCTGGGTGTCCCGGCCGGCGCGGTGGCGCTCCAGGTCCGGCTCGCCACCCAGGGCGAGGTCGCGGCCAAGCTCCGCGAGGGACGGCGCCAGTCCGACATCCGGGTTCGCCTGGCGGCCGAGGACCGCGAGTCGCGCGGCGCGGTCGGCGCGCTTTGGATCGCCACCCCCAGAGGCCAGGTCTCGCTCGACCAGGTGGCCCGGCTCGAGACCTCGACCAGCCCGGCGGTGATCGAGCACAACCACCGCGAGCGCAGCATCTCGGTGTGGGCGCAGATCGCCCCCGGCCACGACATGGGGAGCGCGGTGCGGGCGCTGCACGCCGAACTCGACGGTCACAACCTACCCCCGGGCTACAGCTACCTCTGGGAGGGCATGCAGGAGGACCAGGGCGAGACCAACAGCAACATGGGCACGGCCCTGCTCATCGCCGTGGTCTTCATCTACCTGGTGCTGGCCAGCCAGTTCGAGTCGTTCCTGCACCCCCTCACCATCATGGTCGCCCTCCCCTTCGCCATGGTCGGCGCGGTCCTGGCGCTCTACCTGACGGGGAGCTCGGTGAGCATGGGCTCGCTCATCGGCATCATCCTGCTCATGGGGCTGGTGACCAAGAACGGCATCCTGCTGGTCGACGGGGCACTCCAGCACGTCCGGGAGGGGGACACGCCTGCCGCCGCGGTCTGCAAGGCCGGGCCGCGCCGCCTCCGCCCCATCCTCATGACCAGCGCGGCCATGGTGCTGGGCATGCTCCCCACCGCCCTGGGCCGCGGCATGGGCAGCGAGTTCCGCGCCCCCATGGCCATGGTGGTGATCGGCGGGGTGATCACCTCCACCATGCTCACCCTCTGGCTGGTCCCGGTGGTGTTCCTGCTGGTGGAGTGGCTTCGGGGCCACGGGCGGAGGGCGCGCCCTGCAGCCCGGCCGGCGCCGGGCGAGCAGCTCCCCCGGTCGCTCACCGCCTGAGCGGCAGGGCGAGCTGGCCTCCCGGGCGGGGCCGGGCCGCGGGGCGAGGCGGAGCCGAGCCGAGGGCGGTCCTGCCCCCGCGGGCCGGGCTCTGGGCGCGCTCCGTGGCCAGAAACTCGTCGAACGAGGGGCCCCGGCCGGCCCCCGCCGACTCCAGGCGCCGGGCCTCCGCGTCCAGGCGCCGGACCGCTGCCAGCTGCTCGTCCCGTCCCAGGCGCGCCCCGTCGACGGCCCGCCGGAGGACGCGGATCGTCTCGTCGTAGACCTTCAGCGGAACGGGGAACGGGTGGCCGTCCTTGCCGCCGTGCGCCAGCGAGAAGCGGGCCGGATCGGAGAAGCGGCTCTGGGTCCCGTGGATCACCTCCGCGGCGAGCGCCAGGGAGAGCACCGTGCGCGCCCCCACGCCCGGCGTGAGCAGGAGCCCGCCGAAGTCCACGGGACCCCGCTCGGCCGCGGCGGCCAGCGCCCCGCGCAGGCGCCGCATCGCCACGTCGTCCGCCCGGACCGCGTGGCGACCGGGGAGCTGGAGGTGAGGGAGCGCCGCCGCCCGGCGCAGGGCGGCCAGGACCGGCTCCGGCCCGCCGCGCACCAGGGCGACCTGGGCCTCGCGGGCCGGCGCGGCCCGCCTGTCGGTGAGGTTCACGACCAGGCCACCGGGGCGACCCTCGATGGCGGCATGGGGCTCGTCCACGAAGGAGGTGAGCCCCTCGGAGCGCCAGTGGTACCGCCGCGCCCGCCGGGCCTGCCCGTCCATGCCCTGCTGCACCACCACCCAGGCGCCGTCGTCCGCCACCACGAAGGCGTGCAGGTAGAGGGCATAGCCGTCCTGCACCGCGGCGCTGTCCACCTTGGCCACCAGCCGGCTGGAGCTGGCCAGCGCCGCGCCGTCCCGGCCGGTGCGCTCGCCGAAGGCCAGCAGCTCCGCCGGCGTCCGCCGCGAGTGCCTTCCCCGACCGCCGCAGACCTTGAGGCCCAGCTCCCGCTCCAGCGGGCCCAGCCCGCGCTGGAGCGCGCCCACCACGCTGGTGGTGATGCCGGACGAGTGCCAGTCCATCCCCATGAGCGACCCGAAAGCCTGGAACCAGAAGGGATGGGAGAGGCGGCGCAGGAGCTCGTCCCGCCCGTACTCGAGGACGATGGCCTGGGCGATGACGCTCCCCAGCCGTGCCATGCGCTCGAAGAGCCAAGGGGGCACGCGCCCGCCGTGCAGGGGCAGGTCCGCGCTGCCGGTCGGGGCGCCGCCCGTCATCCCGCCTGCATACCGCGGGCACCTGACGGCCGGGTGCCGACGGCCTCTAGGTCAGGTACTTGCCCAGGATGGGCCTCAGCCGCTCCAGGGTCTGGGCCGGGATCTTGCTGCGGTCGGTCCAGATGGCCAGCGCGAGCGCCGAGTGACAGGAGCAGGGCTTGTCGGCAGAGGAGAGCAGCGGGATGGCGCGGCGGATGAGCTCCACCGCGTTCTGGGTGGCCGCCTTCACGTTGGCCAGGATCTCCTCCAGGAGCTTGGCCTGGTCGAGGTTGGCCGGGTGCGGCTTCCAGCAGTCGTAGTCGGTGGGGAGCGCCACCAGCGCGTAGCAGATCTCCGCCTCGCGGGCGAGCTTCGCCTCCGGC